>NZ_JCADBM010000009.1:0-310934 GCF_059359075.1 Phytohabitans sp. LZ39 | reverse complement strand
AAGACCCGAAGTCAGTCCGTCGTAGGGTCAGACCCCCGACGGGAGGTGCTCACAAACATCATCTCTGTCCGTCGTGGTCCGGACCGCTGCTCCCGCGGCCTCACCCGTCCGCCGCTGGTCACGGTCACCTTGTCGCCTCCGGCAGGAAGATCGGATTGAAGCCCCGCGCGGCGGTCTGTACCACGGCGGACGCCGCATAGCTCAGATCTCGATCTTTGGGTTACGACGCCAAACGCCCCCACCGGCCGCAGGCTGGCCGCGGGCGGTGAGGGCGACGAAAGCGTCAGACGTTGAAGCCCAGGGCGCGCAGCTGGTCGCGGCCCTCGTCGGTGATTTTGTCGGGGCCCCACGGCGGGAGCCAGACCCAGTTGATGCGGAAGTCCTTCACCAGGCCGCCGCCGGGGCCGGTCGTGAGTGCCGACCGGGTCTGGTCTTCGATCACGTCGGTCAGCGGGCAGGCGGCCGACGTCAGGGTCATGTCGAGGGTGGCGACGTTTTCGTCGTCGATGTGGATGCCGTAGACCAGGCCGAGGTCTACCACGTTGATGCCCAGCTCAGGGTCGACGACGTCCTTCATCGCCTCTTCGACGTCCGCGGTCGCCGTCTTGGCCACGTCGCTCATGCCTTTACCTCCGAACCAGACTCGGTGGAGCCGGCCACGCCGGCCCGCACCGCGGCGTCCTTGAACGCCATCCACGGTAGCAACGCGCACTTGACGCGGGCCGGGTAGCGGGCTACGCCGGCGAAGGCGATGCCGTCGCCGAGCAGTTCTTCGTCGGGGGTGACCTGGCCGCGGCCGCCCATCAGCTCGACGAAGCCGTCCATGATTTTGAAGGCCTGACCGGCGTGCTGGCCGCGCAGCAGCTCGTGCAGCACGCTCGCCGAGGCCTGGCTGATCGAGCAGCCCATGCCGTCGTACGAGACGTCGGTGAGCAGGTCGCCGTCGGCGGCCACGCGGATGGTCACCTCGTCGCCGCAGGTCGGGTTGACGTGGTGGGCCTCGCCCGCGTAGGGCTCGCGCAGGCCTTTGCCGTGCGGGTGCTTGTAGTGGTCCAGGATGATCTCCTGGTAGAGCTGATCGAACTCCATCAGCCGAACACCTTCCGCACCTGCTCGAGGCCGCGCACGAGCGCGTCGACCTCGCCGACGGTCGTGTAGAGGTAGAACGACGCGCGGGTCATGGCCGGCACGCCGTATCGCACGCAGAGGGGGCGGGCGCAGTGGTGGCCGACCCGCACCTCCACCCCGAGTGAGTCGAGGATCTGCCCCACATCGTGTGGGTGTACCCCGTCGAGGCCGAACGAGATCGTGCCACCCCGGCCCACCGGCGTCGTGGGGCCGAAGATGCGCAGGCCGGGCACGGTGGCGAGGGCGTCGAGCGCGTACGCCGCGAGCTCCTTCTCGTGCCAGCGGATGGCCTCCATGCCGATGCCGGTGAGGTAGTCGACGGCGGCGCCCAGCCCCACGGCCTCGACGATCGGCGGGGTGCCCGCCTCGAAGCGGGCCGGTGGCGGCGCGAACGTCGACCGCTCCATGGTGACCGTCTCGATCATCGAGCCGCCGCCGAACACGGGCGGCATCGCCTCCAGCAGCTCGTGCCGCCCCCACAGCACGCCGATGCCGGTGGGCCCGCACATCTTGTGCCCGGTGAACGCCAGGAAGTCGGCGCCCAGGTCGGCCACGTCGACCGGGATGTGCGGCGCGGCCTGCGAGGCGTCGAGCAGCACCAGCGCGCCGACCTCGTGTGCCCGCGTGGTGATGGCCGAGGTGGGGTTGATGGTGCCGAGCACGTTGGAGACCAGCGCGTACGACACGAGCTTGGTGCGCTCGTTGACGATCTCGTCGAGGTTTTCCAGGTCGAGGCGGCCGGCCTCGGTCACCTTGAACCACCGCAGTGTCGCGCCGGTGCGCTCGCACAGCAGCTGCCACGGCACGATGTTGGAGTGGTGCTCCATCTCGGAGATCACGATCTCGTCGCCGGGGCCGAGCGCGAGGCGCGAGCCGGCCGGCGAGTTGGAGATCGCGTACGCCACGAGGTTGATCGCCTCGGTCGCGTTCTTGACGAAGACGATCTCTTCGGGGCGCGCGGCGTTGACGAAGCGGGCGACCTTGCCGCGGGCGCCCTCGTACGCCTCCGTCGCCTCGGTGCCCACCTGGTGCACGGAGCGGGCCACGTTGGCGTTGTGCCGCTCCAGGTGCTCGCTCATCGCGTCGATCACCTGGCGCGGCTTTTGCGACGTGTTGCCGCTGTCGAGGTAGACCATCGGGTGGCCGTTGACCTCCCGACCCAGGATCGGGAAGTCGGCCCGCACCTTCTCCACGTCGAAGCGCGGCACGTCGCCGTACTGCGGCATGCCCTCCGGGATCGTGATCGCGGTCATCGGTGCGCCTCTCAGGCCTTCGCCGGTCCGGCCCCTGCGAGATACCGCTCGTAGCCTTCGGCTTCCAGCTTCTCGGCGAGCTCGGGGCCGCCCTCCTCGACGATCTTCCCGGCGACGAAAACGTGCACGAAGTCGGGCTGGATGTAGCGGAGGATGCGGGTGTAGTGGGTGATCAGCAGCAGGCCGGTCTCGCCGGTGGCGCGGATCCGGTTGACGCCTTCGCTGACCACCCGCAGCGCGTCGATGTCGAGGCCGGAGTCGGTCTCGTCGAGCACCGCCACCTTCGGGTTGAGCAGCTCTAGCTGCATGATCTCGTGCCGCTTCTTCTCGCCGCCGGAGAAGCCCTCGTTGACGTTGCGCTGGGCGAACGCCGGGTCGATGTGCAGCCGCTCCATCGCGGTGCGCAGCTCCGCCGCCCACGTGCGCAGCTTGGGCGCCTCGCCGTCGATCGCGGTCTTGGCGGTACGCAGGAAGTTGGCCACCGAGACGCCGGGGACCTCCACCGGGTACTGCATGGCGAGGAACAGGCCGGCACGGGCCCGCTCGTCGACGGTCATCGACAGCACGTCGGCGCCGTCGAGGGTGACGCTGCCGGCGGTGACCTGGTACTTGGGGTGGCCGGCGATCGAGTACGCCAGGGTGGACTTGCCCGAGCCGTTGGGCCCCATGATGGCGTGGGTCTCCCCCGCCTTCACGGTCAGGTTGACCCCGGCGAGGATCGGCTTCAGGTCGCCCTCGGGCAGCTTCACCGACACCTGTAGGTCGCGGATCTCCAGGGTGCTCATGACGGGTGTACTCCATTGCTAGGCGTGAGCGATACGTAGACTTCGCCGTCGCGGACCTCGACGGGGTAGACCGGGACGGGCTCGGTGGCCGGCAGGCCGGTGGGCTCGCCGGTGCGCAGGTCGAAGCGGGAGCCGTGCAGCCAGCACTCGATCGTGCAGCCGTCGACCTCACCCTCCGACAGCGGCACCTCGGCGTGCGAGCACACGTCGTGTACGGCGTAGAAGTTGTCGTCCTCCGCGTGCACCACGGCGACCTCGGTGCCGTCGATGTCGGCGGCGACCGCGGTGCCCTTGGGGACGTCTTCCACGGAGCAGACCTTGATCATGCCCCCGCCTTCACCAACCGCTCCTCGATCGAGGCGCCGAGCCGCTCGCGCAGCTCCTCGACGGGGATCTTGTTGATCAGCTCGGCGAAGAAGCCACGCACGACCAGCTTGCGCGCCTCGGCCTCCGGGATGCCGCGGGCCATCAGGTAGAACAGCTGCTCGTCGTCGAACCGTCCGGTCGCGCTCGCGTGGCCGGCGCCGGCGACCTCGCCGGTCTCGATCTCCAGATTGGGTACGGAGTCGGCCCGCGCGCCGTCGGTGAGGACGAGGTTACGGTTGATCTCGTACGTGTCGGTGCCGGTGGCCTGCACCTGGATGAGCACGTCGCCGACCCACACGGTGTGCGCGCCCTCGCCCTGTAGCGCGCCGCGGTAGCCGACATAGCTGCGGCAGTCGGGCACGCTGTGGTCGACCAGCTGGCGGTGCTCCAGATGCTGGCCGGCGTCGGCGAAGTAGAGCCCGTAGAGCTCGGCCTCGCCGCCCCGGCCGGTGTAGTCGACGCTGGTGAACTGCCGCACCAGGTCACCGCCGAGCGTCACCTGGATGTGCGTCACCCGCGCGTCGCGGCCCAGCCGGAAGCGGATGTGCTGCGCCTGCACCGCGTCGGCCGCCCAGTCGGCGACCGTGACGAGCGTGAGCTTGGCGCCGTCGGCGAGCGCGACCTCCACGTTGTCGGCGAGCGTGACCGAACCGGTCTGCTCCAGCACGATGGTGGCCTCGGCGAACCGCCCGACCTCCAGGAACGTGTGCCCGAACGCGAGTTTGTCCTCGCCGACCACCCGCAGCACGGCGGGCTCGGCGAGCACCGTCTCGGCGTCGACCGAGATCAGGCTCGCCTGGCTCGCGCGCCCGTAGGCCAGCGCGCTGATCCGGTCGAACGGCGTGAGCACGCTGCCGATCCGCGGGTCGCCCTTGTCCAGAATGGACACCGTGATGCCGGCCGGCAGCGCGTGGTACCCGATGGCGGGAGCGGAACCACCGACGAGGTCGCCGGTCAGGCCGCGGAGGCGCTTGAGCGGCGTGAAGCGCCACTCCTCCTCCAGGCCGGTGAGGGCGGGAAAGTCGGCGACGTCGTACGACCGCAGAGCCTGAGACTTCGTCTTGGGAGGCGGTGCGGCGAGGGTGTCGGTCATTTAACCGACGGCTCCTTCCATCTGGAGTTCGATCAGGCGGTTGAGCTCCAACGCGTACTCCATCGGCAGCTCCTTGGCGATCGGCTCGATGAAGCCACGCACGATCATCGCCATCGCCTCGTCTTCGGTCAGGCCCCGGCTCATCAGGTAGAAGAGCTGGTCTTCACTGACCTTGGAGACGGTCGCCTCGTGGCCCATCGACACGTCGTCTTCGCGGATGTCCACGTACGGGTAGGTGTCGGAGCGGGAGATCGTGTCGACCAGCAGCGCGTCGCACTTGACCGTGCTCTTGCTGTGGGTCGAGCCTTCGAGCACCTGGACCAGGCCGCGGTACGAGGTGCGGCCGCCGCCCCGCGCGATCGACTTGCTGATGATGGTGGAGGACGTGTTGGGCGCGGCGTGCACCATCTTGGCGCCGGCGTCCTGGTGCTGCCCCTCGCCGGCCATCGCGACCGAGAGCACCTCGCCCTTGGCGTGGTCGCCGACCATGTACACGGCTGGGTACTTCATCGTGACCTTGGAGCCGATGTTGCCGTCGATCCACTCCATGGTCGCGCCCTCGTGCGCCACGGCACGCTTGGTGACCAGGTTGTAGACGTTGTTGGACCAGTTTTGGATCGTGGTGTACCGGCAGCGCGCGTTCTTCTTCACGATGATCTCGACGACCGCGCTGTGCAGCGAGTCGGAGGAGTAGATCGGCGCGGTGCAGCCCTCGACGTAGTGAACGTACGCACCTTCGTCGACGATGATCAGGGTCCGCTCGAACTGGCCCATGTTTTCCGTGTTGATCCGGAAGTAGGCCTGGAGCGGGATGTCCACGTGCACGCCCTTCGGCACGTAGATGAACGAGCCACCCGACCACACCGCGGTGTTGAGCGCGGCGAACTTGTTGTCGCCGACCGGGATCACCGTGCCGAAGTACTCCTTGAAGAGCTCCGGCTGCTCCCTGAGCGCGGTGTCGGTGTCGAGGAAGACAACGCCCTGCTCCTCGAGGTCTTCACGGATCTTGTGGTAGACCACCTCGGACTCGTACTGCGCGGCGACACCCGAGACGAGGCGCTGCTTCTCGGCCTCGGGGATGCCCAGCTTGTCGTACGTGTTCTTGATGTCGGCGGGCAGGTCGTCCCACGTCGCGGCCTGCTTTTCGGTGGAGCGCACGAAGTACTTGATGTTGTCGAAGTCGATGCCGGTGAGGTCGGCGCCCCAGGCGGGCATCGGCTTGCGGCCGAACAGCCGCAGCCCCTTGAGCCGCAGATCGAGCATCCACTGCGGCTCGTTCTTCTTCGCCGAGATGTCGCGGACGACCGCCTCGTTGAGACCCCGCTGGGCGGCGGCGCCGGCGATGTCCGAGTCGGCCCAGCCGTACTCGTAATTGCCGAGGACGGCGAGCTGCTCCGCTTGGGTCATCTGCTCGGTCATCTATTCGGTCCTCACCGTGGTTGTTTGAGCCGGAATGTGCGTGGTGCACACTCCGTCACCGTGCGCGATCGTGGCTAGGCGCTGGACGTGGGTGCCGATCAGGCGGGAGATCACCGCGGTCTCGGCCTCACACAGCTGGGGAAACTCGGCGGCCACGTGCGCCACCGGGCAGTGGTGCTGGCAGAGCTGGCCGCCGGAGGCGATGGTGGACGCGTTGGCAGCGTAGCCCTCGGCGGTCAGCGCCGCGGCGAGCGCCTCGGCCCGCGCGAGCGGGTCGTCGCCGGCACCCTCCAGCGCGGCCCGGCAGCGCGCCTCCAGGCCCGACACCTGCTCGGCGGCGAACTCCGCGACCGCGGCCTCCCCACCCGTGCGGGAGATCCAGCGCATCGCGGCGGTGGCCATGCCGTCGTAGAAATGGGTGCCGCAATCCTGCTTGCCCGCCTCGGTCAGCACGAACACGCGGGCGGGTCGCCCACGGCCACGGTGGCCCCGAACCGGGCGCTCGCGCGAGACGACGACGCCGTCGGCAAGCATGGCGTCGAGATGCTTGCGGATGGCAGCGGAGCCGAGCCCCAACTCGGCGCCAAGCTCGGCGGCGGTGGCCGAGCCGTGCGCCAGCAGCAGCCTGGCGACGCGGTCACGGGTGCGCCCGTCGACCGCCGCCGGCCGCTCAGGGAGCGCCGCCGCGTATTTCACAACGCCCACGTTACGTATTTCCGGTACGACCCGCAAACCCAGGCCCGAGTGATCCACCCCACCGGGATGACCCGGACTAGCCCGAGACGTGGGCGGCGGAGACCTCTTCCCGGGGAGCGGGAGCGGGGGTGACCTCGGGCCTGGGTGCCGGGTGCAGGGCCCAGAGCACCGAGAGCGTGGCCAGCCAGACCAGGCAGGCGCCGAGCATGTGCGCGCCGACGAGCAGCACCGGCAGGTCGGTGAAGTACTGGACGAAACCGATCAGCCCCTGCCCCAGCTCCACCGCGAGCAGCACCAGCGCCGCCCGCGCGGCCACCCGCGGCCCGGTCGCGCGCAGCGCCAGCCACCCGGCCACGGTCAGGCCGATCAGCAGGAACACGAGGTCGGCGTGTATCTGGGAGATGGTCTCCGGGTCGAGGCCGTTGCGGGCGGCGCCGTGGTCGCCCGAGTGTGGGCCGCTGCCGGTGACCCACGTGCCGACGACGAGCACGGCGGCGCTGACGGCGGCGACCACCCAGCCCAGCAGGCGCATCGGCCGCGGGACGGGGGCCGGGGCCGCCGGGGCGTCCGTCGTGCGCCAGAGGGCGTACGCCACCGCGATCATCGCGATCGAGGCGAGGAAGTGCAGGCCGACCACCCACGGGTTGAGATCGGTGAGCACCGTGATGCCACCGATCACGCCCTGAAGCGGGATGCCCAGCAGGACGGCGCCGGCCAGCAGCACCTGCCGGCGCACCCGCGGTCGCCGCCGCCAGGCCGCGACGAAGGCCGCGAGCGCGACGAAGCCGACCACGTACGTGAAGAGGCGGTTGCCGAACTCGATGGCGCCGTGGATGCCCATCTCGGCGGTCGTCGTGTACGAGTCGTCGGTGCAGCGCGGCCAGGTGGGGCAGCCAAGGCCGGAGTCGGTCAGCCGGACGGCGCCGCCGCTCACCACGATCGCGACGTTGGCGACCACGGAAGCGAGGGCGAGGCGGCGAAGCACGGCAACTATCGTACGTAGTAGCTCCGGTGCGCTCTCAGGCGGCCAGCTTGTACGCCCGGATCACGGTCTGCGTCACGGTGTTGCCCGCACTGTCGACGGCGGTCGCGCGGAGGGAGACGTACCCGTCGCCCGCCGGGTGGGTGACCGTCGCCTGGCCGGCCGCCACCGGGGCGGGCGCCCACGTGGCGCCGTCGTCGTACGAGACCTCGACCGCGAGGCTCCGGTTGGGGCCGGCCGCCGAGTCGGGCTGGGCCACCACGGTCACCGGGATCGTGGTGGCCTGCCCGGCCGGCGCGGCGTTCTCCTCGTCGACCCTCGGCGCGAACCGCACCGTGGAGAGCGGCAGCCGCGCGGCAGCCTCCCCGGAGACGTGCGAAGAGCGGAATGTCCACGCGACGCTCACCCGCGTGGAGAGGGTCGCCGGGCCGCTCCGCTCCGCGCTCATCTCGAGCCGGTAGTCGGCCGGTTCCGGCGGTACCTCGAACTGGGCGGTCAGCTCGTCGACCGAGGCGACCCGCTCGGCGGAGCGGTACAGCGTGATCTGGCCGGCGGCGATCGATGAGTAACCGGCCCGTCCGGCGGCGTCGCCGTACAGCGGGGCGAGCACCAGGAGCGTGTCGCCGCGGCGGGTCACCCACTGGTGCTCGTACGACGGGGACGCCACCGTCGGCCCGAAGACGCCGCGGCTCCACTGCTCCTGGTACGGCTGCCCGGCCCGGTACGCGGCCGGCGGCGCGACGGTCGACGTGACGTACTGGTCGGTGGTCATCTCGTCGAACGAGCGGAACCACCGCACCCGCCCCTCGACGTTGTAGTACTCCGTGCGGGTCGAGGGCAGCGTGACCGGCATCGCGTGGGCGAAGCCGCCCATCACCGTGTCGGGCAGCACCGGCCAGGCCATCTTCTGCCCGGTGGTACCCGATGCCTCGTGGCCGTGGTCGGCGCGGACGGTGGCCAGGTCCGCGGCGGTCAGCGTGCGGCCGAAGCCGGTGGGCATGCGGTCCTCGGTGAGCCAGCCGAGCAGGTAGGCGCCGCCGTCGAAGCCGTACGTCGCGGAGATCCGGTTGACGAAGCCGGCCCCGGTGCCGCCGATCCCGGCCGTGTACAGCCCGGCGAAGGAGCGGCCGAGCGTGCCCACCTCGACCGTGCGGCCGGGCGTGACCGAGAGGGTGGCCGCCTCGGCGAACTCCTGTACCGCGTCGCCACGTGGCACGGTCACCGAGATCGGCGCGCCCTGGCGGGCGTCGAGGGTCACCGTGCCGGCGCCGGCGACGTCCAGGGTGGGCTGGCCGATGATCGTCGTCGCGTACCCGTTGCCGTCCGGCCCGGTGATCGCGCCGAGCACCGAGTACCGCCCCTTGGGCACGCGCGTGGTGACGGTGCCGGCGGAGGCGGGCAGGTTGACCGCGATCTTGCCGTCGGCGGAGGCGAGCACGGTCACGTACCCGTCGGCGGCCTTGCCGTCCCGGCCCACGTGCGCGACGGTCACGTCGTAGCTCTCCACCTCGCGGTCCACGGCGAGCGGCAGCCGCAGGTCTCCGGCGACGAGGTGCCCGGTGAGCAGTCCCTCGCCGCCCTCGACGGTCCCGTTGGCGGTGACCGTCACGTCGGCCGTCCCGCCGGCGGGCACGGACACCGAGGAGGGTGCGACCGAGAAGAGCGCGGGACCGTCCACGGAAACATCGAGGTCCACGGCGGACGAACCGTCGTTGCGCAAGGTGACCGTGCGGGAGACCGGCGCGTCGTCGGTGTGCGGCCAGGCGAGCCGGCCGAAGCTCAGACTCGCCGGGCTCGCGGTCAGCGTCTGCCGCACCGCCCGCCCCACGTCCAACCGGCCGGCCCCCTCGACGAACGCGTCGCCGAGCAGCGGCCGCGCGGCCGTCATCAGGCCGCCCTTGAGCTGCGCCGCGGTCCAGTCGGGGTGCCGCTGGGCGAGGATCGCCGCCGCACCGGCCACGTGCGGTGCGGCCATGGAGGTACCCGAGAGGGTCGTCTCGCCCTCCCCCGGCAGCCCGGAGTCGGCGCCGCGGGCGGCGACGATGTCGACGCCCGGCGCGGTGATGTCCGGCTTGATCGCGCCGTCCGCGCGCGGGCCGCGGCTGGAGAAGCTGGCCAGCGCGTCCGACTTGCTGACCGCGCCGACCGCGAGCGCGGCGTCCGCGCTGGCCGGCGAGGCGATCGAGCCGGCGCCGGGCACGTTGCCGGCGGCGACCACGAAGAGCGTGCCGTGCTCGGCGGTCAGCGTGCCGACCGCCTCTTCGACGGGGTCGACGCCGGGGGTGTCCGGCGCGCCGAGGCTCAGGTTGACGACCGCGGCGCCCTGGTCGGCCGCCCACTGCATGCCGGCCAGGATCCACGACTCCGCGCAGCCGCCGACGACGCAGATCTTGCCGTCGAGCAAGCGCGCGCCGGGCGCCACGCCGGCCGTACCGGCGACGGTCGAGGCCACGTGGGTGCCGTGGCCGGTGCGGTCCTTGTCGTCCTCGTTTCCGTCGGTGAAGTTCTTCTGGGCGGTCACCCGCCCGGCCAGCGCCGGATGGGTCGCGTCGACACCGCTGTCGAGCACGGCGACCGTGACGCCCGCGCCGTCGTACCCGGCCGCCCACGCCTCCGGCGCGCCCACCCGCGGCACGCTCTGCGCGAGCGCGGGCTGGCGCAGACCGTCGAGCCAGATGGTGTCGACGCCGACGGTGAGCCGCCGCTCGGCCGGCCCGCCGACCGTGAACGTGCCCCAGAACGTGCCCAGCCGCGCCGTCTCGGCCGCCACCGCGAGCGCGTCGACCGTGGGCAGCTCGCGGCTGACCCGGGCGCCGCTCTCGGCCACCCGCTCGCCGACCCGGGCGCGCTCGTCGTCGCTGGCGTAGGCCACGATCAGCGGCAGGTCGGCCCGCCCGTCGTAGCCGTAGTCCAGCAGGGTGGTCACGTCGAACAGCCGCGGGTCGAGGTCACCGTCGCGGAGCAGGGGCAGCGCGTCGGCGGGTACCACATGGATGTGGCCTCGCTCGTCGCGGCGGGTGACGAAGGGCATCGCCTCGCGGCCGGGGCCCGGCCGCACCGACGCCTTGTCGCCGGCGGTCACCGTCACGACGTCGCCGGAGACGAGGGTGACCCCGCGGGAGTCCGTGGCGGCGGCTTGCGGCCCGAGGACCGAGGCGGCGGCGGGAACGACACCAACAGCCGCGCACAGCATCACCAATGCCGCCGCTCGCCCGATAACCCGCCGCACTATGCCACCTCCGCCGAATCGGACATCGACGGATGACTATACGCGCTTGGCGTCAAAGGCGCGAGACGATGGCCTCCGCGAATCGCGCGGGTGCGGCGTCGGCCGTGCCGATGAAGAGCGACGGCTCGGTGAGCTCCAGCTCGACGAGCACCGGCAGGTCGTCGGGGCCCGGTATGAGGTCGACCCGCGCGTAGAGCAGCCGGTCGGGGCCGCCCGGGACGGCCGCGAGCGCCTGCCGCGCGATCTCCATCTCGGCGTCGAGCGGCGACCGCGGGCGGATGGACTCCTCTTTGTACAGGCCATCGGTGGCCTGGTCGGGCCCGGTCAGCATCGCGCCCTTGCGGATCGCGTGGCTGAACGCCAGCTCGCCCTCGGCCGGGAAGAACATCAACGAGGTCTCGCCGTAGGTGTCGACCGCCGCCAGGTAGGGCTGCACCATGACCAGCCGCCCGGCGGCGTGCAACCGGGCCACGTGCGCGGCGGCCAGCTCGCGGTGCTCGGCCTCGTCGAGGTTGTACCGCCCGGTGTCGAGGCTGCCCGCGCCGACCGCCGGCTTGACCACGAACTCGCCGCCCGGCGGCGGCTCCCAGGCCTCGCCCGGCTCCACCCACGTGGTGGGCACGACCGGCACGCCGGCGGCGGCGAGCTCGCGCAGGTAGCGCTTGTCGGTGTTCCAGCTGACGACGTCGGCCGGGTTGGCCAGGCCGGGCACCTTGGCGGCCCACGCGACGAACTCGTCGCGCCGGGCCACGTAGTCCCACGGCGAGCGGATCACGGCCAGGGCGAACGACGCCCAGTCGACGGTGGGCGCGTCCCACACGACCGGCACGGCCTCGACGCCGCGCTCGCGCAGCGCCGGCACGACCAGCTGGTCGTCGGCGTCCAGCTCGGGGATCTGGTCACAGGTAACGAGAGCGACCCGGGATCGCTCCCGGGTCGCTGGGACAGAATCTTCGTTCATGAGTACGTCAGCGGGCGAGTGATCGCCGGCCCATCGACCTCCACAGGTCGTTGCTCGGGCGCATCTGGTCCATGAGCTCGCGCTCCCACTCGTTTTCCACCTCGACCCCCGCCTTGACACACGCCTGGCGCGCCACGTCGGTGCCGTCGGCGAACTGGTCCGCCCACTCCCCGTCGCCTCCGACGAGGACGATCCGGGCGCCCCGCTTACCGACGTACTCGATGACCGCCTTCGCGCCGCCGTGCCCGGCGGCGAAGGCCCGAAGGCCCGCGACGAGGCCGCTGGAGGCCTGCGCCGTGGCTGTCGGGCCCGCGGTCATGTTGGTATCGGAACCATCTGCCATGTGCCCGAGCCTAAGCACGCCCCTCCGCGTGCGACGCCCCTCTCACGTTTTTTTGTGATGCCAATTACCCGACGTTTAACCACCGTATCCTCGCTGTTTTGCCCGATTTATAGCGTTAAATCAGCTTAATTTTCTAGGGCAAAAGGGACAGCATTCCGAGCCGGCATCGATCGTCGGGTTGATCGGGCGTTTCGCGGGCCAAAGGCTTCGAAACGGTCATGCGCCGTGAGGCATCGACACTTCATTCAAGTCGTGAAACCGGCGTCACACAAGAGCGTCGGCGGCGACCGCGAAGAAGAGGATCGTCAGGTACGTGATCGTCCAGTGGAACAGGCGCATCGGGCGCATCTGCTCGCCCCGCTTGGCCCGGCCCACCAGCGCGTACGCCTCGCGCAGCAGCAGCACGCCGGTGACCAGCGCGGTCAGCCCGTAGATCGGGCTCAGACCGACCGCGCCGCGGCCGAGCGGCCACACCGCGACCGAGGCGGCCACGGTCAGCCAGCTGAAGAGGAGGATCTCCACGTTGACCCGGCGCTGGGAGGCGACCACCGGCAGCATCGGGATGCCGGCGCGGGCGTAGTCGGCCTTGAAGCGGATCGCGAGCGCGTAGAAGTGCGGCATCTGCCAGAAGAACACGACGGCGAACAGCGCCCACGCGGTCGGCGAGAGCCCGCCCGTCACCGCGGCCCAGCCGATCAGCACCGGTGCCGCGCCGCAGATCCCGCCCCAGAACGTGTTGGCCGGGGTGCTGCGCTTGAGCCACAGCGTGTACACCACGTCGTAGTAGACGATCGCGGCGAGCGTGAGCCCGGTGGCCAGCCAGTTGGTGAAGGCGGCCATCAGCGCCACCGACACCACGCCGAGGATGAGGCCGAAGGCGAGCGCGCTGCGCGGCGAGACCCGGTGCGCCGGCAGCGGGCGCCGCGAGGTGCGCTTCATGACCTGGTCGATGTCGCGGTCGATGTAGCAGTTGAGCGCGTTGGCCGCGCCGGCCGCGAGCGAGCCGCCGACCAGCACGACGGCCACCAGCCACAGCTGCGGGACCCCGCCGGCGGCGAGCATCATCGCCGGCACGGTGGTGACGAGCAGCAGCTCGACGATGCGCGGCTTGGTCAGCGCCACGTACGCCTTGACCACGGCGACCACGTCGCCCGCGCGCACGCGCTGCCGGGGCGGTACCAGGTCGCGGGGGGCGACCGGCACCAGCGGCCGGGCGGCGGCCGGGGGGTGGGGGCGCTCGGTGATCGTGCTCACGTGGCGGTTCACCTTCCGGACGTTGGACGGGTGACGCACGGCGCGGACAGGCAAGGTCAACGCGCCGACCGACAGGGTACGCGCTGGCAGAACGCGACCTACTACGACCCCACGTAGATGGGCGGAGCGTGCCGCCGGTCACAACCTGTTGTCCCACGCGTCGGCCGGTCACCCTCCGCACGTTTAGCACGGGTAGATAGGGTCATCGCAAGAGGGTTGCCGCATTGCCGAGGAGCACACATCGTGACCGCGAACGAAGCCTCACTGCCCTGGTCTGAGCTCGACCGTAAAGCGGTCGACACCGTACGCGTCCTGGCCATGGACGCCGTGGAGAAGGCCGGCAACGGCCACCCCGGCACCGCGATGAGCCTGGCGCCGGCGGCCTACCTGCTGTTCAACAAGCTGCTGCGCCATGATCCGACAGATCCACATTGGGCGGGCCGCGACCGTTTCGTGCTCTCCATGGGTCACTCCAGCCTCACCCTCTACATCCAGCTCTACCTCTCCGGGTATGGGCTGAGCCTCGACGACCTCAAGTCACTGCGACAGTGGGGCTCCCTCACCCCCGGTCACCCCGAGCACGGGCACACGGTGGGTGTCGAGACCACCACCGGCCCGCTCGGTCAGGGCGTCGGAAACGCGGTGGGCATGGCCTTCGCGGCGCGGCGTGAGCGGGGTCTCTACGACCCGGCGGCCGAGCCCGGCCAGTCGCCGTTCGACCACCACATCTGGGCCTTCGCCTCCGACGGCGACCTCGAAGAGGGCATCAGCCACGAGGCGAGCGCGCTGGCCGGCCACCAGAAGCTGGGCAACCTGATCCTGCTCTGGGACGACAACGAGATCTCGATCGAAGACGACACCCGCATCGCGAAGAGCGAAGACATCGCCAAGCGCTACGAGGCGTACGGATGGCACGTGCAGACCGTCGACTGGCGGGCCGGTCAGCATGCCGACCAGGGTGAGTACCACGAGGACGTGCAGGCGCTGTTCGCCGCGTTCGAGGCGGCGCGGGCGGAGACCGAGCGCCCCTCGTTCATCGCGCTCCGCACGATCATCGCGTGGCCCGCGCCCAACAAGCAGAACACCGGCAAGGCGCACGGCTCGGCCCTCGGCGCCGAGGAGGTCGCCGCCACCAAGCAGCTGCTCGGCTTCGACCCGGCGCAGTCGTTCGCCGTCGACGAGAAGGTGCTCGCCCACGCCCGCGAGGTGGTCGACCGCGGCCGCGCCGCGCACGCCGAGTGGCAGCAGAAGTTCGACGCCTGGGCGGAGGCCAACCCCGACCGCAAGGCGCTCTTCGACCGGCTCGCCACCCGTTCGCTGCCGGAAGGCTGGACCGAGGCGCTGCCGGAGTTTCCCGCGGACGCCAAGGGGCTCGCGACCCGGGCCGCCTCCGGCAAGATCCTCTCGGCGCTCGCGCCGGTGCTCCCGGAGCTGTGGGGCGGCTCGGCCGACCTGGCCGAGAGCAACAACACGACGATGAAGGGCGAGCCGTCCTTCGTGCCGCCGGAGCACGCGACCAAGGAGTTCCCCGGCGACCTGTACGGGCGCACACTGCACTTCGGCATCCGCGAGCACGCGATGGGCGCGATCCTCAACGGCATCCTGCTGCACGGCGGCACCCGGCCGTACGGCGGCACGTTCCTGGTCTTCAGCGACTACATGCGCCCGGCCGTGCGGCTGGCCGCGCTGATGAAGCTGCCGGCGATCTACGTCTGGACGCACGACTCGATCGGCCTCGGCGAAGACGGCCCCACCCACCAGCCGATCGAGCACCTGTCCGCGCTGCGCGCGATCCCCGGCCTCGACGTGGTCCGCCCCGGCGACGCCAACGAGACCGCGGAGGCGTGGCGCCTGGCGCTGGAGCACACCGACCGCCCCACCGCGCTGGCGCTCACCCGGCAGGCGCTGCCGACCTTCGACCGGAGCCAGGTGGCCGGCGTCGAGGGCGTCGCCCGGGGTGGGTACACGCTGATCGACGCGTCCGGCGGCCAGCCCCAGGTGATCATCATCGCCACGGGCTCCGAGGTGCAGCTCGCGGTGACCGCCCGGGAGCGGCTGGAGGCCGACGGCACGCCGACCCGGGTCGTGTCGATGCCCTGCCAGGAGTGGTTCCGCGAGCAGGACAGCGCCTACCGCGAGTCGATCCTCCCGCGCGGTGTGAAGGCGCGGGTGAGCGTCGAGGCCGCGATCGCGATGTCCTGGCATGACCTGATCGGTGACTGCGGCGAGGCCGTGAGCATCGAGCACTACGGGGCGAGCGCGCCGTACACGGTGCTGTTCGAGCAGTTCGGCTTCACCGCCGACCGCGTGGTCGCCGCCGCGCACGCCTCGCTGGCGAAGGTCGGCGAGATCACAGGTTTCACGACGGGTAGCTGAGGGAGATTGGTACTCATGACTGACCGGCTTGGTGAACTGTCCGCCGCCGGCGTGGCGGTATGGATCGACGACCTGAACAGGGTGCGGCTGGAGTCCGGGGGCCTCGACCAGCTGCGCCGCGAAAAGCACGTGGTGGGCGTGACCACCAACCCGACCATCTTCGCGAAGGCGCTCAGCGACGCGACCGCGTACGACGGCCAGCTGCGCGACCTCGCCCTGCGCGGGATCACCGTCGAAGAGGCGGTGCGCATGATGACCACGTACGACGTGCGGTGGGCCACCGACGTGATGAAGCCGGCGTACGACGCCTCCGCGGGCGTCGACGGGCGGGTGTCGATCGAGGTCGACCCGCGCCTGGCGCACGAGACCGAAAAGACCATCGCGGAGGCCAAGTCGCTGTGGTGGCTTGTCGACCGCCCCAACCTCTTCATCAAGATCCCGGCGACCCGGGCCGGCCTGGCGGCGATCACCGCGACGCTCGCGCAGGGCATCAGCGTCAACGTCACGCTGATCTTCTCCCTCCAGCGGTACACCGAGGTGATGGACGCGTTCCTGGCCGGCCTGGAGCAGGCGAAGGCCAACGGCCACGACCTGACCAAGATCGGCTCGGTGGCCTCGTTCTTCGTCTCCCGGGTCGACACCGAGGTCGACAAGCGCCTCGACAAGATCGGCAGCGAGGAGGCCAAGGCGCTGAAGGGCAAGGCGGCGATCGCCAACGCCCAGCTGGCCTACGAGCGCTACACCGAGGTCTTCAGCTCCGAGCGGTGGCAGGCGCTGGCCGACGCGGGCGCACACCCGCAGCGTCCACTGTGGGCGTCCACGTCGACGAAGAACCCGGCCTTCCGCGACGTCATCTACGTCGAGGAGCTTGTCGCCCCCGGCGTGGTCAACACGATGCCCGAGCCGACCATCCACGCGTACGCCGACCACGGCGAGACCCGCGGTGACACGGTGACCGGCTCGTACGACGACGCCCGCAAGGTGCTCGACGACCTGGCCGCGCTCGGCATCGAGTACGACGACGTGGTCGAGACGCTGGAGCGCGAGGGCGTGGAGAAGTTCGAGGCGAGCTGGCTGGAGTTGCTTCAGACGGTGGAGACACAGCTTTCCAATGCCACCAATGCGTGAAGTCGAGGCGGCCGCGGGACTAGCCGTCTGGGGCGCGGACGCCGTTGGCTCCGCGGCCCGGGCGGCCCTCGTCGCAGACGGGGTCCCGGGGCTCCTCGTGCAGAAGGACCCCACGCTGTGGGGGCCCGATGCGGAGGCCGAGGCCAAGATCCGGCTGGGCTGGATCGACACCCACCGGCGCAGCCGTGAGCTGCTCCCCCTGCTCGCGGAGCTGAAGGAGGAGCTGGCCGACCTCGACCGCGTGGTGCTCGCCGGCATGGGCGGCTCGTCGTTCGCGGCCGAGGTGATCACGCGCACGCTGGGCCGGCCACTGACCGTGCTCGACACGACAGACCCCGGCCAGATCGGCCGGGCCATCGCCGACCGGCTGGAGCGCACCGTCGTGGTCGTCTCCAGCAAGTCGGGCACCACGATCGAGACCGACAGCGTGCGCCGCGCCTACTACGGCGCGTTCCTCGACGCCGGGCTCACCCCGGCGGAGGCCGGCCGGCATTTCGTGATCGTGACCGACCCCGGCTCGCCGCTGGAGCAGGCCGCCCGCGAGATGGGCGCGACCGTGGTACTCGCCGACCCCGAGGTGGGCGGGCGCTACGCCGCGCTGACCGCGTTCGGCCTGGTGCCGGCGGCGCTGGCCGGCGTCGACGTGGCCGAGCTGCTCGACCAGGCCGAGGAGCTGCTGCCCGCGCTCTCCGCCGGTGGTGACAACCCCGCGCTCGCGCTGGGCGCCGCGCTCGGCGCGGCCACCACCGCCGGCAAAGACAAGATCGCGCTGGTACCGGACGGCACCGGCATCGTCGGCCTCGACGAGTGGGCCGAGCAGCTGCTCGCCGAGTCGACCGGCAAGGAGGGCACCGGCATGCTGCCGGTCGTGCTCGAGTCGCCGGGCGCCCCGGTCGACGGCGCCGACGTGCTCACCGTGACGCTCGGCGGCTCGCTGCCGGCCGGCGCGGTGCCCGGCGGCGGTGTGCGGCCCGACGTCGCGGTCAACGGCCCGCTCGGCGCCCAGTTCCTGACCTGGGAGTTCGCCACCGCGCTGGCCGGCCGGGTGATCGGGATCGACCCGCTCGGCATGCCCAGCAAGAGCGAGTCCAAGGACAACGCGGCCGCCATCCTCGCCGCAGGCCCGCCCGCCGAGGAGCCGTCGTTCGTCGAGGGCGCCATCGAGGTCTACGGCACCGGCACCTCCACCTTGGCGGGGGCGCTCAGCGCGGTCCTGCTGGAGGCGCGGCCGCACGGGTACGTCGCGGTCATGGCCTACCTCGACCGGCACGCCGACGCCGACGCGGCGGACGTGCGCCCGATCCTGGCCGCGATCGCGCGCCGCCCGGTGACCTTCGGGTGGGGTCCGCGCTTCCTGCACTCCACGTCGCTCTACCACAAGGACGGGCCGCCGCTCGGCGCGTTCGTCCAGATCACCGGCGCGGTCGCCACCGATCTGGCGGTGCCCGGCCGGCCGTACACCTTTGGCCAGCTCCAGGCCGCGCAGGCCGCCGGCGACCGGCAGGCGCTCGTGCGCCGCGGGCGCCCGGTGGTACGCCTGCACCTGACGGACCGGGCGTCGGGCATCGTTCAGCTGTTGGACGCTGCCCGGTCCCTTGGGAACTGAAAGGATAAGTCCCGTGGGTAATCCGTTGCGCGATCCCCAGGACCGCCGGCTGCCGCGGATCCCCGAGCCCTGCGCTCTGGTGATCTTCGGAGTGACCGGCGACCTGGCTCGCAAGAAGCTCTTGCCGGCCGTCTACGACCTGGCCAACCGCGGGCTCCTGCCGCCCAGTTTCGTGGTGCTCGGGTTCGCCCGCCGCGACTGGGACCACGGCACCTTCGAGCAGATGGCGTACGAGCACGCCAAGGCACACGCGCGCACGCCGTGGCGCGAGGAGGTGTGGGCGCGGCTGGCCGGCAACATCAAGTTCGTCGGCGGCGCGTTCGACGACGACGCGGCCTTCGACACGCTCGACCGCACGCTCAACGAGCTGCGCGACACGCACGGCATCGGCAGCAATGCGGCGTTCTACTTCTCGATCCCGCCGGCCGCCTTCCCGACCGTGCTCAAGCAGCTCGCCCGCACCGGCATGGCCGACAACGAAAAGTGCGGCGGCTGGCGGCGGGTGGTCGTGGAAAAGCCGTTCGGCACCGACCTCGCCTCGGCCAAGGAGCTCAACGACCTGGTCGACGACGTCTTCACCGGGCAGGACGTGTTCCGCATCGACCACTACCTGGGCAAGGAGACGGTGCAGAACATCATGGCTCTGCGTTTCGCCAACTCCCTGTTCGAGCCGGTGTGGAACTCGAAGTACGTCGACTCGGTGCAGATCACGATGGCGGAGGACGTGGGCATCGGCACGCGCGCCGGCTTCTACGACGCCACCGGCACCGCCCGCGACGTGCTTCAGAACCACCTGCTCCAGCTGCTCGCGCTGGTCGCGATGGAGGAGCCGACGAGCTTCGACGCCTTCGAGATCCGCGCGGAAAAGCTCAAGGTGCTCCGCGCGATCAGCCTGCCCAAGGACATCCACGAGGGCACGGTCCGCGGCCAGTACCTCCAGGGCTGGGTCGGCGGCGAGCGTGCGCGCGGTTACCTGGACGAAGACGGCGTGCCCGCCGACTCCACGACCGAGACGTACGTGGCGGTCCGCCTCGGCATCCAAAACCGGCGCTGGGCCGGCGTGCCGTTCTACATCCGCGCCGGCAAGCGCCTGCCGCGGCGGGTCACCGAGGTGGCGGTGCTCTTCAAGAAGGCGCCGCACCTGCCGTTCAACCCGACCGACGTCGAGGCGCTCGGGCACAACCAGCTCGTCATCCGGGTGCAGCCCGACGAGGGCGTGGTGCTCAAGTTCGGTTCCAAGGTGCCCGGCACCACGATGGAGCTGCGCGACATCGCGATGGACTTCCAGTACGGCGAGGCGTTCACCGAGCAGAGCCCGGAGGCGTACGAGCGGCTGGTGCTCGACGTGCTGATCGGCGACCGCACCCTCTTCCCGGACGCGGCCGAGGTCGAGCAGAGCTGGCAGGTGATCGACCCGCTGGAAGCCGCGTGGGACGGGCACAAGCCGGAGCCGTACCGGTCCGGCGAGTGGGGCCCGCGCGCGTCGGACGAGATGCTGGCCCGCGAGGGCCGTCACTGGAGGCGGGCGTGACGAGCGGGAGTCGGGAGGCTACGGTCCCGACCACGACGGCGGACGAGCGCCGAGCGACGGAGCGGGGTAGGCAACGGATCGGCAGCTTGGTCCACGACAGGGCTCCTCGGAGGCGATCAGCATGATCGGTTTGTGGGACACCACCGGTAACGAGGTCGTCAAGGCGCTCGCGTCCGAGCGGCGCAGCGCCGGAGGCGTCGCCAGCGGCATGGCGCTCTCGCTCATCGTCGTGGTGGACGAAAAGCGGGTGCGCGAGGCCGAGGCGGCCGCCACGATCGCCACCTCGCAGCACCCGTGCCGCCTGCTGGTGGTGGTCCGCTCCGACTTCGAGCGCCCCATCAACCGCCTCGACGCCGAGATCGTCGTGGGCGGGCGGCTCGGACCGTGCGAGGCCGTGGTCATGCGGATGTACGGCCGGCTCGCCCTGCACGCCGAGTCGGTGGTGATGCCGCTGCTCGTGCCGGACGTACCGGTGGTCACCTGGTGGCACGGCGAGCCGCCGGAGCTGATCGCCAACGACTTCCTCGGCGTCGTCGCCGACCGCCGCATCACCGACTCCGGGCAGGCCCACGACCGGGTCGGGGCGCTGCGGCAGCGGGCCAACGACTACGCGCCGGGCGACACCGACCTGGCCTGGACCCGCATCACGCCGTGGCGCACGCTGCTGGCCGGCGCGTTCGACACGCTCGACACGAAGGTCACCGGCGCGACGGTCGTGGCGCCGGAGTCCGACCCGACCGCCGGGCTGATGATCGGGTGGCTGGCCGCCCGGCTGGGCATCAGGCCCAAGCTGGAGCCGACCGACAACTTCCCGCGCATGCGCTCGGTGACGCTCCAGTGCGCCAACGGCGAGACGCTCGCGCTGACCCGCGAAGATAGCATGGCCACGTTCTCCCGCACCGGCCACGCCGACCGCAACCTGCCGCTGGTCCGCCGCCCCACGGGCGAGGAGCTGGCGGAAGAGCTGCGCCGCCTCGACTCCGACCAGATCTACGCCGACGCGCTGGGCGCCTTCGCCGGTGTGTCCGATCTGGACAGTCGCGCGCACAAGCGGGTGCACATCTGGAAGGACCCGGTGCTGGCGTCCCGGCAGCCGGTTCCGGTCGCCGCCGAGACAGGGGCGTCGGATGGGTGAGACCAACGTCGTCGTCCACGCCGAAGCCAAGGTGCTCGCCCAGGCGGCCGCGGCGCGGCTGGTCGTCAAGCTCATCGACGCCCAGGCGGCCCGCGGCTTCGCCGGCATCGTGCTCACCGGGGGCAGGATCGCCGCCGCCGTGTACGAGGCGGTAAGCAGCCTGCCGGCCCGGGACGGCGTGGACTGGTCCCGGGTCGACGTGTGGTGGGGCGACGAGCGCTTCCTGCCCTCCGGCGACCCCGACCGCAACGAGACGCAGGCCCGCGAGGCGCTGCTCGAGGCACTCCCGCTCGACCCGGCTCGCGTACACCCGATGCCACCTTCGGACGGCCCGGACGGCAACGACCCGGAGGCGGCCGCCGCCCGCTACGCCGCGGCGCTCGCCGCCGCGGCCAAGCCCGGCACCGCGCCGCTCCCGCACTTCGACGTGCTGATGCTGGGCGTGGGCGAAGACGGGCACGTGGCGTCGATCTTCCCGGAGCACCCGGGCGCGTACGAGACCCGCGTGGTCAGCGCCGTGCGCGGCTCACCCAAGCCCCCGCCGGTCCGCATCACCCTGACCCTCCCGACCATCAACACGGCCGAAGAGGTCTGGCTGATGGCCGCCGGCCCGGAAAAGGCCGACGCGGTGGGCATGGCGATGGCCGGCGGCGGCCCGGTGCAGGTCCCCGCCTCGGGCGTGCGCGGCGTCGAGCGCACAATCTGGCTCCTCGACCGGGCTGCGGCGGCCAAGGTCGCGCCAAAGCTGCGCAGCCTGCGCTAGCGCGGCGAGTTCGTATCGGCGGCAGGTCAACCTGTCGCGGCACCGAAGCTGGGGTCGTCGATGAGAAAGCGCCAGGTGCCGTCGGGCTGCCGGCGGGCCACCTCGCCGCTCACGCCCGCGATCTGGCCGCCGTTTCCGGTGAAGGCGGCCGACATCAGCGCGTAGTCGCCGTGCACGATCACCTTGCGGGTCTCCCCGTCGAGGCGGTCCACCATCTCGACGAAGCCGGTCAGCATGGCCCGCAGTGCGGCCTGGTCGGTGAGCCGGCGGCCGTCCATGTCGAGGGTCACCGAGTCGGGCTCGTAGAGCGCCAGAAGCGCGTCGACGTCCTTGTCGTTGACCCCGTCGAGGAAGAGCCGGTGCAGGTCTTCGGGTTGTTTCGCGTTCGACATGGCGTGACCGTAGGTCGCCCGTCCGGGCCCGGGTATCCCCCCGGTTGAGGGGTAGCGTGGCCGCCGTGAACACGGTCCAAGCCCGAGCCCGCGACGGCGTGTTGCGGACCGCCGAGTCGTCGCCGGACCTGAGTAGCCTGCTGCGCCACGCGGCGCGGGCGATCGGCCGCGCGGTGCCGGTGGAGGGCTGGTGCGGCTTCACCCTCGACCCGGCCACACTCGTCAAGACGGCCGGCGTGCACGAGACGGCGGTGCCGCCGGCGCTGCTCGGGCGGCTCTTCGAGCTGGAGTACCGGCATCGGGACGCCAACCTCTTCGCCGACCTCGCGCGGGAGCGCCGCCCGGCGGCGGTGCTGACCGACCGCGCGTCCAGTGCCCGCTTCCGGGAGGTGCTGCGACCCAGCGGGTACGGCCACGAGCTGCGCCTCGTGCTGCTCGACCAGGCGCGGGCGTGGGGCGGTTTCGTGTTTCTGCGCGAGCCGGCGTCACCGCCGTTCACGCCCGCGGAGAGCCGGTTTGTCGCCACGCTCGGCCGGCACCTGGCCCGGGGCGTACGCCGGATCTTGCTGGGGGCCGCCCGGCCGCCTGCCACGCCGCCGGCGCATCCGGGCCTGCTCTTCCTCGACGAGCGCTATCGGGTCACGACCGCCACGGCGGGCACGGAGGCGCTGCTGGGCGACCTGCTCGACCACGACGCCACCGGTGCCGAGCTGCCGGCGGCCGTGTACGCGGTGGCGGCCAGCGCCACGCCCGGGCCGGCACCCGCGTCCGTCCGGATACCCACCCGCGCCGGCGGCTGGGCCACGATCCACGGCTGGCGGCTCACCGGGCCCGACCGCGTCGCCCTGTCCATCGAGCACAGCCGCCCGGAGGCGGTGACGTCACTGGCCCTGGACGGCTACGGTCTGTCCGCGCGCGAGCGCGAGGTCGTGCGGCTGCTCCTCGCCGGCCGGTCGACCCGCGAGGTGGCGACCGACCTGTACCTCTCGCCGCACACCGTCCGTGACCACGTCAAAGCGATCTTCGCGAAGACCGGGGTGCGGAGCCGGACCGAGCTTGTGGCGGCGCTGCGACCGATCCGCTGACCGGGTCAGAACTCGCCGCGCCGGCGGCGCAGAGCGGCCAGCGCCTCGGCGAGCAGTGCCTCGCCGTCGGCGTCGCTGCGGCGCTCCTTCACGTAGGCCAGGTGCGACTTGTAGGGCTCGGCGCGCGACGGGCCGGGCGGGTTGAGCTGGTCGAGGCCGCCGGGCTGGCCGCATCGAGGGCAGTCCCACGTGGCCGGTGGGGCGACCTCGGCCGCGAGCAGGACTTCGATCGAGTGGCCCTTCGCGCACCAGTACGTCACGGGCCGGCGGGGGGCGGGGTCGCACCGCTCGGTGGGCCGGACAGGGCCCGATCCGACACGGGTGCCGCGGATGGCGCTGCCATGTGGCACGGCTCTTCGCTCCTGTCGTCGAGTGGGGGTTCGACGTCGCGACGGGGAACCAGGGGATAAATCAGACCGCGGAGAGTCTATGACTACGTACGGTGCTGAGGGCCCTAAGGGTTCATCGCGAGTTTGAGCCAAAGGCCTAGGCCGACAATACAGGCAAACCAGACGATGCCCACCAAGATGGTGTAACGGTCGAGGTTCTTCTCCGCCACGGACGAACCGGCGAGGCTGGTGCTCACACCGCCACCGAACATGCTCGACAGCCCACCGCCCTTGCCGCGGTGCAGCAGGATCAGCAGCATCAGCAGGAAGCTGGTGATTACGAGCAACACGATCAACGTGTATGCGAACGCGATCGGCATGGTGGCGGTCAGTCCTCTCGACACAGAAGCCCATCGAAGATAGCCCATCGACGATGGACACCAAGGAGCCCACCAAGGATAGCGGAAGCGGATCCGGGCGGGCCGGCCCGTACCGCCCCCATATCCGGTGCGAACCGGCCCGACCGGCCACGATGACCATATGAACCGCCGCCCGCCGCTGACACAACGCATCACGACCGGTTGGTTTGCCGGCGGCACCCGCGCTGACCTGCGCAAACTCATCAAGACCGGAAAGCCGGTTTCCGTGGCCGGCAGAAAGAGGCAGGATGGCCCGGGTACCGCCCCGGATGTATGCGAGGAACAAGTCGGATATGGCGCCCCAGAACGCCAAGGCGACGGTGGGCTCGCTGCTGCGCCGATACCGTCTGGCCGCCGGCCTTTCCCAGCAGGAGCTGGCGACCGGCGCCTCCGTCAGCGTACGCACGATACGGGACATCGAGCGTGAGCGGGTAGATACCCCGCGTGCTCCTTCGCTACGCCGGCTGGCCGAGGCGCTCGGGCTCGCCTCGTTCGACCGTGACCGGCTGCTCGCCGCCATCCCCCACCCCCGGCGGGCGCCGGAGACCGACCGGCGGCCACGCGTCCAGGTGCTGGGCCCGCTCTCGGTGCGCACCGGCGCGGCGGCGGTCGACCTCGGCCCGGCGCCGCAGCGCGACCTCCTCGCCCTGCTCGCGATCCAGCCGGGCCAGGTGGTGAGCCGCGACGAGATCGTCGACGTGCTCTGGGGCGACCAGCCGCCGAAGACCTGCCTGAGCATGGTGCAGACGTACGTGGGGCGGCTGCGCGGGCGCCTCGACCCCGACCGCGAGCCCCGCTCCCCCGGCCGGGTGATCAGGCTGGCCGGCGACGGGTACGCGATCGACCTCGACGGCGAAAGTCTCGACCTGGCGCGGTTCCAGGACCTCGTCGAGCGGGGCACCGCCACACCCGACACCGGCACGGCCGTCGACCT
Source organism: Phytohabitans sp. LZ39 (assembly GCF_059359075.1). Taxonomy (NCBI): domain Bacteria; kingdom Bacillati; phylum Actinomycetota; class Actinomycetes; order Micromonosporales; family Micromonosporaceae; genus Phytohabitans; species Phytohabitans sp. LZ39. Next base: position 285,727 of record NZ_JCADBM010000009.1, on the reverse strand, counting down.
GCTCGACCGCGCACTGCGCTGCTGGCGCGGCCCGGTGCTGGCCGGCGCGAGCCCCCGGCTGCGCAGCCACCCGGCGGCCGTGGCGGCGGGGCGGCGGCGGGTGCGGGCCGCGCTGGCGTACGCGGACCTGGCGGCCGACCTGGGCCTGCACGCCGCCGCGGTGGCCCGGCTCCAGGAGTTGGCGCCCGACGAGCCGCTGCACGAAGGCCTGGCCGCCAAGCTCATGGTCGCGCTGGCCGGCTCCGGCGAGCGGGCGGCCGCGCTGTCGCTCTTCGCCGAGGTGAGCCACCGCCTCGCCGACGAGCTCGGCGTCGAGCCCTCCGCCGAGCTGCGCGACACCCACCTGCGCATCCTGCGGCAGGAGCAGGTCGTCCGCCGCGCCGACCCGCGGCCGCGCCAGCTGCCGGCGTCGGTGCCGGGCTTCACCGGGCGGGCCGCCCATCTGGAACGGCTCGACGCGCTCCTCCCGCGCGAAGGGTCCGGCCACGGCACCGCCGTGGTGATCTCGGCGATCGACGGCACCGCGGGCGTCGGCAAGACCGCGCTCGCCGTGCACTGGGCGCACCGGGTCGCCGACCGCTTCCCCGACGGCCAGCTCTACGTCAACCTGCGCGGCTTCGACCCGGCCGGCCCGGTGCCGCCGGACGAGGCGGTGCGCGGCTTCCTCGACGCCCTGCACGTGCCCGCCCAGCGGATGCCGGTGGGGCTCGACGCACAGGCCGCGCTCTACCGCAGCCTCCTGGCCGGCCGCCGCATGCTCGTGGTGCTCGACAACGCGCGCGACGCCGACCAGGTGCGCCCGCTGCTGCCTGGCTCCCCCGGTTGCCTGGTGATCGTGACAAGCCGCAACCAGCTCGGCGGCCTCGTCGCGGCCGAGGGCGCGCACCCCGTTCCCCTGGATCTGCTGGATCCCGCGGACGCCGCGCAGCTGGTCGCCCGCCGGCTCGGCGCGGACCGGGTGGCGGCCGAGCCGGAGGCGCTGGCCACCATCGTCCGGGCCTGCGCCGGCCTCCCGCTCGCCCTGGTGATCGTGGCCGCGCGCGCCGCGACGCGGCCCGGCCTGTCCCTCGCCGCGCTCGCCGACGAGCTGCGGCAGGCGCGCGGCGGGCTCGACGCGTTCTCCGGCGCCGACCCGGCCACCGACGTGCGGGCGGTCTTCTCCTGGTCCTACCGGGCGCTGAGCGAGCCGGCCGGCCGCCTCTTCCGCCTGCTCGGCCTGCACCCGGCCACCGACCTGGCGATGCCCGCCGCGGCGAGCCTGGCCGGTGCGCCGGCGGCGGAGGTACGGCCGCTCCTCGCCGAGCTGGTCCGGGCCCGGCTGGTGGCCGAGCAGACGCCCGGCCGGTACGCGTTCCACGATCTGCTCCGCGCCTACGCGGCAGAGCTCGCGGCGCAGACCGACCCGCCGGAGGAGCGGCAGGCGGCGCTCCAGCGGATGTTCGACCACTACCTGCACACCGCGTACGCGGCGGACACGCGCCTCAACCCGCACCGCGACCAGATCACCCGCACCGCCGCGCTGCCCGGCGTGACGATCTACGTGGCCGGCGACCAGCAGCAGGCGCTGGCCTGGTTCGCCGCCGAGCACGCCACGCTGCTGGCGGTCGTCGAGCACACCGCCACCGCCGGGTACGACACGCACACGTGGCAGCTGGCCTGGGCGGTCACCACCTACCTCGACCGGCAGGGCCACTGGCACGACTGGGCCGGCGTGCAAGACCTCGCGCTCAAGGCCGCCCGCCGCCTCGGCAACCGCCCCGACGAGGCCGACGCGCACCGCGGGCTGGCCCGGGCGTACGCGCGGGTGGGCCGCTTCATCGACGCGCACGTGCACTACTGGCGGGCGCTCGACCTGTTCGAGGAGATCGGCGACCGGCTCGGCGAGGCCAACACCCACCGCAACCTCGCCTTCATGTGCGGCACCCAGGGCCACCAGCGCGACGCGCTCTACCACGCCGCGAAGGCGCTCGACCTGTACCGGGCCGGCGGCCACCAGGTCGGCATCGCGAACGCGCTCAACAACGTCGGCTGGTACCACGCGCAGAACGGCGAGTACCGGGAGGCGCTGGAGTACTGCGAGCAGGCGCTCCCGCTGCTGCGCGAGCTCGACCACCGGCCGGGCGTGGCGGCCACGCTCGACAGCATCGGCTACGCCCACCACCACCTCGGCAACCAGCGCGAGGCGGTGGCGAGCTTCGAGCGCGCGCTGGAGATGTTTCGGGCGGCGGGCGACCGCCCGCACGAGGCCGGCACGCTCACCCGCCTCGGCGACGCACACCACGCCGCCGGCCAACGCGAAAGAGCCCGCCGCGCGTGGCGACAGGCCCTGGTGCTGCTGGAGGAGCTGGATCAGCCCGAGGCCGACGAGGTCCGCGGCAAGCTGGCCGGCCTGGTCGGCTGATTCTTTCTTGAGCTACCGCGACGTCCGTCGTGGTCGCTCTCCGTTGCTCCCGCGGCCTCACCCTGGTTCTTTGGTTGCGCTTACCCCTTTCAAGCCTCCGACCATCAGGATGGGGAAGTGCCATCCCGACACCCATCAACCCGTCAAGAGCTGAGCATGCCGACGCCCGGGGCGCCCCAGAGTTGGGTGCTGATCGTTGCGGCCGTCTGGGGGGTGGTGCCCCGGGCGTTGGCATGCGCCAAGCGGACGGGTCGATGGCCGTCGGGATGGCACAACTAACCGCACCAAAAATGAAGCCAGAAAGTCGAGGGGCATTTCGTACCAAGATCTGCCAGGCCGAGCAGCTGCCGGGGTGTTTGGGCTTGGCCGGCGGGCCTGGCAGCGGAGGTCGGGGGTTTCGGTGAGCCCTGGCGAGCCGCCGACCGCCGCGGTCTCCGGCGGGAGCGGCGGTCCGCCGCTGACGCGGCCCGGGAAACGTGTCTGAAAAGGTTTCCGGTCCGCCCGCGACGCGGACGGACCGGAAGGCGAAGCTCAGCGCTGCACGTGCTCCGGGAAGCGGCAGATCTGCACGAACTCCTCGGCGTCGATGCTCGCCCCACCCACCAGGGCGCCGTCGACGTCGGGCTGGGCCATGATGCTGGCGACGTTGTTGGCCTTGACCGAGCCGCCGTACAGCACGCGCACGACCTCGGCCGTGGACGCGCCGAACTTTTCGGCGATCCGCTGGCGGATGGCGCCGCAGACCTCCTGCGCGTCTTCGGGCGTGGCGGTCTTGCCGGTGCCGATCGCCCACACCGGCTCGTACGCCACCACGACCTTCTCCACCTGGGCCGGGGTGAGCTTGTCGAGGCCGGCGTCGAGCTGCTCGATCACGTAGGGCACGTGCTCGCCGGCCTCGCGGGTCTCCAGGCCCTCGCCGATGCACACGATCGGCACGAGCTCGTTGGCCTGGGCGGCCTTGACCTTCGTGTTGACCAGCGCGTCGTCCTCGTGGTGGTACTGCCGGCGCTCCGAGTGGCCCACGACCACGTACTGGCAGCCGAGCTTGGCCAGCATCGCGCCGGAGATGTCGCCGGTGTAGGCGCCCTTGGGGTGCGGCGAGAGGTCCTGCGCGCCGTATCCCAGCAGGAGCTTGTCGCCGTCGACGAGCGTCTGCACGGTGCGGATGTCGGTGTACGGCGGGAGCACCACCACCTCGACATCGCTGAGCTGCTGCTCGTTGAGGCTCGCGGCAAGCTTTTGCACGAGCAGGTTGGCCTCGAGGTGGTTGAGGTTCATCTTCCAGTTGCCGGCCATCAGCGGCCGGCGGGCGGGCTTGCCTGCCATCACTGCTCCAACGCGGCGACGCCGGGGAGGGTCTTGCCCTCCAGGTACTCCAGCGAGGCGCCCCCGCCGGTCGAGATGTGCCCGAACGCCTCCTCGTCGAGGCCGAGCGTGCGCACGGCCGCGGCCGAGTCGCCGCCGCCGACCACGGTGAAGCCGTCGACCTTGGTGATCGCCTCGGCCACGCCCCGGGTGCCGGCCGCGAACGGGGCGAGCTCGAAGACGCCCATCGGGCCGTTCCAGAACACGGTCCGGGCCCCGGCGAGCGCCTCGGCGAAGAGCGTGACGCTGGCCGGGCCGATGTCGAGGCCGAGCCGGTCGGCCGGGATCGCGCTCGCGTCGACCACGTCGTGCGCCGCGTCGGCCGCGAACGCCGTCGCCGCCACCACGTCGACCGGGAGCACGATCCGGCCGGCGGCGCGGTCGAGGAGGTCGCGGCAGGTGTCGACCATGTCCTCTTCGAGCAGCGAATTGCCGACCTCGTGGCCCTGCGCCTTGAGGAACGTGAAGCACATGCCGCCGCCGACCAGCAGCTTGTCGACCTTGGGCAGCAGCGCCTCGATCACCGCGAGCTTGTCGGAGACCTTGGAACCGCCGAGCACCACCACATAGGGACGCTCGGGCTGGCCGGTGAGCCTGCCCAGCACCTCGAGCTCGCGCAGCACGAGCCCACCCGCGAAGTGCGGGAGGCGGGCGGCCACGTCGTAGACGCTGGCGTGCTTGCGGTGGACGGCGCCGAACGCGTCGTCGACGAACGCCTCGGCGAGCGCGGCCAGCTCGTCCGCGAAGGCCGACCGCGAAGCGTCGTCCTTGCTCGTCTCGCCCGCGTTGAAGCGGAGGTTTTCCAGCAGCGCGATCTCGCCGGAGGCAAGGCTCGCGGTCACCGACTTGGCCGACTCGCCGACCGTGTCGGTCGCGAACGCGACCGGGCGGTCGAGCAGCTCACCCATGCGCCGGGCGACCGGCTCGAGGGTGTACTTGGGGTCGGGCGCGCCCTTGGGGCGGCCCAGGTGGGACACGACGATGACCCGGGCACCCGCCTCGCTGAGCGCGCGGAGCGTCGGCAGCACCGCGCGGATGCGGCCGTCGTCAGTGATCGTCGTGCCATCCAGAGGGACGTTGAGGTCGGCGCGCACGAGCACGCGCCGACCCTCGACTCCCTCGGCGAGGAGGTCGTCCAGCGTTTTCATCAGAGCGAGGAACCCACCAGCTTGACGAGGTCGACGAGGCGGTTGGAGTAGCCCCACTCGTTGTCGTACCACCCGACGACCTTGACCTGGTCGCCGATCACCTTGGTGAGGCCGGCGTCGAAGATGCACGAGGCCGGGTCGGTGACGATGTCGGAGGAGACGATCTCGTCCTCGGTGTAGGTGAGGATGCCCTTGAGCGGCCCGTCGGCGGCGGCCTTGACCGCGGCGTTGACCTCCTCGACGGTGACCTCACGGGACAGCGTCACGGTGAGGTCGGTGGCCGAGCCGGTCGGGATCGGCACGCGCAGCGCGTATCCGTCGAGCTTGCCCTTGAGGTCGGGCAGCACGAGGCTGATCGCCTTGGCGGCGCCGGTGGACGTGGGCACCACGTTGAGCGCGGCGGCGCGGGCGCGGCGCAGGTCCTTGTGCGGGCCGTCCTGGAGGTTCTGGTCCTGCGTGTACGCGTGGATCGTGGTCATCAGGCCGCGCTCGATCGTGAACGTGTCGTGCAGCACCTTGGCCATCGGAGCGAGGCAGTTGGTGGTGCAGGAGGCGTTCGAGATGATCGTGTGCCGCGCCGGGTCGTACTGGTCCTGGTTGACGCCCATGACGAGCGTCACGTCCTCGTTTTTCGCCGGGGCGGAGATGATGACCTTCTTGGCGCCGGCCTCGACGTGGGCCTTGGCCTTCGTCGCGTCGGTGAAGAAGCCGGTCGACTCGAGCACGACGTCGGCGCCGAGGTCGCCCCAGGGCAGCTTGGCCGGGTCGCGCTCGGCGAGCGCCTTGAACGTCTTGCCGTTGACGGTGATCTCGTCACCGGTGGCCTTGACCTCGTAGGGCAGACGGCCCAGGATGCTGTCGTACTTCAGCAGGTGGGCGAGCGTCGCGTTGTCGGTGAGGTCGTTGGCGCCGACGAGCTCGATGTCGGCGCCGGACGCCAGCACCGCCCGGAAGAAGTTACGGCCGATCCGGCCGAAGCCGTTAATGCCAACGCGGATGGTCACGGTCCATCTCCTCGTGCGCTTTGGATTTTGCTGTGATTCGGCCTCGTCGCCGCCTCTGACAGTAGCCGAGTCGCCGCCGTGGATTTGGGCCGGGGCCTCGCCTTATCCGACCAACATCTCGGGTGTGACGGCCGCCTCAGTGTCGGGGATTCCCAAATCGCGGGCACGCTTGTCGGCCAATGCGAGGAGCCTGCGGATCCGTCCCGCGATCGCGTCCTTCGTCAGCGGCGGGTCGGCCAACGCGCCCAGCTCCTCCAGCGAAGCTTGACGGTGTTCCAAGCGGAGCTGGCCGGCGGAGGTCAGGTGGTTAGGTGCGTCGTCGGCGAGGATCTCCAGGGCGCGGGTCACCCGCGCCGCCGCCGCGACGGCCGCGCGGGCGCTGCGCCTGAGGTTGGCGTCGTCGAAGTTGGCCAGCCGGTTGGCCGTGGCGCGGACCTCGCGGCGCACCCGGCGCTCCTCCCACGCGAGCACGCTGGAGTGGGCACCGATGCGGGTGAGCAGCGCGGCGATCGCGTCGCCGTCCTTGACCACGACCCGGTCGACCCCGCGGACCTCGCGCTGCTTGGCGCTGACGCCGATCCGCCGCGCGGCACCGACCAGCGCGAGCGCCGACTCCGGCCCCGGGCTGGTGATCTCCAGCGCGCACGAGCGGCCCGGCTCGGTCAGCGAGCCGTGCGCCATGAACGCCCCGCGCCACGCGGAGACCGCGCAGCACATGCCGGCCGAGACCACGTGCGGCGGGAGGCCGCGCACCGGCCGGCCGCGCACGTCGAGCAGGCCGGTCTGGCGGGCCAGCGCCTCGCCGTCTTTGACCACTCGCACGATGTAGTGGCTGCCCTTGCGCAGCCCACCCGAGGCCAAGACGTGAATCTCGCTCGGATACCCGTACACTTCGGCGACCTCGCGCCGTAGCCGCCGGGCGACCGCGCCGGTGTCCAGCTCGGCCTCCACGACGACCCGGCCGGAGACGATGTGCAGCCCGCCGGCGAACCGGAGCAGCGCGGCCATCTCCGACCGGCGGCAGCAAGGCTTCGGCACGTCGACCCGGCTGAGCTCGTCCTTGACCGCCGCCGTCATAGCCATCTCGTCGTCATCTCCCGGACAGTTGCGAGTGCTTCAGTTGTGACTAACGACCGGCGCCCAAGACAGGCACCAGTGCGGCGCCGAGCGCCGCCGGATCGTGTCGAGCGCTGCCGTCAGACACCGCCACGGGGGCGAGAGTGAGCCGCGCACCCAGCGATTCTGCCGCATGGCGCACGGGTTCGGGGTCGCCTACGGCCTTCTCGTCGGCGATGACCGTGTCGATTTTCAGCTCGGGCAGGTACCAGCGGAGGGCCGCCAGGTGGCCGGCGACCGACAGCCCGAGGGTCTCCTTCTCCTCCGCGAGGTTGAGGGTGACCAGGCGGCGGGCGGGGCTGGCGACGATCGCGGCGGCCAGGCCCGGCATGAGCAAGTGCGGGATCACGCTGGTATACCAGCTGCCCGGCCCGAAGATCAGCCAGTCGGCCGCCGCGACAGCCGCGACCGCGTCCGGGCACGCCGCCGCCCGCGGTGGCGTCAACCGCACCGACAGCACCCGCCCCCGGGTCACCGCGACCGCGTGCTGGCCACGGACCGTCAGCACGTCGTCGGGCACCGACGGATCGGCACCCTGCACCTCGGCCTCGATCCCGAGCGGCTCGCAGGACATCGGCAGCACCCGCCCGGCCGCACCCACCATCGCGGCCGCGTGGTCGAGCGCCGCCACCGGATCGCCGAGCAGCTCCATCAGCCCGAGCAGCACAAGGTTGCCCACCGTGTGACCGGTCAGCGGCCCCGGCGGCCGAAACCGGTGCTGGAAGAGATCGGCCGTCGCCACCGAGTCGGGCGCGGCCAGCGCGGCCAGCGCCTGCCGCAGGTCGCCCGGCGGCAGCGCGCCCCGCTCGTCTCGCAGCCGCCCACTCGAACCACCGTCGTCACCCACGGTCACCACGGCCGTGATGTCGAGGTCGAGGTCGGCCTGACACAGCCGCAACGCGCGGAGCGAGGCGGCCAGCCCGTGGCCGCCGCCGAATGCCACGACGTTCATTCCCGCCCCAGGTCCCTGTGCGAGGCATGGGCCGAAATGCGCGCCTGCCGCAGCCGATCGGCCAGCTCTTCGGCTATAGCCACACTGCGGTGCTTGCCGCCCGTACAGCCGACCGCCACGGTGAGGTAGCGCTTGCCCTCCCGCTCGAACCCGGGCGCGGTGGCCCCGACCAGGCTGGCGTACGTGGCGACGAACTCCCCCGCCCCCGGCTGGCCCAGCACGTAAGAGCTGACCGCCTCCTCCTGCCCGTTGTGCTCGCGCAGCTCGGGCACCCAGTACGGATTGGGGAGAAAACGCGCGTCCAGCACGAAGTCGGCATCCTGCGGCAGCCCGTACTTGAAGCCGAACGAGAGCACCGTCACCCGCAGCCGCCGCGCGTCCTCACCGCCGAAGAGCTCCTCCACCCGCCGCCGCAGCTGGTTGACGTTGAGGTGGCTGGTGTCGATGATCACGTCGGCGTGGTCGCGCGCCTCCTCCAGCAGCTTGCGCTCGGCCGCGATGCCATCCGCCAGCCGCCCGTCACCTTGGAGCGGATGCGAACGCCGCACACTCTCGAACCGCCGGATCAACACCTCGTCGTCCGCGTCGACGAACACCACCCGCGGGTGGAACCCTCGCTCCTTGAGCGCGTTGATCGCCCCCACCAGATCGGTCGAGAACGCGCGGCTGCGCACGTCGAGCACCATCGCGGTGTGCTGGGCCGCACCGCCCGCCTTCTGCGCCAACTCGGCCATGTCGAGCATGAGCGCCTGCGGCAGGTTGTCGACCACGTAGAAGCCGACGTTTTCCAGCGCCCGGGCCACGGTGCTGCGCCCGCCGCCGGAGACGCCGGTCACCACCACAAGCTCGGTGTCGTCGTCGGGCGGCGCGCTGGAGTCGTCGTGCACCAGAGAATCCTAGGCGCTCCGGGTCGCGGGCGCCCCGCCGGCATGGCCGGGCTTCCTCGTTCCTAGAGACAGAGATTTGAGCTACCGCGACGTCCGTCGTGGTCACTGTCCGTCGCTCCCGCGGCCTCACCCATCCGCCGCTGGTCACGGCCACCCCTTTAATTCGTCGACCCGTCAAGAGCCAGGGCGCCAACGCCGGAGCGCCAGCGTCGGGTGCTGATCGTCGCGGCCGTCGGAGATCGCCCGGACGTCGGCATCTCCAGAAGCGGTCGGGTCGATCGCCGTCGGATGGCACAGGCAAGTGGCGTGCGCGGCGTCGCCCGCCGGCTTCACACTGCGCGACGGTTAGCGTTTCGTCCACAATGTCGCTCGCCGGGGTCGACGGCTTGGGCTTTCGTCGCCCTGAGTAGTCGCCGCAACCGGACGAGCGGCCCTCGGGTCGAGATCTTGGAGAGTTAGGGCGCTATTTCGACCCTAAGTGTCCTAGATCTCAACCTTCCCGACCCGACCAGTAACGCCGCGTTGCTTCCGTGCGGGCGGCAGCCACGCCTGTCAGCGGTTGGGCGTGAAGCGCGAAGGGTGAGGCCGCGGGAGCAGCGGTCCGGACCACAACGGACATCGCGGTAGCTCAAATCCCTATCGTGAAACAGATTTCCCGGCGGCGGTGGTGCCCGGCCCCGCCTCCGCATCGGCAGCGGAGCTCGGCCCTGCCTCGCCGGCCGAAGCGGACCTCGGGCCCGCCTCGCCGGCGGGAGTGGAGGCCAGCCCCGGGTGCTCGGCCGAAGCGGCGGTCGGATCGGCGTTGCTGGAGGGGCCGGTGGCGGGAGGCGCGTCCCCCAGGGTGGCGACGATCGCCTCGGCGGTGCGGCGGCCGATGCCTGGCACCTCGGCGATCTCGTCGACGCTGGCCGCACCTAGGCGCTTGATCGAGCCGAAGTGCCGCAGCAACGCCTTGCGCCGCACCTCGCCCAGGCCCGGGATCGAGTCCAAACTGGACACGGTCATCCGCTTTGACCGGCGCTCGCGGTGGAAGGCGATCGCGAACCGGTGGGCCTCGTCGCGCAGGCGCTGGAGCATGTAGAGGCCTTCGGAGGCGCGCGGCATGATCACGGGGAAGTCGTCGCCCGGGAGCCACACCTCCTCCAGGCGCTTGGCCAGGCCGCACAGCGCGACGTCGTCGATGCCCAGCTCGGCCAGGACCGCGGCCACCGCGGCGACCTGGGGCTGGCCGCCGTCGACGACGACCAGCTGGGGCGGATAGGCGAACTTGCGCGGGCGACCCGTCGTCGGGTCGATGCCGGGGCGCTCGGGGTCTTCGGCCTCCTCGGCGTCGAGCTCGCCCAGCGACGCGCGCGCCTCCAGATATCTGGCGAACCGGCGCCGCAGCACCTCTGACAACGCCGACAGGTCGTCGGTGGCGCCGCGCACCGCGAAGCGCCGGTATTCGCTCTTGCGGGGCAGGCCGTCTTCGAAGACCACCATGCTGGCCACCACGTCGGTGCCCTGGATCTGCGAGACGTCGTAACACTCGATGCGCAGCGGCGCGGTGGGCAGCCCCAGCGCCTCGGTGATCTCCTCGAGCGCCTTGCTGCGCGTGGTGAGGTCGCCGGAGCGGCGCAGCTTGTGGCGGGTGAGCGCCTCGGCGGCGTTGCGCGCGACGGTCTCCAGCAGCGCCTTCTTGTCGCCGCGCTGCGGCACCCGAAGCTGCACCCGGCTCCCCCGGTGCTGGCTCAGCCAGTCGGCGAGCGCGTCGGCGTCGGGCGGGAGCGCGGGCACGAGCAGCTCGCGTGGGACGTCGCCCTCGCCCTGCTCACCGCCGTAGACCTGGCTGCAAAAGTGGTGCACGAGGTCGCCGGTGGTCAGGTCTTCGACCTTTTCCACGACCCAGCCGCGCTGACCGCGGATGCGCCCGCCGCGCACGTGGAAGACCTGCACCGCCGCCTCGAGCGGATCTTCGGCGAAGGCGACCACGTCGGCGTCGGTGCCGTCGCCGAACACGACGGCCTGCTTTTCCAGCGCCCGCCGCAGCGCCACGACGTCGTCGCGCAGGCGGGCGGCGAGCTCGAACTCCAGCCGCTCCGAGGCGGCCATCATCTCCCGCTCCAGCCGCTTGACCATCGTCTCGGTGCGGCCGGCCATGAAGTCGCAGAACTCTTCGACGATGGCCCGGTGCTCGTCGGCCGTCACCCGGCCGACGCAGGGCGCCGAGCACTTGCCGATGTCGCCGAGCAGGCAGGGCCGGCCGATCTGGCCGGCCCGCTTGAAAACCCCGGAAGAACACGTGCGCGCCGGGAACACGCGCAGGAGAAGGTCGAGCGTCTCGCGGATCGCCCACGCGTGCGAATACGGCCCGAAGTAGCGCACACCCTTGCGCTTGGCGCCGCGCATCACCTGAAGCCGCGGATACTCCTCGTCGAGCGTGACGGCCAGATACGGGTAGGACTTGTCGTCGCGGTACTTCACGTTGAACCGCGGGTCGAACTCCTTGATCCACGAGTATTCGAGCTGGAGGGCCTCGACCTCGCTGCCGACCGTGACCCAGTCGACCGCGGACGCGGTGGTGACCATCTGCTGGGTGCGCTGGTGCAGATGCCACAGGTCGCCGAAGTACGAATTCAGCCGGCTGCGCAGGCTCTTCGCCTTGCCGACGTAGATGACCCGCCCACTCGCGTCGCGGAAACGGTAGACCCCCGGGGCGTCCGGAATAGTGCCCGGCGCGGGACGGTAAGTCGAGGGGTCTGCCACGCGAAAAAGCCTAGCCCGCGCCTCTGTCAATCTCGCGAGGCGCGGGCCGGCGGCGTGGTGTCAGGCGAGGGTGATGTTGTCGCCGTCGACCTTGATCTGCTTTTCGGCCAGCGGCTTGCTCGCCGGGCCGCCCTTCACCGAGCCATCGGTGATCGAAAACTTGCTGCCGTGACAGTTGCAGTTGATCGTGCCGCCCTCGACGGCCGTCACCGGGCACCCCTGGTGCGTGCACGTCGAGCTGAAACACTTGAACTCGCCCTCGGTCGGCTGCGTCACCACGACGCTCGACGACGCGATGATGGCACCGCCCCCGACCGGCACCTTGCTGGTCTGGATGATCGCGCTGCCGCCGCTGTCGCCGGAGCCCGCGGCGGGGTCACTAGCGCCGTTCGACTGGGTGCCGCCCGAGGTGGAGGTGTCCTCGTCAGGGTCCGTGCCGCAGGCCACCAGCACCGCGGTCGTGCCGATGGCCCCCGCGCCCGCCAGCAGTGCCCGGCGGGTGGTCACCCCCGACTGCGTCACCGCCTGTTCCTCGCTCATGCCTCACCCTTCCTGTCTTCGGCCCACCGTGATCAGGGCGATCACGGCCACGTCAGTACACACGAGCCTCCGGGCGCCATGGTTCACCACCCCGCTCTTGTCGTCCCTCGGCGGCGCCGCGCAGGCGTATATCACCGCTGCTCAGGGCCGGTTCTGCCGATCGTCAAAAGCTCAACTTCCGATCTACAAGATCGCAAATAGACCCACGCTCGTCGATCCGCCAATACCCCTCCGACCCGATCTTCCGGGCCGTGGAGGATCACCGCGACATCAAATGCGTGCCGTCACTTTGTGTAATGGTCCATTTACTCTTTCTTGTTGGTGGAGAGCATCCCCAACAGGTCCTTCATCGTGCTGACGCGGTCGTTGAACAGCGGGTCGAGTGCGGTCATGAGCACCACGACGCCCCACAGCGTGGCGGCGACCACGATCGTCCGGCTGGTGGAGTCTCCGCCGAGAAGCCCAAAGCGCAACAGCACGGTGGCGGCGAGCACAGGCAGCGCCGCGACAAGCAAGACCCGGAGGGCGGCGCCCACCGTCGACCACAGCCTCCGGCGGGCACCCGCGACAGGCGACGGGGACAGCGCGAGCGAGCCGAGCCGGCCGGTGCAGATGGCGGACGTCGTCGCCAAGGTCATCCGGCGCAGGGCGGGCAGCGTCTCGACGTCCGGGAACGCCAACGACACCTGGTAGGTGCGGATCGTCCGGGCGAGCTGCGCACACTTCGCCGCGAGCGCGTCGCGATCCGCGGCCGCCGCCGGGACGATCGCCCGCGGGTAGCCCCGCTCGATGGTGCGGGCCAACTGCTCCAGTCCCCAAACCAGCCGGCGGCGGGTCACCAAATCCGCGAAGGTGCGCTCCGGCCGGGCGAGCAGGCCGATGACGCGCCGCACCGCCCGGAAAGCGACGACGTCGGGCTCCCTCCGCATGAGTCGCACCTCTCGCGGCCATTCGACCAGCGCCTGTAGGGCAACCATCAGGATCAGAAACGCGGCCACGGTGGCGGCGACGATGCCGCACCACAGGACGGCACCGGCGTCCTCGCCCGGAAGCCGTTGTCCCGGCGTCGACGTCGGCCAGCGCACGTGCCACCGCGTTCGGAGCAGAAGGGAGGCGCCGACGAAGACGGCCACGATCACTACGCCCGCGCGCACCCACGACGCGAAGCGGGTCAGCCTGGTGAACAGGTAGAAGGTCGCCATCACTCCCGCCAGCACGGCAAGGTACAGCAGGACGTGGCTCGCCGGATCCATATGGATCGGTGCCTGGAGGACCACCGGAAGCCCCATGAACAGCAGGCCACCCGGCACGCTGATCATCGCCATGTGGCGCTCGTCCGCCCGCTCCAGTCTCAGCGCCCGGAAACAATGGCGGCGGAAGCGTGACGCGAGGAGCGGGTCCGCGGGAGTCACGCCATTGAGCCAGACGAACTGCTGCCACGCCACCTGCGCGTCTCTCCCGCGCCTCATCAAGTGGCCGTAAGCCCGCCGGCGCATCTGCTCTCGATCACGCCGGATGTCAGCTCGAACCTGATCCAGGTCCTGCTTCATCCGCACGACGATCAGCCAGGGCACCAACAGCGGGGACAGGATCGCCAAGGCCAGCCACTGGCTTGGTGTGTCCGGGCGCAACACCTGCGCGATGAGCCGTGCCACGGCACCCGGTCGAGGCGCGTCCACACGCTCGGCTGCCGGCGCGACCCGGACCGGTCGCGGCACCGTGCGTCTCGTCGCGATGCTGCCTTGCCGGCGCGCCCGGTGGCGGGCCGACCGCGAGATGCCAGCGGCCGTGAGGGTCACCGTGCCCACCCTCCCTCCGATCTTCGAAGGCGGCCTGGACAGGCCCAAGGGTTGGCATCATGCCATACGCATCAACGGCGCTGACCGCATCGACGCCGGCCGTGACGACCCCGGCGACCGGAAGGGTCGCAGCCGCCGCCCTGTACCGCATCGACTCCGGCCGTGACGACTCCGGCGGCCTGAAAGGTGGCAGCCACCGCCCTGTGCCGAAAGCTCAGCCGCGCGACTTGGCCGGGGCCCGCCGCGCGGCCTTGGCCGGTGCCGCCTTCGCGGTCTCCTTGGCCGCGCTCGTCGCCTTCGCCCCGCGCGCCGACCCCGTCGCCTTGGCCGGCGCGGCGGCCTTGGTGCCCTTCGCCGCGGCGGTGGTCTTGGCGCTGGTGGCCTTTCGGGGTGCGGCGGCCGCCGGCGCCCGCTTGGTGGTGGCGGCACCGTTTGCCTTCGCGGCCCGGGTGGTCGCCTCGGCGGCGCCCACCGCCTCGCCGTCCAGGCCGAGCACGTGCCGCAGGTACTGACCGGTCGCGCTGTCGGGCACCTCGGCGATCTCCTCGGGCGTGCCGGTCGCGACCACCGTGCCGCCCTTGTGACCGCCCTGGGGGCCCATGTCGATCAGCCAGTCGGCCGTCTTGATCACGTCGAGGTTGTGCTCGATCACGATCACCGTATTGCCCTTGTCGACGAGGCTCTCCAGCACCCGCAGCAGCTTGCGGATGTCTTCGAAGTGGAGGCCGGTGGTCGGCTCGTCCAGCACGTAGACCGTGCGGCCGGTCGAACGCTTTTGCAGCTCGGATGCCAGCTTGACCCGCTGCGCCTCACCACCGGAGAGGGTGGGTGCCGGCTGGCCGAGGCGCACGTAGCCCAACCCGACGTCGACGAGCGTCTTGAGGTGGCGGTGGATCGCCGGGATCGCCTCGAAGAAGGTGGACGCCTCCTCGATCGGCATCTCCAGCACCTCGGAGATCGTGCGCCCCTTGTAGTGCACCTCGAGCGTCTCCCGGTTGTATCGGGCGCCCTTGCAGACCTCGCACGGGACGTAGACGTCGGGCAGGAAGTTCATCTCGATCTTGATCGTGCCGTCGCCCGCGCAGTTTTCGCAGCGGCCACCCTTCACGTTGAACGAGAACCGCCCCGGCCCATAGCCCCGGACCTTGGCCTCGGTGGTCTCCGCGAAGAGCTTGCGGATGTTGTCGAAGACGCCGGTGTACGTCGCGGGGTTGGACCGCGGGGTGCGGCCGATGGGTGACTGGTCGACGCCCACCACCTTGTCGACCTCGTCGATGCCGGTGATCCGCGTGTGCCGCCCGGGCACCAGGCGGGCGCCGTTGATCTGGTTGGCCAGCACCGTGTACAGGATGTCGTTGACCAACGTGGACTTGCCCGAGCCCGAGACGCCGGTGACCGCGATGAACTGCCCCAGCGGGAACGACACCGTCAGGTTCTTCAGGTTGTGCTCGCGGGCGCCCTGCACCACCAGCTCGCGCCCCGGAATCTGCATGCGCCGCATCCCCGGTGTGGGGATCTGGCGACGGCCGGAGAGGTAGGCGCCGGTGATCGACTCCTTGCTCTTCAGCAGGCCGTCGACCGAGCCGCTGTGCACGATGTGACCGCCATGCTCGCCCGCGCCGGGGCCGATGTCGACCACCCAGTCGGCGGTGCGGATCGTGTCTTCGTCGTGCTCGACCACGATCAACGTGTTGCCGAGATTTTTGAGCCGGACCAGCGTCTCGATCAGCCGGTGGTTGTCACGCTGGTGGAGGCCGATCGACGGCTCGTCCAGCACGTACAGCACGCCGACCAGGCCGGAGCCGATCTGGGTGGCGAGCCGGATGCGCTGCGCCTCGCCGCCGGAGAGCGTGCCCGCCGGCCGGTCGAGCGACAGGTAGTCGAGACCCACGTCGACAAGGAAGCGCAGCCGCGCGTTGATCTCCTTGAGCACCCGCTCGGCGATCATCTTCTGCCGGTCGTTGAGCGTCATCGCGCCCAGCAGGTCGGCGCACTCACCCACCGACAGGTTGCACACCTCGGCGATGCTCTTGCCGTCGATCGTGACCGCGAGCACCTCGGGCTTGAGCCGCGCGCCGCCGCACGTGGGGCAGGGCACGTCGCGCATGTACCCCTCGTACTTGTCGCGCGACCAGTCGGACTCGGTGTCGGAGTGGCGCCGCTCGATCCACTGCACCACGCCCTCGAAGCCGGTGTAGTAGGAGCGCTCGCGCCCGTACTTGTTGCGGTAGCGCACGTGCACCTGGTCTTCGGCACCGTGCAGGATCGTCTTCTGCGCGCGCGACGGGAGCGCCCGCCACGGCGTGTCGATGTCGAAGTGCTCCTGGTCGCCGAGCGCCTCGAGCAGCCGAATGAAGTATTCCAACGTGGTGCCGCCGGCCCACGGCTGGATCGCCCCCTCGCGCAGCGTGCGCTCCGGGTCGGGCACCACGAGCTCTGGGTCGACCTCTTTCTTGGTGCCGAGGCCGGTGCACTCGGGGCAGGCGCCGTAAGGCGAGTTGAACGAGAACGAGCGCGGCTCCATCGCCTCGAACGACAGGTCGTCGTAGGGACACGCGAGGTGCTCCGAGAACGTGCGCTCGCGGTGCTCGTCATCCTCGGGCAGGTCGACGAACTCGAGCAGCACCACGCCGGCCGCCAGCCGCAGCGCGGTCTCGACCGAGTCGGTGAGCCGCTGCTTGGCGCTCGCCTTGACCGTGAGGCGGTCGACGACCACCTCGATCGTGTGCTTTTCCTGCTTTTTCAACTTGGGCGGCTCGGTCAGCGGGTAGACCACCCCGTCGATGCGGACCCGCGCGTATCCCTTCGCCTGGAGCTCGGCGAACAGGTCGACATACTCACCCTTGCGGCCCCGGACCACCGGCGCGAGCACCTGGAACCGGGTGCCCTCGTCCATCGCCAGCACCCGGTCGACGATCTGCTGCGGCGTCTGGCGGGAGATCGGGCGGCCACACTTGGGGCAGTGCGGCTCACCCACCCGGGCGAAGAGGAGCCGCAGGTAGTCGTAGACCTCGGTGATCGTGCCGACCGTGGAACGCGGGTTACGCGACGTCGACTTCTGGTCGATCGAGACGGCCGGGCTGAGGCCCTCGATGAAGTCGACGTCGGGCTTGTCCATCTGCCCGAGGAACTGCCGCGCGTATGACGACAGCGACTCCACGTATCGCCGCTGGCCCTCCGCGAAGATCGTGTCGAACGCGAGGCTTGACTTACCAGACCCGGAGAGCCCGGTGAAAACGATCATGGCGTCGCGGGGTAGGTCAAGGTTGACGTCGCGCAGGTTGTGCTCGCGCGCGCCACGAATGATCAACCGATCCGCCACTATGTGCCCCCGGGGAGAACGTCCAGACTGCCGGAACGACTTTAGACCCCCGGTATGACACTTTCCGGAGCCGCCACATTCCCGCAGCTCAGGGACGGTTGTGGCCGCGCACCTCCTTGTGGATCCGCTTCCACATCGCCCGCTGCTCGGCCAGCAGCCGCGCGTCCTTGCGCCGCATCTCGTAAGCGATCTCCCGCTGGAGCTTCAGCCAGCTCTCGTACCGCCGAGGTGGGAGGTCTCCGGCGTCCAACGCCGCGCGCACCGCGCAGCCCGGCTCCCCGTCGTGCTGGCAGTCCGCGAAGCGGCAGGTCGCGGCCAGGTCGGCCACGTCCGCGAAGGCCCGGTCCAACCCCTCCTCCGCGTCCAGCAGGCCCACCGCGCGGATGCCGGGAGTGTCGAGAACCGCACCGCCGTCCGGAATCGGGATCAACGCCCGATACGTGGTCGTGTGCCGTCCCTTGCCGTCCACACGCCGGATGGTCTGCGTGCCCATCACCACCGCGCCGGCGAGCGCGTTGACGAGCGTCGACTTGCCCGCGCCGGAGGGCCCGAGCAGCGCCAGCGTGCGCCCCCACGCCACGTGCGGCGCCAGCTCGGCGAGACCGTCACCGCGCTGCGCGCTGACGGCGAGAACCTCGACACCGGGCGCGGCCTGCGCGATCTCCGCGACCACCGCACCCGGATCCGCGGCCAGATCACATTTTGTGAGTACCACCACGGGCTGCGCGCCGGACTCCCAGGCGAGCGCGAGCAGGCGTTCGACGCGGCCGACGTCGGGCGCCGGATGCATCGGCTCGACCACGGCTGCCGCGTCGACGTTGGCGGCGAGCACCTGCCCGACCGAGTCCTTGTCGGACGTGCGGCGCACGATCGCCGTCCGGCGCGGCAGCACGGACTCCACCGTTATCCGTTCGTCCGGCCACGTGCGCACGGTCACCCAGTCGCCCGCGCAGGGCAGGTTGACCGGATCGCGGGCGGCCGCCGAGAGGATCGCGCCGGCGAGGCTGGCGCGCACGGTGCCCTCGGCGCACAGCACGGTGCAGACGCCGCGGTCGACCCGCACGACCCGGCCGGGCTGGGCGTCGCCGTCGGGCATGGTGTGGCTGCCGTCCCAACCGAGGGACGCAAGATCGAACGTCATCGGTACAACCCTTTGTGAGAGGAGACTCAGAAACTCGAACAACGTGAGGCGAGGAAAGCCATAGCTCCCCACCTCCTCTCCCCGGGCCTTCGTCGTGACGCGTCTGCCCCAGACCGTAAGGTCCAATGCCGGTGGGGCGAAAGCCATTTCTGTAGGGTCAGGAGTGTGACGGCTGACCCGCTCGTACTCCTGCCCGAGCTCGACCGCGCCACCGACCGGCTGCTGCGCACCGCGGCGGCTTTGGACGACGACGCCTTGACGGCCCCGTCCCTCCTGCCCGGCTGGACCCGCGGCCACGTGCTCACCCACCTCGCGCGAAACGCCGACTCCCAGTTCAACCTCCTGACCTGGGCCCGCACCGGGGTGCGCACCCCCGGATACGCGAGCGCCGAGGCCCGCGAGGCCGGCATCCGGGAGGGCGCCGCCCGCCCGCTGGCCGAGCAGCTCGAAGACCTGCGCGTGGCCTCCGCCCGCCTCGCCGAAGCGGCCGCCGAGATGCCCGCCGACGCCTGGGGCACCATCGTCGAACGGACCGGCGGCCGCAAAGCCCCGGCCGCCACCTGCGTGTGGGGCCGCCTGCGCGAGGTCGAGGTGCACCACGTCGACCTCGACGCCGGATACAAGCCGAGCGACTGGCCAGACGCGTTCAGCCAGCACCTGCTCCGCGAGGTGGTCAGCGACCTCACCAACGCCACCGGCGTCACCCCGCTGATCCTCCGGCCGACCGAGCTCGCGCACGACCTCACGATCGGCCAGGTGGAGCGGGACACCCCGGTGATCGCCGGCCCGACGTTCGAGCTGGCGGCCTGGCTGGCCGGCCGATCGTCCGGTGTAGACCTCGACGCGACACCCGCAGGCCCCCTGCCCACCCCACCCGCCTGGATCTGATGACCGCCATGCCTTACACCGGAGACGTCACCCCGGGCGGCCCACCCGACGTCCGCACGCTGGAAGCGCTCACCATCACCAAGGTGTCGGTCGGCCCGATGGACAACAACGCGTACCTGTTGCGCTGCAACGCGACCGGCTCACTCCTCCTCGTCGACGCCGCCAACGACGCGCCACGGCTGCTCTCGCTCGTCGGCGACGACACCCTGTCCACTGTGGTCACCACCCACCGCCACATGGACCACTGGGTGGCGCTGGAGGAGGTGATCGCCGAGACCGGCGCCAGATCGCTGGCGCACGAGGCCGACGCCGGCGAGCTCCCGGTCACCTCCGAGACCGTCCACGATGGAGACGTCATCTCCGTCGGCGACTGCCCGCTGGAGGTCATCCACCTGGTCGGCCACACGCCGGGCTCGATCGCCCTGCTCTACGCCGACCCGGCGGGCGTCCATCACCTCTTCACGGGCGACAGCCTCTTCCCCGGCGGCGTGGGAAACACCCGTGGCGTCAGGGCAGACTTCGAGTCCCTGATCGGCGACGTCGAGCGCAAGCTCTTCGACAGACTGCCGGACGAGACCTGGTTCTATCCCGGCCACGGCAAGGACAGCACGCTGGGCGCGGAACGCCCGAGCCTCCCGGAGTGGCACGCCCGCGGCTGGTAGTGGCCTCGCGCCGCCGTCATTCCCAAGCCGGCACCCACCACTGCCAGCCTGTGGGCGCCGGCGGCCAGGCCGGGTCGGGGCGCCAGCCCGGCGGTGGCACCCATCCTGACGGCGGAGCCGGCCATTCCGGTGGCACCGTAAACCGGATCGACGTCGGCGGTGGCGGGATCGGACCGTGTTCGCGCGGCTGAGTCCGGGGCACCGCGGCTGCGGCGACGACCGCTTCCGCAGCGGCCGGGGGCTTGCGATCCGCCACCCCGTTGAGCCAGGTGTCCGGAAGCTCATGCGCGCGGGCCACATAGAGCACGACTTCCGCCTTGATCCGGTTGCCCTTGACGATCGCTCGCGCCGACGTGCTCGCCTCCATCTCCGCGATGTGCCGGATGGCGGGTAGCAGCTCACCGCTCATCTTGGGCGTGAGCTGCCCGACACGCTCGCCGTCGACCCGCACCTCGACGACCGTCTTGGAGGTCCGGGCGGTCTCTTCGACGATCTCGTGCAGCGTCACGTATGCCCAGCACTCCCCCTCTGGCCGCAACAGCGGTTGCAGGGCATCGAGATGTTTTTCTTCGCCGGTGACCTGGATCGCGCCACCCAGCGGCAGCGTACGGTGTTCGCCGCTCGGCGGCAGGTTCGCCGGCACGAGCATGTGCGGCTCGGCGAGATCCAGCGTCACTCGGGCGCGAAACTCGACCCGGCCCGGCTGAGGAAATCGTCGAGCGGGCGCGGGTCTGAGTCTCTACGATCGCGGCCATGACGGTCGAAGAGATCCATGGTGTGCGTGTGCTCAGCGTCCCCGAGGAGGGGCCGGCCATCGGGAGTGGCGCTGATGCCCTCGATCTCATCGCTGCCACCTACGAGCACCAGGCCGACTTCATCGCCATCCCGGCCGCGCGGTTCGATCCCGAGTTTTTCAGGCTCAGCAACGGGATCGCCGGGGAATTCCTCCAGAAGCTCGCCAACTACCGGCTGCGGGTGGCCATCATCGGCGACGTGTCGGCGCACGTCGAGGCGAGCAACGCCCTCCGCGACTTCGTCCGGGAGAGCAACCGCCGCAAGCAGAACTGGTTTCTAGGCACCCGGGCCGAGCTCCGAGACCGGCTCGCGGGCGAGGACGCCGCCAGCCCCGGGGCGTGACCGCGCGGAGCGCGCCAGTCTCGGCTCGGCGAGGAAGAGGGCGAGAGCGGCGGCCGCTAGTGCGGCGCCGGCTAGCGCGACGCTTCGTACACCTTCGGTTTGGATCAAACCACCGCCCAGGAGTGAGCCGCCCGCGATGCCCAAGTTGAACGCGGAGCCCATGCCCGCCCCGGCGAGGTCGGTGCTGCCGGGCGCGACCTGGAGTGTGCGGTTTTGGACCGCGACCGCGAACGCCGAGTAAGCCATCAGGGCGAGCGCGACCGTCACGACGGCCGCCGCCTTGGCGGTGCCGAGGGTGTAGAGGGCCAGCAGCGCGGTGACCGTCGCGGTGAGCGGCACGACCAGCGAACCCCACGGCCGGCGGTCGAGGAAGCGGCCGACGACCAGCGTGCCGGTCACGCCCGCCACGCCGGTGACGAGGAGGAGCGGCCCGAGTGCCGATGGCGCGAAGCCGCTCACGTCGAGGAGGAAGGGCGTCACGTAGGTGTACGCCGTCATGGATCCGGCCACGCCGATCGGGCACGCCACGACGAGGATGGCGTAGCGGCGGACGTCCGGCGCGGTGCCACGCGCGGCACCGCCCTCCGCCGGCGCGAACGTCGGCACCAGCGCCGCGACCGCCACGCATGTCGCCAGCCCCGCGGCCGCCATTACCAGGAAGGCCACCCGCCACCCGGCCAGCTGCCCGATCCACGTGCCCACCGGCACACCGACCACAGGGGACAGTGCGGCCCCGATCGAGAGGCGGGCGACCGCCCGGCCGCGCACCTCGGGCGGGAAGAGGCCGGCCGCGGTCGGGCCGACGACCGACCAGAAGAGGGCCTGGGTGAGCGCGATCGCGAGGCGGGCGGCGAGCAGCACCCAGTAGTTCGCGGCGATGGCGGTAACCAGCGCGCCGGTCACGAAGATGGCCAGCGTGACGGTGAGCAGCCAGCGCCGCGGGATATGGCCGGTCAGGTAGGTGAGCGGGATGGAGGCGAGCACCACCACGCCCGCGTAGCCCGTCACCAGCAGCCCGATCTCCGAGTCGGAGCGGCCGAGGTCGTCGGCCATCACCCTGAGCAGGCCGATGGGCAGCACCTCGGTCGTCACGTACGTGAACGTGGCCACCGACAACGCCACCAGGGCACCGGTGGCACGCCGTTTCGATATCGTCACGGTGTCTCCACTAAAGCCGGTTACGGTGGTAGCATCTCAGGCGTGTCGGAGGAGCGCAAGCCGGATTTGCGGATCGTCGGCGGGCACCCGGTGCTCGACCTGGTCAACACCGTGACGCCACGGCGACCGGGCGGCCAGGAGCACCTCACGTCCCCGGCGGAGCTGCTCGCCTGGTCACAGCGGGTCGGCCTGGCCGACGCGGGCGAGGCCCGCGTCGTCAGCGCGGCCTGGCGAGCCAGGTCCGGGTCCGCCGGCCAGGCACTGCACGCGACACTCGATGTCCGGGAGTCGGTGTACGAAGTTCTCCGCGCGACCCTCGCGGATTCCAGCCCTGACAGCGCGGCGCTGGAGCACCTCACCCTCCGCTGGGCGGCCGCCGCCGCACGCTCCACATTGGTCGGGGCCGCGGATCACCCGGCGGCGGTGGTGGTCGGCACCGACCCGGCGTTCCTGTTGCCCGACCGGCTCGCGTTCGCGGCGGTGGAGTTGCTGCGCACCGTCGATCCGGGGCAGCTCAAGGAGTGTCCGGTGGACGAGGGCGGCTGCGGCTGGCTCTTCCTCGACCAGAGTCGAAACGGCTCGCGCCGCTGGTGCGCGATGGCCGACTGTGGCGCGCAGGCCAAGGCGCGCAAGCTCACCGCACGCCGGCGGGCAGTGCGCGCTTCCACCGTAAAGGCTTGAGGGGGTAGCCGGCTGGTGGCCCGACTAGCCGGGCGCAGGTCGGAGCCACCAGCCGGGGACCGTGGGGTGTGGTGCCCTCCCTTCCTTTACTCAGCCTGTGATGTCACCGGGAGCCAGACCCGCATCGAAGCCGGGCCCCGGTTTGCCCAAAGGTGGAAGTCGCCCAACCGGCCGGTCTCCTCCAGCCACCGGTGCACGTGCGGGGTCGTCGCCTCCGCGTTGCGCTCCTGGCGCTCACCCCAGAAGCCGCCGCGGAGCCGCACCGCGTCCACGCCCAGCGGGCGCGGCGCACCCGCCGACGGGAGCACCGGTCCGATCATGCCCAGCCACCACCGTCTATGTGAACGTGAACCTGGCAAACACCGGACATGCGGCCACCCTTTGATGGTCGGATAGGACCTGGCCGCCCGGTGGCCGAAAACCTTTTCGGCAATCTAGCGACGGCGCCATAAGGCTGTCAAGGGTGTCTTGGTGTACCCTCCGACGAAACGCCTCACGAAAGGATTTCGGTGGCCAGGCAGCGTTCTCGCCCCGTCACGCTGACCGACGTGGCTCGCCGCGCGGGCGTGTCGGTGGCCACCGCGTCGAAGGCGCTCAACGCCCGTGACGAGGTCGCCCCGGAGACCCGCCGCCGGGTCCTCCAGGCGGCCGACGAGCTCGCTTTCCAGCCCAACGTACTAGCTCGCGGGCTCCTCACGGGACGCACCCGCACGATCGGCCTGCTGACCGACGAGCTCGCCGGCCGGTTTTCCATCCCGATCCTGCTCGGCGTGGAAAACGCCCTGGCCAACGGCCAGATGTCCGTGCTGCTCTGCGACGCCCGCGGCGACGCGATCCGGCGCCAGCACTACATCCGCACACTGATCGCCCGCCAGGTCGACGGCTTCGTCGTGCTCGGCGACTCCAACGACCTGCGCCCGTCGCTCACCCGCCAGATCCCGGTCCCGGTCGTCTACGTGTACGGCGAGTCAGACGACGCCAACGACCTGTCCGTCCTGGCCGACGACGAGCACGGCGCCCGCCTCGCCACCGAGCACCTCGTGTCGCTGGGCCGCCGCACCATCGCGCACGTCACCGGCCCGGAGACGTACCGCGCCGCCCGCGACCGCGCGGCCACGGTGCGGAAGGTGTTGACCGACGCCGGCCTGCCGCTCGCCGGCGGCGACCCGCTCTACGGCGAGTGGTCGCAGCGCTGGGGCCGCCACGCCGCCCGCACGATCCTCACCGCGCATCCGGACGTCGACGCCATCTTCTGCGGCAACGACCAGATCGCGACCGGCGTGGCCAATACCGTTCGCGAGCTCGGCCGCCAGATCCCCGACGACATCTCCATCGTGGGATACGACAACTGGCACGAGTTCGCGTCCGACTGCCAGCCGCCGCTGACCACTGTGGACCTCAACCTCCAGCAGCTCGGCGAGACGGCCGTCAAGCACCTCTTCGCCGCCCTCGACGGCCAGCCCACCTCCGGCGTCATCCGCCAGCCCTGCCGCCTCGTCGTCCGCGACTCCACCGGTCCGCCCCCGCAGTAGCGCTCCCGCGGCCTCTACCCTGGCTTGTTGGACATTCCGGGGCGCGCGGGTGACGGGACCGGCACGGGTCCCCGGCACTACCTGGATTTCCGCCCGCACAGGATGGGGCCGGCCGCCGTCTATGACGCAGCGTCAGCAGGCTCGGCTGAGAACATCGAGATCTAGGATAGTTAGGGTTGATATGGCGCCCTAACTCTCCAAGATCTGGAATCTTGGATCGCGCGCCCGGCAGCGGTGTTTACTCAGAGCGACGAAGCCCTGTTCGACGACGGGCATATTGGACAAATACCGCTGGCCGCGCATCCGCGGGAGGCAAAGGGGCGAGCGTGACCAGCGGCGGATGGGTGAGGCCGCGGGAGCAGCGGTCCAGACCACGACGGACGTCGCGGTAGCCCACATCTGCTTTTGGGTTTGGATTCCTGTGCCCGGAGACCGAGCACGGCGTGCCGTGGGGCCGGTGCCCCTCCGCGCCGGCCCCACGGCTGTCACCTGGTAAGAGCGGCGCGCCGCGCGGCTCCGTTACTGCCCGGTCAGGAGAGCAGGTCACGGACGGCCTTCTCCGTGGGCGCGGACACCACCTGGCCGTCGTGGTAGAGGTCGATCACCCGCGGGTCGACGTAGGAGGCCTTGGCCACCGCGGGTGTGTTGCCCAGCAGCTCGGCCACCTCGCGCATCACCGCCGCCACCGTGCGCTTGCGCCGGGTCGCCGAGCCCTGCGGACCCTCGCCGGCCAGCTTCGCGGCGGCCAGCACCGTCGCGTGCCAGGTGCGGAAGTCCTTGGCGGTCATGTCGACCCCGCTCGCTTCGCGCAGGTACTCGTTGACCTCGTCGCTGCGCACGTCGTGCCAGCCGTTGCCCTTCCAGTAGGCGAACAGCCGCTCGCTGCCCTTGCGGCGGCGGCGCAGCGCCCGCAGCACCTCGCACACCCGCCCGTCGGTGACCTCGCAGGCCTGCTCGACGCCGCCCTTGGCCGGAAACTCCAGCACGATGCAGCCTTTGCGCCCGCGCACGTGCTCGGGGCGGAGCGTGGACACGCCGTAGGTCGGGTCCTCGCCGCCGGCGTACTCGTCGCCGCCGACCCGGAACGCGCCGAGGTCGAGCAGCGCGGCGATAGCCGCCAGCACCCGCTCCCGGGTCAGGCCCCGCCCGCCGAGGTCGGCGTTGATCCGGCGGCGCAGCGCGGGCAGCCGGGCCGCGACGTCGAGCACGTGTTCGTGTTTCGCCGCGTCCCGCGCGACCCTCCACTGTGGGTGGTAGAGGTACTGCTTGCGGCCGGCCGCGTCGACGCCGGTGGCCTGGATGTGCCCGCGCGGGTCCGGCGAGATCCACACGTCCTTCCAGGCGGGTGGTATCACGAGGTCACGCAGGCGCCGCACCGTTTCCGGATCGGTGATCTTCCGACCTTGTTCGTCCACAAAGGAGGTCCTGCGCCGGCCGTAGCCGGGCTTGGACACGTCGCTACGCCGCAGCCGCACACGTCACCTCGTCCACAGCGGCGAGCACCTCCTCGACTCCGATCGACGCCACGGTCGGCCCGCGCCAGAGTGCGCGGTGCTCGGGCCGGTCGGGCGGCGGGCCCCACAGGTCGGGCGTCATCGGCCCGAACATGACGACCGACGGGATCCGGTACGCGGTCGCCAGGTGGCCGACGCCGGTGTCGCCGCTCACCACAAGCCGCGCGTGCGCGACCACGCCGGCCAGCTCGGCCGGATCGGTGCCGCCGGCGAGCACCGCGTCGCCGGGGAGGTCGGCCAGGGCGGCCACGCACTCGGCGATCGGCCGCTCGGCGGCGGAGCCGGTGACCACCACCTCGTACCCCCGGCTGGCCAGGTCTCGTGCCACGGTGGCGAAGCGCTGCGGCGGCCAGCGGCGGGACGCGGCCTTGGCGCCGGGGTGCACGACCGCGACGCCCTCGCGCGGCGGCCGAGAGGGCACCGCCAGCGAGAGATCGGTGGGGTCGGTCGGAATGCCGTACCACTCCAGCATCCGGCACCAGCGCCGCACCTCGTGCTCGCTGTCGTTCCACTCCGGGCCGTCCACATGCTCCGCCTCCGGACACGCGAACGCCCACAGCCGCGCGGGCCGCGAGCGGCGCAGCAGCCGGTGTGACCGCGGCCCCTTGCCGTGGAGGTTGACCGCCAACGAGGCCTTCGGCAGCGTCCGCGGCTCCAGGCCGTCGCAGGGCACCACCGCGTCGATGCCGCCCACCAGCTCGACGAGCGGGCTGAGCCAGGTGGGCGCGGCGAGCGCGAGCGTCCGCTCCGGAAACGCCCGGCGCAGCGCGCGCAGTGCCGGCACACCCGTGGCGAGGTCGCCGATCCCCAACGCCCGCAGCACCAGGATCATGGGTAGGACGACTCCTGCTCCGCGCAGACCACGATCTCGCGTACCGCGGAGCCGGGCGGCTGGTTGAGCGCGAACATGACCGCGCCGGCGGTGTTGTCCGGGTCGTTGAGCTGCGCGTCCGGGCCGGGCTTGTACTGCTCGTCCCGCCCGTCGAAGAACGGCGTGCGCATGCCGCCCGGCACGAGCAGCGTCACGCCGACCGTGCCGGCGAGCTCGGCGGCGAGCGCGCGGGTGAAGCCCACGACCCCGAACTTCGCGGCACAGTACGCGGTCGCGTCGCTGACCGCCTTGAACCCGAGCGTCGAGGCCACGGTGACGACCGTGCCGTGCGCCCGCTCCAGGGCCGGCAGCGCCGCCCGCACGACGGCCGCGGTGGCGAGCAGGTCGATCGTGACGGTGCGCTCCCACACCTCCGCCGGCACGTCCGCCAGCCGGCCCGGCACGTCGACGCCGGCCGCGGTCACGACGGCGTCGAGCCGGCCGGCCTCGGCCGCGATCCGCCGCGTGGCGTCTTCGGCCGCGCGGGTGTCCGCGAGGTCACACTCCACCCAGGACGCGCCGTCGACCGGTGACACGGGTGCCTGCCGGTCCAGGATGTAGGGCTGCCAGCCCTCCTTCGCCGCGGCGGCGACCACCGAGGCGCCGAGCCCACTCGAGCCACCGGTCACGAGAACGACCTTCATCAGACTCCCTCCAGATGCCGAGCCGCCGCGATCATCCGCGTCGTCGAGCGGCCGTCCAGGTACGGCACGATCACGCACTCCCCACCCCACCGTTGAACGAGGTCGGCCTCCGGGAGTAACCCGCCGTCGCTGCCGTAGTCGCCGCCCTTGACCCACACGTCCGGGCGCAGCCAGGAGAGCACCGCGTCCGGTGTGGACTCGTCGAAGACCACGACCGCGTCGACGGCGGAGAGCGCGGCCAGCAGCCGGGCCCGGTCTTCCTGACGGACCATGGGCCGGTCCGGTCCCTTGAGGCCGGTGACGCTGCTGTCGGAGTTGAGGCAGACGACGAGGCAGTCGCCGAGCCGGCGGGCCGCCTCCAGCGTGGCGATGTGGCCGGCGTGCAGCAGGTCGAAGCAGCCGCCGGTGGCGACCACCCGCCCGCCGCGGGCGCGTACCGCAGCGACGAGCTCGCCCGCCGCCTCCCGGCCGATGCCCGCGGCGCCCACCTCCAGCTCGTCCGGGGCGAGCACCGCACGCACTCCCCCGCTCGCCACGTACGCGGTCGCCTCCCGCACCGCCGCCTGTACCGCCTCGGAGACCAGCGCGCCACCGGCGAGGGCGAGCGCGGCGGTCGTGGCGAAGCGGTCGCCGGCGCCGCAGGTGTCTCCGTCGACGCGCCCGGGGGTCGGCACGACCAGCGGCGTCGGGCCGTGGCAGAGCAGCGCGCCGTCGCCGCCCATCGTCACCGCGACCGCGCCGGTGCGCCAGCGCCCGCGCAGCTCCTGCCCGCCCCGCGCGGCGGCGGCGACCCGGTTGCCGCCGGCCTGGTCGCCGGTCAGGTGGCGGACCTCGGCCTCGTTCGGGGTGGCCAGCCGCACGCCCCGTACCGGCGCGGGCCCGCGCGGATGCGGATCCCACACGACCGGCGCGGTCGCCTCGGCGAGGGCCGCCCGCAGGGTGGGATGCCGGGCGACGCCGCGCCCGTAGTCGCTGACCAGGATCGCGTCCGCCTCCGCGATGGCCATCAGCGCGGCTTCGGTCGGCTCACCGTCCACTTCGGCGTCGCCCCGGTCCAGCCGCAGCAGCACCTGCCCGCGCGCGCTCAGCCGGATCTTCTCCGGGGTGCTGCCGGTCATGGGCAGGGGGTAGATACGGACGCCGGCCTCGGACAGCAGGGTGCTCAGCCGGGCCCCGCCCGCGTCGCCGGCGAGGCCGGTGACGAGCGCGACGTACTCGCCCCGCCGCGCGGCCAGCAGCGCCGCCAGCCCGGCACCGCCAGGACGGTCCGATGTGGACCGCTCGGCCAGCACGGGCACCGGCGCGTCCGGGCTGACCCGGTTGACCGCACCGTCGACGTCCCGGTCGAGCAGCGTGTCACCAACTATGACGATCACGAGAGTCCTCCCACCGGTACTGCGCGCCACGCGGGCGCCGGGAGTGACGGCAGCGCCAGGTCGACGTACTCGCAGAGCACGTGCACGGAGACAAGGTGCAGCTCCTGCACGACCTGCGCGTCGGGCGACGGCACCGCGAGCACGTCCGAGCAGAGCTCGGCGAGCGGGTTGGGCGTCGGCCCGGTCAGCCCGAGCACCCGGATGCCGAGCGAGTCGGCGGCCTCCGCGGCGGCCAGCAGGTTGGTGCTGCGCCCGCTGGTCGACAGCAGCAGCAGCGCGTCACCGGGCCGGCCGTGGGCGCGCACCTGCCGGGCGAAGACCTCGTCGTACCCGAAGTCGTTGCCGATGGCGGTGAGCGAGGACGTCTCCGCGGTCAGCGCGATCGCCGACAGCGCCGGCCGGTCGTCACGCAGCTTGCCCACGAGCTCGGCGGTGAGGTGCTGGGCCTCGGCGGCGCTCCCGCCGTTGCCAGCCACCAGCAGCCGCCCGCCGCCGACCAGCAGCCGGGCCAGCTCGTGTCCCCAGCGGGAGAGCTTTCGGGCCGCCTGGCGGTACGGCACGAGCGCCGTCGCCAGGCCCGCCAGGTGACTGTCCAACGCCGACACCTGACCGTCGCCCATCAGGCCACCGCCCCGGTCGGGCGGCGCACCCCGCTGACCGTCGCGTAGACAGCGCTCAGCTGCTCGGCCGCGCGCTTCCACGAGTAGCACTGGCGGGCCCGGTCGAGCGCCGCGGTGGCGTACGCGAACCGCCGCACCGGATCGCCGAGCACGCGGCGCAGCGCCATGCCCAGCGAACGCGGGTCGCGCGGCGGCACGAGGTCGCCGGTGAGCCCGTCCACGACGGTGTCGGTGAGGCCGCCGACGGCGGACGCGACCACGGGCACGCCGCAGGCCATCGCCTCGAGCGGCGTGAGCCCGAACGGCTCGTACCAGGGCGTGCTCGCCAGGATGTCGGCGGAGCGGTACCAGCGGGGCATCTCGTTCGCCGGCACGGCACCGACGAGCTTGACCCGGTCGGCGACCTTCGTGGACTCGGCGAGGCTGCGGAGCTTGCCGGCGAACGGGTCGGTGTCGAGGTTTCCGGCCGGCGGCCCACCCACGATGACGCACTCGGCGCCGGGCACGATCTTCAGCGCGCGGATGAGGTCGGCGAAGCCCTTGCGCTCCACGAACCGCCCGACCGTCAGGATCCGCGGCCGGTCCGGGTCGCGCGGCTCCGCGGGCCCGTCCGGTGAGAACTTCTCGCTGTCCACACCGGACGGTATGACCGCCATCCGGCTGCGCGGCACGCCCATGCGGACCAGCTCGCGCACCTCGTCCTGGCACTGCGCGACGACCCGGTCGACGGCGCGGCCGAGCGCCCGCTCGTAGCCGATGCGCCGTGGCGGG
Source organism: Phytohabitans sp. LZ39 (assembly GCF_059359075.1). NCBI lineage: Bacteria > Bacillati > Actinomycetota > Actinomycetes > Micromonosporales > Micromonosporaceae > Phytohabitans > Phytohabitans sp. LZ39. The sequence goes on along the minus strand of NZ_JCADBM010000009.1, from coordinate 255,453 downwards.
CTGGTGTCGGCCGCGCCCTGGTGCCGCTTCTTCACCGTGCCGAGCGCGTGGTACGTCTGCACGACCGGCACGCCGGTCTGGCGGCCCGCGGTGACGGCGGCCAGCCCGCTCATCCAGAAGTGGGCGTGCGCCACGGTCGGCGCCCAGTCGTCCCCGCGCCACTCGTCGACGAGCCAGCGGCTGAAGTCCTTCATGTGCGGCAGCAGCTCGTCCTTGGGGAGGGGCTCGGGCGGCCCGGCCGGCACGTGCGCGACCGTGACGCCTTCCCGCATCGGCACGAGCGCCGGCTGGTCCGGGGAGTCCCGGCGCGTGTACACGCGTATCTCGTGCCCCTCGGCGGCGAGCGCGGCGGCCAGCTCGGCGACGTGGGTGTTCTGCCCGCCGGCGTCGACGCCTCCGAGCGCGGCCAGCGGGCTGGCGTGTTCCGAGATCATCGCGATGCGCATGGTGAAACCTCCTCAAGCAGGCTGTCCCAGTCGGCCAGAAACCGGTCGAGGCCGTAACGCTCGTTCGCGACGGCTCGGGCGCGGGCGCCGAGCCGGCGCGCCTCCCCCGGCTCCTCCAGCAGCCAGCGGGCCGCCTCCACCAGGTCCTCCACACGGGTGGAGAGCACGCCCGCGTCGGGCGGCACCGCCCGGACCGCCTCGGTAGTGGCCAGCGCGACGACCGGCATGCCCATCGTCATCGCCTCGATCAGGCTCAACCCGAGCGAGGTCCACCGGCACAGGTGCAGGTACGCCCGGCGCCGGGCCAGCTCGGCGTGCATCCGCTCCTGTGGAAGGTCTTCGTGCGCGTCCACTCCGGACAGTCGATCGAGATCGGTGACGCCCATCCCGTACACGTCGAGCGGCGCCACGGCCGCGAAACGCGGAAACAGGTCGGTGCCGGTGACCCGGCCACGGCGCACCGGCTCGTTGGTGGCGACGGCGAGGCGGGACAGGTCACCGGAGTAGCGGGCGGCCGGCGGCACCACGCCGTGCTCGACGACCGCCGTACGCGTTCCGCCGGTATCCCAGAAGAGCTCGTTGAAGTGGGTGACGTGGACGACGAGGAGGTCGTCCCGGTCGGCCATGGGATGGCGGGAGTTGGGCACGTCGCCCTTGGGCGTGTTGTGCTCCACGTAGACCAGGGGCGGGCGGCGGCCGAGCCAGCGGTCCACCAGCTCCAGCTCCTCGGGGCGCTGCACCACCACGACGTCGACGTCCTCGGTGGCGAGGCGCTCCGGCGGCACCTCCTCGATCGTGTGGGGCCAGGCGTACGTGCGGGCGCGGCCGAGACCGTACGGCCCGCGGTCGGGGGTCACCGGCACGAGGTAGCGGTGCTTTCCGTGCACGAACGCGGTCGTCCACGACCCATGGACGTGCCAGAGCAGGATGTTCATGTCACACCCACTCGGCGCACCGCCTCCACCACGGCAAGCGGATCCACTGTGGACAGGCAGGGATGGCCGTCGACCGGGCAGACCGCGGCCCGGGTGTTCCGGCAGGGCGCGGTGGCGTCGCCGAGCCGTACCCACGGCACGCGGTACGGCCCCCACTGTCCAAACGGGACCGTCGGCGCGAAGAGGCTCACGACCGGTGTGCCGACCGCGGCGGCCAGGTGGGCGGGGCCGGTGTTGGCGACGACGAGGCAGGCGGCCCGCGCGATGACCGCGGCGAGCGCGCCGAGCGAGGTCTGGCCGCCGAGGTCTAGCGCGGCGGCGCCGGCCACGCGGGCGCTGAGCGGGCGCTCGTCCGGCCCGCCGGTGACCACCACGCGGTGGCCGGCGTCGGTGAGCGCGGTGACGATCGCGGCGTACCGCTCCGGCGGGCAGGAACGGGCGGGCACCGAGGCGCCGGGGTGCACGACGACATAGCCGGGCGCGAGGTCCGTGCCGCCTTCGGCCCCGCGCAGCCGCAGCTCCGGCACGTCGTCGGCGGGCAACGGAAAGCCGGCCGCGGCGGCGAGCGACAGCGCGCGCTCCGTCTCGGGGATGCCGAGCGGCACGCGGTGGCGAACGTCCAGAAGGGAGCCGGGGTAGTCGTCGCTGATCGCGAAGATCCGGCGCACGCCGGCCATCCGCAGCACCAGCGCCAGCGGCAGCGCCGACTGGTGGAACGAGGTGAAGAGCACCGCCTCCTCCGGCGCCGCCGCGGCGATCCGGTCCACCATGCCGTCCACTTCGGACCTGGCGAGCGGCTCCGGGCTCGGGTCGATCCAGGGCAGCCGCCACTCGATCAGCTCGTCGACACCGGGCAGCAGCTCGGCGGCGCGGCGGCCGCGCGGACCGCAGAGCATCACGACTCGCTCGGCGCCGGCCGCGACGGCCCGGATCGCCGGCCCGGTGACGAGCACGTCGCCGGCCGAGTCCGGGCGGGCCACGAGCACGGTGCCGTGGCGGGGCCGGGGCGTACCCGGCGGCACCAGGCGGGCCCGGCGGAGGATCTGGTGCACGGCCGCGGGCAGGTCGCCGGCCACGGTGGGCGCGGCGGCGACCTCCTCGACCCGGGTCACCGCCGTGGGCACCAGGATGCCGGCCGCACCCGCGGCACCGGCGGCCGCCATGTCGCGGCCGATGTCGCCGACGACTACACAGCGCTGGGGTGTGGTCCCCAGCGCCGCGGCGGCATCGATGACCATGCCGGGTTGTGGTTTGCGACACCGGCACCCGTCGCGCTCCCCGTGCGGACACACCTGCCAGGTGTCGAACGGGCCGAGCAGCTCCTCGACGCGCGCGTTGACCTTCGCCACATCCTCCGGCGCCAGCCGTCCCCGCGCGATCCCTGACTGGTTGGTCACCACACCGAGCTTGAAACCCGCGGCGCGAAGCCGATCCAGTGCCGCCCGCGCGCCGGGCATCGGGCGCACCAGGGCGGGATCCCCGTTGTACGGCACGTCCTCCACGAGCGTGCCGTCGCGGTCGAAGAGAACCGCGTCGAACAGGTGGCTTCGCACGTAGCGCTGGTTCCCGGGGAGGAGAGAAGTAAACATCAACAGAACCGCCCGCCGAGCGGGCGCGCGCCCCGCCACCGCCACCATCCGCGCAGCCAGTGGGCGGTCGCGAGCGGCGGGATGAAGAGACTGGTCAGGAGCGTCGTGCCGACCTCCCGGGGCGTCTTCGGACCGGGCCGGACTCGGGCCGCGGCGAACTCCGCCGTACCCGCGAGCCACACGGCCCCGGCGACCGGGCGCAGACGCGGCACCGCGACGGCCACGGCCAGCGCGGCGGTCACCACGGCGTGCCGGGGCCGCCGCCCGGGGAGCGCTTCCACGAGCGTTCGCCAACGCGGTCCGTACATGTGCCGCAACAGTGCGTCATCGGCGTTGCCGCGCTGCGCCCGCAGGCTCGCCCAGGGGCCTTCCGGTCGCACCGGATGGGTGACCCGCCGCGCGCCACGGACGAGTTGCCAGCCCGCGCGCCGCACCCGGTAGGCCAGCTCGGCGTCCTCCCGGTACGCGCGCGGGAAGCGCTCGTCGAAGCCGCCCGACTCGACCAGCGCGGCCCGCCGGTACGCCATGTCCGCGGTGATCCAGCGGGAATCCTCCAGGCCGGCGGTCGAGCGCTCCCAGTCGGTCGGCGGGCGGTCCGCCGGCAGCGGCACCCACACCCGGCCCTGCACGCCGCCCACTCGATCGGGCACCTCCAGGTCCGCGCGCAGCCGCGCGAACCAGTCCGGGTCGGGCACCACGTCGTCGTCGAGGAAGGCCACCCAGGGGAAGCGGGCGGCCCGCCACCCCGTGTTGCGCGCCGCGGCGGGTCCCCGGCCAGGTCCACTGAGGACCTTCGCGTACGGCACGTCCAGCGGGCCGGACTGGTCCTTGCGGTCGTCGACCACGAGGATCTCCGCGCCATCCTCTATGGAGGGTGCCAGGCGTTCGAGGAGCGCGGAGAGGCTCGGCCGGCCCAGGGTCGGCACCACGATCGAGATCAAACGAAGGCTCCCGTCCGGTGCACCGCGTACGGGCCGAGTGCCAGCAGGTCGACCGGCGCCGAGCCGAAGAGCTCCATCGCTTCGCGGGGCGTGTCCACCATCGGCCGCCCGGCCGTGTTGAGCGACGTGTTGACCACGACCGGCAGCCCGGTCAGCCGGTCGAACTCCGCCAGCATCTCCGCCACCAGCGGCTCGTCCGCACTGTCCACTGTCTGCACCCGAGCGGTGCCGTCGACGTGGACCACCGCCGGGATCCGCTCCCGCCACTGTGGCCGGACACTGTGGACGAACAGCATGTACGGGCTCGGCAACACTCCGTCGAACACCTCGGCCGCCCGCTCGGCCCGCACCATCGGCGCGATCGGGCGGAACTGCTCGCGCCCCTTCACGTCGTTCATGCGGCGGGTCGTGTCCTTGTCGCCGGGGTGGGCGAGCAGCGAGCGGTGGCCGAGCGCACGCGGCCCGTATTCGCTGCGACCCTGGAACCACGCCACGATGCCGTTGCCGGCGAGCACCCGCGCGGCCTCCGCGGCGATCGAGTCCGGCCGGCTGAAGGGCAGCCCGGCCCGCCGCAGCTCCGCCTCCAGCTCGCCGTCGCTCCAGCCACGGCCGAGCGCGGCCCCGGGCATGGCCTCCGGCCGCGGCCCACTCTCCCGTGCGAGGTGCAGCGCGGCACCGAGCGCGGTGCCGGCGTCACCCGCCGCCGGCTGCACCCACACGTGATCGAATGGCCCCTCGGCCGCGATCCGCGCGTTGGCGACGCAGTTGAGCGCGGTGCCGCCGGCCATCGCCAGCACGCGCGGCCCGCCGGCCGCGTCGAACGTCCAGCGGGCGAGGTCGAGCAGCACCTCCTCCAGCCGCGCCTGCACGCTGGCGGCGAGGTCGGCGTGCTCGGCCGCCATCTCCGCGCCGGCCGGGCGCACCTTCGCGAGCGTGTCCCACTCGATCGGCGCCACGGTGAAGCCACCGTCGCCGGTCGCGCGGACCAGCTCGCGCAGCAGCGGCAGGTGCTTGGGCTCGCCGTAGGACGCGAGCGCCATCACCTTGTACTCGTCGCTGGAGTGCGTGAAACCCAGGTGGCGGGTCAGATCCTCGTAGAGCAGGCCGAGCGAGTGCGGCAGCCGCTGCGTGTAGAGCGTGGTGAGGTGGCCGTCCCGGTACGCGCCGGCCAGATGGCTCGCCGCCTCACCCCGCCCGTCGAGCACGAGCACCGCGGCGTCGTCCCGGTGCGGCATGGCCAGCCCCGCCGAGGCGGCATGCGCGACGTGGTGCGGCACGAACCGCACCGCACCGGGGTCCAGCCCAGGCAGCGCGGTGGCGAGAAACTGGGGCGCACGCTGGGCATACTCCACCCGCAGCCAGTCCCACGGGTCGCTCTCGCCGACCACCTCGCCACAGAGCGCGGGGTCGAACGAGTACCCCACCGCGTCGAGGTCGCCCGGCTCCAGCCCGGCGGACTCGAGGCACCACGCGGCGGCCAGCTCCGGCAACTCCCAGGCGCTGAACGGCACGGGCCGCTTGCCATGCTTACGCCGACTGAACCGCTCCTCCTCGGCAGCCGCCACGACCCGCCCGTCCACGACAAGGGCAGCCGCCGGATCATGGAAGATCGCGTTGACACCTAGCACCCGCATGCCCGCAGAGATACCCCCGCATGCCTGGTCTAACCACGGTCACGGCGCGGCGGCCACCGCCTCGCTTTCCAGCGGCCGCGCCTGCTCCGCGAACGTCGCCGGCACCCGCCCGATCTCCACACCGCGAATCTAGACAGACCTTTTCGGAGTCGGGGTGTCGCGCCCTCGTGAAAGACATATTTGCCCACGTCCGCGTCAGCTGTAGACCGTATGCTCCCGCGGGCACCGCTCCCGGCCGGCGGCTCGCAGACCGAGCCGAAACCCCCGGCCGTCCACTGCCAGGCCCGCGGTGCAAGCCATCTCGGTACCTGTTGCCCCTGTGTCACGCCCATTTGGGCGAACGATCATGACACCGCCCACATGCTGAGCCACATCCGCGAACAGTGGGAAGGGTGGGCCGGCGCGGCCCGGCCACCCCTAAACCGCAGCCAGCGCGCGAAGCCAGGACCACCATCTGTGACGCGGCGTCAGCAGGCTCAGCCGAGAAACCTTGAGATCTAGGAGAGTTAGGGCTGGTATGGCGCCCTGACTCTCCTAGATCTCGAATCTTGGACCGCGCGCACGGCGACGGCGGTTACTCAGGGCGAGGGGTGACCGCGACAAAAGGGCGTGGGTGAGCGCCTGATCGGTGGCTGCACAGTTGCGGAAGGGCGAGGCGGGGTTAGGCGGCCCGGACGGTGATGTCGCCGACGTCGGCGGTGAGCTTGACGCGGTGGTCGGCGCCGGGGCGGTTGGGGAGGTCGATCGTGGTGTCGCCCATGTCGACGTCGACGTCGAAGCTGTAGGACGCGCCGGACGGCAGGTGGACGGTGGTGCTGCCGACGTCGTTGGTGGCGTCCAGGCTGGCCGGTGCCGTGCCGTACCGGAGGTCGACGTCGCCCACGTTGGTGCGGATCCGGGTCGTGCCGGCCAGGCCGGTGCCTTTGATCGTGCCGACGTCGGTGGTCACGTCGAGCGCGCCGGTGATGCCGGTGATCGTGACGGGCGCGGCGTCCACCTCGATGTTGAGGGCGACGCCGGCCGGTGCCTCTATGCGGTAGTTGGTCTCGCAGGTCTTGCGGATGCGGATCTGCGCGTCGCAGCCCTTGTCCACAAGGTAGAGCGTGCCGCCGTCGGTGCGGTGGCTGGTCTTCGGGGAGGTGCCGGTGTACTCGCGGCGCTCCGTCACCCGTACCCCGGTGTCGGTCGCCACGACCTCGACGGCGCCGGCCTGGCCGTTGAGCTGGATGGTCTTGATGTCGCCGCGCACGTCGTACGTCTCGGCGGTGCTGGACTTCTCGCCGTCGACAAGGCCGCAGCCGGCGGCGGCGAGGATGGCGGCTGTGGCGAGACCCAGAGTGGACAGTCTGGCAAGCATGCGCCGATCGTCCCGGCGTGTTGGCCTTAAACGAATCCGGCGCCGACCCTGACCTGGCCCGGAACCCGCTCCCCTACGGGCGGTCATGGCAATGTATCGATCGCGGAATTGAGCCGTGGGCGGGAAGACAGGATACTTGGTGTCCTACCACCCAGAGGAGCGCGATGACGGACCGACCGGACTGGGCACCCGCCGACGTCGATCACCACACCGCCACCGTGGCCAGGGCGTATGACTACCTGCTCGGCGGTTCGCACAACTTCGCCGCCGACCGGGCGCTGGCCCGCCAGCTGATATCCGTCTTTCCGGATGCCAAGGTGCAGGCGCGGATCAATCGGGCATTTCTCCACCGTGCCACGCGCTACGTGCTCGACCAGGGCATCCGCCAGTTCCTCGACATCGGCTCCGGCATCCCCACGGTCGGCAACGTGCACGAGATCGCACAGAAGGTGGACCCGGACGCGCGCGTGGCCTATGTGGACATCGACCCCATCGCGGTGGCGCACAGCCGCCAGATCCTGGCGGGCAACCCGCACGCGACCGCGATCCGAGAAGACCTGAGCCAGCCGCGGGCGATCCTGGAGCACCCGTCCGTGGCCGGCCTGCTCGACTTCGACGAGCCGGTGGCGCTGCTGCTCGTCGCCGTGCTGCACGCCGTCCGCGACGACCGCGACCCCTACGGCGCGTTGGCCCTGCTCAAGGAGCGGCTGGCGCCCGGGAGCTATCTGGTGATCGGCCACGGCACCCACGAGCGCCACCCCGACGAGTTCCGCGAGGCGGTCAAGGCCGTCGAGCACACGCCCACACCGCTGGCGATGCGCACCCACGCGGAGATCTTGCGGTTCTTCGACGGATTCGAGATGGTGGAGCCGGGTCTGGTCTGGACGCACGAGTGGCGCCCCGACTCCCCCGACGACACGCCGAGCAATCTCTCCGCACTCAACTACGGGGGTGTCGGACGCAAGCCATGACGCCCGTCGAGCGGTTCGCGCTGGCGTGGAGCAGGTCGGTCCACGACGCCAGCTACGTGCTCCTGCCCAGCGGCGAGCGGGACGCGTTCTTCCTCGACCTGACCGAGCGGATCGTGGCGGCGCTGACCGCCGAGCGGTTCGACCCGGCGGTCGGCTACCGGGTCGGCGTCGACCTGGCCAGCACCGAGGAGATCGCGCCGGAGGCGCTCGGGCGCACCATCACCGAGCTGTCCACCCGACTTCTCTCCACGCTCGACCTGTCCGGTGTGGTCAGCCGCGACCGGCTCACCGCCCTCGTCGAGGCGCTCGCGATGGGATACGCGACCGCGCTGCACGACTACACCCTCGACCGGCAGGAGGCCGTGCGCCGGGCCGACATCACCGCGCGCTCGGAGGCGGAGCTGGCCCTGCGCCGCAGCGAGGAGCGGCTGCGCCACGCCGCCCTCCACGACTCGCACACCGGCCTGCCCAACCGGGTCCAGCTCACCCAGTGGCTGGGCGAGCTGCGCACCGACCCGGCAGGGCCGACCCGCTTCGGCGTCTGCCTGATCGGCCTCGACCGCTTCCACTCGGTCAACAACAGCCTCGGATACGCCGCCGGCGACCGCCTCCTCACCGCCGTCGCGGAGCGGCTGGCCCACCTCCCCGACAGTGTCGCCTGCCACCTCGGCGGCGACGAGTTCGCGCTGCTGCTGCGGGGCACGTCCGAGCCGGAAGACGCCATCAAGTCCGCCGACCGCGCGTTGGCGGCGTTGCGCACGCCGTTCGAAGTGGACGGTCACGAGTTGCCGATGTCCGCCAGCGCGGGCGTCGTAGAGCAGGCCGTGTCCGACGGTGACCCGGTCGACGCGCTGCGTGCCGCCGCGATGGCGCTGCACTGGGCCAAGGTGGACGGTCGCGACCGGTGGCGGTTCTTCGACGAGCGGCGCAACGCGAGCGCGGTCGCCCGCTACCGGCTGTCCGCCGAGATGCCGGCCGCGCTCGCCCGCCGCGAGTTCGGGCTGGCCTACCAGCCGATGGTCGACCTCGCCACCGGCAAGGTGGTGGGCGTGGAGAGCCTGGCCCGGTGGGACCACCCGGAGCTTGGGCAGCTGGGCCCCGACCGGTTCATCACGCTCGCCGAAGACTCCGGCTTCATCCTGCCGCTCGGCATGCACCTGCTGGAGATGGCCTGCCGCCAGGCGGTGCGCTGGCACGGTGAGGACACCGAGCCACCTTTCGTGAGCGTCAACCTCGCCGCCCGGCAGCTGTGCCACCCGGGCCTCGCGGCCGAGGTCGCCGCCGTGCTCGACCGGGTCGGGCTGCCGCCACACCGGCTCCAGCTTGAGATCACCGAGCACGCGGCGATGACCGCCGAGGCCGAGGCGATCGACAACGTACGCGCGCTCGCCGGCATGGCGGTGCGGGTCGCGCTCGACGACTTCGGCACCGGCTACTGCGGACTGTCCTATCTGCGCAACCTGCCGGTGCACGCGATCAAGCTGGCCGGCACGTTCGTCGCCGGCCTCGACGGCAACGGCCCGGCCAGCCGCACCGACGAGGCGGTGCTGGCCGCGCTGATCCACCTCGGGCACACGCTGCGGCTCACCGTCACCGCCGAGGGCATCGAGTCGGAGCACCAGCGCTCGCGCCTGCTCGCGCTGGGCTGCGACGTCGGCCAGGGCTGGCTGCTGGGCCGCCCCACGACCGCCGACAAGCTCTTCACCTAGGCCTGTCCCGACATCCAGGCGACAGGCCTAGTACAGCGTGCGGTGCGCGGCCGCGATCAGGGCGTGGTAGGCGTCGCCGGTCAGGAAGCGGTCGCGGGCCAGGGCCGCGCGGGCCGCGTTGGCGCCCGGGCCGCCGTGCACGCCCGCGCCCGGGTGCGCCGACGAGCTGGCGAGGTAGAGCCGGTCGATGGGTGTGTCGGCCCGGCCGAGCCCCGGGATCGGGCGCAGGAAGAGCTGCTGGTAGGCCGCCGCGGTGCCGCCGCCCAGCGCGCCGCCGACCAGGCTCGGGTTTTCCCGCTCCAGGTCGCCCGGACCGGCCACGTGGCGCCCGACCACCAGCCGGCCGAAGCCCGGTGCCTGCTCCTCCAGCACGCTCTCCATCCGCTGTACGTGCGCCATCACCTCGCCCGCCGCCCACTCGCGCCGGAACGGCAGGTGGGTGTAGGACCACAGCGACTCGGTGCCGGCCGGCGAGCGGGCCGGGTCGGCGGTCGTCATCTGTCCAACCAGGAGGAACGGGTGGCTGGGCACCTCGCCGGTCGCGAGCGCGGCCGCGTAGCGGGTCAGCCCGTCGAGGTCGGCGCCGAGGTGGACGGTGCCGGCGCCGGCCGCGGCCGGATTCTTCCACGGCATCGGGGCGGAAAGCGCCCAGTCCACCTTGACCGTCGAGCCGTCCCACTGGAAGTGCGCGAGGTCCTCGACCAGGCGGGGCGGCAGTCGCGCCGCGCCGACGAGGTGTAGGTAGAGCGCGGGTGCGGGCACGTCGGCGAGCACCGCGCGGCGGGCCCGCCACCGCCGGCCGTCCACGGTGGACACACCCAGCGCGCGGCCCCGTGCGGTCAGCACCCGGTCGGCGCGGGCCGTGTACTCGACGCGCCCGCCGCGATCCCGCAGCCGCGCCACGAGCGCCTCGGTGATGCGCCGCGCGCCGCCCTCCGGCACCGGCCAGCCGTGCTCCTGGCCCAGCATCGCCAGCAGCCAGCCGTAGACGCCGCTGCCCACGTCCTCAGTGGACAGGTCGGTGTGCAACGCGCAGCCGGCCATCAGCAGCTGGGCGCCCTCGCCGCGAAACAACTCCCGGCCCAGTTTGCGGCTGGGCAGGATCAGCCGGCGGGCCAGACGCAACGCCCCGGTCGGCCGTAGCCGGGCGAGCAGCGCCGCGCCGCCGCGTACCGGCGGGAAGGGCGTGAAGAGGGTGTCGAGCATCGGCGCGGAGACCGAGCGCCACTCGGCGTACGCGTCGAGCCAGCGCTCGCCGTCACCGGCGGCGAACTCCTCGACCGAGGCCGCGGTCGTCTCGGGCCGGCGGTTGAGCGTGGCCGCGCGCCCGTCGGGCAGCAGGTGGGCGAGCACGTCCGGCGCGTGCCGCCAGGAGAGGCCGAGGTCGAGCGCGCGCATCACCGGCGACGCGTACCCCAGCGGGTAGAACGAGCTGTAGAGGTCGCTCAGGTAGCCGGGCGCGGTGACCTCGGCCGACTTGATCGCCCCGCCGGGCTCCGCGGTGGCCTCCAGCACCACCACGTCCCACCCGGCGTCGGCCAGCAGGTTGGCGGCGACGAGGCCGTTGTGCCCCGCGCCGACGACGACGGCGTCGGTGTTGGTCACGTCAGGTGCGTCCACACCTGCAAACTACCGCTGGCGGGCCTTGGCGGTGCTGCGGTTGTTGGCCTTCTCGATCGCCTCGACGAGCTCCGCCTTGTTCATCTTGGAACGGCCGGAGACGTCGAGCTTGCGCGCGATCTCCATGAGGTGCTGCTTGGAGGCGTTGGCGTCGACGCCACCGGCGGTTTCCGCGGGCCGGTCGCCGTACGAGCGGGCGGCCTGCGCGTCGCTCGGGCCCTTGCGCTCCTTCGGCTCCCAGTGGTCGCCGACCTTCTCGAACGAGTGCTTCAGCGCGGCGAAGGCGGTCCGGTGCGACCGCTCACCCTCGCCGTACGTCTCGACCGCCGAGTCGTGTGTCTCCGCCCAGGTGTCCTGCGCCTTCTTCGGGGAGCGCCGGATCGTGCTGGGCATGTCCTCGCGTCCGGGCATGGTCTTCTCCTCTCCGGAGCGTCTGAAATCCCCTACCCGACGGTCGCGGGCACAAACGTTTGCCCACGTCACACCTCGGGTAGAGGCGGGCATGGCGTCAACTGCGGCACCGACGGGCACGGCGCGTCGCCGGAGGCTTTCCCGGACCTCGTTCGCGACCTGGCGGGGCGTGCTCGTCCGCGCCGGACGCGAGTTCATGGACGACAACTGCACCGACTGGGCGGCCGCGCTGACGTACTACGGCGTGCTCTCCCTCTTCCCCGCGATGATCGTGATCGTCGCGCTGGTCGGGCTGGTCTCCGAGGGCGAGCGCACGGTCGACACGATCGTCGACATCGCCACCGACCTGGGCGCCGGCTCGATCGTCAAGAACCCAGGCGTCGTGGACCAGATCCGCGACGTGACCGACCAGGGCTCGGCGAGCGTGCTGCTCAGCTTCGGCCTCCTGGGCGCGCTCTGGTCCGCCTCCGGGTACATCGGCGCGTTCACCCGCGCCTCGAACGCGATCTACGAAGTCGAGGAGAGCCGCAAGTTCTACAAGCTGCGCCCGATCCAGCTGCTCATCACCGCCGTCGCGCTGGTACTGCTCGCGCTGGTCGCGCTGATGCTGATCGTGAGCGGATCGGTCACCGACGCGATCGGCAACGCGCTGGGCGTCGGCGACGGCGCGCGGATGACCTGGTCCGTGCTGAAGTGGCCGGTGCTCGTCCTCATCGTGATGCTGCTACTCGGCCTGATGTTCTGGATCGCGCCGGACGTCGAGCAGCCGCGCTTCCGATGGATCACGATCGGCGGCGCGGTGACGATCGTGGTGTGGGCGATCGCGTCGTTCGGCTTCGGGCTCTACGTGGCCAACTTCAGCTCCTATCAGGGCACCTACGGCACGCTGGCCGGCGTGATCGCGTTCCTGGTCTGGCTGTACCTGTCGAACTGCGCGGTCCTGCTCGGCGTCGAGATCAACGCCGAGGCGCGGCGGGTGGCCATGCCCGAGGCGGAGGAGTTTGCCTCCCGCGAGCCGGGGTAGGACCCAGGACATGGATCGGGGCAGCAGCAAGCACGGCCCGCGCTTGGACGACGAAATGGCCCGCGAGGTGCGGGGCACCGTCCAGGGCATGGCCGGATCGCGGGTCGAGGAATGGCGCGAGCCGGAACCGGCCGGCGAGGACCAGCCCGAGGCTACCGAAGTGCCGGCTGGAGAGAGCCGGGCCGGAGTCCCGCAGGGCATGACCAACGAGGAGGTGGAGCGGCGCAGTGAGCTGGGTCGGTACCTCGACCTGTCCGCGCTGCCCGCCGACCGCGAAGCCCTGCGGCGTACGGCCGAGAAGAACAACGCGCCCGACGACGTACTGGACGAGCTGGGCCGCCTGCCGGCGGACCGCACGTTCGGGACGGTGTCCGAGGTGTGGGCCGTACTTGGGCACGCGAACGAAACGAAAAGGTGGTAGGAGGACCCCCAATGGGTGGTGTAACCGAATCGGTGGACGTGGCTGTACCAGTGCGGACCGCCTACAACCAATGGACCCAGTTCGAAGAGTTCCCCCGCTTCATGGAAGGCGTCCAGGAGGTCCGGCAGCTGTCGGACACCATGACCCACTGGAAGACGGAGATCGCCGGCGTCAAACGCGAGTTCGACGCCCGGATCACCGAGCAGATCCCTGACGAGCGGGTGGCCTGGACCTCGACCGAGGGCACCAGGCAGGCCGGTGTGGTGACGTTCCACCGGCTCGACGACACCCACAGCCGCGTGACGGCACAGGTGGAGTTCGAGCCGGATGGCGCGGTGGAGAAGGCGGCCGACAAGCTCGGCGCCGTGACCCACCGGGTCAAGGGCGACCTCAAGCGGTTCAAGGAGTTCATCGAAAACCGCGGCCAGGAGACAGGCGCCTGGCGCGGCGAGGTCTAGGAAACCATTTGAAGGGGTCACGGAGGCTTCCGCCTCCGTGACCCCGAACGCGAACGCTCCAGCCGTCCGTGGCGAAAAGTGGCCCCTGGAGGGGCCAGAATTCGCCACGCACACGCGGGAGCTCTCTAAGTCTGGACGGCCGGGGTTTCGATCGTGCTGTCGCCGGCGCGGCGGCGGGACGACGCGGCGTAGAGGAGCATGAGCAGCAGGCTCATCACGACCAGGGACGGGCCGAGTGCCTCCACGTCGACGCGGCTGATCAGGATGCCGACGAGGCCGGGCAGGAGCGCGCCGCCGAGGGCCGACGCGCCGAGTTGCACGCCGATCGTGCGGTCCGCGTGTGCCTCGCCGACCCGGTCGGCCGTCATCAGGGTCATCAGCGGAAATACCGGTGCCGCCGAGAAGCCGATGATGCCCAGCCCCAGCGCCGCCACCCAGCCGGGCGCGGGCAGCGCGACGAGCACCGCGCCGCCCGCCATGCCCGCGAGGCTGGCCCACAGCACCTGGCCGCTGCCGACCCGCTCGGCGACGATGCCCTGCACCACGCGGCCGAGGAAGAGGCAGGCCCAGTAGCCGGAGACGCAGACGCCGGCCACCGCGTCGCTGATCCCGCGTCCTTCGGTCAGCAGCGTGTACGCCCACAGGCCGGCCGCCACCTCCACCGCGACGTACACGCCGAACGCGAGCGCGCCGAGCCACACGGCCGGGATCACGAGCGTGGCGCGGATCGGCACGGCGGGAGGCGCGGGCAGGTCGCCGTTCGCCGGGCGGTGCACGGCCCAGCGGTTCACCGTCACCACGAACGCGCCCGCCAGCAACGCCTGTGCGCCGGCGACCACCCCGTACCCCCATCGCCAGGACAGGCCCGCGGAGAGTGCGGTGGTCATGATCAAAGGGCCGATGGCGACGCCGAGGCCGAAGAACGCGTGCAGCCAGTTCATGTGGCGGGGGCCGAAGGCCGCCGCGGCGTAGGCGTTGAGGCCGGAGTCGATCGCGCCGCCACCGAGGCCGAGCACGAGCGCGAACGCCACCATCACGGCGAGCACCGGCGAGGCCGCGTACGCCGCGAGGCTGATCGCGCAGAGCGCCGTACTGCCGGCGAGCAGCCGCCCGACGCCCAGCCGCGCGATCGTGAAACCGGCCGCCACGCTGGATGTCAGGTAGCCCACCGTGCCCACGGTCAACAGCAGACCCACGGTCTCGCGGGGTACGCCGAACTCCTCGCTGATCGACGGCCAGCCCACGCCGAGCAGGCCGTCGGGCAGGCCGAGGCTGATGAACGCGAAGTAGGCCAGGAGGAGCATGCCCCCGCGGGTACGAGTCACAAGAAGCGATCTTAGGTCGGCGCGGACTCCCGGCGGATCTTGGACGAGCCGGTGCCCACCGACCAGTCCACTTCAGCCACCTTGCGCGCGGCCGACGCACGGGCGTCCAAACCGGACGCACACGGCAACATCAGCCGAACGACCGACGGGCGATCGGGGCACATCGAGCAAAACTGTCCGGATGCGTCGTGCCCCCCAAGCCACCGGCTTCCTCAACCCGCGCCAGCGCCGCCTCGCCTGGCTGGGCTTCATCCTGCTCGCCTGCCAGGCGCCCATTTCCGCGAAGATCCTGCCGGACGACTCGTGGTTGTTCAGCATCGTGGTCGCCCTCATGGTGGCGACGGTCATCATGGCCGATGACACGATGCGACGGCGTCCTGCCACAGAGTAATCACGCACGGGGTGACGTCCGTCTCAACCCCGCGCGCGACCGTAAGATTCAGCCGACCAGACGAGGCTGGCCCCACCGTGCCCCGGCTAGCGTCGATGCCCATGAGTGGGCTGTTCAACGGCTTTACCTCGCGGGCCGCCACGCGTTCGGCACGTTCCGCCATCAGCGGGATGATGTCGGCGTTCGGCGCGGCCGGCCTCGATGCGGCCGCCCGCCACCCCGGCCTGCTGGCCGCCATCGACCAGCACGCGGCGGCGATCCGCGACAGCCTCCTAGGCGACCTGCGGCCGCTGACGCCGGTGCACCTGGCAGGCTACGCCGAGGGCGTCCGCGACGCGGCCGCCGAGCACGGCTGGCACCTGCCCGAGGGGCCGATCGACTGGTCGGCAGGCGCCGACTGGGTGCTCACCCGGCTGCTCGCGGTCTGCCACCTGGCCCACGGTCTGGCCTCGATCCCCGCTCCCCGCACCGCCTGATTTTCTGGGCTACCGCGACGTCCGTCGTGGTCTGTGCCGTTGCTCCCGCGGCCTCACCCGTCCGCTGTTGGTCGCGGTCACCCCTGTTTTCGCCTCCGGCGGGAGCGCTCCGGACCGTCGGGATGGCGCAGGCGAGTGGCGCGCGCGAAGCGGGGCGCCCCGAAGGGCGCCCCGCGTCCACGTTCGCGGCGAGCTACTGCTGGGGTTCGATCCGCTGGGTTTCGTCGTCCGCGCGTGGCGGCATCGTCCCGCCGGTCGGGTAGACGCCCGAAGGGGCGGCCCCACCCGTGCCCGACATCGCGGGCGTCGCCATCGGGGCGGGCTCGCCGGCGCGGTCGGCCATCTGCCGGCGGGCGTCCTCGCGGCCGCTGCTGTACGCCTGCGTCTGCTCGCGGATGGCCTGCGACTCGGCGGCCGCCCGGTCGAGCAGCCCCTCCCAGCGCTGCTGCATCGGGCGGATCAGGCCGCCGCCCACACCCACGATCAGGATGCCGGCGATCGTGGCGAGCGCGGCGATCAGCACCGGCGTGGTGACCGTGGTGGCGATGCCGACCTGGTTGAGGGCCGCGATCGCGCCCAGCACGATGATGAACGCCCAGGCCATCGTGGCCAGCAGCTTGCCGTAGGACAGGCCGCCGAGCGCGCTGCCGACGAGGTCGCGCACCGCGTTCGCGATCGCGATGGCGACCACCATGATGACGATCGCGACGAAGGCCTTGGGCAGCCACGACACCACGCTCGTGATCAGGTCGCTGACCGGGTTGGGGCCCCAGATGGAGAAGGCGATCTGGAGGACGAGCAGCAGCGCCGCGTAGTAGACGATCCGCGAGGTGATCGTGCTGGCGTCGTACCGGCTGTTCTGGAACGCGCGACCCATGCCGCCCCGCTCGATGGCGCGGTCGAGGCCGACCCGCTTCAACGCCTTGTACACGATGCGGCGGATGAACCGCGCCACGATCCACCCGACGAAGAGGATCGCCAGGAAGGCGACCGCCTTCGGGAGGAAGACGAACACGGACTTCCACATATCGGTGAGCGCGCTGTCGATGTCGACTTGCCGCACCGCCAAGGGCTCGGACATTGCAGCCTCCAGTTCCCATAGCTCCTTTGGCAGATCATGCACCCCTTCTGAGCATTTATCTGGTATTTCGGACAAAAAGGGAGCCCGCCCTCGAAAGGGCGGGCTCCCGGGAGCGTCAGCGGAGACCGTTGCGGATCGCCACCGCGACGAGCGCGTCGGGGTCGTCGGAGATGATCCCGTCCACGCCCAGGTCGATCACGCGCTGCATGACGGCCGGGTCGTTGACCGTGTACGGCACCACCTTCAGGTCGTACCGGTCCTGGAGCACCGGCACCGTCGGCCCGTGGAAGTAGGTCGGGTCGGTGCGCAAGTACCAGTCCGGCGATTGCGCCGCCACCTGCGCCGGGTCGTGCACCTGCCAGTTGGAGGAGACCGTGGCGGCACCCGCGGCGCGGACCAGCTTGCCCAGGTCGCGGTACTTCCACCAGTCCAGCCCACCGGTCCACGGGCTCTTGACGGACGGGTCGCCGTACACCGCCTGGAGCGAGCACTCGTCGGCGAGCGTGGCGCACTCGGCCGGGCCGTACTGCCACACCAGCGCCACCGTCTCGATCCGCCGGTCGAGCTTGCGGGCCAGGATGATCGTGCGCCAGTCGAAGGACTGGATGGTCACCCGGTCGACAAAGCGAGCCTTCTGGATGGCGCCCACCAGCAGCCGCGTGAACACGTCGTACGGTGCCGTGTCGCCGGCGGTCGGGCTGATCTTGGTCTCGATGTTCAACCGGACGTCGGCGCGGCCGCTCGCCCGCACCAGCGCGAACACCTCACTGAGCGTGGGGATGCGAGCCCCCGGCACGGCGACCTGCGAAGGGAACTCGGCCAGCGTCTTCGAGCCGCAGTCGATCGTCTTGATCTGGCGGAGCGTGAGGTCGTGCACCCGCTTGCCCACGTACGGGAACTCCGGGTCGCCCGCCCACGCCGGCGCGGTGTCCACGCAGTGCGAGCCGTTGATCGTGCGGTCGTGGATCACCACGAGCTGCCCGTCCTGGGTGACGCCCGTGTCCAGCTCCAGCGTGGAGACCGCGCGGTTGGCCAGCGCGTACTCGAACGCGGGAAGCGTGTTCTCCGGCCGCACCGCCCGAGCGCCCCGGTGGCCCTGGATGTCGAACGGCGAGGCGTACC
Source organism: Phytohabitans sp. LZ39 (assembly GCF_059359075.1). NCBI lineage: Bacteria > Bacillati > Actinomycetota > Actinomycetes > Micromonosporales > Micromonosporaceae > Phytohabitans > Phytohabitans sp. LZ39. Next base: position 237,542 of record NZ_JCADBM010000009.1, on the reverse strand, counting down.
CGCTGGGCAGCTTGAAGCCGCGCTGCGCGAGCAGCCCGCGCAGCCGGTCGGGGTAGTCGGTGATGATGCCGTCCACCCCGTCGTCGACGAGCTTGCCCATGGTGGGCAGGTCGTTGATGGTCCACGGCACGACCTTGATGCCGTTGCGGTGCGCGTGGCGCACCATCTCCTTGGTCACGTACGGCTTGTAGCCGGGATCGACCACCGAGCCGCCCTGCGGCGTGCCGTGCACCGGGGAGAACGTGGTCGCCCCGAAGCTCTTGATCGCCTTGATCGGGTCGCCACCAAAGTCGTCGATGTCGATGCCGCCCAGCCACGGCGAGGCGCCCGGCTTGCCGGTCTGAAGGAAGTCGATGTTGGTGAGCGCCACCAGCGGGAGGCGCGGCTCGACCTCGCGCATGCGCATCAGCGCGCCCCAGTCGAAGCTCTGGATCGTGACCTGGCGCAGCAGCCCCGCCTTGCGGACCTCCCGCGCGGTCACCCGCACGAACTGCTCGCGCGGCGCCGTCTCGCTCGGTGCCCCCGCCTCCACTTTGGTCTCCACGTTCAGCTTCACACCGCTAGCGCCGTAGCGGTTGACGAGCGCGAAAACCTCGCTGAGCAGCGGCATGCGCGCGCCCGGCACCGCGACCTGGCCCGGCCGGTCGGCGAGCGTCTTGCTGCCGCAGTCGAGCGTGCGCACCTGGGCCAGGGTGAGCGTGTTGACGTACTTGCCCACGTACGGGAACTCGGGGTCACCGGGCGTGGCCGGCGCCGTGTCGGTGCACTTGGTGCCGGTCACCCGGCGGTCGTGGGTGACCACCGCCTGGCCGTCCTCGGTGATCTGCACATCCAGCTCCAGCGTGCTCACGCCGAGCTGGAGGGCGTTGCCGAAGGAGGCGAGCGTGCTCTCCACCCGCAGGCCGAGCCCACCGCGGTGGGCCTGGAGGTCGAATTCCGGCTTGTGCTTCGGGTGCGCGACGGCCGCGCCGGGCAGCACCGTGAGGGTAAGGCCCGCAGCCAGCGCCGCGAGAGCGATTCTCCGCATCATCACGCGCGTGATCGTCGCGAAGCGGGACGGCCTCCGCGCGTGCGCGGGGTGAACACAAAGCTAACTACTCGCAGGCCCGCCCGTTGATCGCGCAGCCGGTGGGCTCGCCCGCCAGCAGCCCCGGCACGTCGAACGTGAACGTGGCCGACCCGCCCGCGGCCACCTCGCCGCGCCCGGCCAGCGGCGTGAACGTCACAAGCTCGCCGTCCTGCCGCGCGTCGGCCCCCTCGACGCTGTCGACCTTCTGCCCGGCGGGGAGGCTGAGCGTGACCGTCCAGCCGTCGGCCGCGCCCTTGCCGCGGTTGGAGATGGTGACCTTGCCGCGGTAGCCGGTGAGCCCGAGCAGCCCGGTATTCGCCTCGCGCGAGTAGGCCGCGACGAGGTCGGCCGCGGCCGGCGGCGCCGCGCTGGTCGCCTCCGGCGAGGGCGGCGCGCTGCCCGCCGACGGCTCGGCACCGCCACCCGGCGCGGCGTCCGGAGACGGCTCGGCGCTCGGACCGGCCCGCCCCGGCGCGGCGGGCGTGGGCTCCGCCACCGGCGGCCCCTGCTCCCCCGCGGCCTCCGCCGACGGCATCGGCAGCCGCACATCACCCGTCGGCGGCCGGTTGGCCAGCAACACGGCGTAGGCTCCGCCGACGATGGCCACCGCCGCCACCACCACGAACGCGACCGCAAGACCCACCTCAGTGCGGGTCCACGGTGGTCGCCCTTGCTTTTTTGGTACGGACGCCGGCTTACCAGTCCGCGGCGCTCCGCCCGCCGGCGGCCGACTCGCACCGTCCCCCGACAACGGCGGCTCCGCCGCGTCCCCGCCACCCGGCTCCCGGCCCGCCCGCTCCCGCCCGGCAGACGCGCGACCGGCAGCCTCCCGGCCCGCTAGCTCCCGGCCCGCTGGCTCGCGGCCGGCTGGCGGACGGCGTGGCCTGGGCGTGCGGCCGGGCGGGGTGGCCTGGCTGGGCGCCGTGCCACCGAGCGGGGGTCGGTCCGGCGCGGGTCGCTCCGGCGACTCGCCGTCGGCCTCGGTCCCGGTCATGCTGTCGTCGAACTGCTGGAGCTCAGCGACGTATCCCATCACGCCGGCGTCGCGCTGGCGCGGGATGGGCGCCTCGACCGCCTCGTGCGTGCCTTTGGGATCAGCCGTCACGCCGCGACTATATGTGCGCCGCTCATATCGGGCGCAACCCCCTAATCCCTAGTCGCGCTCGGGGCGCGGGTCTGGGCCAAGGTCGTGGACAGCGGAGGGTGAGGCCGCGGGAGCAGCGGTCCGGACCACGGCGGACGTCGCGGCAGCTCAAATCCCTATCCAGGATTGGGTCACCAGCAGAGGCAGAAGGGGTGGCCGGCCGGATCGGCGTAGACCCGGAAGCTGACCTTTTCCTCCGTCATCGGCAGCGGGCGCGCGCCGAGCGCCAGGGCCTTGGGCTCCGCCTCGTCGATGTCGTCGACCGTGATGTCGAGATGGAACTGCTGCGGATAAGCCGGGTCGGGCCAGCGCGGCGGGATGTGGTCGGGCGCCTCCTGGAAGCTCAGCGTGGTCGTGCCGTCGCTGACGTCGACCCAGTCGCCGTCGACACGGGTGATCGGCAGGCCGAGCAGCTCGGAGTAGAAGCCGGCCAGCGCGTGCGGGTCGGGACAATCCAGCACCACTGAGGACAGACGACCGATCATCACGCTCTCCTTCCTCTCGTTCCTTCGACCGTCCGAATGGTGCTCCAGGGGTACGACAGTTTCCCGATTGGTGTGATCGTTGCCGTACGGTGACCGTTCGCCGATGTGCGCGTGAAATCCCATCGCATTACCGTGACCGGTAGGCGATCCCACTCCCCGTTGGGAGGGCATGGCGTGGTCGGAGCCTTGGTCCGCACCCGCGTGGCGAGCAACGGCAGCATGGTCGTGCAGGTGCGTGGCCATGTCGGCGAGGCCGCCACGGCGCAGCTGCGGCGCGCACTCCTGCACGCCCTCCTCCGGGTCCGCTCCCACCGCCTCGTCGTCGACCTCCGCGACGCGGGCTGGGTCGACCCGCTCGGCGTCGGCGCGGTGGTCGCCGGCTGCGACGTGGCGAGCGACAGGTCCGTCTCGGTGGTCGTGCACCGCCCCAAGCACGGTGTCGCCCGCCGGCTCCGCGCCGCGGGCCTGCCCGGGAGCGCGCTCCCGCGCCGCTAGCCCAGCAGAGGGCATCCATCACCGTCGATTTTTTCGAAATGCCGCGAACACGGTTCGACGCGGGGTCTTCACATCCGCGCAACATAGCCGTACGGTAATCGATGTCTATGGGAGCGCTTCCAACGAGGAAGCTCTATACCGGGAAGGAGCCCCGCATGCGCAGGAGATCCGCGCTCTCCGCCATCGGCGCGGCCGCAGCCGCAGCCTTGGCAACAGCGACGGCGGTCGGCGTCGGGCTGCTTCAGCCCCAGGCCGCGTCGGCCGCCGATTCCGTGTTCTACACCGATCCCGAAACCAACGCGGCCCGCTGGGTGGCCGCCAACCCCAACGACTCCAAGACCGCGGTCATCCGCGACCGGATCGCGAGCGTGCCGCAGGCCCGTTGGTTCACGACGACGAACACCTCGGCCGTACGCGGGCAGGTGAACGCCTTCGTCGGCGCCGCCGCGGCGGCGGGCAAGATCCCGATCATGGTGGTCTACAACGTCCCCAACCGCGACTGCGGCGGTGCGAGCTCCGGCGGCGCCCCCAGCCACCAGGCCTACCGCGCGTGGGTGGACGAGGTCGCGGCCGGTCTGGCCGGCCGCCCGGCGTACATCATCCTCGAGCCCGACGTGCTCGCCCTGATGAGCGACTGCCAGAGCGCGGCGCAGCAGGCGGAGACGTCCGCCTCGATGGCCTACGCGGGCAAGCGCCTCAAGGCCGGCTCGTCGCAGGCCCGGGTCTACTTCGACGCGGCGCACTCGGTCTGGCACCCGGCGAGCGAGATGGCACGGCGCCTGGTAGCCGCCGACATCGCCAACAGCGCCGACGGCATCTCGGTCAACGTCTCCAACTACCGGACCAACTCGGAGCTGATCACATACGCCAAGAACGTCGTCGCCGCCACCGGGCGCAGCAGCCTCAAGATCGTCGTCGACACCAGCCGCAACGGCAACGGCCCGGCCGGCTCGGAGTGGTGCGACCCGCCGGGGCGCGCGATCGGCATCCCGAGCACCAACAACACCGGCGACGCGGCGGTCGACGCGTTCCTCTGGATCAAGCTGCCGGGCGAGGCGGACGGCTGCATCGCGGCCGCCGGCCAATTCGTCCCGCAGCGGGCGTACGACCTGGCGATCGCCGCTGGCCCGTACACCACGCCGCCGACCACCCGGCCGCCCACGACCGTGCCCACGACGGACACGCCGTCGCCCCGGCCCCCGACCACCTCGGCGCCGCCGCCGACCACCTCGGCTCCGCCGCCCGGTGCGTGCAGCGTGGTCTACGTGCCCAACCAGTGGACCGGTGGCTTCACGACCGACGTGCGGATCACCAACCGGGGCGCCGCGGTGGCGAACTGGTCGCTGCGCTTCACGGTCGACCCGAGTGTGCGCCTGTCCAACGGGTGGAACGGCACCTGGAGCCAGTCCGGCAACCAGATCACCGTCACCAACGCCAGCTGGAACGGCAACATCCCGAGCGGTGGCACGGTCAGCACCGGCTTCCAGGGCACCGGCACCCTGGGCACGCCGACCGCGATCACCCTGAACGGCACCGCATGCGGTTGATGTACCTCTCCTGAAAGGGATGGCCCCGCGCGGTGTGGCGCGGGGCCATCCGTACGTCTCTCCAGATAGGACGGTGCCGACATGACCGCCGACCTGACGACCGCCACGGATCCCCTCGCGCCGCCTCCGCGCCGCCGCGGCAGGGCCCGATGGATCGCGGTCGCGGTGGTGGTGGTCGCGGCCGCCGTGCTGGCGGTGGCGCTGCGGACGGTCGCCTTCGGTGGCCCGTCCCGCCCGCCCACGCTGGAAAACCAGCTCGCCGACCGGATCGCGGCGGTGCTCGAGCAGTCGACGCCGGCCGACCACCACGCGCACGGCCACCACAGCATCGGCGACGCCAACGTGGCCAAGAGCCCGACGGTGTGCGCGGTCCGGACGCTCGGCTTCGAGCCGGCCGGGGCGAAGACGACCGCCGAGGTGCGCACCGTGTACGCCTACCACCTGTGCGCGCTCGTCGAGCCGGGCCGGGCGTGGGACTTCGCCCAGAAGCTCTCCGGGCCGATGGCGATGCAGCTCACCGAGCCGCCGAAGATCCAGGTCGTCGAGGCCGGTCCCGGGTTCCCGGACCGGGTGCGCGCGCTCATTCCCGCGCCGTACCAGGAGGAGGCGCTCAAGGAGCTCCTCGAGGACGACCAGATGCGTGACCTGCGCGAGCGGTTCGAGGAGGCGTACAGCAAGGTCTGACCGCCTTCCGCTCGGCAAGATGGGCGCCCCCGGCCGGGGGCGCCCATCTTGCATGTACGCTATTCGCAGCCATATACTCGGCGACGAGTATCCGTTGGCGAGGGAGTTCGCGATGGCGACGAGACGCAAGGTGAGCAACCTGCTCGCGCTCGCTGTGCTGACCGCGCTGGTCGAGCGCCCCATGCATCCGTACGAGCTGGCGTCGGTGCTCCGCGCCCGGGGCAAGGACCGGAGCATCAAGATCAAGTGGGGCTCGCTGTACACCGTGGTGCAAAACCTCGAAAAGCACGGCTTCGTCGAGACCACCGGCACCACCCGCGAGGGACGCCGCCCCGAGCGCACGGTCTACGCGCTCACCCCGGCCGGCCGCGACGAGATGCTCGACTGGGTGCGCGAGCTCGTCGCCGTCCCCGAGCGTGAGTTCCCGCGCTTCGAGGCGGCGCTCTCCGAGATCGGCGTGCTTCAGCCCGACGAGGCGGTCGAGCTGCTCGATCAGCGGCTCCGCCTCCTAGAGACCGAGGCGGCGGAGGAGCGGGTGGCCATGGGCGGCCTCGCGCAAGGGCTGCCGCGGATCTTCCTGATCGAGGTGGAGTACCACGCGGCGTTGCGCACGGCCGAGATCGAGTGGATCCGCTCGCTGCTCAAGGAGATCCGCGACGGCACGCTCTCCGGCGTCGACGCCTGGCGGGAGTACCACGAGACCGGCCAGGTGCCGGCGGATTTCGCCGAGCTCGCCGGCATCGGCAGTCTCGCCAAAGACGAGGAGGACGGCGACCCGGACTCCTGAAGAAAGCGGCCCCGGCGGGTGCTGCAACACCACGCCGGGGCCCTGACCTCGAACCGGCCCGCGGCGAAGCGCGCGCCCGACGCCCGAGATGGCACTCGCAAGGATAGTCGGGAGCGCTTCTCCACGGGATGGTTCACCCATCACATCGGAGGAGAGACGTGGAAACATCCACGACCGCCCCGACGGCGCTCGCCGTGGAGGCGCACGAGCTCACGAAGACGTACCCGAAAGGCGTGCGGGCCCTCGACGGCCTGTCACTGGCCGTGCGGCCGGGTGAGGTCTTCGGGCTGCTCGGTCCCAACGGGGCCGGCAAGACCACGACCGTCAAGATCCTGACCACCCTCGCCCGCCCGACCGGCGGCACCGCACGCGTGGCCGGCCACGACGTGCTCCGCGACCCCGACCGGGTGCGCCGCGTGATCGGCACCGTGTCACAGCGTTCGGGTGCCGATCCGGCCGCCACGGGCCGCGACAACCTGCTGCTCCAGGGCCGCCTCTACGGGCTGCGCGGCACCGCGCTCACCGGCCGGGTGGCGGAGCTGCTGCAACGCTTCGACCTCGCCGAGGCGGCCCGGCGGCCGGTCCGCACATACTCCGGCGGCATGCAGCGCCGCCTCGACGTCGCGCTCGGCCTGGTGCACCGCCCGCGCGTGCTCTTCCTGGACGAGCCGACCACGGGCCTCGACCCGGAGGCCCGCTCGGCGATGTGGGAGGAGATCGGCCGGCTGGCCGCCGACGAGGGCCTCACGATCGTGCTGACCACGCACTACCTGGAGGAGGCCGACCACCTCGCCGACCGGCTGGCCATCGTGGACGGTGGCCGGGTGGTCGTCGAAGGCGCGCCCGACGAGCTCAAGGGCGAGCTCAAGGGCGACGCCGTACACGTGGAGCTGGGCGACGCCGACGGTGAGGGCCGTGCCCGCGCGGCGGTCGCCGTCGTCGCCGGCGTCCGCGAGGTCACTGTGGACGGACGTCGCCTGAGCGCCCGCGCCGACGACGGCGCCGCCGCGGTGCCCGCCACGCTCGCGGCGCTGGGCCGGGCCGGTATGCCGGTCGCCGCCGTGACGGTCGCCCGCCCCTCGCTCGACGACGTGTACCTGCGGTACGCCGGCCGCCGCTTCGCCGAGGTCGACGGAGGTGTGGCATGAGTGCCATCGTCACGGACACCATGTGGATGACCCACCGGCGGCTCCAGGCGTTCGTACGCCAGCCGGCCTTCCTCGTCATCACGCTCGTGCAGCCGGTCATCTGGCTGTTCCTCTTCGGCAGCCTCTTCCGCAGGATCGTCGAGCTGCCCGGCTTCGGCGCGTCGTCCTATCTGGACTATCTGGTGCCCGGCGTGGTCGTGATGAGCGCCGTCTCGTCGAACATGTGGGCCGGCATGGGCACGATGGAGGAGATCGAGCGGGGCACCCTCAACCGCTTCCTCACCACGCCGGTCAGCCGCGCCGCCATCATGAACGCCAACGTCGTCGAGCAGGCCGTGAGCACCACCATCCAGTCGGTGGTCATCGTGCTGCTCGGCTGGCTGGCCGGCGCGCACTACCCCGGCGGTGGGCTCGGCACCGTCGTGCTGATCGTCGCCTCGGTGCTGCTGGGCACGGTCTTCAGCGCCTTCTCCAACACGATCGGCATGCTGGTACGCCAGCGCGAGTCCATCATCGGCATCAACACGTTTCTGCTGCTGCCGCTGACGTTCCTGTCGTCCGCCTTCATGGCGACCGATCTCATGCCCGGCTGGATGCAGGCGATCGCCAAGGCCAACCCGGTCGACTGGGCGATCCGCGCGGGCCGCGACGCCCTCTCCGCCGACCCCGACTGGCCCGCGACCCTCACCCGCGGCGGGGCGCTGCTGGTGCTGGCGGCCGCGATGGTGTGGCTCTCCACCCGCACGTTCCGCTCCTACCAGAAGTCCGTCTGACGCTCCGCTCGTCCAGCCCCACCCGGGCGCGTGGGTGGGGCCTGGACGGGCCGTTTCTGGTCGCGGTTACTTCGGCGCCTCCGGCGGGGCCTCGGGCTCCGGCCGGGACCGCCTGGCCTGGTTTCGCGTTGTTGGTGGGTGGTCGGAGCCGAAACCCCGGGCCCGCCACCAGACCTTGGTATCTATTGGCCCCTCCGTGGGCCATTGCGTACCAAGATCTGCCCGCGTTCCGACAGCGGACGGGTGAGACCGGGGAGCTAGATCCGGATGCCGGTCACAGCCGGTACGGCGACAGCCGCATCGACCTCGGGCACCCCTCCGACAGGGATCCGGCCCACCGCGGGCTTGTGGCGCGGGCCTGGCAGCGCGGGTCGGGGATTTCGGCGAGCGCCAGCTCGCCGCCGACCCGCGCGTTCTCCGGCGGGAGCGGCGGTCCGCAGCTGACACGGCCCGGGCAAAACTCCGCCTGAGGCACGACGGCGCCACCCCGATCCCGAAAGGCTCACCTACGGGTGCAGGAGGATCTTGACCGCGCCGTCCAGCTTCTTCTGGAACATGTCGTAGGCGCGGGGCGCCTCGTCGAGCGGGAGCCGGTGCGTGGCGAACGTGTCCACGCCCAGCGGGTCGGCGTCGCCGGCCAGCAGGGGCACGATGTCGTCCACCCAGCGCTTCACGTTGGCCTGGCCCATGCGCACCTGCACCTGTTTGTCGAAGAGCGTGAGCATCGGCATCGGGTCGGCCATGCCGCCGTACACGCCGATCAGCGAGATGGTGCCGCCGCGTCGGACGATGTCGATCGCCGAGTACAGGGCGGACAGGCGGTCGACGCCGGCCTTCTGCATCATCTTGGCGGCTACCGCGTCGGGGAGGGCGGCGGTCATCTGGTGGGCGAGCTTGGCGGCGGTCGAGCCGTGGGCCTCCATGCCGACCGCGTCGATGACCGAGTCGGGGCCGCGGCCGTCGGTGCGGTCGCGGATCTCGCCGGTCAGGTCTTCGGTCTCGCGCAGGTCGATCACCTCGACGCCGCGGGCGCGGGCGCGTTCCAGGCGTTCGGGCACCAGGTCGACGCCGATCACCTGGCCGGCACCGCGGTGTGCGGCGACCCGCGCGGACATGTCGCCGATCGGGCCGAGGCCGAGCACGACGACGCTGCCACCGTCCGGGATGTTCGCGTACTCGACCGCCTGCCACGCCGTCGGCAGCACGTCCGAGAGGTACACGAAGCGGTCGTCGGGCGGGCCCTGGGGCACCTTGATCGGGCCGTACTGCGCCTGCGGCACGCGCAGGAACTCCGCCTGGCCGCCGGGCACCTCGCCGTACAGCTTCGTGTACCCGAATAGCGCGGCGCCCGTGCCGTGCTCCCGCACCTGCGTGGTCTCGCACTGGGTTTGTAGGCCCTGCGCGCACATGTAGCAGTATCCGCAGGAGATCTGGAACGGGATCACCACGCGGTCGCCGGGCGCGATCGTGCCTACCTCCGGGCCGACCTCCTCCACGATGCCCATCGGCTCGTGCCCGAGGATGTCTCCCTTGCCCATGAACGGGCCCATCACTTCGTACAGGTGCAGGTCGGAGCCGCAGATGCCGCTCGATGTGACTCGGACGATCGCGTCGGTGGGTTCCTGGATCTTCGGGTCGGGCACGCTCTCGACGCTCACCTCGCGTCGCCCCTGCCAGGTGACTGCTCGCATACGGAGCGGCTACCCGCACATGTACCCGTCAAACCCCTTCGCGGCGCGCGCGAGCCCGGCGCTTGCCCTCGTGCATGGCCTGCACGCGGGCGATGGGGATCGTGTGGCCCTCGGCGACCAGGTCGTCCGGGAGCCGCTGCGGCGCGGGCAGCCGCTCCGCCCACGGGTCGGCGTCGCCGAGCAGCCCGACCGCGGTGTGGATGGTGAAGTCGGCCGGCTTGACCCGCTCGAGGTCGTCCCACGCGACCGGAAACGACACCGGCAGGCCGGGACGCAGCCGCGGGCTGTACGCGGCGACGACCGTCGCGCCGCCGGACCTCGTGGAGTCGAGGAACACCTTGCCGGCTCGGTCCTCCTTGATGAACGCGGTGGTCGCGATCGCCGGGTCGAGCCGCTCGGCGCGGGCCGCGAGCGCGCGGGTGGCGGCGGCGACGTCCTCTATGGACACCGACTCGTCGACCGGCACGAAGATGTGCACGCCCTTGGAGCCGCTTGTCTTCACCGCGCCGGACAGCCCGGCGTCCTCAAGCGCCCGCCGCACGAGCCCGGCCGCGGCCACCACCGGGCCGAAGTCGTCGCCCTCCGGCGGGTCGAGGTCGAGGATCAGGTCGGTGACGTGGTGCCACCGATCCGCGCGCACGAGCGCCGGATGGTACTCGATCGCCCGCTGGTTGCCGAACCACAGCAGCGTGCGGCGGTCGTTGCAGAGGGCGTAGCGCACCTCCCGCTTGGACGCGTCCGCCCACCGCTCGACGGTCGGCACCCACTCCGGCGTGTACTTGGGGAGGTTTTTCTGCATGAACGCGTCCTGCCCGCGCAGGATGCGGATCACCGAGAGCGGCCGGTCGCGCAGCACCGGGATGATGCGGTCGCGCACCGCGTCGAGGTAGTCGACGAGCTCCCGCTTGGTCGCGCCGGCCCCCTCGAACAGCGGCTGGTCGAGGTTGGTCAGTGCGACCCCGTCGCGCTCCTCATCCGCACCCATCGCCTTACCCTGCCATCACCTCGCGCAGCAGGTCCAGGTTCTTGCTGATCACCGCGGATACGCCGAGGTGGCGGGCGTGCGCGAGCGCCTCCGGCGTGTCGACCGGCCACACCATCACGACCTCGACCGACTCGCGCAGTTCGGCGACCACCTCCGGGGTGAGCAGCTCGCGGCGGATCGAGACGCCGTACGCCGGCCGGTGGCGCACCCGTGCGCGCAGCCGCCGCAGCGTCACCCTGTTGCTGGACGAGAGCACCCGCCGCACCGGCTCCTCGAACGCGTCGAGCATCCCCCAGTGCTTCGTGCACACGGTGATCGGCGCGTCGGGCGCGGCCTCGCGCAGCAGCGCCGCCACCCGCGGCGCCAGCGCCGCCGCCGGACCCTTCAGGTCGAGCATCAGCCGATGGTCACCGTCCGCGGCGGTCAGGACCTCGTGCAGTTCCGGGAGTACCGTGTCGCGCCGCCGCACGAGCACCCACTTGTCCCACAGCCACCCGGGGCCGAGCGTCTTGAGGTGGCGTACCTCCAGCGCGCCCTTGAAGAGATGGATGTCGGCCTCGACGAGGTCGACGCCGGCGTCGAGGGCGGCCCGCAGGCCCCGCGTGTCGTTGCCGGCGCGGTGGGCGATGGCCATGAGCTGCTGAGGCACGGCTCAGGGTATCCCGCCGGCGTTTGCCCGATCTCGTGACGGGGAACCGCCCGGAGTGGCACGCTGGTGGCGAAACCGCCCCGGAAGCTGGCAAGCTCCACCGCCGACCAGCGCGGAGCGCGCCGGCCACCCCGGGAGACGCCAGCGAGCGGAGCTAGCGCGACCAGCACAGCCCCGAGGAGGCTCTCATGACCCAATCCTGGACAGGGCCGCCGGTCGGCGGGGCCGAGACGCCCGCCCGCCCCACGGTCACCGTGGCCAGCTACCCCGACTACCCGGCCGCGCAGCGGGCGATCGACTACCTGTCGGACAACGAGTTTCCGGTCGAGCGCACCGCCATCGTCGGCACCGACCTACGCCTGGTGGAAAACGTGCTGGGCCGCATGACGGTGGTCCGCGCCGGCCTGGCGGGCGCCGCGACAGGCGCCTGGTTCGGCCTGTTCATCGGCCTGCTCTTCGGCATCTTCAGCGACTCCAACTGGCTCGGCGTGATCCTCGCCGGCGTGCTGATCGGCGCGCTGTGGGGCGCCGTCTTCGGCGCGATCGCCCACGCGATGACCGGCGGCCGCCGCGACTTCACGTCGACCAGTTCGCTTCAGGCCGCGCAGTACGCGGTGACGGTCGACGCCGAACACGCCGACGCCGCCCGCCAGCTGCTCACCCGCCTCAACTGGCAGGCCAGCGGCGCCGGCTAGGTCCGGTCGCGACAAGCCCTGGACGATCTATCTTGGGCTACCGCGATGCCCGTCGTGGTCGCTCTCCGTTGCTCCCGCGGCCTCACCCGTCCGCCGTAGCGGTGCCCGCGGGAGCATACGGTCTACAGCTGACAGACGTGGGCGGATACCCCGTCTCCTGAAGGTCTAGGGGGTTCCGCGCACGAGGGCGGCGAGGAAGCCGCCGACGAACGCGTCGCCGAGCCCGATGGTCGTCGGCTCGGCGACGTCGAGGTGGAAGCCGGGAAGGCAGCGGGCGCCCCCGCCCATCCGCTCCTCCAGGGCCGCGGCGAACTCCACCGCCGCCGGCCGCCTCGGTCTGAGCCGCATCAGTTCGTAGTCGCCGGCGCTGTAGCGGGCGCTCGCTACCACGATGCCCTCGTCGAGCGCCGCCGCGTATCCGCCGGCTCCCTCGCCGACGGCCGCCGACCAGTACTTGGTGTGCAGGACCAGCGTCGGGACGGGGATGAGGGCGCGCAGCTTTTCGAGCGCCCGCGCCACCTCCGCCGGCGAGAGCAGGTCGACCGTGCGGCCGAGGTATGCCTGGAGCTCGTCCTCGTTGAGCCCGTAGACGGTGATGACGTCGACGAGCGCGTCACGGACCCGCTGGCTGAACCCCGGCTCGTGAAACCCGGCGTCCTCGTAGTAGACGACCGCCCCGGCGGGGAGCTGCCGCATGTGGCCGCGCAGCGTGGCCAGGCGCTGGTCGAGGAGCCCTTGGTCGCGGATCGCGTTGAACCCCGAGATCAGGAAGACCCGCGCGGAACGCAGCAGCCGGCCCAGCTCCGGGCTCAGCAGCATGGAACCGTTCGGCGGGTCGTTGACGTAGATCAGCCGGTTGGGGAACGGCGCGGCGATGTCGATGTCACCGGCCCGCACCTGGACGCCCTGGTCGTACTGGACGATGAGGTGCGGGTGGAACGTGTCCTTGTCGTCGCTGCATATGTAGTCGCAGTCCGGCGGGAGCAGGCGGCGGACGACGTCGTTGATGCTGACGAGGTGCAAAGTGGACGGTACGCCGAGCCGGCTCATCTCGATCGCCGCCCGCACGGAGGTGCCGCCCAGGGTCGTGCGGGTGGGAAAGCGCGCGGCGAACGTGCTCAGCCCGGCGGAGGAGGCGACGAAGTGCTCGCCTCCCCCGCCCTTCCTCAGGTACGTGAGGATCGAGATGACCAGCTCGCGCTCGCTGGCCACCGTCGTCGCCGCGGTCAGCTCGGCGGCGCGGATCCGGTACTCGCGGACGAGCTGCTCCACGATCGGCGCGGACAGCTTGAGCTCGTAGTCGACGCCTCCGCCGAGGCCCAGGACGACGTGGCCGCTCATGTCAGTACAGATCGGCCTTGCCGGTCGCCTCGAAGAGGTCGATCTTGTGCGCGGCCACGGCCTTCATGGCCGCGATGCACGGCGGCTGGATGTTGAGCGGCTCGCGCAGCCCGGCGTCGGCGAGAACCTCGCGCATCTTCGCGTGGTACGCCACCTTGATGTCGCTGGAGATATTGATCTTGTTGATGCCGAGCTTGACCGACTGCGCGATCTCGTCGTCCGGGTTTCCCGAGCCGCCATGCAGCACGAGCGGGATCCGCACCCGGTCCTTGATCTCCTTGAGCAGGTCGAGCTTGAGCTCCGGCTTCAAGGTCTTCGGGTAGAGGCCGTGGTAGGTGCCGATGGCCACCGCGAGGCTGTCGACGCCCGTCTCCCGCACGAAGGTCACGGCGTCGACCGGATCGGTGTAGATGATGGCGTCGGTGCCGGCCTCGCCCTCGCTGTCGGCCTTGCCGATCGTGCCGAGCTCCGCCTCGACCGACAGGCCGACCGCGTGCGCGGTCTCCGCGACCTTCCGGGAGATCGCGACGTTGTCCGCGAAGGATTGAAGCGACGCGTCGATCATCACCGAGGTGAAGCCGACGTGGATCGCGGTCAGCATCTCCTCGTACGTGGCGCCGTGATCCCAGTGGATCGCGATCGGCACCGACGAGCGGTGGGCCCGCTGCGTCATAGCGGCGATCACGTCGACTCCGATGTGCCGCACCTCGTCGGGATGGATCCCGATGAACAGCGGCGCGTGCTTTTCCTCGCTGATGTCCACGATGCCGTTGAACATGGCGTAATCGCTGATGTTGAAGGCGGGCACGGCGAAATTCTTCTCATTCGCAACGTCCAGGATCGCCTTGCCGGTCGTCAGCATAGCTGCATTTCTCCTTGTTGATTGGGTGGCTTGATCTAGGCCTTGACGGCACCGGAGGTGAGGCCGCCGATGAAACGCCGCTGGAAGAGCAGGAACAAGATGAGGACCGGGATCGAACCGAGGATGCTCATGGCCATCATCTGGTTCCACTCGTAGGAGTGCTGACCCATCAGGAGCTGGATGCCGATCGGCACCGTGCGCATGTTGTCGGTGCGGGTGAGCGTCAGCGCGAAGAGGTACTCGTTCCACGAGATCATGAAGGTGTACACGCCGACGGCGACCATCCCCGGCACCGAGATGGGCACCAGCACCCGCCACAGCGCCGTCCAGCTCGACGCACCGTCCACCTTGACGGACTCGTCGAGTTCCTTGGGGAGCGTGTTGAAGTAGGCGGTCATCATGATGATCGCGTACGGCAGGGTGAACACCATGTGCGTGAGGATCAGCCCGGGATACGTGTTGTACAGACCGAGCGTCACGACAAGCCCGAAGTAGGGGATGACGAGCGTGATCGGCGGCACCGCCTGGACGCTGACGATCACGGCGTTGATGGACCGCTTCAGCGGAAACTCGTAGCGGCTGAACCCGTAGGCCGCGAGCACCGCGACGAGCAATGTCAGCGCGGTGACCGAGAGCGCGACCACGTAGCTGTTGAGGAAGAACCGGAGCTGGGCGCCGTCGGTGAGGATCGCGCGGTAGGCGTCGAACGAGAAGTTGCCGGTGACCAGTCGGGGCGGGACGGCGAAGACCTCGCCGTTGGGCTTGAACGACGTCGACAGCATCCACAGCACGGGCAGGCCGGCGAAGGCCGCGCCCAGGCAGAGCCCGGCGAGCAGGGCGATCTTCGCGCCGAGGCGCCGTCGCTTGCGGGTGAGCACGCGATCACCTCTCCTTTTGCAGGCGGACGTAGAAGACCGCCAGGATCATCGTGAGCAGCAGGACGATGACGGCACTGGCGGAGGCGGTGGCGAACTCGTAACTGCTGAAGGCCTGCTTGTAGGTGTAGGTGCTGAGCATCTCCGTGACGTTCAGCGGCCCGCCGCCCGTCGTCATCCAGATGAGGGCGAACTGCTGAGAGGTCCAGATCAGGTCGAGCACGGCCATGCTGACGAGCACCGGCCGCAGCTGCGGGATCGTCACGTTCCAGAACTGCCGGAACGGGCTGGCGCCGTCGACGGAGGCCGCCTCGTACAGGTCGGGCGAGATGCCCTGGAGTCCGGCGAGGATGCTGATCATGAAGAACGGGTAGCCGGCCCAGATGTTGATGAATGTCAACGCCCACAGGGCCTTGCCGGGGTCGGAGAGCCAGTCGACACCCTGCGACATGCCACCGACCGTGGTCAGCAGGTAGTTGACCACGCCGGACGGGTCGAGCATGAGCCGCCAGATGACCGCGATCACCGCGACCGTGAAGAGCCACGGCAAGATGAAGACGACCCGGAAGATGGTCTTCGTCACCGGGCCCAGCAGCGAGGAGTTGAGCATCATCGCGAAGGCCAGGCCCAGCACGAGGTGGGCGAAGGTGCTCACGGTGATGAAGATGAACGTGTTCTTCAGCGCCGCCCGAAAGTCGGCGTCGGAGAGCACCTTCGTGTAGTTGTCGAAGCCGACGAAGGCCGTGCTCGGCTGGGTGATGACGGTGTCTCTGAACGAGTAGCTCACCACCATCCCGATCGGGATGATCATCAGGACGGCGATCAGCACGATCGTCGGCGAGAGGAAGCCGAACGGGGCGGCGCTCTTCGCGAAGAAACGCCGCGCCCTGCCCCGATGGGCCGCGCGGGTCTGCGATGCCACCGGCGCGGCGGGCGGGGCCGCGCGATCCAGTTTCGCAGTATCCATCGATGTCTCCTTGTTTCGAGGCCGCGCCGCGGTGCCCGGCGCGGCGCGGCCCCGATCTGTGGAAAGGCTCAGAGCACCGATGCCCAGGACTCTTGCGACTTGCTGAGCGTGTCGTCGACGCTCTGCTTGCCGGTGAGCGTGAGCTGAAGCTGCTCGTCGAAGCTGCGCATGAGGTCCTCGGACTTCGGCAGACCCACGAACTCGTTGGCCGGGTAGCCCGCCTGGTAGATGTCGAAGGCCGTCTTGAAGAGCGGGTCGCTCTTGGTGAAGTCGGGCTCGGCGGTCTTGTTGCCCGGGAAGCCGTTGGCCAGCGTGCTCAGCTCCGCGTTGGTCTGCTTGCCCATCAGGAACTCGACGAGCTTGAACGCCTCGGCCTTGTGCTTGGACGAGTTGGCCACGCCGATGCCCCACGACGCGTACGGGATGCCCCGCTTGCCGGTGTAGCCGTCCTCGGCCGGGAGCGGCGCCACGGTGAACTTCAGGTCCGGGTTGTTCTTCTTGATCAGCGTGATGTGCGCCAAGGAGTCGATCACCATGCCGACCTGGCCGGTGGTGAACTTCTCGACCTTGTCCTGTTCCTTCATCGTGAGCGAACCGGGTGCGATGACGCCGGCGTCGTTCAGGCTCTTGACGTACTCGACGGCGCTCTTGACGGGCTGGCCGGTCAGATCGGGCTTTCCGTCCTTGGTGAGCATGCTGCCGCCGGACGCCCACACCCACGACATGACGTCGTTCTGGATGCCGTTGGGCACGGCGGTGTCGAGCGGGAGCGCCCAGCCCTTGACGTTGCCACCGAGCGCGGTGACCTTCTTGGCCGCGTCGAGGAACTCGGTGCGGGTGCTCGGCGGCGCCGTGACCCCCGCCTTGGCGAGCAGGTCGTTGTTGACGAACAGGGGGTACACGAAGTTGACCACGGGGATCATGTAGGTCTTGCCCTGGATCTGGATCTGGCTCGCGAGCTGGCTCGAGTCGTAGCTCGCGTCGGTCATGAGCTCGCTCAGGTCGGCGATCGCCCCCTGCTTGGCGAAGTCGCTCACCCAGGCGCCGTCGAGACCCACGACGTCCGGCAGCGTCTTGGACGCCGCGCCGGACACCAGCTGCTGCTTGGTGGACGCGTACGGCCCGCTCAGCAGCTTGACCTTGATGTTCGGGTTTTGCGCGGTGAAGTCCGCCATGAGCTTGTCGAACGATCCCGCCGGAAGCTCCGGCGCCCACCACTGCGCGAACTCCAGCGTGACGGCCCCGCCCCCGTCACCGCTCGATCCCTCGTCAGAACCGCACCCCACCGCGGTGGTGCCGACCACAGCCGCCACCGCCATAACCCCGAGTAGCTGCCGCAGTCGGCCGCGCACCCCGGTGCCGCCTCCGATCATTGCGAACTCCTTCAATGTAAAGGTGTTACCGCTCTTTGCAGGTTTGCGCCACGTTAACAGCACGTTACACCCCCCACAAGGCCTAGTACTGCAACATCTGGCTAGAGACTGCATAGTCTCGCATCTTGAATGGGATATTGTGGTCGAATCCGGCACACTCGACCCGCCCGCGTTGCCGATCCTCGCCTCATGTGGCACGAAACGGGCGCTACGATGCTGTACCCTGCCGTTCTAAGCGTTCTTTGGGCCCTCCCGGCGCGCGATCGCCGGCCTGACTACCGCAGACATGGGAGGATCGGTGGCTCTAGACAAGGAGGACCGGCAGCGTCGCCTGCCCGCGGGTCGCAAGGCCCAGCTGGCGGCGTACGTGGCGGAGACCGGTGAGGTCACGGTCACCGCGCTCGCGGACCGGTTCGGCGTCTCCATCGACACCATCCGGCGCGATCTCGACCAGCTCAGCGCCGACGGCGTCCTGGTCCGCACCTACGGCGGAGCGGTCAGCCAGTCGACCTTCTCCCGCGTCGACCGGGCCGTCGACGTGCGGCTCAACCTGGAAAAGCGGGAGAAGGAGAAGATCGCGGAGCTCGCCGCGGCGCTGGTGGAAAACGGCTCGGTCATCATGATCAACGGCGGCACCACCACCCTCGCCGTCGCCAAGAGCCTGCGCAACCATCGCGACCTCACGGTGGCGACAAACAGCCTGCTCGTGCCCCCGGCGCTGTCTCCCGCGGCCGTCCGCGACGTGTACCTCTTCGGCGGCGCGGTCCGCACCCTCACGCTGGCTACCACCGGCCCCGTCAGCTTCCGGGCGGCCGGCGGCGCCGAGCTCGACATCAGCTGCGACCTGGCGCTGATCGGCGTCGGCGCCGTCTCCGCGGTCGCCGGATACACGACGAGCAACCTCGCCGAGGCGGCGATGATGCAAGAGATGATCTCCCGGGCGGCGCGCGTGGCGATCCTGGCCGACTCGTCCAAGTTCGGCCGGCGGCTCTTCGCCCAGGTGTCCGAGCTGGGGCGTGCCGACTACCTGGTCACCGACTCCACCCCGCCACGCGACCTTCTCGACGCCCTCCGCGAAAACGAGGTCGAGCTGGTGATGCCCGACGACTGAGCCAAGTGTTTTTTGATAGGTCGACGATATGTGCTGGTTCGTAGCATTGGGATCATGCGTGTGTTGGTCGTCGAAGACGAGCCCTACATGGCGGAGGCCATCCGTGACGGTTTGCGCCTGGAAGCGATCGCGGCCGACATCGCCGGCGACGGCGACACAGCTCTGGAGCTGCTGAGCGTCAACGCCTACGACATCGCCGTCCTCGACCGCGACATCCCCGGCCCCTCCGGCGACGAGATCGCCAAAAGCATCGTCGCCTCGGGCACCGGCACGCCGATCCTGATGCTCACCGCCGCCGACCGGCTCGACGACAAGGTGTCCGGGTTCGAGCTCGGCGCCGACGACTACCTCAGCAAGCCGTTCGAACTCCGCGAGCTCGTGCTCAGGCTCAGGGCACTCGACCGCAGGCGCGCGCACAACCGGCCACCGGTGCGGGAGATCGCCGGCCTGCGGCTGGATCCGTTCCGCCGGGAGGTCTACCGGGACGGCCGGTACATCGCGCTCACCCGGAAGCAGTTCGCCGTGCTCGAGGTCCTCGTCGCCGCCGAAGGCGGTGTCATCAGCGCCGAAGAGCTGCTCGAGCGGGCGTGGGACGAAAACGCCGACCCGTTCACCAACGCCGTGCGCATCACGGTCTCGGCACTGCGCAAACGACTCGGTGAGCCCGGGATCATCGCCACCGTGGCCGGCGTCGGCTACCGCATCGACACAGGACCGGCGGGAGGAGACCGTGGATAGGGCACCCGGCCTGAGCGTTCGCCTCAAACTCACGCTCAGCTACGCGGCCTTTCTCATGATCGCGGGTGCGTTGCTGCTCGCCGTGGTGTGGTTCTTCCTGCTGCGTTACGTACCCGAGGTGGTCAACGCGCCGATGCGCATGCCAAGCAAGTCCGACCTGGTGGACGCCTTCGCGCCGAAGGCGGCCGCGGTCATGGTGTTCCTGCTGGTATTCGGCCTCGTCGGCGGATGGATCCTCGCCGGCAGCATGCTGGCGCCCCTGACCCGCATCACGAACGCCACCCGCCTGGCCGCGAACGGGTCACTCTCCCACCGGATCCAGCTGGAAGGCCACCAGGACGAGTTTCGCGAACTCGCCGACGCCTTCGACACGATGCTCGCCCGGATCGAGGCACACGCCGCCGAACAGCAGAGGTTCGCGGCCAACGCCTCCCACGAGCTGCGCACCCCGCTGGCGGTCACGCAGACACTGCTCGACGTGGCCCGCAACGACCCGAGACGCGACAGCGGCGAACTCGTCGAACGCCTCCACTACGTCAACAGCCGAGCGATCGACCTCACGGAGGCGTTGCTCGTGCTCAGCCGCGCCGACCAGCGGTCCTTCGCCCGGGAGCACGTCGACATGTCCCTCATCGCGGAAGAAGCGATCGAAACGCTCCTCCCGCTGGCGGAAAAACGCGGCCTCGCTCTTGAGTCCTCCGGTGCCATCGCCACCACCGTCGGCTCCCACGCGCTCCTGCTCCAGATGACCACGAACCTCGTGCACAACGCGATAATCCACAACCTGCCCGCACATGGCAGCGTGTGGGTCACGACAAGCGTTCGCGCCAACAGTGTGGTGCTCACTGTCGAAAACACCGGCGAGAAGCTCTCCCCGCACCTTGTTTCCACGATTGTCGAGCCGTTTCAGCGCGGCACCGGACGGATACGTGACGGCCACGCGGGCGTCGGTCTCGGCCTGGCGATCGTCAAGAGCATCGTCCAAGCACACGACGGCTTCCTCGCCCTCACCCCCCGCGACGACGGAGGGCTCCGGGTCAAGGTGCGACTGCCCGCCGCACCACCGGCGGATGAAAGCCGACCGTGACCGTGATGATCCGTAACTGCCGCCCGCAGGACGGCCTCGACATCGTGCCCCTGCTGGCACAGCTCGGCTACCCGGCCTCACCGGAGCAGGCCACGCGAAGAGCGCACGAGTGGGCGGCAGACCCCGAACGGCACCTGCTCGTCGCCGACGTCGGTCACACCGTGGCCGGGCTCGCGGCGCTATGTCTCATCCCGCTCATCCACCGGGACCAACCCATCGCCCGGCTCGTCGCACTCGTCGTCGACGATCGGCACCGCGGCACCGGGGTCGGACACGCGCTGCTGGACCGGGCGGAACAGCTTGCCCAACAGTCCGGCTGCGAGGAAATGGAGATCACCAGCAACCGGAGCCGCGACCGGGCCCACCGGTTCTACCGGTCCCACGGATACGACGACTGGTGCGAGCGCTCGGCACGTTTCCGAAAGCAACTGAGCCCGGAGTAGCCCTTGAGCGCATACGCCACCGAGCCGGTGAGCCTGATCGTGCCGGTCGACATCGGGACTGGCCGATTCCGGGTGCATCTGACCGGCCCCCGGTTCGGTATTCGTGAGGTACTGGAGGCGCTCTCGCATCTGTGCCTTCTCGCCGTGGACGAGGCGTCCTTGCTGGAGGATCTCGCGCCTGTCATGCACACCCACGACGTGGTGCTCGCCGACGTCCTCGACGTGCGCGTACCTCCCGCACCCGCGCTGCCTCTCGTCGACCTTCTCCGCTGGGCCGCCGCCAGCCGGACGTCGCCGCGCGCGCTCGCCATCATCGAGATGGCCTTCGCGGACGTCAGCGACGACGAGCTCGCACTCCTCCTCGGCTCATCGGACCTTCCCTGGGTGCGTGACCTCGTGGCGTCGGTGCTGGCCGATCTCGACGGGCGTCAGCCGGCGGCCCGCGGCACGATCGCCGCGCTCGTGCCCGAGCATGTCGCCCGGCTGCTGATCGGCGGCGTGCCTCACGACCGCGCCACGGCCGCCGGATTGCCCCGCGCCTCCGCAAGCCTCGCCAGCTGCACCCAGACGCGTTCGAACGCGTAGCCCTTGGCCGCGAGCCCCATCAGGAAGGTGGAGGTGTCGGTGAGACCGGGCGCGACGGCCGTCTCCAACACGAACGCCCGGTCGTCCTTGTCGACGATGAGATCGGTCCGCGACAAGTCGCGCAGGCCCAGTGCCGCGTGCGCGGTGAGCGCCGCCCGTGCGGCCGCCGCGGCCGCCCTCTCACTCAAGCGGGCGGGGCAGAAGAACTCCGTCGCCCCCGCGGTGTAGTGGGCCGCGTAGTCGTAGATGCCCCTGCGGGGCACGATCTCCACGGCTGGCATCGCGACCGGCCCGTCTCCCAGGTCGACGACGCCGACGGCGACCTCGACGCCGACCACGGCTCGCTCGATGAGTGCGGTGTCGTGGTAGGCGAAACACGCCATCAGCGCCGCCGGGAGCTGATCGGCGACCTTGACGTGGCTGACGCCGAAGGCGGATCCGCCGGCGCGCGGCTTGACGAACAGGGGCAGGCCGAGCCGCTTGAGGATGAGCGAGATCAACGGGGCGGCGCCCAGGTCGTGGAAGGCTTCCCGCGGCAGCGTCACGGATGCCGGCGTGTCGAGTCCCGCCTGGGCCACCAGCGCCTTCGCGAGGGGCTTGTCGAACGCGAGCCGGCAGGCTTCGGCCGACGCCCCGACGTACGGCACGCCGACCAGCTCCAGCACCTCCCGGACGGTGCCGTCCTCGCCCGGGTTGCCGTACAGGACGGGCAGCACCACCGACGGCGGGTCGGCGACAAGGGTCTCCATCAGGTCAGGACCCAGATCGCCGAGCTCGACGTCGACGTCGAGCCGCCGCAGCGCGTCGAAGACCCGCCGCCCCGATTGCAGGGACACCTCCCGCTCGGGGGAGAGCCCTCCGGCGAGCACGAGTACGCGGCCAAGCTCTGACATCGGTCCACTCAACCACAGCTCAGTGGTAGGTGAGCTCGCCGGCCTCGATCGGATCGGCGAGGCGGTTCTCCTCCGGCGCGAGCGGACAGGCCCAGCGGTCGTCGTACGCGCAGCTGGGGTTGTACGCGTAGTTGACGTCGAGCCGCACCCGGCCGCCGGGGAGCGGCACCACGCCCCGCCCGAAGGTGCCCTTCACCGTGTCGGTGAGATAGCGCCCCGCGCCGTACGTCATCGACCCGTACGTGCCGTCCCGGAACGGCAGGAAGAGCCCTCCCCCGTACGCCTCGATCCAGAAGAGCGTCAGCGGGCCCCACGGTGTGATCGCGCGCGCCACCCGCCGGTACCGCACCACGCCGTCCGGCCCGCCAGTGTCGATCTCCAGCGTGCCCTCGGCCGGTTCGAGGGGCACCTCGACGACCGCGGTCGGGTTGTCCGGAAAGTAGCGGAGCCCGGCGAAGCTCGCGCGCTCGTGCGGCGGGATGGGTGACTGTGCGTGTTCGGCGAACAACCGGTCTCGGGCCGCGCGGAATTCGCCCAGGTCGAGCCCGGAGAGGTACATGCGCGCGACCCGCTCGCGCCAGTCCGCCAGATCTAGATCTTCCACGCTCTCGAACCCTAACCGCCCATCCAACGTATTCACGGCGGATGAGGCACTACTTTGCGCCCACGACGCAGCGGCCCTCGCTGCTACCGTTTGTCCGTGACTTCCCGGACACCCCGATGATCCACACGGTCGGGCTGGTGCTGCATCCACAGCGTGACAGCCGCGCGGCCATGTCGACCATCAGCGCCTGGGTGCGGGGCCACCAGGCGACGCTCCTGGGGCTGCCGGAGGAGGTCGCCCGCACCGAGGGTGCCACGGCCGTGCCGCCGGAAAAGCTGGCCGAGGAGTCCGACCTCGTCGTGAGCCTCGGCGGCGACGGCACGATGCTCCGCTCGATGCGCCTGTCCTGCGGCGGCCGCGCGCCCGTGCTGGGTGTCAACCTGGGCCGCCTCGGCTTCCTCGCCGAGATCGACGTGCCCCAGCTCCCCGAGGCGCTCTCCGCGATCGACGACAAGCGGTTCACGGTCGAGGCGCGCTCGGCGGTCCGCTCCCGGTTTCACGACCAGGAGGTGCTCGCCTTCAACGAGGTCGCGCTCGTGCGCCGCCCGGGCGGGCCGATGGCCGCGGTCGAGCTGTTCGTCGAGGGGCACCCTTTCATCCACTACGTGGCCGACGCGCTGATCGTGGCGACCCCGACCGGCTCGACGGCATACAGCTTCTCGGCCGGCGGCCCGATCGTCTCGCCGCGCGCGCAGGGCCTCGTGGTGACGCCGGTCGCGCCGCACTCGGCGTACAACCGGGCGCTCGTGCTCTCGGAGAGCGAAAAGGTGGCGCTGCGCGTGCTGCCGGCCAGCGGCGACCTGGAGGTCGAGTCGGACGGCGCCGTGGTCGGCCGCCTCTGCCCCGGCGACACGGTCGAGGTGGCCGCGGTGCCGGGTGCGGCGAGCGTGGTGCGCCTCGGCCACACCACGTTCTACCAGCGCGCCCAGCGCAAGCTGAGGCTTACCGGCTCGACCGAGGTCGACCGCGCCTGGTAGTTCTTCAGATTTGAAGTAACATGGGGGCATGGCCGAGCCGCTCACCCCCACGGAGATGGCTGGCTGGCGGGCATACATCGAGTCCAGCCAGCGGCTGATGACCCAGCTCGAAGACGATCTGCGCGCCGACAGCGGGCTGACCTTCGCCGACTACCACGTGCTCGTGCTGCTCTCCGAGGCGCCCGACCGGCGCCTGCGGATGGGCGAGCTGGCCAGCCGGCTGGTGTTCTCGCCCAGCCGCTTGACCTACCAGATCGGTTCGATGGAAAAGCGCGGGCTGGTGGCCCGCGAGAGCTGCCCGGAGGACCGCCGCGGCAGCGAGGCCGTGCTGACGGCCGAGGGCCTGCGCACGCTGCGCGAGGCCGCGCCGCACCACCTCCGCTCGGTGCGCGCCCACTTCGTGGACGACCTCGACGAGGCCGAGACCGCCGTCCTCACCCGCGTCTTCACCCGGCTCGGCGAGCGCCTACGCGCCTCGTCCGTGGCCAGCTAAGGAGCACCGCCATGCCCGCCATCACCGTCGACGACGTCCTTGTCCTACCCCGCCTGCCCAAGCTCGACCCGGCCACGACGGAGTACCGCGCCGTCCGCCGCCTCGTCACCGCGCCCAGCGGCTTCGAGGGCGAGGGCTTCCCGGTGCGCCGCGCCTTCGCCGGGGTGCCGCTGACCGAGCTCGACCCCTTCATCCACCTCGACCAGATGGGCGAGGTCGACTACGCGCCCGGCGAGCCGAAGGGCACGCCGTGGCACCCGCACCGCGGCTTCGAGACCGTCACGTACATCATCGACGGCATCTTCGACCACCAGGACTCCAACGGCGGCGGTGGCACGATCACCAACGGCGACACGCAGTGGATGACCGCCGGGGCGGGCATCCTGCACATCGAGGCGCCGCCCGAGCACCTCGTCGTCAGCGGCGGCCTCTTCCACGGCCTCCAGCTGTGGGTCAACCTGCCCAAGGTGAAGAAGATGAGCCCGCCGCGCTACCAGGACATCCGCGGCCGCGAGGCGAGCCTGCTCACCACGCCCGACGGCGGCGCGCTCATCCGGGTCATCGCCGGCGAGATCGACGGCCACCAGGGCCCGGGCACCACGCACACCCCGATCACGATCGCCCACGTCACCCTCCAGCCCGGCGCCGCACTCGACCTACCCTGGCGATCGGACTACAACGCCCTCGTCTACGTGCTGGGCGGCCGCGGCACGGTCGGCACCGACCGCCGCCCGGTCCACACCGGACAGATGGCGGTGCACGGGCCGGGCGAGGCGCTGCGGGTCACCGCCGACGAAAAGCAGGACTCGCACACGCCGGCACTCGACCTGTACATCATGGGCGGCGAGCCGATCCGCGAGCCGGTCGCCCACTACGGCCCGTTCGTGATGAACACCCGCGCGGAGCTGGCGCAGGCGTTCGACGACTACCAGGCGGGCCGGCTGGGGGTCATCCCCGCCAAGCGGGTCCCGCACGCCAGCGACTCGGAGCAGCCACCAACCACGTCCTAGAAGATTCGAGCTACCGCGGCGTCCGTCGTGGTCCATGCCGTTGCTCCCGCGGCCTCACCCGACACCGATCGACCCGTCAAGAGTCGAGCATGCCGGCGCCCCGTCTGCTCACGCGGCATCATCTCGGCGTGGGTTGGCGGAAAGGGCTCCAGAGACCTTTCGGGGTCGGGGTCGCCGCCCGTCGTGTTGCTTCGAGGCATATTTGCCCATGTCCGTGTCAGCGGCGGACCGGATGCTCCCGCGGGCACCGCTCCCGGCCGGCGGCTCGCAGGGCGAGCCGAAACCTCCGGCCGTCCACTGCCAGGTCCGCGGGACAAGCCCCGAAGGCTGTCTTCGCAGCCCCTACCCGGGCCATACTGACGCAGCGTAACCAGCCAAGGGACGAGACTTCGAGATCTGGAAGCTTAGGGTTGCTCGGCTTTCGTAGAAATGCCACGTGGTGCATAACCATGCACCCGTGCGCGCCCCCGAGGCACCTCCACCGCCACCTATAAACCATTTGTCGCTTCTCTTGTCCGCAGCAAGAGACACCTCAAATGGATCTAGAACACTTAGGGTCGAAGGGGCAACCACAAGTGTTCTAGATCTACTCCCAGACGATGCATAAATATCAGCGCGCGAAGCCCGAGCCGTGCCGTATGCCGTCGTCCACCCGCACGGGAAGCAGACCAGCGCCGGCCGCCACGAACCACGAACCCGCAACCATCAGACGGCGGCTGGCGGCCGCGGCGCTGGTCTGCTCGGCTCAGCCTGGACGACGGCATACGGCACCGCTCCCACCGCAACCACCCACCAACAGACCGAACAAGGCCAGGCGGCCCCGGCCGGAGCCCGAGGCCCCCCGCCAGAGGCGCCGAAGTAACCGCGACCACAAACGAAGCCAGAAAGTCGAGGCGCCCTAACTCTCCAAGATCTCGAATCACGCCCACGGCGACGAAACCCCCCGTTGCTTTCCCGGATCCCCGATCCAGCAACAGACATTGTGGACAAACGTCGACCACCGCCTAGCGCGAGCTCAATTTGCGCGAAGGGGTGAGCGCGACCAGCGGCGGACGGGTGAGGCCGCGGGAGCAACGGTCTGGACCACGACGGACGTCGCGGTAGCTCAAAACTCTGTCCAAAAAGAGGGGCTCAGGGGGTCGAAGCCACCCCGACTCCGAAAGCGGCGCTCTAGAGACCTTGGATTCGGGGGTTACACGCGGTCGATGGCGGCGGTCACTCTAGGGAAGCAGAGCAAGGGCATCCCGCGCACTCACCCAGCCGGGCCGCGGGGTCCGGCGCAGCCGTCGGGGTGAGCGCGATCAGAGGGACACGAGGTACATGCCGGCGACGCCGAGCACGACCATCAGCAGCACGGTCAGCAGCAGGCCACGGCCGGCCTCGGCGGGCTGCGCGGCGCGCTCGGTGGTGATGGACTCGGTGGTCACTGTGGCCTCCTGTGGTCTCGCTTGGTCACATTGACGTTATGGCGGCACCCCTACCTGGGTAATCACGGATTCGTGCCGCTGACGAACTGGTTCCTCACCGCGCCGGAACGCGGTAACGACGTATCCGACATACCCG
Organism: Phytohabitans sp. LZ39; assembly: GCF_059359075.1. Classification (NCBI taxonomy): domain Bacteria; kingdom Bacillati; phylum Actinomycetota; class Actinomycetes; order Micromonosporales; family Micromonosporaceae; genus Phytohabitans; species Phytohabitans sp. LZ39. Next base: position 210,468 of record NZ_JCADBM010000009.1, on the reverse strand, counting down.
CTTGGACGGAAGGAAACACGGCCGAGCCGTTGATTCATGGCTCGGCCTACTTCGATCGCCTGACCGACGCCGTCGAGCGCATGTCGGAGGGCGACCACCTCTTCTTCACCGACTGGCGGGGTGACCCGGACGAGCGCATGCGACCGGACGGGCCGACCGTCGCCGAGCTCTTCTGCCAGGCGGCGAAGCGCGGTGTCGTGGTCAAAGGGCTCATGTGGCGCTCGCATCTGGACGTGCTCCAGTACAGCGAGGAGGAGAACCGCCACCTCGGCGAGGCCATCGAGGCGGCCGGCGGCGAGGTGCTGCTCGACCAGCGGGTGCGCCGCGGCGGCTCGCACCACCAGAAGCTCGTCGTGCTCCGCCATCCCGGCCGGCCGGAGCACGACGTGGCGTTCGCCGGGGGCATCGACCTGTGCCACAGCCGCCGCGACGACGCCGACCACCGGGGCGACCCGCAGGCGGTGCGCATGTCGTCGCGGTACGGCTCCAACCCGCCCTGGCACGACGTGCAGCTCCAGTTGACGGGGCCGGCGGTCGGCGCGCTGGACACGTCGTTCCGGGAGCGGTGGAACGACCCGACACCGCTCGACTCGCACAGCCCGATCGCCTGGTTTCGCGACAAGGTGGGCGGTGCCGACCTGTCCGCCGGCGAGCTCCCGCCCCAGCCGCCCGACCCGCCACCCACCGGCCCGCACGCGGTGCAGGTGCTGCGCACGTACCCGTCGCTGCGCAACGCGTACGACTTCGCGCCGGGCGGGGAGCGGACCATCGCCCGCGGGTACACCAAGGCGATCAAGCGGGCGCGGCGCCTGATCTACCTGGAGGACCAGTACCTGTGGTCGCGCGAGGTGGCCGACCTCTTCGCGGGCGCGCTGACCGAAAACCCCGACCTCCACCTGATCGCCGTCGTGCCCCGCTATCCCGACGTCGACGGCAAGCTCGCCTGGCCACCCAACCTGATCGGCCGCGCCAAGGCGCTGGATGTCTGCCGCCGCGCGGCCGGCGACCGCGTCCATGTCTTCGACGTGGAAAACCATGCCGGCGGCCCTGTGTACGTGCACGCGAAGGTCTGCGTCGTGGACGACGTGTGGGCGAGCGTGGGCAGCGACAACTTCAACCGTCGCTCGTGGACACACGACAGCGAGCTCTCCTGCGCGGTGCTCGACGACACCCGCGACGACCGCTCCCCCACCGACCCGGCCGGACTGGGCGAGGGGGCCCGGAGGTTCGCCCGCGACCTGCGCCTGCGCTTGATGCGTGAGCACCTCGACCGCGCCACCGACGGCAGCGAGGACGCCGACCTGATCGACCCGGCCGACGCGGTCGCGGCGGTCACCGCGTACGCGCAGGCCCTCGCCGACTGGCACGACGCCGGCGAGGTCGGCCCGCGCCCGCCCGGCCGCCTCGTGCCACACGAGCCCGAGCGCCTGTCCCGCCTGACCAGGCTGTGGGCGGTCCCGGCCTACCGCCTCGTCTACGACCCGGACGGCCGCTCGCTACGCCACCGCCGGTCCGGCACCTGGTAGGCGCCAGTCGCGGGGCACCCAGATGGGCTGGCTCAGGTCGCCGTCGAGTGCCATGGGTGCCTGCCAGGCGGGCACGGCGGGGCGGCCCAGCGCGACCCAGCGGTCGATCAGCCCGCTCGCCGTCTCCGCGAACGCCACCGCGTGCGGGCCGCTGCCCCGCACCGCACCGTCCGGCCAGATCGTGGCGCCGCCGCCGGGGGTCTCGTCGAGCAGCGCGCAGCCGCCGTTGCCCGCGCTGTCGGGCGGCTGGGCGTACGTGGTGCGGCTGTCCCAGACGCCCAGCGCGAACCACATGTCGTGGTAGCGGAACACGTCCAGCGGTGGGTCGAAGCGGGCCGGGCGACTCACCGTCGGCGGGGACAGCGGGCCGCTGCCGAGCGGGTGTGCCCCGGCGTACACGGCGGAGAGCGGGCCGGCCGCGGACATGAAGCCGGCCGGACACACGCCCGCCGCGTGCACCGTGCCGTCGCCGGCCCTGGCCGCGCGGAGCACCGGGTGGTGGCCGGCGTGGCGGACCGGCGCGAGCACGAAGCCGCCGGGCACGAGCTGGTCGAGCCAGAGCGGCGAGACGCCGGCCACGCCGACGGTCACGATCACGCGGTCGTACGGAGCGCCGGCCGCCCAGCCCTCGTAGCCGTCACCGAGCCGCAGGTCCACTGTGGAGGAAATAGTGGCGAGTGCGGCCTCGGCCCGCTCCACCACGTCCGGCTGTACGTCCACAGTGGTCACCCGTGCGCCCGCGGCGGACATGAGGGCGGCGTTGTAGCCGGTGCCCGCGCCCACCTCCAGCACCTGCGTGCCGGGCGACAGGTCGAGCGCCTCGATCATCGCGGCCATCAGCGACGGCTGGCTCGACGAGCTCGTCGCCCGGCCGTCGACGACCTTCGTGACGAGGACGTCGTTGACGTAGACGGCGTCGAGGAACCCGCCGGCGTCCGGCGCGACCCAGGTGCCGTCGCGCCCGTGAAAGCCGCCCGCGACGAAGGCCTCCCTCGGCACGGCGGCGAACGCCTCGGCCACCTCGGGACGCGTGATGGCCCCCTCGCGCACGAGCGCATCGGCGAAGCGCCGGCGCAGCTCAACGGAAGAGGCCATCACACCACCCTAAGCTCAGGACAGGTCGAACTCCGGGTTACCCAGCCCGGTAACCCACTTACGCACCTTCTCCACGTCGCCACCGGAGAACGCGAGGCTGAGCATGAGCAGCAGCCGCGCCTTCTGCGGCAGCAGGTCGTCGCCGGCGATGATCGGCTGGGTCGTGCTGCCGCCGTACACCGAGCCGGAGCCGGTACGCGACGTGCTCACGAAGACCACGCCCTTGGCCGCGGCCGCCGTGCGGGCCGTCCCCTGCGCCGACGACAGGCCGCCCGCCCCGGTGCCGGCGGTGACGATGCCCTTGACGCCGGCGTCCGCGAACGCCGTGATCGCCTCGCCGCCCGCCTGCTGGTAGCTGGTCACCACCTCGACCCGGGGCAGTGCCTCGGGGCCGAGCTTGGTGAGGTTGAAGGGCGTGTACCACTTGCTCTTGTCGTCGCAGTCCTGGACGCGGGCCGGCGCCCGGCCGACCTTGATGTTCGCGCCGTCGATCCAGCCGAGCACGCCGAGTTCGCGGGTCTGGAACGTGTCCATCCGGTACGAGCTGGTCTTCGTCACGTCGCGCGCGGCGTGGAACTCGTCCCCCAGCATGAGCACCGCGCCGTAGCAGTACGTGGCCTGGCTGGCCGCGAGCACGATCGCGTTGTAGAGGTTGGCCGGACCGTCCGCGCCGATCACCTTGGGCCCGTCGGGTGTCACCGCCGCCCACGGGCGCATCGCGCCGGTGAGCACGACCGGCTTCTGGCTGCGCACGGAGAGGTCCAGCCAGTACGCGAACTCCTCCATCGTGTCGGTGCCCGTGGTCACCACCACGCCGTCGGAGGACTTGAGCGCCTTCTCCACGGCGAGCGTGAGGGCGTGGAACTCCGGGATCGTGTAGCCGCCGGAGCCCTTGTTGCCGAACTGCACGGTGCTGACGTCGGCGACCGCCCCGATCTCCGGTTGGAGGTAGCCGACCATGTCCGCGATGGCGATCTGACCGGAGCGGTAGTCCTGGAAGCTGCTGCGGGAGGTCGCGACCCCGGAGATCGTGCCGCCTGTGCCGATGACGGTCACGCGGGGCTTATTCGCGCGGGCCGCCGCGACGGCCTGGGTGTACGCGACGCTCTCGATGTCGGTCAGGGTTTCGACGCCGTCGACCTTGACGGAGGTGGGGTCGCTCTCCGGCGCCGCCGGCTGGCCGAGCGCGGAGACGACGAGGGCCGCGGTGACCGCGGCCGACAAGACGGGAAGGAGCAGGGCGCCGAGGCGCGAAAACGATCTCTTCGGCATGCGGGAGATCGTCTGTGCGGCCCGTTTCAGACCGGTTGCAGCTTGATCAAATATACGGTCACTCGCCCCCAGAGGGCAGCCCTCTTGGGGGGCTACATCAGACCCAAGAGGGCTGCCCTCTGGGGGGCGGCGACGTCAGCCGCTCAGCGGCTGCCACCACGCGTCGACCACGGGCGGCGCGCCGACGTCGACCCGCTCGCCCGGCCGCGGGATGGCCACCGAAACGTCGAACGCCTTCGCCTCCCGCCACAGCCGGTCGACCGGTTCGCTCCAGGAGTGGTACGACAGCACGAACGTCGCCCAGTGCACCGGCAGCAGCAGCCCCGCGCGCAGGTCGACGTGCGCCTTGACCGCGTCCTCCGGCGTCATGTGGATGTCCGGCCACGCCGGGCTGTACGCGCCGATCTGGATCAGGCTCGCGTCGAACGGCCCGTACTTCTCGCCGATCGCCGCGTACCCGTCGAAGTAGCCGGAGTCGCCGGTGTAGAAGACCTTCCGCCCGCCGGCCTCGACCACCCACGAGCCCCACAGCGTGCGGTCGCGGGCGAAGAGCCGCCCGGAGAAGTGCCGCGCGGCGGTCGCCGTGATGCGCAGGCCGGCTGGGCTCGCTCCGCTCGCTGGACGCCCCGGGCGGCCGGCGCCGTCCGGGCTCGTCGCCGCGCTCCTCGGTCCGGATCCCGCCAGCCCCGGGCCGATGTCGACGCCGTCGTCCCAGTCGAGCTCGACGATCCGCTGCCGCGGCACCTTCCAGCGGTCGAGGTGGGCACCCACCCCCAGCGGTACCAGGAACGGCGCCTCCTGCGTGCGGACCAGCTCGCGCACGGTGGGCAGGTCGAGGTGGTCGTAGTGGTCGTGCGAGATGACGATCGCGTCCACCGGCGGCAGCGCGTCGAGCGGCACCGGCGGCGGGTGCAGCCGGCGCGGGCCCGCGAACTGGAATGGCGAGCACCGCTTGCTCCACACCGGGTCGAAGAGCACCCGCCGCCCGTCCAGCTCGACGAGGCTGCTCGCGTGCCCGTACCAGGTGAGGTGCAGGCCCTCGGCGGGCGTCGCACCGGGCGTGACCAGCGGGACCGGCGCGGTGGGCTTGCGCACCTGCTTGCCGAAGATCATCTCCCGCATCGCCGCGCGCATCGCGCCGCGCGGCAGCACGGTGGCCGCCACGGTGTTGTGGAAGCGCCCCTCCCGGTACCGCGGGGAAGCGCCCACCACGGTGGCGTCGGGCTGGCCCCCGAAGGCGGCGGGTCTGATTTTCATCGCCCAACCGTACGACGACCGTGACCGTTTCTTCGTAAGGCCCCGGTAACCCGGGCCTGCGAGAATGTTCCACGTGTATGACTACGACGTGCTCGTGCTGGGCTCCGGCCCCGGCGGGCAGAAGGCCGCGATCGCCGCCGCCAAGCTCGGCCGCCGGGTCGCCGTGATCGAGCGACGTCACATGATGGGCGGAGTGTGCATCAACACCGGCACCATCCCGTCGAAGACGCTGCGTGAGGCGGTGCTCTACCTCACCGGCCTCAACCAGCGGGAGATGTACGGGCAGAGCTACCGCCTCAAGGACGACATCACCGTCGACGACCTCACGGCCCGCACCCAGCACGTGATCGGGCGCGAGACCGACGTCATCCGCAGCCAGCTCGCCCGCAACCGCATCCGCCTGCTGACCGGCACCGGCACGTTCGCCGACCCGCACAGCCTGACGGTGAACGACGGTTCCGGCCGCGAGCAGAAGGTGACCGCCGAAAAGATCGTCATCGCCGCCGGCACCCGCCCGGCCCGGCCGAGCACGGTCGAGTTCGACGACCGCACGATCATCGACTCCGACGGCATCCTCAACCTCGAGCACGTCCCCCAGTCACTCGTCGTGGTCGGCGCCGGCGTGATCGGCATCGAGTACGCGTCGATGTTCGCCGCCCTCGGCTGCAAGGTCACCGTGGTCGAGCGGCGCGACCGCATGCTCGAGTTCTGCGACCTGGAGATCATCGAGGCGCTCAAGTACCACCTGCGCGACCTGGCGGTGACGTTCCGCTTCAGCGAGACGGTCGCCTCGGTCGAGCGCCGGGCAACCGGCGCGCTCGCGGTGCTGGAGAGCGGCAAGCGCATCGCCGCCGACGTGGTCATGTACTCAGCGGGCCGCCAGGGCATGGCCGACCAGCTCAACCTGGAGGCCGCCGGCCTGAGCGCGGACAACCGGGGGCGCATCAAGGTCGACGAGCACTTCCGCACCGCGGTGCCGCACATCTACGCGGTCGGCGACGTGATCGGCTTCCCGGCGCTCGCCTCCACCTCGATGGAGCAGGGCCGCCTGGCCGCCCACCACGCCTGCGACGAGCCGGTGCGCGCGATGCACGAGCTCCAGCCGATCGGCATCTACACGATCCCCGAGATCAGCTTCGTCGGCCGCACGGAAGACGAGCTGACCGAAAAGCGCGTGCCCTTCGAGACCGGCATCTCCCGCTACCGCGAGCTGGCCCGCGGGCAGATCATCGGCGACTCGTACGGCATGCTCAAGCTCCTCGTCTCCCCCGACGACCGCACGCTGCTCGGCGTCCACGTCTTCGGCACCGGCGCCACCGAGATCGTCCACATCGGCCAGGCGGTGATGGGCTGCAAGGGCACGATCGACTACCTCGTCGACACGGTCTTCAACTACCCGACGCTCGCCGAGTCGTACAAGGTCGCCGCCCTCGACGCCATGAACAAGATGCGCAGCATCGACCGCATGCGCGCCTGACCCTCCGCGTCTCACGACCCACCCCCGACGACTGGAACACCAGTGCTGTTTAAGACGGCCGGATAACAGCACTGGTGTTCCAGCCGTGCGCCCGGTCGAAGCGAAAGGCGGTCATGGCGCGATCGCGGCCGGCAGGGGGCGGCGGTGGATGATGTCCAGCCGGGAGACGGCTCTGGTCAGGGCGACGTAGAGCAGGCGCGGCGCCAGGTCGGCCGGCTCGACGAGGACGACGTGGTCGAATTCGAGGCCCTTCACCATGGCGGCCGGCAGCACGGTCACCCGGTCGGAAGGCTCGTCGAGGGCGAACGGCGCGATGACGCCGATCGAGCCCTCGTGCTCCAGTGCCTCGCGCACCGCCTCGGCCGTCGCGGACCGCAGGTCTTCGGCGTGCCGCACGCGCAGGGAGCCATCGCCGCGGACGGCGCGGGTGGGTGGCACGTCGACGTCGAGCGTGGCGAGCAGGCGGTTGGCCACCGCGAGCACCGCGCCGGGCACACGGAAGCCGGCGGTCAGCGCGATCACCTGGGCCTTGGGCTTGCCGAGGTGGGCCAGCTGCTCGGGCCAGCCGCTGGCCGCCCACGGCGTGGTGCCCTGCGCGAGGTCGCCGAGCACGGTGAGCGAGCCGTGCGCGCTGCGGCGGGCCAGCGCGCGGCACTCCATCGGCGACAGGTCCTGTGCCTCGTCGACGACGATGTGCCCGAACGACTCGGGGTGGTCGATCAGCCCGGCCACCTCGTCGATCAGCACGAGGTCGGCGGCGGACCACTTCGTCCTGGGCCGGGTGATCGCCTCTTGCTCACCTGACGTGAGGATGCCGGCGGCGGCCGCGGACGGGTCGCGGAGCAGGGCGGCCACCACGTCCTCGGGGCGCACGGCCGGCCACACGTGGTCGAGAAACTCGCGGACCGGGCGGGAGCGGCCCATCCGCCGCGTCCACGCGGCGCCCGGCGAGTAGCCCCGCGCCTCGGCCTGGCGCTGGAGCAGACCGACCATGCGGGAGCGCAGCCGTTCGCGGGCGATGCCGTAGGGCAGCGACTCCTGCCACACCTCGCCGATCAGGCGGCCGAGCGCGTGCTCGGAGATCCGCCAGCGGGCCGAGTGCTCGGTGACGGTGAGCGGGCCGGCCGGCTCGCCGAGGCGTGCGTACAGGGCGCGGCTGAGCACGGTCGCCATCTTCGGGTCGTGCTTCACGGCCGCCGCCTCGTCGCCGTCGGTGGCGGTGACCGGCCGGCGGGCCAGCACCTGGTCGAGCGTGCTCTGCTCGACGTCGACCTCGCCCAGCGCCGGGAGCACGGCCGAGATGTACTCCAGGAAAGCCGGGTTGGGACCGATGACCAGCACGCCGTCGCGCTTGAGGCGGCGGCGGTGGGCGTAGAGCAGGTACGCGGCGCGGTGCAGGCCGACCGCCGTCTTGCCGGTGCCGGGCGCGCCCTGCACGCACACCGACTCGTCGAGGTCGGCGCGCACCAGGTCGTCCTGGTCGGGCTGGATGGTGGCCACGATGTCGCGCATCGGCCCGACCCGTGGCCGCTCGATCTCCTCGGCCACGATGCGGCTGGCCGAGCTGGCGAGACCCGATTCCAGGTGCTCGTCCTCGAAGCCGGTCAGGGTGCCCCCGCGCCACCCGTACCGGCGGCGGACCGTGACGCCCATCGGGTCGCGCGCGCTGGCCCGGTAGAACGTGCGGGACACCGGGGCGCGCCAGTCGATGACCATCGGCTCGCCCGCCTCGTCGGTGATGTGGCGGCGGCCGATGTAGTAGCACTGTCCACTGTGCTCACCGCCGCCGCGGCCGAAGCGCAGGCGCCCGAAGTACAGCGGGCCGTCCGGCTCCTCGGCGAGCTCCTTGGCGTAGCTCTTCAGCATGCGGCCGAGCGTCTCGGCGGTGTACCGGTCGCCGGCCACCTGCGCACCGGTGGCGACGCGGTGCCGGGCGAGGTCGAGCATGCGGGCCAGCGCGGCGCGGGAGGCGGCCAGGTGCGCCCGCTCCTCATCCATCGTCATACCGATAGCTTAACTCGGTAAAGAATTTGTCCGAGTGTAGTATCGGCCACGTGACCGGCCTCCGCGAGCGCAAGAAGCAGCGCACCCACGACGCGATCTCGTCGGCGGCGATCGCGCTCTTCCTCGACCGGGGCTACGACGCCGTCTCGGTGGCCGACGTGGCCGACGCCGCCGAGGTCTCCAAGCCGACCCTGTTCAAGTACTTTCCGAGCAAGGAAGACCTGGTCCTGCACCGCATCGCCGACCATCAGGGCGAGGCGGCGCGCGTGGTGCGCGGGCGGCGGCCGGGGGAGAGCCCGCTCGCCGCGCTGCGCCGGCACTTCCTCGACGGCCTCGACCGGCGCGACCCGGTCACCGGGCTCAACGACGACGAGCGGGTGCTGGCATACCACCGGCTGGTCTTCTCCACGCCCGGCCTGGCCGCCCGGGTCGCCACCTACACCGAGGCGGAGGAGGCCACGCTGGCCGAGGCGCTCGGCGGCGGCCTCACGGCGCGGGTCGCCGCCGGACAGATCCTCGCCACCCAGCGGATCCTCGCGCGGGACAACTGGCGCCAGCTCATCGAGGGCCGCTCCGCCGCGCGGCTCCACCCGGCGGCCGCGAAGGCGGCCAACGCGGCGTTCGACCTACTGGAGCGAGGCCACCACGACGCCGGTGACCTCGCCGAGGGCTAGCTCCGGCCGGCCCGGCGTGGCCGGCACCCGGCCCCGGATCACCACTTCGTCTCCGTCTTCCAGGAACGAGCGGGTCACCCCGCCCGGCAGCTCCAGCGGCTTGCGGCCGATCTGGCTCAGCTCCATCAGCGAACCGGCCTGGTCCGGCTCCGGGCCGCTGACCGTGCCCGAGGCGAAGAGGTCGCCGGGGCGGATGGAGGCGCCGTTGACGGTCAGGTGGGCGAGCATCTGCGCGGCGGTCCAGTACATCGCCGGGAACGGCGGCCGCGATATGACGGCGCCGTTGAGCTCGATCTCCAGCGCGATGTCCAGCCCCCACGGCGGCAGCGCCGCGTCGTCCAGATAGGACACCAAGGGCACGTCGCGCGGTGGCGGTGCGGTGCGCGCGCTGTCGAAGGCGTCCAGCGGCACCACCCACGGCGACACGGACGTCGCGAACGACTTGCCGAGGAACGGACCGAGCGGCACGTACTCCCAGGCCTGGAGGTCGCGCGCGGACCAGTCGTTGACCAGGCACACGCCGAAGACGTGCTCGGCCGCGTCGGCCAGAGCGACCGGCTCGCCGAGGCGGGTGCCGGCGCCGAGCACGAAGCCCACCTCGGCCTCGATGTCGAGGCGCAGGCTCGGGCCCACCTCGATCTCGCCGCCCACCCGGCGCTGGCCGTGCGGCCGGACGATCGGCGTGCCCGAGACGACCACCGTGCCGGAGCGCCCGTGGTAGCCGATCGGCAGGTGCTTCCAGGCCTCCGGCAGCGAGGGCGAGTCGGGGCGGAGGATGCGACCGATCGCCGAGGCGTGGTGCTCGGAGGCGTAGAAGTCGACGTAGTCGCCGACCTCGAACGGCAGGTGGGTCTGGCCGATCGGCTCCAGCAGCGGCTCGACGACCGGCCTTACTGATTCGTCGGTGAGCCACTCGGTCACCGCGGCTCGGAGGCGTCGCCAGGTCGCGGCCGGCGCGGCGAGCAGCGGGTTGAGCACCGGCCCGGACACCAGTGGCGCCAGGTCAGGGGCCAGCCGCGCGCATGCCGCCGCCAGATCCAGCCCGAGGTCGCCGATCCGCACCACGAGGCGCGGCGAATCTCGGTAGGACACCGCGCCGTACGGCAGGTTGTGCAGACCATAGGGGTGCCCGGCGTCGACGCCGGGCACCCATGTCACCGCGCTCACGAGTCAGACACTAGAGGTTGCCCCGGCGCTGCTGCTCGCGTTCGATGGCTTCGAAGAGCGCCTTGAAGTTGCCCTTGCCGAAGCCGAGCGACCCGTGCCGCTCGATGAACTCGAAGAACACGGTCGGCCGGTCGCCGATCGGCTTCGTGAAGATCTGGAGCAGGTAGCCGTCTTCGTCCCGGTCCACCAGGATCTTCCGCTTCTGGAGCTCCTCGACGGGCACCCGTACCTTGCCGATCCGCGCGCGCAGCTCGGGGTCCTCGTAGTAGGAGTCGGGCGTGTCGAGGAACTCGACGCCGGCCGCCCGCAGCTCGTCCACCGTGCGCAGGATGTCGTTGGTGGCCAGCGCCAGGTGTTGCGCGCCCGGCCCCCGGTAGAACTCGAGGAACTCGTCGATCTGGCTCTTCCGCTTGCCCACGGCCGGCTCGTTGAGCGGAAACTTCACCCGGTGGTTGCCGTTGGCGACCACTTTGGACATCAGCGCCGAGTAGTCGGTGGCGATGTCGTCGCCGATGAACTCGGCCATGTTGGTAAAGCCCATCACCCGGTTGTAGAACGCCACCCACTCGTCCATGTGGCCCAGCTCGACGTTGCCGACCACGTGGTCGAGCGCCTGGAAGAGCCGGCGGCGCTTGGGGAGCGTGGAGGTCCGGGCCACGTACCCGGGCAGGTACGGGCCGTGATAGCGGGAGCGGTCGACGAGCGTGTGCCGGGTGTCGCCGTACGCCGCGATGGCCGCCACCCGCACCGTCCCGTGCTCGTCGGTCAGCTCGTGCGGCTCGTCGAGGATCGTCGCGCCCTGCGCCCGCGCGTGCTTGACGCAAGTGTCCACATCGGGCACTTCGAGCGCGATGTCGCTGACCCCGTCGCCGTGCCGGTCGTGCAGCGCCACGAGTGGGCTCTCCGGGTCGACCGCGCCCTTGAGCACGAACCGCACGGCGCCGCTGCGCAGCACGAACGCGCAGTGGTCGCGGTTGCCCGTCTCCGGGCCGGAGTAGGCGACCAGCTCCATCCCGAAGGCCAGCTGGTAGAAGCGGGCGGCCTGGGTCGCGTTGCCGACCACCCACTCGATCGCGTCCCAGCCGGTCACCGGGAACGGGTCGGACTGCTCGTCGTACTCCACCAGTCCCACGAGTTGCTTGAGCTGCTCGAGGCTCAGATCCGCGAGCCGCTCGTCATCGGTCAGAACGTGTTCGACGGTCATGACCACCATCTGATCGTGCATTTGCTTCCTGTGCAACCGGCGTATCGTGAGCTAGGCAACCTGAGCAATTAGCACAGCGCTTTCCCCATAACGCTAGGCAGATTGGTAAGCTGTGGAACTCGACACTCTCGACGTCGCCCTCCTGCGACTGTTGACCGAAAATCCGCGCATCGGCGTGCTGGAGCTTTCCCGGCTGGCCGGGGTCGCCCGGGCCACCGTCACCGCGCGCATGGAGCGGCTGCGCGTCGCCGGCGTCGTCACCGGGTACGGGCCGCAGGTGGACCTCGCCGCCGCCGGCTACCCGGTGCAGGCGTTTGTGACGCTGGAGATCGCGCAGGGGCGGCTCGACGAGGTGACCGATCACCTGGCGGCGCTCCCCGGCGTGCTGGAGGCGTACGCGACCACCGGCCCCGGCGACGTGCTCTGCCGGGTCGCCGCCCGCTCCAACGACGATCTCCAGCGGATCCTGCTCGAGCTCGATCGCTTCGCCGGCATCCGCCGTTCTACAAGTGTGGTGGTGCTCTCGACGGTGGTCGCCCACCGCACGCTGCCGCTGCTCACGCACGGTCAGCGGCGGGGCGCACAGCACGCGCCGTCGTACAAGAATCCGGGCTGATTTTCTGTAATCCGGGTTCTGCCCGCCGGTCTCCACATACGGAAGGGTCGGCAACGGCACGTGAGGAGGCAGGCGGATGTCCCGTACCGGTCGGGCCACACCGGACGCCACGCTGGTCAGCGCGGCACAGCAGGGCGGCGCGCACGCGCTCGACGCGCTGGTCGCCGCCTCGCTCCCGCTGGTGTACAACATCGTCGGCCGCGCGCTGCGCGGCCACGCGGACGTCGACGACGTCGTGCAGGAGACGCTGGTGCGGGTGGTCCGCCACCTGCCCGACCTGCGCGACCCGAGCGCCTACCGCCCGTGGCTGGTGGCGATCGCGATCCGCCAGGTGCGCGACTGGGAGCTGCACCGGCGCACGGCACCCGCCCGGCCGGTGGGCGTCGAGGCGATGCAGGAGGTGCCCGACCCCGGCCCCGACTTCGCCGACCTGACCATCGCGAGGCTCGGCCTCACCGACCAGCGGCGCGAGGTGGCCGAGGCGACCCGCTGGCTGGACGCCGACGACCAGGAGCTGATCGCGCTCTGGTGGCTGGAGGAGGCGGGCGAGCTGGAGCGCTCCGACCTCGCCGGCGCGCTCGGCCTCTCCCCCAACCACGCGGGCGTGCGCATCCACCGCATGAAGGAGCAGATCCAGACCGCCCGCACCGTCGTGCGCGCGCTCCGCGCCCAGCCCGGCTGCGCGGCGCTGCGGGCGGTGGCCACCTCGTGGAACGGCGTGCCCGACTCGCTCTGGCGCAAGCGGCTGGCCCGCCACGTGCGCGAGTGCGGGGTGTGCGCGCGCACGACCGGCGACCTGGTGCCGATCGACCGCCTGCTCGCCGGCATCTCCATGCTCCCGGTGCCGGCCGCGCTGGCCGGCAAGCTGGCCGGGCCCACCGCACACACCGCGTTGGCCGCCAAGGCCGGAGCGGGTGTGGCGGCGAAGGCGGGCGCGGCGGCGGCCGGCACCAGCGGCCTCGCCGTGCCGATCACCGCCGCGGCGACCGTCGTGGTCCTGGTGACGGCGACCCTCATCGGGGTGAGGCTCAACCGCTCCCCCGCGCCCGAGCCGGCGGCGAATCCGTTACCGGCGGCGGTGGTCACGCCTACCGTAGGTCCCAGCCCCTCGGCCAGCCCATCGCCGTCGCCGGCACCTCGCGCGACCACCAAGGCGCCCGCCGCTCCGCCCACCACAAGGCCTCCGTCGCCGAAGAAGGGCGTCGCGGTCTGGAACTTCGACGGCGTCAGCCAGGCACTCGCCGCCTCCAAGGCGAGCTGGTACTACACGTGGAGCCCACGCCACGACGGCGTCACCACCCCGCGCGGCGCGCAGTTCGTGCCGATGATCTGGGGTGCCAAGGACGTCGACGACTCCGCGCTCGCCGCGGCCAAGGCGGCCGGCCCGTACCTGCTGGGCTTCAACGAGCCGGACATGGCCGGCCAGGCCAACATGAGCGTCGAGCAGGCCCTCGACCTGTGGCCGAAGCTGATGGCCACGGGCAGCAAGCTGGGCAGCCCGTCGGTAGCCTTCGGCGGCGCCGACAAGGGCGGCTGGCTCGACCGCTTCATGACCGGCGCCAAGTCCCGCGGCCACCGGGTCGACTTCGTGACGCTCCACTGGTATGGCGGCGACTTCACCACCGCGAACGCGGTCGACCAGCTCCGCCGCTACCTGCAAGCGGTATACGACAGGTACGAGAAGCCGATCTGGCTGACCGAGTTCGCGCTGATCGACTTCTCCGGCGGCGGTGCCCGCTTCCCCACGCAGGCGCAGCAGGCGGCCTTCGTGACCGCGGCGGCCAAGATGCTCGGCGGCCTGCCATTCCTTCAGCGCTACGCCTGGTTCGGCCTACCCGCGACCGACAAGGACAAGTCCGGCCTCTTCCGCACCGCCACCCAGCCGACGGAGGTAGGCCGCGCCTTCGTAGCCGCCCGCTAGCGCCCCCGCCGCAGCTAGATCCAAAACAGACTTCGAGCTACCGCGACGCCCGTCGTGGTCCAGACCGCTGCTCCCGCGGCCTCACCCGTCCGCCGCTGGTCACGCTCCCCCTGCGTCCCGGGCCGAGGCGAAGGGCGTCGCCGCGGCGAGTGGGCAACGTCCCCGACATTGCCCGTCCCCCTTGCCGCCTTTCCTCGATGATCGTTCGCCCGATACCCGCACTCTTCCCGGCGTGTCGTGTGGTTTCCGGGCGAACGATCATTGCGCCGTCCACATGCCGAGCCACATCCCCCAAACAGTGGGAAGGCGGGCCTCGGGATGCCGGCGGTGGCCCGAGGGCTTGTCCCGCGGACCCGGCAGCGGACGGCCGGGGAACTCGGCTCGCCCCGCGAGCCGCCGGCCGGGAGCGGTGCCCGCGGGAGCATACGGTCCGCAGGTGACGCGGAGGTGGGAAATTTCTGCCTCGAAACAACGCCATGACGGACGGCGACCCTGCCCGAAAGCTCGCTAGTCGGTCTCGTCGGGGTATTGGAAGACGTCGTCGAGCGAGACCTTGAAGACGCGGGCGATGCGGAAGGCCATCTCCAGCGACGGCGAGTAGCGCCCCTGCTCGATCGCGATGACGGTCTGGCGGGTCACGCCGATGCGATCGGCGAGGTCCGCCTGGGTCATCTCGCCGGCGGCGAAGCGCAGGGCGCGGATCGAGTTGGTGACCCGGGTGGGCTTGACCATGTCAGAAGCCTCGCCGATACGCCACGATCTTCGCGGCCGCCGAGCCGAGCGCGGCCAGGCAGAATGACAGGTAGAGCGCGTTGGCGATCCAGAAGTAGTCGACCTCGGCCATAGCCAGCACCAGCGGCCCGAGCGCGGCGAGGCTCATGACGTGAAAGCCGACGTACTCGCCGATGCGGTGGATCTGCCGGTCGCGCTCGTCCTTGCGGTCGATCTCCTCTTTACGGGAGAACATGGCGGCGACGATGTTGGCCACGATGCCGAGCACCATGGCGGCGACGACCGCGGTGATCAGTGGCCGGATGTAGGCGACGTCGGCGGCATCGGTGCCGTCGAGCCGCCGCAGCATCACGACCGCGTAGACCGCGGGCACGACGACCGCGATCGTGGCGTAGATCCAGGACCGCTTCTCCTCGATGGACATGCACACGAAGGTAAAGCTAGCCAGACATCATGTCAAGTATCTTTGACTCAACCACTCCGGCCGGGTCTGGGGTGCGGGCCCACGCCCGGTGGGCCCGCACCGGTCACCAGCTGTGCAGGGTGCCGTCTTCGAGGCGGTTGACCGGCAGGGCCGCCGGCTTGTACGGGTATCGCGCCGCCAGATCCTCGTCGATCTCCACGCCGAGGCCGGGCTCCTCGGACGGGTGTAGGTAGCCGTCGTCGAAACGGTACGTGTGCGGGAAGACCTCGTCGGTCGCGTCCGCGTGCGGCATGTACTCCTGGAGCCCGAAGTTGGGGATGCTGATGTCGAGGTGCAGCGCCGCGGCGAGGCACACCGGCGACAGGTCGGTGGCGCCGTGCGAGCCGCTGCGCACGTGGTAGAGCGCGGCGAAGTCGAAGATGCGCCGCAGGTGGGTGATGCCGCCGGCGTGCACCACGGTCGCCCGCACGTAGTCGACGAGCTGCTCGCTCACCAGCTGCTGGCAGTCCCAGATGCTGTTGAAGACCTCGCCCACCGCGATCGGCGTCGTGGTGTGCCGCCGGATCAGCCGGAACCCCTCCTGGAGCTCGGCCGGCACCGGATCCTCCATCCAGGTCAGCGCGTACGGCTCGAGGCTCTTGCCCAGCCGCGCCGCCTCGATCGGCGTGAGCCGGTGGTGCACGTCGTGCAGCAGCTTGAGGTGCGGCCCGAACTCTTCCCGCACCCGCGCGAACACGCTCGGCACGTGGTCGAGGTAGCGCTCGGTGGACCAGACCGCCTCGCTGGGCACGGCGGCGCCGGCCGGCTCGTACACGCCGGGGCCGACGTGCACACCGTACACACCGGACAGTCCGGGGATGCCGGTCTGCACGCGCACCGCCTTGTAGCCCTGCTTCACGAAGTCGGCCACCCGGTCGAGCACACTGTCCACTGTGTCCGCGCTGGCGTGCCCGTACACGGTGACACCCTCGCGTGACCGCCCACCCAGCAGCTGGTAGACCGGAAGCCCGGCCACCTTGCCCTTGATGTCCCACAAGGCCGTGTCGACCGCGGCGATCGCGCTCATCGTGACCGGCCCGCGCCGCCAGTACGCGCCCTTGTAGAGGTACTGCCAGGTGTCCTCGATCCTGGCCGGATCGCGCCCGATCAGCAGGGGCACCACGTGCTCCCGCAGGTAACTCGCGACGGCGAGCTCGCGCCCGTTGAGCGTGCCGTCGCCGATGCCCGTCACGCCCTCGTCGGTGACCAACTTGAGCGTGACGAAGTTGCGGCCGGGGCAGCTCACGATCACCCGGGCGTCCACGATCCTCACTCGACGTCCTCCCTCGACCGCGCCCGGCGACCTTCCGGAACTATTCCGGAAGAAACGTAGCGGCGCGCCGCCCAGATAGTCAAGCCACTCGATCGGTCCGCCAGGCCGCTTGACGCAACCATCTGATTGCTATAGCTTGGATGGCAATCAGATGGTTGCTATAAGGAGGACAAGATGCTCGCCCTTTCCGCGATGGTGATGGCCGACAACGCGACCCGGCACCACGTGCACTCCGCCCGCCCGAAGGCCCGCACGCAGCCCGAGCGGCCACCGCGCCGACGCCGCACGACGATGCGCGAGCTCACCGCGACAGCCCTGCACCGCCTCGCCCACCGGCTCGAGCCGCACGGTGTCAGCCCCGAAGCGACAACCAGCTAGATCCCTGCCCCGCCGGCCTCACTGGCCACCGTCTGTGACGCAGCGTCGGCAGGCTCGGCTGAGAACTTCGAGATCTAGGAGAGTTTGGGTTGGTATGGCGCCCTAACTCTCTCCTAGATCTCGAATCTTGGGCCACGCGGACGGCGCCGGCGGTTACTCAGGGCGACGAAGCCCTGTGCGCGGTCTCGCCGCCTGGTCGGCAACAGGCATTGTGGACAAACACTCTGCACCGCGGGCTGTGCATCCGCCGGAGGCAAAGGGGCGACCGCAACCCCAACGCGAGGGTGAGCCGCGGGAGCAGGGCTTGCCCCGCGGAGCCGGCAGCGGACGGCCGGGGAAGTCGGCTCGCCCCGCGAGCCGCCGGCCGGGAGCGGTGCCCGCGGGAGCATACGGTCAGCAACTGACGCGGACCCGGGAAAACTCTGTCTCGAAGTAACACCACAACGGACAGCGACCCCAGAGGGGTGGCCGCAACCAACGGCGGCGGGAGCGACGGTCCGGGCCACGACCGAGGTCAGGGGCGGGTCGTGCTCTGCCAGCGGGCAGCCAGGGCGGCGCGGCCGTCGTCCGTGAGGGAGCCGTACAGGCGGAGGCGAGCCATGCCGCCGTCGGGGAAGACGTCGAGGCGCACGTGGGTGGCGGCCGGCGGCGGGCCCGCGACCGGGAAGCGGTGGCGGGTGTCGGGCTGGAGGCGGGTGCGCGGCAGGATGTCGAACCACGCCGCCGGATCGTCCACGTCGGACACTCGGGCGTCCACGCCGCGCAGGCTTGCCGCGCCTGGCGCGTTGCCCTTGAAATGGCTCGTGTCGAGCTCGGCGAGGTGTACCACACCGGGCGCGGCGAGCTTGACCAGCACCCAGTCGTTGCCGTCGTCGCGGCGGCGGGCGGTCTCCCAGCCCTCGCCCATCACGCGTGCCAGGCCGGGCGCGATGAGGCGGTGCGGCGGGCCGTAGAACATGTCGCTGCACCCCACGACCTGGCCGCCGTGCTCCATCGCGGCCAGGTCGAGTACCGCCGGCAGCAGGGTGGGATCGGGCACGACCTCGCCGTGAACGCGTAGCCGGGCCACACCGCCGTCCGGGTAGATGGTCAGGCGCACGTGTGTGCAGCGGTGCGGGTCGCTCACCTCGAACTCGTTGCGGGTGTCCCCCGCCAGGGGCGACTTCGGGACGAGCGGGGCCCACGGCGCGGACGCCAGCTCGGACGGGCTCGGGTAGCCGTCGACCGCGACGCCCTCCACCGAGGCGTGCGGCGGGTAGTTGCCGGTGAAGAACGCGGTGTCCACGACCACGCCGCGCACGATGCCGGGCGCGCCGAGGCGGACGATGGCGTGGTCGACCCCGGGCTCGCGGCGGCGGCGGGTCTCCCAGCCGTCGTAGACCTGGCCCTTCGGGCCGAACGTCCGCGCCTCGAAGCTCGGCGGCGCGTCGGTGACCAGGTTGTCTCCGGCGGCGAAGAGCTCATCCGTGACATGCGGAACGCCGCCGCCGAGCGATCGGGCGGCGAGGTCGGGCAGCAGCCGCCAGGTCATGCCGCACCTCGGGACAGCAGCCGGCCGCGCGGGGTCACACCGTCCACAACGGACCCGCGCAGCCAGGTGGTGCGCACCTTTCCGAGCAGCGCCCTTCCGTGGTAGGGGGTGACCGGATGCCGGTGGCGCAACCGTCCGGCGTCGACCACGAAGGCGGCGTCCGGCTCGAAGGCGACGAGGTCGGCGTCGTAGCCCACCGCGATGCGGCCCTTGCGGGCGAGGCCCACGACCTCGGCCGGGCGGGTCGCCATCCAGCGCACCACGTCGGCGAGGGTGAAGCCGCGGGCGGCGGCCTGCGTCCACACGACCGGCAGGCCCAGCTGGAGGGAGGCGATGCCGCCCCAGGCCGCCGCGAAGTCGCCGGTGTCGCCGCGCTTCAGGTCGGGGGTGCAGGGCGAGTGGTCGGAGACGACGAAGTCGATCGCGCCGCTGGCGAGCCCCTGCCACAGCGCTTCGCGGTTGGCGGCGTCGCGGATCGGCGGGCAGCACTTGAACTCCGTCGCGCCGTCCGGCACCTCCTCGGCCGCGAACGTGAGGTAGTGCGGGCAGGTCTCGACGGTGACGCCCGGAACGTCCACGGTGGACGGCAGCGCGGACGCGGCGGACAGGTGCAGCACGTGCAGCCGGCGTCCGCTCTCCCGCGCGGCCGCCACGACCGTGCCGACGGCGCCGGTCTCCGCGCTGGGCGGCCGGGAGGCGACGAAGTCCGCGTAGTGCGGCGACGTGGCGGCCGGCTCGATGGCGGCCGGGTCTTCGGCGTGGATGACGAAGAGCGCGTCCACCGCGGCGAGCGCCTCCCGCAGCTGCGCGGGGGTGAGCGGTGGAAACTCCGGCACGCCCGAGTCGACCAGGAACGCCTTGAAGCCGAAGACCCCGGCCTCGTACAGCGCGGGCAGGGCGGCCGCGTTGCCGGGGATCGCGCCGCCCCAGAAGCCGGTGTCCACATGGCACTGACCGGTCGCCGCCGCACGCTTGACCGCGAGGGCGTCGGCGTCGACGGTGGGCGGTAGCGAGTTGAGCGGCATGTCCACGATGGTCGTCACACCGCCGGCCGCGGCGGCGCGGGTGGCAGTGGCGAAGCCTTCCCACTCCGTCCGGCCGGGCTCGTTGACGTGCACGTGCGTGTCGACGAGGCCGGGCAGCAGCGCGGCGTCGCCGAGATCCGTGCCGGGGAAGTCGTAGGCTTCGATCGCCGCGATCCGGTCGTCGGAGACGCACACCGCCGCCGGCCGCTCGCCGTCCGGCAGCACGACCCGGCGTGAGCGCAGCACAAGGTCGTAGCTCACGGGCCCTCCGAGGCGTCGAGCGCACCACAGTGGACGCCGCGGGTAAGGAAGCCCTCCAGCGCCCGCGCGGTCGCCGGCTCGTCGAGGATGCCGCCGGAGCGGCGCTCGCGGTATGCGGCGAGGCGGGCGCGGGCGGCCGGGGCTCCGTCGCGGAAGAAGGCGTACGTGGCGGCGAAGCGGGTGGGCAGCTGGGCGGGGTGCAGATCCCAGCCCTGGTAGAAGCCGCGCTCCAGCGAGCGGCGCACCAGCCGGGAGTGCAGCGCCCAGGCCTCCCGCACGGCGGCGGTGTCGCCGACCGGCAGCACGTTGGTGGAGCCGTCGGAGAGGCGCACACCGGTGCCGGCCACCGCCACCTGCATCACCGCCTTGGCGTGGTCGGCGGCCGGGTGCTCCAGGCTCTGGTACGCGGCGGCGATGCCGAGGCTGGCGCTGTAGTCGTAGGTGCCGTAGTGCAGCCCGGTGAGCCGCCCGCCGGCCGCCGCGATCATCGAGGCGACGGTGGCCCGCCCATCCGGCCCCAGCACCGCGGGCGGCGTCTCCACCTGCGCCTCGAAGCGGAGCGCGCCGGCCGGCAGCCCGTACTCGACCTCCAACCGTCCACACAGGATCGCCATCGCCTCGACCTGCGCCGGCGCGCTCACCTTCGGCAGCGTCACGACGAAGCCGGGCGGCAGGCCGCCGTACCAGAAGAGGAAGACGGCGAGCGTGCGCACCGCGCGGCGCCGCGTCGCCGCCTCCAGGCTCTTGACCCGCAGCCCCACGAACGGCGGCGCCGGGCCGTCGCGCAGCGCCGCGGCCGCGGTCACCGCGTCGGAGTCCTCGGTGGCGTCGTCGCGGATCCCGTATCCGTCTTCGAAGTCGATGCGCAGGTCTTCGATCGGCTCGCGGTCCAGTTTGGACAGCACGCGGTCGCGCAGCTCCTCCCCGAACGGCAGCGGCGGGTGCGCCTTCAGCGCCTCCCGCGCGGCCGTGCCCCACTCCGTCACGAGGCCGGCGTGCATCCGGTCGGCGGGCACGTACACGGTGTGCACCGGCTGCCGCCCGCCCGGGTCACCGGGGTAGCGCACCGCCAGCTCCGCGTCGAGCCCACCGAGCAGGCCGTCCAGCTCGGCGAAAAGGGGGTCGAGGAAGGACTCCGGAAACATCTACTGGATCAGCTCGTAAGCCGGGACCGTCAGGAAGTCGGCGAAGTCGTCGGCCAGCGCGACCTGTTCGAAGAGGTCGCGGGCCGACTTGTAGCGCTCCGGGTCGCCGAGCCGGGCCAGCTCCTCGTCGCCGATCCGCCGCACCAGGTCGGCGGTGATCGGTGTGCCGTCCTCCAGCCGCACGCCTTGATGGACCCACTGCCAGATCTGCGACCGTGATATCTCCGCGGTCGCCGCGTCTTCCATCAGGTTGTTGATGGCGACCGCGCCGTTGCCCTCCAACCAGGCCTCGATGTACTGGAGGGCGACCGACACGTTGTTGCGCAGCCCCGCCTCCGTCACGGCGCCTGGCGTGGCGGCGACGTCGAGCAGCTTTTCGGCGGGGACCACCACCTCGGGCCGCTGCCGGTCGAGCTGGTTGGGGCGGTCACCCAACACGCGGTCGAAGACCTCGCGGCAGACCGGCACCAGGTCGGGGTGGGCCACCCAGGAGCCGTCGAAGCCGTCGCCCGCCTCGCGCTCTTTGTCTTCGCGCACCTTCGCCAGTGCCACCTCGTTGACCGACGGGTCGCGCCGGCTCGGGATGAACGCGGCCATGCCGCCCATCGCGAACGCGCCGCGCCGGTGGCAGGTGGCGACGAGCAGCTCCGTGTACGCCCGCATGAACGGCGCGGTCATGGTGACCGACGCCCGGTCGGGCAGCACGAAGTCGGGCCCGGCGTCGCGGAAGTACTTGATGATGCTGAAGAGGTAGTCCCACCGGCCGGCGTTGAGGCCGGACGCGTGCGGGCGCAGCTCCCACAGGATCTCGTCCATCTCGAACGCGGCCGGGATCGTCTCGATGAGCACCGTCGCCCGGATGCTGCCCTGCGGGATGCCGAGCGCGTCCTGCGCGTAGGTGAACACGTCATTCCACAGTCGAGCTTCGAGGTGACTCTCCATCTTGGGCAGATAGAAGTACGGCCCGCTGCCCCGCTCGAGCAGCTCCCGCGCGTTGTGGAAGAAGTACAGCCCGAAGTCGACGAGCGCGCCGATCGCCGGCCACCCGTCCAACGGCAGGTGGCGCTCGTGGAGGTGCCACCCGCGCGGGCGCATGACGATCGTCGGATACGGCCCGCCGCCGAGCTCGTAGTGCTTGCCGCCGGTGTCGAGCGAGATGGTGCGGCGTACCGCGTCGTAGAGGTTTTGCTGCCCACCGACCACGTTGGACCAGTGCGGGGTGTTGGCGTCTTCAAGGTCGGCCAGCCACACCTTGGCACCGGAGTTGAGCGCGTTGATGGCCATCTTGCGCTCGGTCGGTCCGGTGATCTCGACGCGCCGGTCGGTGAGGTCGGCCGGCGCGGGCGGGACCTGCCACTCGGTGAGGCGGATCTCGGCCGTATCCGGGAGGAAGTCGAACCGGCCGGTGCGGGCGACCTCGGCGCGCCGCTCGGCGCGGCGGGCGATCAGCTCGTTACGGCGGGAGGCGAACCGCCGGTGTAGATCGGCGATGAACTCCCGGGCCTCGTCACTGAGTATCTCGGTCACCTAAGCACCGTAGCCGAAACTCTGCCACCCGGCCCTCGCTCCGCGACGGCCGCGCGGTCCGGCGCGCGAGGCGCGCCAGTTACCGCAGTGGTTTGGACGGCCTCCGCTTGGGCTCCTTGGTCTTGCCGCGCCGGCCGGGCTTCTCGTTGACGCCGGTGAGCCGGAGCGCGAGCCCGGGGCACATGTCGACGGCCCGCCGGGCGTCCGCCTCGAGCCACGCCGGCACCGGGGTGTCGGCGATCGCCGGATATCCGTTGCCGTCCAGCCGGATCAGCTCCGGTACGAGGTGGGCGCAGAGCCCGTGCCCGTCGCAGCGGGTCCAGTCGACCACGAGCTTGCCCACCCCGCCGGTCGTGCCCTCGGTCTCGGGCGAGCTGGAGAGCGGGAGCACGCCCTTGACCGGGCGGCCGCAACCCTCGCTGTACGCGTGGGTGGCGATGTCTTCCGCGAAGACCTCCAGCGCGGAGAGGGCGAAGCGGGACGTGCCGTCGGGGTGGCTGCACGCGCCGCGCCCCTTGACCACGCCGGCCGCGGCGCGCACGGCCGCCTGGCCGCCGCCGCCCTGGACCAGCTTCGAGACGGTGCGCGCGAGGTCGGGCAGGCCGAGGCGGCACGGGCCGCACTGGCCGGCGGACTCGGCCGCCATGTAGTGCATGACCCGCTCCACCTCGCCGAGCGGGCAGGTGTCTTCCGGCAGCGGGATCATGATGCCCGCGCCGAGCGTGCCGCCGACCTCGGTGAGGCTCTCCCGGGAGATCTCCGCGCGCGACGCGGCCTCCGCGGTGATCCACTTTCCGTGGTACCCGCCGAGGAGCAGCCCTTGTCCGGGCGTGGCCCCGCACATGCGCAGGACCTCCTTCAGCGGTACACCGGTCGGCGCCTCCACCACGCTCGGCTTGCCGTTGGCGGTGATGGTGAGCAGCACGGTGCCCGGCTCCCGGCCGGTGCCCACCGCGGCGTACTCGTAGGGCCCGATGCTCGCCGCGAACGCGAGCTGGGCGTACGTCTCGGCGTTGGAGAGCAGCGTGGGCAGCCCGTTGACGCCGGAGTCGCTCGACCGGATCTTGCGGCCGGGCGGGATGTGCGCCTCGCCGTTGATGCCGCGGACCAGCGCGCCGCCCTCGCCGGAGATGAACCGGTGCGGCACACCCACGATGCGGGTCGGCGCCGGCATCCGCCGCTCGGCCAGCGCCCGCCGCAGCGACTCGTGGCCGACGTGGTCCTTCTCCACGCCGATCACGATCTCGTCGGCTTCGAGCGCCCAGGCGGCGAGGGAGGCGCCGTCGAGGATCAGGTGCGGCGCGCGGGCGAGCAGCACCTTGTCCTTCCAGGCCGCCGGCTCGCCCTCGGTGGCGTTGACCACCACGACGATCGGCTTCTCCTGCCGCATCGCCGACTCGATGACCGCACGGACCTTGCGGGCGAACGGGAACGCCGCTCCACCCCGCCCAGTGAGCTTGATCTGTTCGGCGAGGGAGATGAGGTCCGCGCTCGACATCGGGCGCAGGTCACCGTGTACCTGCTGGTGATCCCAGAGATCCAGGCGCCCGAACTGTTCGAAGCCCGCGGTCAGCCGGGCCGGACCGGCGCGACCGACGGCCGGAACCATCCCTCCACTCACCTCCCATACCCTTCCCGAGGTCGAGTCCAGTAGGCACCGTTGTCCATGTCTTCACCGCCCGCTGCCCGGCGGCCACGCCGTGACCGGCGTGAGGGCATCGGGTCCACCGCGGGCGGGTACGGGCCGGGACGCTCGTAGCCAGGCTCGGACGCGTACTGGATCGGGCCGTCGTCCTCCTCGCCGAGGCTGTGCCGGCCGTCGTCGCGGCGGCTGTGCCGCGCGTCCTCCTGCTCGCGCGACGAGCGCGAGCGGCGCGACCGGCGGGGTGCGTCGTCGTCGGTCACCAGGCGCAGCGCCGCCCGGCGGGGACGCTCGTCCTCGTACCGCGGCTCGTCGTAACGGCTCTGGCCGTACCGGCTGGAGGGCGCGGAGACCGGGTCGACGCGGCTCTGGTCGTAGCGCGGCGCGGGACCGGAGACCGGCTCGCGGCTCTGGTCGTAGCGCGGCGCGGGGCCCGAGACCGGCTCGCGGCTCTGGTCGTAGCGCCGCGCCGGGGCCGAGACGGGTTCGCGGCTCTGGTCGTAGCGGCTGGCCGGGGCCGAGACCGGGTCGATGTCGGCGTAGCGCTCGTCGGCCGGCGACGTCCACCGCTCACCGCGCTGCTCCGCCCGGCGGCGGCCGCCGCCCTGCTCGCCGCGGCCGTACCGCTCACGCTCGGGCTGCGGGGCGGGCGCCGGCGACGAGGGCGCGTAACCACCCGAGACCGGCCCGTACCCGGACACCGGCTCGTCGCCGCGCAGGCTCTCGTACCACTCGCGGTCGGTGGCGTCGGCCTCCTTCGCCTCCGACTTCGACTTGCCGCGGCGCCACTGCGTCGCGCTGCGCTTGTCCTCGTTGCGCGAGCCGGACCGCGACGCGCGACGCTCCTGCCGCCGCATGTCGTCGAGGCGCTCGCCCACGTCTGCCCGGGGCGCCGGTGAACGCTCCAGGACGCGCCGCTCCTCGGCCCGCTCGTCCATCTGCTCCAGCCGGGAACGCCGCGCGTCGGACCGGGCCCGCTCCGGCCTCTCGGGCCGGGACGCGCGCCGCTCGCCCGGCGAGACCAGCTCGTCGGGCGTCCGCTCCTCGGTACGGGGACGCCGCTGCTCGGGCGGGGCCACCGGCATCGCGTAGCCGACGCGGGTCTCTTGCCCGGCGGCCTCCCGCTCGCGCGGGGGGCGGCCGGTCGTCATCATCCGGGTGGCGGTGTTTTCGAGGTCGTCGTCGCGGATGGCGCGCTGCTCGCGGGTCGAGGTCGACAGACCCTCCCGGAACCCGCCGTCGCCGACCCGCGGGATGATCGCGGTCTCCACGTTGATGCCCATCGCGGTGGGCACGGCCTTGCCGGTCGTGCGGCGGCCCAGGCTGACGTACACCCGGACCAGCAGCGCGATCACCACGCCGATGACGCAGGCGCTGTAGCTCAGCCACACCCAGGTGGCGGCCGGGCGGCCGGCGTTGAGGCCGTGGCCCAGCGCGGCCGGCCAGGCGACGTACGAGCTGGCGTGCAGCGTGCGCCACATCCACGGCTTGCCGCTGCCGGCGAACCGCGCCCGGACGATGCCGGTCCAGAAGACCGTGAACATCAGGTAGCTCGCGATGGTGCCGAGCCCGATGTAGATCGGCTCGAACGGGTTGGCGAACGGCACGAACGGGTCGATCACGCTCGCCGTCCCGGACAGCACCTTCATCGCGATGTGCAGCCCGAGGAAGACCACCGCGATGATCGCCGTCGCCCTGTGTACGCCCTGGAAGAAGACCCGATGGCCGATCTTCAGGAAGAACCGGTCGGTGGCGACCAGGCCGCACATGACCGTCAGCGAGAGCGCCACCAGCGAGACCACGCCGGCGAAGAAGTTGAGGAACGCGTAGACGTACACCGAGGCCAGCGCACCACCGAACGTGGTGCTGGCCGCCCACATGGCGAGGGCCAGGAAGACGACAGCA
The DNA here is from genome assembly GCF_059359075.1 of Phytohabitans sp. LZ39. Classification (NCBI taxonomy): domain Bacteria; kingdom Bacillati; phylum Actinomycetota; class Actinomycetes; order Micromonosporales; family Micromonosporaceae; genus Phytohabitans; species Phytohabitans sp. LZ39. Next base: position 184,373 of record NZ_JCADBM010000009.1, on the reverse strand, counting down.
CCGATCAGCGGGAGCCGCGGAAGCTTCCGCTTTACGCCGGTCGTACTGCTCGTCGTCTCCACCGTCCCTGTGTCTTCGTCGCGTTCCACGGAGCGCTCTTCGTACTTCCGCTTCAGCAAGACTTACCGACCTTCCGCAACCTAGTGACTTGCCCTTCACCCGGTCCGATCGCGCTCACTGCATCGGGTGCTCACCTCGCCTCACGCAGACGTCTCCGTCCCACGTGTACGTACCGAGGGGCGAGCTTGGTTGAACCGACTTTCGAAGAACTGCGTGTCTTAAGGGACGCATAAGGGGGCGCTAACCGGGCGCTGCGGTCCGAAACCGGGCCTACATCAGCGAGGCTCTTACAGACCCCTAACGCCTCCTTGCGGTGACCGTCCGACTACAGCTAGAACGCAGGTCATGAGGCATCCCGGGGGCAGGGTATCGAACCTCGCGCTGTTGCTCGCTCTGGTGCTCGCGTTCGCCACCGGAGCCGGCGCGGTGGCCGCCGGCACGCCCCGCGGACGCTGGGTGGTGATCGCCCACGGCGTCGCCGCGATGCTGGTCATCCTCCTCATACCGTGGAAAACCAGGATCATCCGGTCCGGCGTGCGCCGGCACAAGATCGGTCGCTGGGCGTCGCTCACACTCGCCGCGCTCGCGGTGGTCACCCTCCTCTTCGGACTCGGGTACACCACGGGGCTGGTCCGCTCGGTCGGCGGCATCCGTGGCATGTGGCTGCACGTCGCGGCGGCGCTGGCGCTGGTGCCCCTGCTGCTGTGGCACCTTGTCACGCGGCGAGTCATCCCGAGGCGCACCGATTTGTCCCGCCGCAAGGTCATGCGCGTGGGCACGCTGACCGCCGGCGCGGCCGCCCTCTACGCGACCGTGTACGGAGCCACCCTGCTGCTGCCCGGCCGGCGCCGCCGGTTCACCGGCTCGTACGAGGTGGGCTCGTTCCAGCCCAGGACGATGCCCAACACCATCTGGCTGAACGACACCTCTCCGCCGGTAGACCCGGCGACCTGGCGCCTGACGGTGGTGGACGCCGACGGCACCCGGACGTGGCCGTTGCCCGACTTGTCAAGAAATACGGTGACACGGCGCGAGCTGCTCGACTGCACCTCCGGCTGGTACTCGGAGCAGGACTGGACCGGCGTGCCGGTGTCCGCGCTGATCCGCCGGACCGGCGACGCCCGCAGCCTGCTGGTCCACTCGGTGACCGGCTACTGGGTCCGCCTACCGGTCGCCGACGTCGACACCCTGCTGCTGGCCACCCACGTCGGCGGCACACCCCTGTCCCGCGGCCACGGCTACCCACTCCGCCTGGTAGCCCCCGGCCGGCGCGGCTTCTGGTGGGTCAAGTGGGTCGACCGCATCGAGCTCCGGGACACCCCGTGGTGGTGGCAGCCACCCTTCCCCGTGACCTAGCAAGCTCCCGCGCGCGGTTGACCATTTGTCCATCGGCGGAGGCCGGGGCTTGTCGCGCGGACCCGGCAGTGGACGGCCGGGGATTTCGGCTCGCCCCGCGAGCCGCCGGCCGGGAACGGTGCCCGCGGGAGCATACGGTCTAGCGCTGACAGGAGCGTGGGAAATCTGCCTCGAAGCAATGCCACGACGGACGACGGCCCTAAACCCGAAAGCTCGCCAACCGCGTGAGGTCAGGTGGTGATGTGTTCCGGGCGGATGGGGACTCGGGCCAGCGCCTTGCCCGTCGCGGCCCGGACCGCGGCGACGATCGCGGGCGTCGAGGAGATCGTCGGGGGCTCGCCGACGCCGCGCAGGCCGTAGGGCGAGTGGGGGTCGGCCAGCTCCAGCACGTCGACCGCCATCGGGGGCATGTCGAGGATCGTGGGGATCAGGTAGTCGGTGAAGGACGGGTTGCGCACCAGCCCGTCGACGACCTGGATCTCCTCCATCAGCGCCAGCCCGAGCCCCTGCGCCGTGCCACCGTGGATCTGGCCCTCGACGGCGAGCGGGTTGACGGCCTTGCCGACGTCCTGCGCGGTGGCGATCTCCACGACCTTGACCAGGCCCAGCTCGACGTCCACGTCGACGGTGGCCCGGTGCGCGGCGAACGCGTACTGCACGTGGGCGTGGCCCTGGCCGGTCTCCGGGTCGAGCGGGTAGGTCGGGCGGTGCCGCCACTCCACCGTCTCCTCGATCGGCTCGTCGCCGATCGCCTCGGCGAGCTCGGCCAGCACGGCACCGGCCGGGTCGACCACCTTGCCGCCCACGATGCCGGCGCCGCCCACGCGGGACAGCAGGGCGGCCCGGACCGCCTGGCAGGCCGCGCGCACCGCGCCGCCGGTGACGTAGGTCTGGCGGGACGCGGACGACGAGCCGGCGCTGCCCACGCTGGTGTCGGCGGTCGCGACCGTGACCCGGTCGACGCCCAGCTCCGTGCGGGCGATCTGCGCCTGCACCGTCACCAGACCCTGCCCCACCTCGGCGGCCGCGGTGTGTACCAGCACGGCCGGCTCGCCGCCGATCAACTCCAGGCGGACGCGGGCGGTGGAGTAGTCGTCGAAGCCCTCGGAAAAGCCGACGTTCTTGATGCCGATCGCGTACCCGACGCCGCGCACCACGCCCTCACCGTGGGTGGTGTTTCCCACTCCGCCGGGCAGGCCACGCAGGTCCGAAGTGGACGGTGGTGGGGCCGGTCTGCCGCGTACCCGGGCGAGCAGCGAGGCGACCGGCGCCGGGCCCTCCACCACCTGGCCGGTGGGCATGCGGGAGCCGGCGGTCATCGCGTTGCGGATGCGCAGCTCGACCGGGCTCAGGCCGAGCGCGGCGGCGAGCTTGTCCATCTGCGACTCGTACGCGAAGCAGGCCTGCACCGCCCCGAAGCCGCGCATCGCACCGCACGGCGGGTTGTTGGTGTAGTAGACGCTCGCGTCCATGTCCACATTGGGCACCTCGTACGGCCCGACGCCCAGCGTCGCCGCGTTGGCCGCGACGGCGGTGGAGCTGGAGGCGTACGCGCCGCCGTCGAGCACGATGCGCGCCCGCACGTACACGAGGTCGCCGCCGCGGGTGGCGCCGTGCTCGTACCGCAGCTTGGCCGGGTGCCGGTGCACGTGGCCGTAGAACGACTCCTCGCGCCCGTACACCATCTTGACCGGGCGCCCGGTGTGCAGCGCGAGCATGCTGGCGTGCACCTGCATCGATAGGTCTTCGCGGGCGCCGAACGCGCCGCCCACGCCGGCGAGGCTGAGCCGCACCTTCTCCTCGGGCAGCCCGAGGCAGGCGGCCACCTGCTTGCGGTCGACGTGCAGCCACTGCGTCGCGATGTAGAGGTCGACGCCACCGTCCTCGGCCGGCACGGCGAGCCCCGACTCCGGGCCGAGGAAGGCCTGGTCCTGCATGCCGACCTCGTACTCGCCGGTGACCACCACGTCGGCTGTCGCATGTGGATCGCCGGTGCGCACCGGCACGCTGCGCAGCAGCTCGCCCTTCTCCGGGTCGGTGACCGGCGGCAGCTCCAGGTAGTCGACGGCGATGTGGCCGGCCGCCCGGCGCGCGGTCTCCGGGTGGTCGGCGGCCACGATCGCGACCGGCTCGCCCTGGTAGCGCACCTCGCCCATCGCGAGCACGGGCTGGTCGACGATCTCCAGGCCGTAGCGCTTGGCGCCGGGCACGTCCTCGTGCGTGAGCACGGCGTAGACCCCCGGCAGCGCGAGCGCCGCGGTCAGGTCGATGCCGCGGATCTCCGCGCGGGGGTACGGGCTGCGCAGTGTCGCGCCCCACAACATGTCTTCGTGCCACAGGTCGGAGGAGAAGGCGAACTCCCCCCTCACCTTCAGCGTGCCGTCCGGGCGGCGCGGGCTGGCGCCGACGCCCGCACGCACGGGAACGTCCACAGTGGTCATCTCAGGAGCCTCTCGTGCGCGCGGACCGACCGGCGGGTCAGCTCCCGCTCGTCGGCGGTGCGCAGCTCGCCCCGCTCGACGACCGGCCGGCCACCGACCATCAGCAGCTCCACTGTGGCCAGTGGGCCGAACACCAGCGCCGCCACCGGGTCGTCGATGCCGGCGTGGCCGAGGTCGTCGAGGCGCCACAGCGCCACGTCGGCGAGCTTGCCGGGCTCCAGCGAGCCGAGCTCGGCGTCCCGCCCGAGGCACCGCGCGCCGCCGATCGTGCCGAGCGACAGGGCCTGGCGGGCGGTGAGCGCGTCGTGGCCGCCGCGCACCCGGGCCGCGTAGAGCGCCATGCGCAGCTCGGCGCCAAGCTGGCCGCCCTCCTGCGACGCCGCGCCGTCCACGCCGAGCCCGACCGGGGCGCCGGCGGCCAGCAGGTCGGGTACGGGCGCGACGCCCGCGCCGAGCCGCGCGTTGGAGCTGGGGCAGTGGGCCACTCCCGTGCCGGTGGCACCGAAGCGGGAGATCGCGTCCGGGGAGAGGTGCACCGCGTGCGCCAGCCACACGTCGTCGCCGAGCCAGCCGAGCCGCTCGGCGTACTCCACCGGCGTGCAGCCGAACTTCTCCAGGCAGTACTCCTCCTCCTCGGCCGTCTCGGCGAGGTGGGTGTGCAACCGCACCCCGCGGCGGCGGGCCAGCACGGCTGACTCGCTCATCAGCTTGCCGGTGACCGAGAATGGCGAGCAGGGCGCCACCGCGATCCGCACCATCGCGCCCGGCGACGGGTCGTGGTAGCGGTCGATCGCCTCCTCGGTGGCGGCGAGGGCGGCGTCGGTGTCTTCCACGATCTCGTCCGGCGGCAGCCCGCCCGCCGAGGCGCCGAGGTCCATCGAGCCGCGGCACGGGTGGAAGCGCAGCCCGATCTCGCCCGCCGCCGACACCTGCGCGGCCATGAGGTCGCCGACGCCGGCCGGGTACACGTAGTGGTGGTCGGTGCTCGTCGTGCAGCCGGACAGCGCCAGCCACCCGAGCCCCGCGGCCGTCGTCGCGGCGACCACCTCGTCGTCGAGGCGGGTCCAGACGGGGTACAGCTCGGTCAGCCAGCCGAACAGGTTTTCCTGCTGGGCGAGGCCTCGGGTGGCCCACTGGTACAGGTGGTGGTGGGTGTTGACGAGCCCCGGCGTGGCAAGGCAGCCGGTGCCGTCGACCCGCTCGCCGTCGCCCGGGTAGCGACCCGCGCCCACCGCCACGATCCGGTCTCCGTCGATCGCGACGTGCCCGCTGGCGAACTCCGTCTGGTCCGCGTCGACGGTGGCGACGGCGCACCCCTCGATGACGATCATCGGGCCGCCAGCCGCACCGCGTCGAGGATCTTCTCGTATCCCGTACATCTGCACAGGTTGCCCGCCAGCGCCTCGCGTATGTCCGGGTCGCTGGGCTTTTCGTCGCGCGCCAGCAGGTCGTGCACGGCGACCACCAGCCCCGGTGTGCAGAATCCACACTGGACCGCGCCGGCGGCCACGAACGCCTCCTGCACGCGCCCGTACTCCAGCCCTTCCACGGTCACCACGTCACGCCCCTCCGCCTGGCCGGCGGCGACGAGGCACGAGCAGACCGGCGTGCCGTCGAGGTAGACGGTGCACGAGCCGCACTCTCCTTGCTCGCAGGCGTTTTTGGAGCCGGGCAGCCCGAGCCGCTCGCGGAGCACGTAGAGCAGGCTCTCCCCCGGCCAGACGTCGTCGGCCTGGCGCTTTTCGCCGTTGACCGTGCAGTTGACTCTCATCGCGATCCTCCCCAGGCCCAGCTCAGCGTGCGGCGGGCGAGCACCGACAGCGCGTGCCGGCGGTACGCTGCCGTGCCGCGCACGTCGTCGATCGGCGCGGCCGCCTCCGCGACAAGGCGCCCGAACTCCGCGGCCACGTGCGGCGGCACGGCGCCGCGCGACTCCCAGTCGAGCGACGCGGCCAGGAACGCCTCGGCCGCCGTGGCACGCAGCGGGGTGGGCGCGGCCGACCCGATCCCGGTGCCGACGGTCCTACGCGAAGGGTCCAGGGCCAGGGCGAACGAGCACACCGCGATCACCATCGCGTTGCGGGTCCCGATCTTGGCGAACTGCTCGGTGAACCCTGGACGCACCCAGAACGCGGCGATCAGCTCGTCGGGCGCCAGCACGCTCCGCTTCGGCCCGGTGAAGAACTCCTGGACCGGCAGGCGACGCACCCCGCGTACCGACGCGAGCTCCACCTCGGCACCGGCCGCCAGCAGCGGCGGATGGGCGTCGCCGGCGGGCGAGGCCGAGCCGAGGTTGCCGCCGACCGTGCCCCTGTTGCGGATCTGCGGCGAGCCGACCGTCCGGGACGCCATCGCCAGGCCGGGCAACCGGTCGCCGAGCTCCTCGATGATCCGCCGGTACGGCACGCCGGCGCCCACCCGCAGCAGCTCGCCGTCGCCACCCCACTCGGTGAGGGCGGACACCCGGGTCAGGTCGAGCAGCGCCGGCGGGCGGCGCTTGTCGAAGTTGAGCTCCACCATCACGTCGGTGCCGCCCGCGATCGGCACCGCGTCGGGGTGCGCGGCCTTGGCGGCCAGCGCTTCCTCCCATGTGGACGGTCGCAGGAAGTCCATCAGAACGCCCCGTCGTACGAGGGCGCGTCGGATCTCAGGACTGTGCCTTCGATAAGCCCGTATGGACGGTCGGCGGCCACGAACACCTCGTTGGGGTTGTCGAGCCCGAACGGCGCCAGGTCGACCAGCAGGTGGTGCTTGTTGGGCAGCGCCAGCCGCACCTCGACCACCTCCGGTCGCTCCTCCAGCACGCGCCGCCCCATCGCGTAAAGCGTCTGCTGGAGCGAGAAGCTGTACGTGTCGACGAACGCCGTCACGAGTGCCGCCCGCACGCCCTCGTACGACGCGGCCCAGTCGGCCTCCGGCGAGGCGAGGCGCCACCGAGCCGACACGGCCGTCGCGAGCACGCGATCCTTGGTCTCCGGCAGCGTCGTGTACCCGTCCTTCACGTACCCCCAGAACTCCGAGTCGGTCGAGTTGAGCAGCACCAGGTCGGCGAGGCCGGCGACCACCCACTCACCGGCACCGTCCACGGTGACGGTCGCGGTGCGCGTCTCGGCGCCGTCCCGCTGGAAGGAGTGCGGGCCGAGGCGCCGCCACCCGTACTGTTCGATGTGGATGCGAGCACTGTGGATGGTCGGCTGCGTCGCGACGAAGTGGCGGGCCAGCCGCAGCCCGAAGTCTTCCGGCTGGTCGATGCCGTGCTCCTTGGCGAAGGCGTACACGGTGTTCTTCTGCGTGTCGGTGGGGAGCACGCCCGCGTTGTCGCCGGTGAGGTGGGTGCCGTCGAGGTCGCCGGCGAGCGCGACGCTCACGTTGAGGTCGCGCAGCTCGTGCCGCTCGCCGTCGCGCACCACCCGCACGACACGGGTCTCCGCCTTGCCGTACCGGTTGGGCCCCAGCACGATCCCCATAACCTCAACTCCCCCGATAGGTCGTGTAGCCGTAGGGGCTCAACAGCAGCGGCACGTGGTAGTGACGGTCGGCGTCCGCCACCTGGAAGACCACCGCCACCTCGGGAAAGAAGTCGCTGTTGGCGGCCGTGTCGAAGACGAGCCGGTGCACGCCGATCTCCACGGGCCAGTCGCGCACCCGCCCGTCAGTGTCGGTGCGGCCGGCGGCGACGGTCGTCCAGCCGTCACCGTCCCGCCGTTCCAGCCGCACCGGCACCCCCCGCGCGGGCTGCCCCGTCGCGTTGTCGAGCACGTGCGTGGACAGGCTCATGGCACCAACCTCTCCAGCCGCAGCAGTGTGATCTTGCGAAGCTCCTCCTGGACGACCGGCCGCTCGGTGGCCTCGTCGTGGGCCAGCCGCGCGCGGGCCGCCGCCAGCATCTCGGGCGCGCTCCTGCCGGTCGCGAAGATCAGAAACACGTGCCCGAAGCGCTCCTCGTACGCCCGGTTGGCCGCCACCAGCGCGGCCGCGACCGACGGGTCGTCCGCGCCCGCCTGCTCCCGCCGCGACCAGGCCGCCTCCCGCCCCGCGCCCGCCGCCCGCTCACCGATCCGCGGATGCGCGGAGAGAGCCACCGCGACGTCCGCCCAGGTCAGGGCCCGTGCGGCGGCGTCACCCGCGGTCCGCAGCGCCATCCGGTCCGGGTACGGGCGACCGCCGGCCACCGCGCGGGCCCAGGCGGGCGCGGCGCAGCACGCGAGGAGCTCCCGCTCCGCCTCGGCGGCCGGGAGCGCGTTGAACTCAGCGAGGTTTGGCACTGTGCCTACCCCGCTCCGTCGCTCGGCGCTCGTCCGCCGTCGTGCGCAAGGCCCGTAGCCTCCCGCCTCTCGCTCATTCGGCCAGTAGACCAGTCAGACAACCGGCCATGAACCGGCTTTGACACCGAAACCGCAACATGCGGGCCGTAGGGTTTTCGTAGGTTCCTACAACTGGTCTCCGGGAGACGTGAGCGATGCTGCTGCGCGAGGTGCTCGACCAGCCTCGGCTAAAGCTTGCCCTGCTCACGGGCGCGGAGGGGCGCGACCACCCGGTCACCCGCGTGTACGTCACCGACCTGCCCGACCCCAGCCGCTACCTCGCCGGCGGGGAGATCGTGCTGACCGGCATGGTGTGGCGGCGCGGGCCGGACGACTCCGAGTCGTTCGTGGCCGCGTGCGCCGCCGCCAAGGTCACCGCCATCGGCGCGGGCGACGCGGTCTTCGGCAGCGTGCCGCCCGACCTCGTCGAGGCGTGCGCCCGCCACCGCGTGCCGCTGTTCGAGGTGCCGGTCGAGGTGTCGTTCCGCGAGATCGTCGACGCGGTCAACCCGTCGCTCTGGGCGCAGCGGGCGAGCGGGCTCGCCACCGTACTCGGAAGGCAAAGAGGCCTCGTGGCCGCGATGGCCGCGGGGGCCCGGCTGGCCGACCTGCTCCCACCCGTGGCCGCCGACCTCGGCCTGGCCTGCTGGGTGTACTCGCCGACCGGCCGCCCCATCGCCGGCACCGACGCCGCACCGCCCGGCGGCGTGCTCGCCCGCGCGTTCCTGGCGGCCACGAGACTGCCCGCGCCGGCGGGCGACGGGCGATACGCGCTGGTGGGCGTGCCCGGCCGGCCGGAGCACCGGCTGGCCAGCTGGTTCGTGGCGTTCGCGGCGGACGCGGAGGCGCCGTCGGGCCTGCCGGAGGGCGCCGAAGAGCTGGTCAGCCTCGTCGCGCTGGAGCGCGCCCAGCTGGACGAGGTCGTGCGCGTGGAGCGCCGCCTGGCCGACGGCCTGGGCCGCCAGCTCGCGGCCGGCGCCGCCCCGGCCGACCTGCGAGCCGGCGTGCTGTCCTGCGGGCTCGACCCGGAGTCCACGTTCGTGGCGGTGGTGGCCGGCCTGACCGGCTTGCGCACACCGCCTGACCTGACCGTCGCGGTGCTGGAAGAGGCACTGCGCACGGTCTCCCCACACCCGGCGGTGACCCAGCTGCCAGACGGCACCGTGCTGGGCATCGCGACCGCGGCACCGGATCTCGACGTGCCGGCCACGCTGCGCGGAGCGTTCGACGCACTCGGCCCCGGCCTGGGCACCGGCCGGCTGGCCGTCGGCGTGAGCGCCCCCGCGGTGGGCGTGGCCACACTGCCTGGCGCGGTCGCCGAGGCCAGACACGCCCACCGCTCCGCACACGGCCGCACAGCGGTGGTCTGCTCCACGGAGCTCGCGTCACACCAACTGCTACTCGCCCGCGTCCCGACCGACGCCCGCGACGCCTTCCGCGAACGCCTGCTGGGCCCACTGGCCGCATACGACCAGGCCCACGACGCCGACCTGGTCCGCACCCTGGCCGAGTTTCTCGAGTGCGGCGGCTCGTGGAGCCGCTGCGCCGAACGCCTCCACGTACACGTCAACACACTCCGCTACCGCATCAGCCGGGTGGAGGCACTGACCGGCCGCGACCTGACCCGCTTCGAAGACCGCGTCGACTTCTTCCTGGCGTTGCGCCTGTCCCGCTAGGCATATTTATTTACCCCGGTCCGCGTCACCTGCGGACCGTATGCTCCCGCGGGCCGCCAGCCCCGCGAGACAAACCCACCGGCGGCATGGTCACTCACGCAAATTCGACATGATCGACCACCGATCGGGGCAGTAATTGCGCGCCAGATGCGGGATAATTTATGGATGCGACAGCTACAGTTATTCACTTCGGCTGAGCTGGCTCAAATGCGCGACCGGACCGCGTCGCGTAACTATTCTCCAAAGCACGACGAGTTTCGTCGCGAGCACGAGCGCCATCGCGCCTGGGGCTTGATACAGCGCCATGGCGAGCGGCTGCGCAAGAGTTCCTGTGCCTCTCGAGCAGACCAGACTCGTCCACCTACGGTCTCGGCGTCCACGCCGCCTGAGCAGGAGCAAAGCCTGGCGCCAAGCAGTAACGCATCGACCGACCGAGAGCCCTCAGACCGCGGTGGGACACCGGCCGACGCCGTGGCGCCTGCCCCGAAGGGCGAGCCTGCCCACGCTGAGCCGCGTCATCGACTTAGGCCGCGATCCGGACCGCATTCACCGCGGCACAATCACCGACCGCCCCTTGAGGTTCCTACAGGCGTTGCATTGAGATTAGAAACCCATCGTGCAGACATCTCACCAAAGGCACGAGGAAGCCCTCGATTCTGAGCCCACGTACGAATTCTTGACGACGCGTCGACGTCGCTATGGCGAGGTGTCGGCTTTTCTGGCCAGCGGTGGCGCTCTCAACCGCCGCCCGTGATGTCGATCGCGATCGTCTCGATGGTGGTGTCGCCGACCCTAAACGTGGCCTTGGCGGTGCTGGTCGCGGGGTGCAGGAGCGCGGCATACCGGACGCCGAGCCGACTTGTGTACGCCAGGAGTTGGTACAGCTCGCTGGTTGCCGGGCGGGCATGCCACTCGCGGTACTTCGCGTCGTAGACGGCAGTCGGCCGGCCGCCTGCCTTGACCACGAAGTCGGCGCGGCCTTCCCATGTGGGGTGGCTGTCGGTGAGCTGGATGCGGTGCTGAGACCGGATTACCTCGCCCATCGCGTACCGCGTGGCGAGCCAAGCTTCCACGTACCGCTCCCAGATACGCGTCATGTTGAACAGCACGCCAACGCCCGCGACACCGCTGGCCGTGGGCAGACTCGTGCGTCCCTCCAGGATGAGTAGCGCGAGGTCATGCGCCTCGCGATACCGGGATGCGACGGCCGGAATGGGCGTCGCGGGTCCGGTGAGCGGCGAGATCTGGTGCAGCGAGGCACCCAAGGCGCGCAGCCGGGTAGCGAGGCCACGGTCCTGGTAGGACAGTGCGGCTATCTGACGGTGTGCGGCGGCGACGAGCCGGTTGATCGGCACGTCCGTGGTGAGGCGGCGCGCGGTGGTGACCAGCCGGTCGGGGCGCCCCGCGTGGGTATTCAGATGCGCGGTGACAGCCGGCACGCCGCCAAATGGGGGACGGGTGAACGTCTGTGTCCGGTAGCCCTTTTCCAGGCCCTGCCCCACGATCCGTTCTACCTCGCGGGTGAACGCCATCGCGATCAGGTCCATCAGGCCATTGCCGCCGGTGGCGGCCGTGGCTGCCTCGCGCAGCAGCGTGGCTCGATCGCCGAGGCCTAGTAGCCGGGTGAGGTCGTCGAATGCGAAGCGGCTGATGATCTCCACAACCCGACCGGAGCGCAGGCTGAAGCGACCGGCGTACGGGCCCGGCGTCACGTCGTAGTCGTCCCCGTTGATCGTGAGTCGCTCGATGACTCGGGGCTGACCGGCGGCCCCGCGCCCGCCCTTGGTGAGCGCGGTGAGCTCGTCGGCCTCGTCCCGACTGAGGTCGACGGTCGTCGGTTGGTATTCGGTCAGGCGGATCACGCTAGGCGCGTTCGGCGATCAAGGCCCGAACGTCCGCGTCGAGCTGCTCCAGTTCGGTGGGGCGCTCGAACCAGTACTCGGCCAGGTATGGGCGAAGCTGGTACTCCCAGACGCGCTGAGCGGCACGTGCATCGATGCCCTCCACCATCCAGTACGAATGGCCCGGGCTGACCGGCGAGTCGTGACCGATGCGGTCGCGAATGAGCCGAAATACATCGAGCACCAGGTCGGCGTCACCCGCGTTGCTGCTTTCCGCCCATCTACCGAGGACATCGTCGCTGGGTAGGAGGGGGAAGGCATGGAAACGCCGTCGAAGCGCGAAGTCGAGCAGGGCGAGGCTGCGGTCGGCCGTGTTCATGGTGCCGAGCAGGATCACATTGCGCGGCACTGAGAACGGCGTCTGGGAGTAAGGCAGCGTGGCCGAGACCGTGTCCCGGTACTCCAGCAAGAGCAGCAGCTCGCCGAAGACCGCGGCCAGGTCAGCCCGGTTCATCTCGTCGATGACCAAGACGAAAGTCTCTTTCGGCACGTCGCGGGCCCGATCGCACAGCTTGGAGAAGACGCCTTTGCGGACCGCGTAGTGGAGGGTGCCGCCGTCGCTGCGCTCGGGGCGCAAGCCCTCAACGAAGTCCTCGTACGAGTACGCGGGATGGAACTGGGTGATCTCCACGTGCTCCGGTGATGTCGCCAGATGATGCGCGAGGTGCCGGGCGATGTGCGTCTTGCCAGTGCCGGGCGGGCCGTAGAAGACCGCCTGTCGCATGCCTTTCTCCAGCGCCTCCACCCATGCGTCGACCTGCTCCACCGGCAAGTGGCACGCCGAGGCTACGTCCTCAGAGGTGGGACGCTCGTCCACACGAGTCAGCTGGTCCTCCAGCAGGTGAAACCGAGGCCGACTCCGGCGCATGATTTCCGTCAGGATCGCGTCCGCCTCCTGCGGCGCCACGCCGTACTCGCGCCGCCACTCGATCAAGACCGCACAGAAGCGCTCGTAGCTGTCCTGGTTGTCGGCCCGGAACCGCACGTCGACCTCGACGCCGAGACCGGTCATTGTGGCGTTCATGCACACGCCGAAGCGCTCGGGATCGCGCAGATACAGGAGGTAGCTGGGGAGCGAGGAGCCGGCGCCAGGCAGAATCGTGCGATCGGCGTACATCTGGCCGAGCAGGTGCACCGCGTCCTCGAAGGACCGCCGCCACAGGTCCGAGACGACCTCATTGAACCGGACGGTGTTCTGGGCGAGTTTCGCCATCACGGCGCCGGCGAAGCCAGGGGAGAAACGGTCGTAACGGATGCGCCCGGCCTTGCCGTGCCGGTTGAACACCCGCCCCAGCTGTAGGATTTCCTGCGCATCCATGTGGCCGATCCGCGCGTCGATGATGCGTCGCGCCTCCCGCTCGGAGTCTTCCCGGCTGGACACGAAGTCGGTGCCGAAGAACTCTCGCCGCTCCGCGACGACCTCGCGCGTATCCCACCGCTTCGCCGGCATCGAGTCCCCTCCGTCGCTCGGAGGAGAATCGTATTCGTCCGCGGCCGGCATCACGCTTCCGAGGTCCTCACCGATCCGACAGGGCGAGGAACCGTCACGACAGGGGCGGCCAGGCGTGGCGTGGCGACCGCCGAAGTCGCCACGCCACTCTCCCATCGAGGAGGGCCCGTGGACTGACGCCATCGACGCCAGTGGATAGCGAGTATCACACCGGAACCAAAAACGCGTCAACACTTTCCGGAAACATACCGGTAACTGCGGCGCCACCCGAACGGCCACCACCATGGGGCCTAGCTGCTCAAACGGCTCAAATTCCGTAACTGTTGCGGTAGTGATCAGTCCTCGACGTATGCCGCCGCTTGTAGGGTGAACAGCTCCGCGTACAGGCCGCCCAGTGCCATCAGGGTCTCGTGGTCGCCGGCCTCGACCACCGTGCCGGCGTCGAGCACGTAGATGCGGTCGGCCGAGCGGACGCTGGAGAAGCGGTGCGAGATCAGCAGTACGGTGCGGCCGGCCAGCAGGGTGCGGATGCGTTCGAAGAGCTCCTGCTCGGCGCGCGCGTCGAGTGAGGCGGTCGGCTCTCGAGGATGATGAACGGCGCGCCGCGGAAGAACGCGCGGGCCAGCGCTATCCGCTGCCACTGCCCCACCGAGAGGTCGGTGCCGCCGATGAACTCGGGGCCGAGCTGCGTGGCGTACCCCTTGGGCAGCTCCTCGACGAAGCGGTCGGCGCCGGCCTGGCCGGCGGCGGCCTGGATGGCCTCCAGGTCGTGCGCGAGGGCGACCCGCCCGAGGCCGATGTTGTCGGCGGCGGTGAGGTGAAAGCGTTCGAAGTCCTGGAAGATGACGGCCACGTGTTCGCGCCAGCCATCCGGGTCCACAGTGGACATGTCGGTACCGTCCCAGCGGATGGTGCCGCCGTCCGGGCGGTAGAGGCCGGCCAGCAGCTTCGCGAGGGTGGTCTTGCCGGAGCCGTTTTCGCCGACGAGCGCGACCACCTCGCCGGCCGCCACCTCCAGCGACACCCCGCGCAGCGCGGGCTCGGTCGAGGTCGGATAGCTGAACGTCACGTCCTCGGCGGTCAGGCGGGCGAAGCCGGTCGGGGCCGTGCCCGTGGGCAGCGCCTGCCGCACCCGCGGGAGCAGCGCGGTGAAGGCCAGATAGTCGTCCAGGTACCGCCCCGACTCGGTCAGCGCGCCCGCCGACCACCCGGCCTCGGCCAGGCGACCGCCGACCAGCGCCACACCGGCCACCGCGATGCCGGCGGAGGCGAGCGGCACGGTGCCGCGCAGTGAGAGCCAGGCGACGGTGAACAACGTGGCGGCGAGCAGCGCGCCGATCATCAGGTTGGCGCCGAGCGTCACGAGGAGCTGGCGGCGGGCCACCTTCTTGAGTTCGGTGATCCGCTCCGTGTACAGCTGGTCGTGGCGGCGGCGCAGGTGCGCGGCCAGGCCGAAAGCGCGGACCTCCTTGGCCGAGTTTCGGCTTTGCAGCAGGCCGGCGAGGTAGTGGCGCTCGCGGTCGCGCGGGGTCATCTTCCAGAAGAACTTGTGGAACGCCTCGCCGCGCCGCGACGCCGCGAACCACGCCGGCAGCACCACGAGCGCGAGCAGCGGGAGCAGCGCGGGCGCGACCGCCACGATCGCGACGAGCGCGGCGACCACGCCGACCAGCGCGCGGAAGAGGCCGGAGAGGCCGAAGATCATGTTGAGTGCCTGGTGGCCGCTGCTCTGGATGCGCTGCACCCGGTTGTGAAACTCGGGCTCATCGAACATCGCCAGGTCGGCCGCGCCGGTGACGTCAAGGACGCGCCCCTCGACGTACCGGCCGACCATCTCGCCGAGGATCTGCTGCCGCTCGCGCTGGAGGGCGGCGGCGAGGGACTGGCCGGCCGCGACCAAGGAGATCGCGATGACCCACGGCAGGATGTCCGAAATGGACCCAGCGCTCGTGACCACGCGCAGCACTTCCTCGAGTGCTGACCGCCCGATCAGTAGCAGCCCGGCGAGGCCGAGGCCGCCCAAGACCTGGAGCGCGGTGGAGAGGATGAGGTCACCGCGGCCGGCGGTCCAGGCGATGGAGAGCGCGTGGCGGGCGAGCCGGGGCAGGTGGCGGAGTCCGACCGGGGGCGGATCGTCCACTCCCATGAAGACCACCATGCGACCTACCCGTGGATCCGCCCGGTCGTCTCCGAAAGGCGCACGCCGCGACCACCCCACCGGCTCGCGATGATCTCGGCGGCGATGCTGACCGCGGTCTCCTCGGGAGTACGCGCCCCGAGGTCGAGCCCGATCGGCGAGGCGAGCCGGGCCAGCGCGTCGGCGCCGACACCCGCCTCACGCAGCCGGTCCAGGCGGTCGTCGTGGGTGCGGCGGGAGCCCATCGCGCCCACGTACGCCAGCGGCATGTCGAGCGCGGCCTGGAGCACCGGCACGTCGAACTTGGGATCGTGGGTCAGCACGCACACCACCGTGCGCTCGTCGATCCGCCCGCCCTCGGCCTCGCCGGCCAGGTAGCGGTGCGGCCAGTCGACGACCACGTCGTCGGCCTCCGGGAAACGCTTGGCCGTCGCGAACACCGGCCGCGCGTCGCACACCGTCACCCGGTAGCCGAGGAAGGCGCCGATCCGCGCCACCGCCGCCGCGAAGTCGATCGCGCCGAACACGATCATGCGGGGCCGCGGCGCGTACGCCCGCACGAGCACGCTCAGCCCGCTGCCGCGGCGCTGGCCGTCGGGTCCATAGTGGAGCATCCCGGTGCGGCCGGCGGCGAGCAGCCCGCGCCCGTCGTCGGTGGCCGCGTCGTCGAGCCGCGGTGAGCCGAGCGTGCCCTCCCGCTCGCCTGGGCCGATCACCAGGTGGCGGCCCAGCCGCTCGGGCGGCCCCTCGACGCAGGTGAGCACCGCGACCGGCACACCCTTGTCGATCGACTCGGCCACCCCCGCCAGCCACGGGAAGCTCTCCCGGTCGACCCGCTCCACGAAGAGCTCGATCGTGCCGCCGCACGTCAGGCCGACGGAGAAGGCGTCGTCGTCGCTCACCCCGTATCGCTGGAGGCGCGGCGGCCCGCCGGCGACGACCTCTTGGCACAGCTCGTAGACCGCGCCCTCGACGCAACCGCCGGAGACGCTGCCGACCGCGGTGCCGTCCGGCCCGACAAGCATCGTCGCACCCGGCGGCCGGGGCGCACTCTTCCACGTGGCGACCACGGTCGCCATCCCCACCGGCTGGCCTTCCCGCCACCAGGGCAGCAGGTCGTCGAGGACGTCACGCATGGGAACCAGTGTGCTCCTCCGGCGTGTCGACGTCACGATCGTCCGCCACGTCGTCGCACGGCACCACCCGCACGGCCGCGCCGTGCGCGGCCAGGTAGGGGCGCGCACCCACGTCGCCGGTCGCGGCCGCCGCCACCCCCGCCCAATGCTCCCGCCCCAGCAGCACCGGATGCCCCCTGCGGGGCCCATAACCCGCCATCACCAGCGCATCGGGCGAGGCCAGCGCCGCGACCCGCCGCACCGCCGCGGGCGTCACCCCAGGAAGATCCACGAGGAGTACGAGCGCCGAGTCCACGCCCAGCGGAAGAGTCGCTCGCAAGCCGGCACCGAGCGAGGAACCCATGCCGCTCGGCCACTCCGGGTTGTCGACCACGATGGCGTTACCGAGCATCGCCTCGGCGCGCACCCGGTCGGCCGCCGCGCCAAGCACCACCACCACCGGATCGCACCCGCCCTCGCGCAGCGTCTCCGCGGCCCGCTCCACGAACAGGCGCCCACCGTGGCGGGCGAGGGCCTTGGGCATCCCGTACCGCCGGCCGGCTCCCGCGGCGAGCAACACCCCCGCGACGGTCATCGGCCTACTGTATGCCGGTGGAGAAGTTCGAGATCGACATCGACGAGGCTGTCATCACCGACCTGCGCGACCGCCTCCGCCGCACCCGGTGGCCCGAGCCCGCACCGGGTGAGCCGTGGTCGCAGGGCACCGACGACCAGTACCTGCGTGACCTGCTCGCCTACTGGACGGACGGCTACGACTGGCGGGCCCAGGAACGCGAGCTCAACCGCTTCGCCCACTTCCGCACCACCCTCGACGACGCACAAGTCCACTTCGTCCACGCCCGCGCCGCCGGCGGTGACGGCATCCCGCTCATCCTCACGAACGGCTGGCCCAGCACCTTCGCCGAGCTGCTCCCGCTGGTGCCGCTGCTCACCGACCCGGCGGCGCACGGCATCGACGGGCCGGCGTTCGACCTGGTGCTCCCCTCGCTGCCCGGCTACGGCTTCTCGCCGCGCCCGGCGCGCACCGGCGTCACGTACCCCTATGTGGCGAGCCTGTGGCACCGGCTGATGCGCGAGCTGGGATACGAGCGCTACGCCGCCGGCGGGAGCGACTTCGGCGCGGGCGTCGCCACGTACATGGGGCTCGTCGACCCGGAGCCGCTCATCGGCCTGCACTTCAGCACGCCCGAGATCCCGCCGTACACCGGCCCCGGCTCCCGCCCGCTCTCCGACGCCGAACGCGCCTACCGCGAGGGGTACGCCCGGTGGGCGCTCACCGAGCGCGGCTACAGCGAGATCCAGTCGACCAAGCCACAGACCCTCGGGTACGGCCTGGCCGACTCCCCCGCCGGACTAGCCGCCTGGATCCTGGAGAAGTGGCGCACCTGGTCCGACCCGCGCGCCGACATCTCCCGCGACCTGCTGCTGAACACGGTCACGCTGTACTGGGTCACCGGGACGATCACGTCCTCGATGCGCGACTACTACGACAACCGCTGGTTTCGCGAGCCACTCGGCCCCGACGACTTCGTGGCGGTGCCGACGGGCTTCGCGTGGTTCGGCCACCACATGGCCGACGAGGGCGACATGCCCCGCGAGTGGATGGAACGCCTCTTCGCCATCCAGCGCTGGACCCCCATGCCCCTCGGCGGCCACTTCGCGGCCGCCGAGGTCCCGGAGCTGCTGGCTGGAGACATCGCGGCGTTCTTCGGCTCGCTCTAGAGACCTTTTCGGAGTCAGGGTTCGCGGGCCCAGCCACAACGCACGGTCAAATCCGAGGCAGGATTTTTCCCAGGTCCGCGTCAGCGGTGGACCGTGTGCTACTGGCACGGACGTGGGCATATCTGTTTTCAGAAACTCACGACGGGGAAGCACCCGACCCGGCGAGGCTTCCAGCCGCTCAGATCAGCTGGTACAGCACGACGGCGAGCAGGCCCAGCCCCACGACGACCAGCGCGACGGTCCGTCGCCAGCTGCGCCGCGGGGCGGTGGTCATGTAGTCGGCCAGCTGCTCGTACGCCTGCACGCCGCCGGCGGGCGAGAGCGAGCTGGTGTACTTCACCTCCGGCACCGGCTGCGGCGGCGACACGTCCTGCTCGCTGCCGGTCGGCCGCACGCGCGGCGGCAGCCGGCGGTATCGGCTGCGCCCGGGCTCCTCGTCCACGCCCGCCATCGTCGCAGGCGTTGTCACACCTGGGTGCGATGCTGGCGTCCGTGATCGTGGATTTCGAGGCCGAGCTGTGGATCTGGGACGCCCGGCGGGACGACAGCTGGACCTTCGTCACCCTGCCCGTCGACGCCTCCGACGAGATCCGCGACCGCACGGCCGCGACCGGGCCGCGCCGCGGTTTCGGCTCGGTGCGCGTGCGGGTGACGGTCGGCACCACCACGTGGCAGACGTCGATCTTCCCCGACGGCGCCCGCGGTGCGTATGTGCTGCCGA
Source organism: Phytohabitans sp. LZ39 (assembly GCF_059359075.1). Classification (NCBI taxonomy): domain Bacteria; kingdom Bacillati; phylum Actinomycetota; class Actinomycetes; order Micromonosporales; family Micromonosporaceae; genus Phytohabitans; species Phytohabitans sp. LZ39. Next base: position 165,469 of record NZ_JCADBM010000009.1, on the reverse strand, counting down.
TCAAGCGGGCCGTCCGCAAGGCCCAGTCGCTCGAGGAGGGCGACACCGCCACGGTGACGGTCGAGGTTCTCGACTGATCTCGCCCTCGCCCGGCGAAAACCCGCTTCCTCGGGTCAAATGGTGTGATGAGCGTCCTCCGCACCAAGCCGGTCGAGCAGTCCATCCGCGACACCGAAGAGCCGGAGCACCGCCTGCGCAAGGAGCTGTCCGCGCTCGACCTGACCGTGTTCGGTGTCGGCGTGGTGATCGGCACGGGCATCTTCGTGCTCACCGGCGTAGCCGCCAAGACCACGGCGGGGCCGGCGGTGGCGCTGTCCTTCCTGATCGCGGGCGTGGCGTGCGGGCTGGCCGCCCTCTGCTACGCCGAGTTCGCCTCCACGGTGCCGGTCGCGGGCAGCGCGTACACCTTCTCCTACGCGACGCTCGGCGAGCTCGTCGCGTGGATCATCGGCTGGGACCTCATCCTGGAGTTCATCATCGGCGCGGCGGTGGTCGCGGTCGGGTGGTCGCAGTACCTCGGGGTGTTTCTGGAGACCATCGGCCTGGAGCTGCCCACGGCCGTCGCCAGCAGTGAGGACGGCGTGGTCAACCTGCCCGCCATCCTGGTCGTCCTCGTCCTCACCGTGGTGCTGGTGGCCGGCATCAAGCTCTCCTCGCGGGTCAACGAGGTGGTCGTGACGATCAAAGTGGCGGTCGTGCTGTTCGTGATCGTCGCCGGCGCGTTCTTCATCGACTCGGACAACTACCGCCCGTTCGTACCGCCGTCCGAGCCGGCGGCCGACACGTCGGGGCTGCACGCGACGCTCGTCGAGGCCGTGTTCGGCCAGGCGCCGGCCAACTTCGGCGTCAGCGGTGTGTTCGCGGCGGCGGCACTCGTATTCTTCGCTTTCATCGGCTTCGACGTCGTGGCCACCACCGCCGAGGAGACCCGGCATCCGCAGCGCGACCTCCCGCGCGGCATCCTCGGCTCGTTGCTGATCTGCACCACGCTCTACGTCGCGGTGTCGCTCGTCGTGGTCGGCATGCGCAACTACACCGACCTCGACGAGGCGGCGCCGCTGGCGGCCGCGTTCCGGGCCGTGGACAGGCCGTTCTTCGCCAACCTCATCACCGTCGGCGCGCTCGCCGGCCTCACGACCGTGATGATGATCCTCATGCTCGGCCAGAGCCGCGTCGCGTTCGCGATGAGCCGCGACGGGCTCCTGCCCCGCCAGCTGTCGATCGTCCATCCGCGGTTCGGCACCCCGTACCGCATCACGGTCATCGTCGGCGTCGTGGTCGCGGTGCTGGCCGGCATCATCCCGCTGGCCGAGCTCGCCGAGCTGGTCAACATCGGCACGCTCTTCGCCTTCGTCCTGGTCTCGATCGGCGTGGTCGTGCTCCGCCGCACCCGCCCGGACCTGCCGCGCTCCTTCCGGCTCCCGCTGATGCCGCTGATCCCGGTGCTGTCGCTCGTCGCCTGCCTGATGCTGATGTTCTTCCTCACCGTGGAGACCTGGCTGCGCTTCCTGGCCTGGATGCTGCTCGGCTTCATCGTCTACTTCCTCTACAGCCGCCGCCGCAGTCGCCTCGCCGTGGACCGGCGGGCCGCAGCGGATAGCCAGCTTGACCAGGTTTAAACCGTAAATCGAATCACGTGCCTTTGACGATCAAATGCCCAGGCCAGGCCGTACTGTGTGGTTATGCTGGTCTGGCCTGGGCGTCGCTACCCCTTGGGCGCGACGTATGACGGTGTTGGCACCAACTTCGCGCTCTACTCGGAGGTGGCGGAGGCGGTCGAGCTGTGCCTCTTCGACGCCGACGGCACCGAGCAGCGGATCGAGCTGCCCGAGGTGGACGCGTTCGTCTGGCACGTCTTCCTGACCGGTGTGGAGCCGGGCCAGCGCTACGGCTTCCGCGTGCACGGGCCGTACGACCCCGGCCGCGGGCTGCGTTGCAACCCCAACAAGCTGCTCCTCGACCCGTACGCCAAGGCGGTCGACGGCGACGTGCGGTGGGATCCGGCGCTCTACGGGTACGACCTGGAGCACCCCGAGCGGATGTCCGAAGTGGACTCGGCGTCGTTCGTGCCGAAGGCGGTCGTCGTCAACCCGTACTTCGACTGGGGCAACGACCGCCCGCCGCGCACGCCCTACCACGACACGCTCCTCTACGAGGCGCACGTCAAGGGCCTCACCTGGCGGCACCCGGACATCCCCGAGCAGCTGCGCGGCACGTACGCGGGCATCGCACACCCCGTGATGATCGACCACCTCACGCGGCTGGGCGTGACGGCGATCGAGCTGATGCCGGTGCACCAGTTCATCCACGACCACCACCTCGACGAGCGCGGGCTGCGCAACTACTGGGGCTACAACACCATCGGCTACTTCGCGCCCTACCACGGGTACTCCGCGATGGGGCACCTCGGTCAGCAGGTGCAGGAGTTTCGCGGCATGGTGCGGGCGCTGCACGCCGCCGGCATCGAGGTCATCCTCGACGTGGTCTACAACCACACCGCGGAGGGCAACCACCTCGGCCCGACGCTCGGCTTCAAGGGCATCGACAACGCCGCGTACTACCGGCTCGCCGACAACGCGCCGCAGCAGTACATGGACTACACCGGGTGCGGCAACAGCCTCAACATGCGCGGCCCGCAGACGCTCCAGCTCATCATGGACTCGCTGCGGTACTGGGTGCAGGAGATGCACGTCGATGGTTTCCGCTTCGACCTGGCCGCCGCGCTGGCCCGGGAGTTCTACGAGGTCGACCGCCTCTCCACGTTCTTCGAGGTGGTGCAGCAGGACCCGGTGGTGAGCCGGGTGAAGCTCATCGCCGAGCCGTGGGACATCGGGCCGGGCGGCTACCAGGTGGGCAACTTCCCTCCCCTGTGGACGGAGTGGAACGGCAAGTTCCGGGACACCACCCGCGACTTCTGGCGCTCGCAGCCGGTGCTCGCCGAGTTCGCCAGCCGGATCAGCGGGTCGTCCGACCTCTACCAGGACGACGGGCGCCGGCCGTTCCACAGCATCAACTTCGTCACCTGCCACGACGGCTTCACGCTCACCGACCTCGTGTCCTACAACGACAAGCACAACGAGGCGAACGGCGAGGACAACCGCGACGGCGAGAGCTACAACCGCTCGTGGAACTGCGGCGTGGAAGGCGCCACCGACGACGCCGAGGTGCTCGCGCTCCGCGCCCGCCAGCGCCGCAACTTCCTCGCCACGCTGCTGCTCTCCCAGGGCGTGCCGATGATCAGCCACGGTGACGAGCTGGGCCGCACCCAGCGCGGCAACAACAACGTGTACTGCCAGGACAACGAGTTCTCCTGGGTCGACTGGGAGGACGTGGACGAGCAGCTGCTGGAGTTCGTCCGCCACCTGACCGCGTTCCGGGCCCGCCACAAGGTCTTCCGGCGCCGGCGCTTCTTCACCGGCGACCTGGTCAAGTCGCGCAGCGCGTCCACGCCGGTCGCCGACATGGAGTGGTTCGCCCCGGACGGGCGGCAGATGCAGGGCACCGACTGGGACAGCGACGTCGGCGCGCTGGCCGTCTTCGTCAACGGCGAGGGCATCCGCGAGCGCGGCCGGTACGGCGAGCGGCAGTGCGACAACTCCTTCCTGCTCTGCTTCAACGGCCACCACGAGCCGGTCGAGTTCGTGCTGCCGCCGGAGGAGTACGGCGAGAAGTGGCAGACGGTCATCGACACCACGGAAGGCGCGCCGCTCAGCCCGGAGACCCTGGGCGCCGGCGCGCGGGTGCGCGTGCCCGAGCGGTCGCTGCTGGTGCTGGACAGAGCGCTATGACCCAGCGGCCGCGCCCCGAGGCCGGCAAGGTCCGGCCCGAGGAGCGAAGCGACGAGGGCGGCCCGCGCCGGCAGCTCGGGGCGCTTCGCGAGCGAAGCGAGCGCGGCCAGCAGAGCCCCACGTACCGCGTCCAGGTGCGGCCCGACTTCGACCTGCTCCAGACCGCGGAGCTGGTCGACTACCTCGCCACGCTCGGCGTCGGCCAGCTCTACACCGCGCCGCTGCTCGCCGCCGCGCCCGGCTCCGCGCACGGGTACGACGTCGTGGACCACTCCCGCGTCAACCCGGAGCTGGGCGGGCCGGCGGCGCTCGACCGGCTGCGCGAGGCGCTGCACGCGAAGGGCCTCGGCCTCGTCGTCGACATCGTGCCCAACCACGCCGGCGTCGCGGTGCCGTCGGTCAACCCGGCGTGGTGGGACGTACTGCGGCGGGGGCAGGCCTCGCCGTACGCGCGGTGGTTCGACATCGACTGGGAGCGCGGGCGGATCCGCCTCCCGGTGCTCGCCGACGACCCCGCCGCGCTCGACGACCTCAAGGTGGTCGGCGACGAGCTGGTGTACCAGGAGCAGTGCTTCCCGATCGCGGACGGCACCGGCGGCGGTGAGCCGCGCGAGGTGCACGACCGCCAGCACTACCGGCTCGTCTCGTGGCGGATAGGGCCGAGCTACCGGCGCTTCTTCGCGGTGTCCACATTGGTCGGCCTGCGCGTGGAGGACCCGGAAGTGTTCGACGCCACGCACGCCGAGATCCTTCGCTGGCAGGCCGACGGCATCCGGGTCGACCACCCGGACGGGCTCCGCGACCCGGGCTCCTACCTGGCCAGGCTGCGCGCGGCGGCACCGTCCGCGTGGCTGCTGGCGGAGAAGATCCTGGAACCGGGCGAGCGGCTCCCCCGCTCCTGGCCGGTGGACGGCACCACGGGATACGACACGCTGGGCGAGGTCTGTGGGCTCTTCGTCGACCCGGAGGGTGAGGATACGCTCAGCCGCCTCGCCGGGAGCGCGAAGTGGGCCGACGTCGCGCACCGGTCCAAAGTGGAGGTCGCGACCACGCTGCTGGCCGCGGAGCGGGACCGGCTGGCCCGGCTCGCACCGGAGATCCCGCGGGCCGCGGACGCGCTCGCCGAGCTGGCCGCCTGCTTCGAGGTCTACCGCTCGTACCTGCCCAGCGGCGCGCGCCACCTGGCCGCCGCGCGGGTCGAGGCCGGCCACCGGCGTCCCGACCTGACCGAGGCGCTGGAGGCGGTCACCGCCCGGCTCGGCGACCCCGAAGACGAGCTGGCGGTGCGCTTCCAGCAGTACACCGGCGCGGTGATGGCCAAGGGCGTCGAGGACACCGCGTACTACCGGTACACCCGCTTCGTGGCGCTCAACGAGGTGGGCGGCGACCCGAGCCGCTTCGGCGTGACGCCGGAGGCGTTCCACCGCGCGGCCGCCGTGCGCGAACGGGACTGTCCACACTCGATGACCACGCTGTCCACACACGACACCAAGCGTTCCGAGGACGTCCGCGCGCGCCTGGCGGTACTCGCGGAAATGCCGTCGGAATGGGCGGCGACGCTGCGCCGCTGGACGGAGGCGGCGCCGCTCCCAGACGCGTCTTTGGCGCTTCTGCTCTGGCAGACGCTGGCCGGCGCCTGGCCGATCGAGCGGGAGCGCTTCCACGCCTACATGGAGAAGGCGGCCCGCGAGGCGGCCGTCTCGACCAGCTGGCAGGATCCGGACCGCGACTTCGAGGCGGCGATGCACGCCGCGGTCGACCGCGCGTACGACGACGAAGGGCTGCGCGCCGACATCGGGGCGTTCGTCAAGAGCATCACGCCGCACGGCTGGTCCAACTCGCTCGGCCAAAAGCTCGTGCAGCTCGCGATGCCGGGCGTGCCGGACACGTACCAGGGCACCGAGCTGTGGGACAACTCGCTGGTCGACCCGGACAACCGGCGGCCCGTCGACTTCGGCACGCGGCGCGACCTCCTCGCCCGCCTCGACGCCGGCTGGCTCCCCCCGGTGGACGGGACCGGCGCGGCCAAGCTGCTCGTGACAAGCCGCGTGCTGCGGGCCCGGCGCGATCACCCGTTCACCGGCTACTCACCGGTATCGGTGGAAGGGCCCGCGGCCGAGCACGCGGTGGCGTTCGACCGGGGCGGCGTTGTGGCGGTAGCCACCAGGTTGCCGGTCAGGTTGGCATTTCGCGGGGGCTGGGGCGAGTCTAAGCTGGCTTTGGCTCCAGGGCGCTGGACCGACGCGTTGACGGGACGCACGTGGCAGGCCCGGCGGGTGCCGTTGTCCGAAGTGCTGTCCGCCTACCCAGTAGCTCTCTTGGTGGCTGCCACATGATGACGCGATTCAGTGTGTGGGCGCCGGAGGCCTCGCGGCTCCGCGTGCGCATCGGAGGAAAAGACCATCCCATGGCGCTCGACGCCGGTGGGTGGTGGCGCACCAACGTCGCTTGCGCCGCGCACGGCACCGACTACATGTACCTGCTCGACGACTCCGACGAGCCGCTGCCCGACCCGCGCTCGCGCTGGCAGCCCTACGGCGTGCACGGCCCGAGCCGCACGTACGACCACGCCGCCTTCCCGTGGACCGACGACGAGTGGACCGGGCGCGACCTGCCCGGCGGTGTCATCTACTCGGTGCGGGTGGGCGCTTTCACCCCGGACGGCACGTTCGACGCGGCGATCGCCCGTCTCGACCACCTTGCCGACCTCGGCATCGACGCGGTCGAGCTGCACCCGGTCAACATCGAGCGCGGCTCGGGCCACCACAGCGCCTGCTGGTACACGCCACACCCGTCCTACGGCGGGCCGGACGGGTTGAAGCGCTTCGTCGACGCCTGCCACGCGCGCGGCATCGCGGTGGTGCTCGACCTGGCTTACGACCACCTCCAGCCCGGCGCCGGCACCCACCGCATCGGCCCCTACCTGGCCGAGGTGGCCAACACGTGGGGCCACACGCTCGCGCTCGACGGCCCGCACGGCGCCGGCATGCGCAGCTTCATCACCGACAACGTGCTGATGTGGCTGCGTGACTACCACGCCGACGGCGTGCGCCTCGACGCCGCACACACGCTCATCGACCGCGACGCGCTGCTGCTCGTCGACGAGCTGTCCACCGCGGTGTCCGCGCTCTCCATCAGCCTGGGCCGTCCGCTCGCGCTGATCGCCGGCTCGGGCCTGGCCGGTGCCCGCTTCATCCCCGGCCCCGGCGCCGACCTGGCCGACCTGCTTGCCCCGTCCCCGGGCGGCGCGGCCGGCATCACCGCACTCGACCGCGACTACGGCGCCGAGTTCGGGTCGCTGGAGCAGCTGTTCGGCATCCTGCGCGCCGGCTTCTCCACGGTGCTGAGCACCGACCGCCCCACCGCCGCCCTCTCCCCCGGCCTGCTGCGCATCGGTGCGACGCTGCTGCTCACCGCGCCCTCCACGCCGGTGCTCCAGATGGGCGAGGAGTGGGCCGCCCGGATGCCCACCCCGCCGGAGTGGGGCGGAGTCAGCGCCCTCGACTGGTCCGAGCTCGACAAGGCCGAGCACCGCGACATGCTCGACCTCCACCACCGCCTGATCGCGCTCCGCGAGAGCCAGCCCGACCTGGCCAAACCGGTGCTGAAGCGGAGCGAGGTCTGGCACGGCGGCAGCTTCCTGGCCATCCGCCGCGGCACCTGCGTGGTCGTCGCCAACCTGCGCCGCACCCCGCAGAGGATCAACCTGCACGGCACCGCACGTACGGTGCTGGCCGCGACCGAGCCGGGCCTGGCGCTCGCACACGACGCCGCCGACCTACCGGGCGAGTCGGCCGCGGTGATCGCCTGCTGCCGCTTCGACCGCTGACCCATGCCTCCACCTGACGCGGCCTAAAACCTCGCTCTGAAAACAGCTTTGGGCTACCGCGATGTCCGTCGTGGTCGCTCTCCGTTGCTCCCGCGGCCTCACCCGTCCGCTGTTGGTCGCGCTTTCCCTTTTGCCTTCGGCGGATGCGCGGCCCGCGGTGCAGGGGTGTTTGTCCACAATGCCTGTTGCCGGACAGGCATTGTGGAGGCTTCGCCGCCCTGAGTCACCGCCGCCGCCGTGCGCGCGGCCCAAGACTCGAGATCTAGGAGAGTTAAGGGGCCATAACGACCCAAATTCTCCTAGATCTCGAAGTTTCTCACCTGAGCCCGCTGGCGCTGCGTCACAGACGGTGGCCGGCCCGTCCTGTGCGGGCAGGAAATCCATGTAGTGCCGTCGGCCCTTGCCGGTCCTGTCATCCGCGCGTCTCCGAATGCCCAGGTGAGCACCTGATCGACTTGGGTACAGGCCGCTGCTCCCGCGACCTCACCGGTCCGCTGTTGGTTGCGGTTACTGCTGCGCCTCCGGCGGGGCCTCGGGCTCCGGCCGGGCCGTCCCCGGCTTGTTTCACGTTCTTGGGTGGGTGGTTGCGGTGCGAGCCGTGCCGGGCTTCGCACGCTGGCGGCGGCTTCGGGGTGGCCCGGCCTCGGCGCGGGGTCATGATCGATGTGGTTGATATTTATGCATCGTCTGGAAGTAGATCTAGAACACTTTTGGTTGCCCCTTCGACCCCAAGTGTTCTAGATCCACTTGTGGCGTCTCTTGCCACTCACCCAGGAAGCGACAAATGGTCTATAGGTGCCGCGTAGGCGCCCTGTGGTGAGCTATGGATCGCATGGTTATGCGCTGTCTAGCATTTCTGCGGACGACGAGCAGACCAGCGCGGCCTAGCCGGATCCCAAACTCGGTCCCGCGGCTGGCGACGCTTCGTCGGGATGCCGGCGGTGGCCGCTGATTTTGTCCCGCGCAGCTGGCATCCACGTCGCGGAGAGGTTGCCGCCGGGGCAGCCGTGACCAACGGCGGATGGGTGAGGCCGCGGGAGCGACGGTCTGGACCACGACGGACGTCGCGGTAGCTCGAATGGCTATCTAGGTTGTGGGGTCCTACGGGACCAGGGGGCGGACGTCTTCGGCGACGAAGCGGACGAAGGCCTCCGGGTCGGGGTCGTCGGCGGTGGGCTGGAGGATGACGGTGTCGGCGCCGGCCTCGACCCAGGCGTGGATGGCCTCGGCGAACTGCTCGGCGCCGCCGGCGATGCTGCGGCCCTCGATCGTGTCGTAGCCCCACTTCACGCGCTCGGCCTCCAGGCGGGCGGCCGCCGTGGGGCCGGTCGCGGCGTGCACGTACGCGACGATGGTGTGCGGGTCGTCGGCGCCCTGGGCGCGGCGGGCGCGGCCCTCGTCGACGAGCGCGCGGGCCCGGCGCAGCTCGTCGGGGCTCTTGCCCCCGTCGACGATCGTGCCGTCGGCGACCTCGCCGCAGAGGCGCAGCGAGTTGGGGCCGGTGGCGCCGGCGAAGATGGGCGGCGTCGCGAGTGGCGGCATGTCTAGCTTGACGCCGTCGAGCGTCACGTAGCGGCCCTTGGTGGTGACCCGCTCGCCGGAGAGCAGGGCGCGCAGCGCGTTGGCGTACTCGCGGAGGAGGGTGACCGGCGACTCGACCCGCGCGCCGACCTGGCCCATCCAATCCTGCACGCCGTGGCCGATGCCGACCAGCGCGCGGCCGGGGAAGTAGCGGTCGAGCGCGGCCATCTCCATCGCGGTCAGCGCGACGTTGCGCAGCGGGACGGGCAGCAGGCCGACGCCGACCCGCAACCGCTCGGTCCAGCCCAGGGTGGCGGCCATGCTGGCGATGCCGCCCTCGAGGAAGCAGTCTTCCCAGAGCCAGAGCTCCTCCAGCCCCGCCTGGTCGGCAGCCTTGGCCACGGAACGCAGGCGCTCCGGCGGGTTGTAGGGCAGGTATACGGCGCCGAGTGTCGTCATGCCGCGATCCTGCCTCACGCCTCCGACAGAGCGGCGATCAATTCCCGCTCGCGGTCCGTGGTCAGGCCGGCCTTGCGGGTGCGGTCGAGGCCCTGCTCGCGTTCCCAGGCGAGGGTGTCGGCCACGACCTGCTCGCGCGGGCGGTGCCGCAAGCCGGCGGCGACCGCGGCGGCGCCGCTGCGCGCGTTGAACGCCTCCCAGCCGGGCGACGCGATCCACATGGGCAGGGACTCGTCGCCCATCCACTCGGCGACCTCCCGCGACCGCAGCCAGGCCGATTCGGCGGTGACCACCGGGCCGTCGTGGCCGCCGACCGCGCGGGACAGCGCGATCCACTCGCCGAGCGGCACCACCGGGCCGACCGCGTCGAACGTGCCGGTCGTGCCGGCCTCGGCGGCGTCGATCAGCCACGCGGTCAGGTCGCGCACGTCGACCACCTGCGTCGCCTGGTCGGGCGCGTCGGGCACGAGCAGCGGTGCCTGCGGGGCGCGGGCGGCGCGGGCCACCCAGTAGCCGGTGCGGCCGGTGTGGTCGCCCGGCCCGCCGATGAGCCCTGAGCGGGCGATCAGCAGCCGGTCGCCGACCGCCGCGAGGCAGGCCCGCTCGCAGGCCACCTTCGCCTCGCCGTACAGCTCGCGGTCGACCGTGTCGAGGTCGGTGGGGGGCAGCAGCGCGCCCGACTCGTCCGCGCCGTGGGTGCCGTGGTCGGCGTAGACGTTGCCGGACGAGACGTACGTCCAGTGCCGGGCCCGCGGGGCGAGCGCGTCGAGTGCGCCGCGCACGAAGCCGGGCTGCCACGACACGTCGACGACGGCGTCCCAGTCACGGCCGGCCACCTCGTCGTACGCGCCGGGCGCGCTCCGGTCGGCGGCGACGTGTACCGCGCCCTCGGTCACTCCGCCGCTCTCACCTCGCGCGAGGCACGTCACCGCGTGCCCGCGGGACAGCGCCTCCCGCGCCAGCTCGCGACCCAACCATGCCGTGCCACCCAGGACCAAGATCTCCATAGACCCAGACAACCAGTCGGGTACCGCCGGGCCCAGCCCTGTTCACCCAGAGCGCAAGCGCTCGACCAGGATCTGACCTGGCCATTCGCCCACAGCGAACACATCGGTGGCGGTGAAGCCCTGCCGCTCGTAATAGCGGACCAGCGCGCGGTCGTCGCCGGCGTAGCAGTCCACGCGCAGCTGGCGGGCGCCACGCTGGCGGGCGATGGCGCGGGCGTGGTCGAGCAGCCGGGCGCCGACGCCCCGGCCCGCGTGGGCCCGGCCGGCGACGAGGAGGTTGACGTACAGCTCGGGCTCGGTCGCCGGCGGAACGTAGGGCATCGCCTCACCGACGGCGAGGGCGCCGGCGACCTCCCCGTCGATGCGGGCCAGGTGCAGCCTGCCGGTCTCGGCCCACTCGGTGATCTGGGCGACTCCGCGCGGGTTGGTCGAGCGTGGTTGGGTGCCCCACTGGCCGGTGCGACCGATGCTCACCAGCCAGGCCGTGGCGTCGTCGAGCAGCGCGAGCACGGCGTCGACGTCGTCCGGCCCGCCCGGCGTGATCCGCATACCTCTTTCTACAGCCTCGCGATCAGCAGCGCGGAGACCAGGAGTGAGAACCAATGAAGGGCCTGGTCGGCGACGTACATGCCGCAGACCGGCGAGGTCTGCTCCGCGAACACCGGGGAGCGGGTCAGCCGCAGCAGGTTGCGTACCGGGGTGCGGCGGTCGAGGATCGCATGGCTGACGACGCTGAAGCCGAAGCCGGCGACAAGGCCGGACGCGGAGAGCGGCAGCTCCAGGGTGAGCGCCGTGCCGGCGAGCACCGCGCCGGCGGTGAGGTGGTAGGTCAGCAGGTGGCCGACCATCGCGCGCAGGCCGGCCTGCCCCTTGGCCGCCTTGTTGTCCGCCTGCTTGTCGGTCTGCGCGATGTGGTCGCCGAGCTGGTGCCCGATCAATAACGCGAGAAGGGCCACCCCGAAGGTGGCCTGGAGGGTCAGTTGCTCGGCGCTCATCATGGCATCCTGCGCGACCGCTCAGCTTCGATCAGCGTGGTAGCTGACACTTCTGGGGATTGTGGCAAAGCTCGCCCAGGTTTCGAGTGTCGACCGAGTGGGGACAGGGCGGCATGACACAGACGGCCGCCGATCGATTTCCCACCCGCCACCTGCCCGCGGTGACGGTGCGTGAGCTGCCGGATCCGCCGCGTTCGCCGTGGCGGATCATCGGTCCGGGGGTCGTGGCGGCCGGCGTGGGGCTGGCGTCCGGCGAGTTCGTGCTCTTCCCGTACATCGCGTCGCAGGTCGGGCTGGTCTTCCTGTGGGCCGCGGCGGTCGGCATCATCACCCAGTACTTCCTGAACATGGAGATCGAGCGCTACACGCTCGCGACCGGCGAGACCGCGCTGACCGGGTTCTCCCGTTTCTGGCGTCACTGGGGCCTGGTCTTCGCGATCATGGTGTACTTCGCGAACCTGTGGCCGGGGTGGTCCACCAGCTCGGCCACCATGGTCACGTACATCTTCGGCGGCGACGCCACCTGGATCGCGGTGGGCATGCTGCTGGTCATCGGCGCCACCCTGACCCTCGCGCCGGTGGTCTACGTCGCGCTGGAACGCGTCGAGTTCGTCAAGGTCGCGCTCGTGGTGCTCTTCATCGTGGTGGCGATCGGGTTCGCGATCAGCGCCAGCGCATGGGGCGACCTGCCGGAGACCGTCACGAGCCCGGAGTTTCCGACCGAGCTCGGCTTCGCGCTGATGCTCTCCGCCCTCGTCTTCGCCGGCGCGGGCGGCGGCCAGAACCTCTGCCAGAGCAACTGGATCCGGGACAAGCGCTACGGCATGGGCGCCTACGTGCCCCGCCTGGTCAGCCCGGTCACCGGCGAGGAGGAGGCGGCCGCCGGCGGTGGCGGCTACGTCTTCGAGCCGACCGACGACAACCTCGGCCGCTGGCGCCGCTGGTGGAAGCTGGCCAACCAGGAGCAGCTCGCCACGTTCGTGCTGATCTCGTTCGTGACGATCGTGCTGATGTCGATGCTCTCCTACTCGACCGTCTTCGGCGTGCCCGGCCTGGAAAACGGCGTCTCGTTCCTGGAGGTGGAGGGCGAGAAGCTCAAGGAGCTCGTGGGTGGCTGGTTCGGCACGCTCTTCTGGGTGATCGGGGCGCTGTCGCTCTTCGCCGCCGCGCTGGGCATCGTCGACTACACCAGCCGGCTCGCCGCCGACGTGCTCAAGACGTCATACCTGCCCCGGGCCTCGGAGAGCAAGCTCTACTTCGGACTCGTGTGGGGTCTGGTGGCGATCGGCTGCGGCATCCTGATCGCCGGCTTCGACCAGCCGCTGCCGCTGCTCGTGATCTCCGCCTGCGTCGGCGGGCTGATGATGTTCTTCTACTCGATCCTGCTGCTGGTGCTCAACCGCAAGGTGCTGCCCAGCCAGATCCGGCCGCGCGCCTTCCGGGTCGCGGCTCTGGTGTGGTCGATGGCCCTCTTCGGCGTCTTCTCCGCGCTCACCGTCTGGCAGCAGGGCGACAAGCTGCTCGACTGGCTGCGCTGATCATGGTGACCTGGGCGCGCCCCAAACGCGCCCGGGTCCTCACGACCAAGCCTTGGACCTACACGATCTCGTCGGGGCGCGGCTTGCGCACCACTTCCCGATACTTGGGGTGGCTCGCGCCATACAACGCGAAATTGAGCTTGGCCTCGCCAAGTGTGAGATCGCCGTTGGGACCGCCAACGTCGACGAACGCTCCCGGATCCGCCTGTGCGGCGTCGGTCCAGAAGCAGACCGGGCACGTAGCGCACCCAGTCCGGTAACCACAACATGGACAACGGCTTATCACCGATGCCTGACCCTTACCACCCACGCGCCCTACCCTTTCACGCCACCCGCCCCCGGCGTAACCCGGGGACGGGTGACGGAATGGTCGATCTTTCAGCTACAGGTGGCGCCGTTCAGGGTGAACAGGCCGGGTGACGGGTTGGGTCCGCCGGTCGTCGCGTTGAAGCCGAACGTCTTCGACGCGCCCCGTTCGATGCGGCGATTGTGCGACTGGTTTCGGGCCGTGACCGTAGCGCCGGACTGGGTGGTGTCGGCCAGCCAGGACTGGGTGACCTTCTGTCCACCTAGGAACGCCCAGCGCAGCGCCCAACCGTCGATCGCCGTGGTGCCGGTGTTGGTCACCGTGACCTGCCCGGTGAACCCGCCGGTCCAGGTGCCGTGCACCACGTACGAGACGCGGCAGCGGGTCGCCGGCGCGGGGCCGGCCGCACCCTGGTCGGCCAGGAAAGAGGCCACCCAGGCGAGCGCCGAGTTCCAGTTGATCGCCACCTCGTTGGTCGCGTACGACTCGATGTGGTCGACGTAGCAGAACATCGGCTGGCAACCGTCGAGCAGCTGCTTGGCGTACGGGTCGTCGAGGCTGGCGTTGGCCCCGCCGGCGATCGAACCGGCCGGCGGGTGTGGCAGCGAGGCGTCCGCCTGGTTGGCGAAGATCCGGCTGTGCTGGTTCTGCGACGCCTTCTCGCCCCACCCGGTCACATAGGACTGGTTGAGCGCGTTGCGGCCGAGGATGTAATCGATGCCTTGGACCGCGCCGTCCCGGTACTTCGCCGCGCCGGAGAGGTCGAACGCGGTGGCCAGCACGACCATGTTGTTGAGGATGTTGCTGTTGGCGCCCCAGAAGTAGGCGCCCCGGTTGCCGGGCATCGGCAGGCCGTACGCCTGGCCGGCCTGGATGGTCAGGTACGCGTCCGCGGCGGCGAGCACCGAGGCGCGCAGCCGGTCCCGGTCGGCGGCCGGCAGTCCACTCGGGACGGTGGCCAGGTCGAGGCGGCCGAGCGCGGCGGTGCTGCCCCAGCCGAAGCCGTTCGGGCCGAAGACGTCCGCGCTGGTGTGGTGCGGTGACGCGGTCACGTCCGACAGGTACGGCGCCTCGCCCGTGGTGAGGTACAGCTCGGCGGCCGCCCAGTAGAACTCGTCGCTCACGTCGTTGTCGCTGTAGGTGCCGCCACCGGTGCCGTCGTTCGGGTCCGCGTACACCGCCGGGTTGGCCTTGGCCGCCGCGTACGCCGTCTTCGCCGCGGTCAGCGCCGTGGCCGCGAACGCCGCGTCGTACGGCGCGAAGAGCCGGGCGCCCTGCGCGGCGGTGGCCGCGAGGTTGAGCGTGGCGGCCGTCGACGGCGCGTGCAGCTCGCGCTGCTGCGGGTCGTCCTCCGGCTGCATCGGGATGCCGGTCCAGTTGGCGTCGTGCATCTTGTGGTGCGCCATGCCGGCGAGCGGCCTGCCGGCCGGCACCTGCATGCGCATGAGGAACTCCAGCTCCCACCGGGCCTCGTCGAGCACGTCCGGCACGCCGTTGCCCCGCTCGGGTACCCGCAGGGTGCTGTCGGCCAGGGCCGCGCCCCCGCCGGCGGTCGGGGCGGTCTTGGTCCGCTCGAACGAGCTCAGCAGCTGGGCGGTGGCGATGCCGCCGTTGACGACGTACTTGCCGTGGTCGCCCGCGTCGTACCAGCCGCCACGCACGTCGAGGCGGTAGTCGCAGACGCCGGCCTGGCAGGGCACGTCGGTGTCGCCCTTGTTGGGTGCCACGCCCAGGTGGCCGGCCGGGCGGGCGTACTGCTCACCGATCAGCGCGCCGTCGATCGCGATGCCGCTGCGCTGCGCGTAGAAGAACTGGAGCGAGTCGGATCGGAGCTGCTTGAAGACGTCCGCGGCGATGTCGAACGGGTGGCTCGTCTCGCCGTCGGCGGTCAGCGTGTAGCCGGTGCCGGCCGTCGTGAACGAGCCGAAGTCGACGGTGTGCACGTTCTGCCCGGAGGCCTGGTCGGTGCCGCGCGGTGTGGTCTGGCCGCTGGCCACGACCGTGCCGCCGCTGTCCTTGAGCTGCCACGGCAGCGCCTCGGTGGCGGTCGTGACGACCGTCGCGCCCTTGGGGCCGGACGGCAGGTAGCCGACCTGGTTGACCCGCACCCGCGGGCCGGTGTCCGGCACGTACGGCGGCTCCTCTTCGCCGCCGAGCAGCGAGACGTTGTCCAGGCAGAGCGTGTACGCGGCCGCGTTGGCGCCGACCTGGAACACGACCTGCGCCTGCTCGGTGTCGACCGGCGAGGTGAAGGTGAACTCCAGGTGCTGGGTATCGCCGGTCAGCGGCACGTCCCGGCTCAGGAACGCGGTGAACGGGTCCACGCCGAGCTGCACCGCCGCGCGGACGGTGGCGCCCGGCGCCGCGCTCGCGTCGAACGAGAACGTGTACGCGGAGCCGGCCAGCAGCGGGACGTCGTTCTGCCCGATGCCGGCGTCCCACGGGTTGGCCAGGCCGCCGGGCACCTCGGCGCAGAGCCGGCCGTCGGTGACCGCCGTCGAGGTGGTGCCGTACGAGAACCAGCCGGCGGTGCCGTCGTTGAAGTCACCGTTTTCGACCTGCTCGGGGTCCCCGCCGGCGGTGGTCTCGCTGGTCAGCGACACGCCGTCGAGGCAGAACGTGAACGCGTCGGCCGAACCGCCGAGCTGGAAGGTGAAGACACCGTTCGTCGAGTCGATGTTGCCGTCGAACTCGTACACGAAGGTCTGCGGGGTGGCGGTGAGGGCGACCTCGCGGGAGAGGGCCGTGGTGAACGGCGTCTCGTTGAGCTGGACGTTCGCGCGGACGGTGACCGGCGCGGTCGCCGAGGCGGTGAAGGTCAGCCGGTACGCGTCGCCGTCGACCAGCGGGATGTCGCCGTGGCCGATGGCGGCGTCCCACGGGTTGGCCTGGCCGGCCGGCACCTCCGCGCAGAGGCGGCCGTCGACGGCGGAGATCGGGGTGTTCTCGGTGTTCCACCAGGGCGCGGTGCCGGCGTCGAAAGTGCCGTTGTCTATGTGCTCGACCTCTTCGGCGTGGGCCGCGGCGGTGAGTCCGGTGGCGATCAGCACGGCGGCCGCGAGGACCGCGAGGATCTTGGGGGTGGGGCGTCGGGTCACGGCGGATCCCTTCAAGATTGGGAGCGCTCCCATAGGGCACCGATGTTGCCAGCGCGTTTCGCTGATGTCAATCGATGTCTTGGGATGCCGCCCAGTCTCGTAAGGGCCGCCGGAACAAAAAGGAATTTAGCCGCGTAGTGGGCGCGAGCGGTGATCTACTGGAGACATCCAAACGTCGGCCTGGCAGGCTCCCAGCCATGACCCTGAAGCTGCGCTACGCGGCGGTGAGCGATACCGGCCTGATCCGGAGCGCTAACCAGGACTCGGTGCACGCCGGGCCGCGTCTCCTCGCCGTCGCCGACGGCATGGGTGGCATGGCCGCCGGCGACCTCGCCAGCCGCATCGTCATCGAGTCCGTGGCGCCGCTGGACCGGGAGATTCCCGACGACGGGTTGATCGACGCGATGCGCGAAGCGCTCGACACGGCCAACGGCCGCATCCGCGAGGCCGTGGCCGAAGACCCGAGCCGCGACGGGATGGGCACCACGCTCACCGCCGTCCTGTTCACCGGCACCGCCCTGGCGCTGGGGCACGTCGGCGACTCCCGCGCGTACCTGCTCCGCGAGGGCCAACTCCAGCAGATGACCCGGGACGACACGTTCGTGCAGATGCTCGTCGACGAGGGTGTGATCACGCCGGAGCAGGCCAGCCACCACCCCCGGCGGGCGGTGGTCACCCAGGCGCTCCAGGGCGGCGAGGCCAATCCCGCGTACACCTTCATGCGTCCCACCGCCGGCGACCGCTGGCTGCTGTGCAGCGACGGCCTGTCCAATGTGGTCAGCGCGGAGACGATCGGCGAGACGCTGGGCGGATACCCGGAGCCGCTGGAGTGCGCGCGGCGGCTCGTCGACCTGGCGCTGCGGGCCGGCGGCCCGGACAACATCACGGTCGTGATCGCCGACGTGGTCGAAGAAGAGGCGTAGCCCCTGGATGCGCTGAACGGATACCGTTCCGTCCATGCATCCCGGCTCGCCACCGCCGCCCCCAGCACAGGTCGGTGCCACCCTGCCACTCCTCGTCGGCGGCTTGGCCCTGCTGCTGATCGCCGGCATCATCGCCGGCGCGGTGCTCATCTCGTCCAGCCTGGACGACGGCGGCGGCCCCGGGCTGTCGGTGGCGTCCTCGCCGTCCGCCGCCTCACCCGCACCCAGCGACGCGCCGCCCTCCGGGTCGCCGTCCCCGTCGCCCTCTCCGGAGCCGTCCACTTCGGAGGATCCACTGCACGACTCCTGCCTGATCGGCACCTGGCAGGAGACCTCGCACGACTCGGACACCACGATCGACGGTGTGAAGATGCGGCTGCACAGCTGGGGCGCCACCCAGCACTTCAAGGCGAACGGCACACTCACGGTCGACTACGGCGACGGCAACAACGCCCGCGCGAAGGTCAACAACCGCACGTACGAGATGATCCTGTCGGGCATCCTGACGTACAACTGGCAGACCAACCAGGGCCAGATCCTCTACAGCAACGCCAAGGGCCTCGGCACGGTGGTGTACAAGCAGAGCGGCCGCGAAACCGGCCGGTCGTCGCTGAGCGGCTCGATCGACCCCGAGCGGTACACGTGCAGCGGCGACTCCCTGCGCCAGTTCGGCCCGACCTGGACGATCGAGCTGCGGCGGCTCAACACGGCACCGCTGTAAAAGGCGCGTCTAAGCCGGCACGAACGGGTGCCACTCGCGGACGCTGACGACCGCGACGCCCGGCGTCGTGAGGTAAGGGTCGGCCGCGAGCTTGTCGCGCACGGCCTCCTCGTCCGGCAGGTCGAAGACGATCACCGCGCCGGAGTCGTCGGCGAGCGGGCCGGCCATCGGCACCGTGCCCCGCTCGTGCAGGCTGGCCAGCAACCGCCGGTGGGCGGGGCGGGCGGCCAGGCGCTCCTTCGTCGGGGCCAGGCTGAGTTCGACGATCCACATGTTTCGGCACGCTACGGCCGGGGCGGGTCGGGGCGCTGTATCACTGGATACATGACCTTGCTCGGCACGATCCCCGCGTTCGCGGCGCTGTCCGCGGAGGCGCTCGGCGCGCTCTCGGCGGCGAGCCGTCCGGTGTCGTACCCGCCGGGGGCGGTGATCCCGCGCGACGGCGCCGTGCTCCTGCTGCTGAGCGGCGTGGTGGTGGGCGCGCACACGAACTCAGCCGGCGCCGAGGTGTGGCCGGCCCGCTGGGAGGCGCCGGCGATCGTCGACAAGCCGGCCGCGCTCGCGCCCGCCGCCGGCACGCTCGTCGCCGCCACCGCATGCCGCGGCCGGCGCCTGCCGGCGGAGGCTTTCATGCGCCTCCTCGACGACGAGCCGGCGGTACGCCACCATGTGCTCGCCCGCCTCGCCGCGGACGCCGCCGACCTGCGGCAGCGCCTGGCCGAGACGGCGACGGTGCCGGCGCTCGGCCGGGTGGCGGGCTGGCTGCTGGCCACCGGTGCCGGGCCGGGCG
Source organism: Phytohabitans sp. LZ39 (assembly GCF_059359075.1). Taxonomy (NCBI): domain Bacteria; kingdom Bacillati; phylum Actinomycetota; class Actinomycetes; order Micromonosporales; family Micromonosporaceae; genus Phytohabitans; species Phytohabitans sp. LZ39. The sequence continues at coordinate 146,493 of NZ_JCADBM010000009.1, read as the reverse complement.
AGGTCGCCTGGCGCGGCTCTCAGGAGTCGCTGGCCCGCCTGCTCGGCCTCAGCCGCGTCACGGTCAACCGCGCCCTCCGCCGGCTGACCCGCGCGTCAGCGGTCGCGGTGACGGCCCGAGGGGTCGTCCTGCTCGACCGCGCCGAGCTGGAGTCGATCAGCCCAGCTGCTCGTCCACGAAGCACCAGCGCCAGTCCTCACCGGGCTGGAAGGACTTGATCACCGGGTGGCCGGTGTCGCGGAAATGCGCGCTCGCGTGCTTGGCCGGCGAGGAGTCGCAGCAGCCGACCCGCCCACAGGTGAGGCAGAGCCGCAGGTGCACCCAGTCGCGGTGACCGGCCTCCAGGCAGTCCTGGCAGCCCTCCGTGCTCTGCGGCTCCACCAAGGTGGCCTCGGCGAGGTGCGTACAGGCCATCCCTACCACGCTCCGTCGCTCGGCGCTCGTCCGCCGTCGTGGTCGAGGCCCGTAGCCTCGCGACTCCCGCTCATCAAACTCAGTCCTCCGTCGTTCGCTGCAACAAAGACTCCTCCAGGTCCAGATCGCGCTGGGCCCGGCGGAGCACCTCCTCGGCGATGCGTCCCTCGTCGCGGGCGTTTCGGAACACCTCGCGCTCCGCGTCGATCATCTCGCGGCGCAGCCGACCATACGCCCGGGACGGCGTTTCCGCCGCGCCACCCAGCCGTTCCCACGCCTTGTTCACCCGGTGGTCGGCGAGGTCGCGCAGCCGCTCCACCGTCGCCGCCGGCGCGCCGTCGGCGAGCGCCTCCAGCCGCTCGCGGGCGGCGCGGCTGGCCGCGTTCTGGACGGCGGCCTCGGCGAGCGTGTCCTGGGTCGGATCGTCCGGCGGCACCCGGAAGCGCCGCGCGTACCAAGGCAGGGTCGCGCCCTGGAGCACCAGCGTCACCACGATCACCGCGAACGCCAGCCACACGAACAGCTCCCGCGGGTAGGCCACCTCGCTGGTCTCGGGCAGGGCCAGCGCGGCGGCCAGCGTGACCACGCCGCGCATCCCGGCCCAGCCGATCACGGCCGGGTAGCTGGCCGAGGGTACGGGATCCCGCTGGCGCGTCCGCGGCACGAGGCGGGCGGCGTACGTGGCCGGGAAGATCCACACAAACCGCACCGCGATGAGCGTGAACACGACCACGGCCGTGATCCAGATGACCTCGCTCCACGGGGTGTCCAGCTCCTGCACGATCTCGCGGAGCTGGAGCCCCACGAGCAGGAAGACCATTCCCTCCAACAGGAACCGGGCGATCCGCCAGAACCCGTCCATCTGTAGCCGGGACGCCGCCGACATCAGCGTCGGGAACCGGTGGCCGAGATAGAGTCCGGCGAACACCACCGCCACGACACCGGACGAGTGCGCCGCCTCGGCGGGCAGCATGATCAGAAATGGCGTGAGCAGCGACAACGCCGTGTCGATCAGCGGGTCCTTGATCCGCTTGTGCAGGAAGGCGATCACCAGCGCGCCGACCGCGCCGATGGCGATGCCGCCGCCGGCGGCGCGTACGACGTCGATGGTCACGTCGAAGAAGCCGACCGCGGCGCCGGTGGCGGCGGCCACCGACACCCGCAGCAGCACCAGCGCCGTGGCGTCGTTGATCAGGCTCTCGCCCTCGAGGATCGTCACCAGCCGGCGGGGCAGCCCGATCCGCCGCGCCACCGCCGTGGCCGCGACCGCGTCGGGCGGGGCGACCACCGCGCCGAGGGCCACGCAGAGCGCGTACGGCACCTCGGGCAGCAGCAGGTGCAGCACGGTGCCGACCGCGAACGCGGTGAAGATGACGAGCCCCACCGCGAGCAGCAGGATGGGCCGCAGGTTGAACCGGAACGCCGGCACCGACATCTCGATCGCGGCCACGTACAGCAGGGGCGGCAGGATGCCGACGAGCACGAGCTCCGGCTCGAGGTGCACCTCGGGCGCGAACGGCAGGAACGACATGCCGAGCCCCACGATCACCAGCACGATCGGCGCCAGCAGCCCCAGCTTGCGGGACAACGCCGTGCCGATCACCGCGATCGCCACCAGCGCGACGATCTCGCCCAGCCCATCCATGCGCAGAAGCTTATGCGGCCGTCCGCGTGTCATCGCCGCCACGCGGGCGTTCCGCGAAAGCGGGCCCTGGCACAGGCGGGCGGTCCGTTAGAGTAGTCAGGCCATTGCTGTCCGCTACCGAGACTTCGGGGATGCCGCGATGCGCCAACGCTGGACGACTGCCGTCCTCGCCCTTACCGCGATCCTGGCCCTGGCCTGCGAGGAGGGCGGTGCGGGCGGGCGGCCGGGAGCCACGACGAAGCCGGCCAACACCGACCTTCCGTCGTCGATGGCCGCGATCGGCGACTCGATCACGGCCGGGCTCGGTGCCTGCATCACGTACAAGGGCTGTGGCCGCCAGTCGTGGTCGACCGGCGAGAGCGGCCTCGTCGACAGCCACTACCGGCGGCTGCGCGACGACAACAAGGCGATCAAGGGCAACGCGCACAACTACGCCGTGCCGGGCTCCCGGGCGGCCGACCTGCCGGCACAGGCGGACAAGGCGGTCGGCGCCAAGGTCGAGTACGTGACGCTGCTCATCGGCGCCAACGACATCTGCCGCGCCAGCGTGGCCGACATGACGCCGGTCGCCGACTTCCGGCAGAGTCTCGACGCGACGCTGCGCCGCCTCAAGAAGGGGCTGCCGAAGGCGCGCGTGCTCGTGGTGAGCGTCCCCGACCTCAACCGCCTGTGGGAGATCGGCCACAAGGAGCGGCGCGCGGTGAAGGCGTGGTCGCGCGGCACCTGCCCGGCGCTGCTGGCCAACCCGACCTCCACCTCGGCGGAAGACACCGGCCGGCGGGCCGCGGTCGCCAAGCGGGTCGACGCGTACAACGGCCAGCTCGCGGCCGCCTGCAAGGCGTACGGCAACCGGTGCCTCTACGACGGCGGCGCGGCACACCGGGTCCGCTTCAGCCTCGACATGATCAACCGGGTGGACTGGTTTCACCCCGACTCGGACGGGCAGAGAAAGCTGGCCGAGGTCACCTACCCTCGCCGCTTCGCTGCCTAGGCACGGTTGGGCGATACAGCGCCTGGGTGCGCCGGGCCAGCTCTTTGGTGGCCGCCGAGTTGGCCCAGGTGCCGAAGACGACGCCGGCGCCCGGCACCACCTTGGCGACCATGCGCTTCGCGGCGCCGACACCGGCCATCTGGGCCAGCTTGACACCCAGCCGCAGAAACGTGCGCCCGGCGGCGGCCGGCTGGCCGAAGAGCGCGCCGGCCCGCTCGCGTCCCGCCGCCACTCCCAGCGCGAGCCGCGCGGTCTCGGCGACCTTGTGCACCTTCTGGAGGACGAGCAGGTCGGTGGCGCGGTCGTGGTGGGTCGGGTCGATCCCGTACGCGGCGGCGACGTGCAGCACCATCCGGGCCTGGGTCCAGGCGAGCACCCCGACGTCGACCACCGCTCCGGGCAGGCCGGCCGCGCCGGAGACCGCGCCGGACAGGCGGGCGAGGTTGACGAAGCGGCGCGTGGCACGGCGCGCCAGCTCGTCGGGGTGTACGTCGGGCTGCCGGGCCCGGGACTGCTCGGCCCAGCGCTTGGCCTCGGGGCCGAGTCGCCGCACCGCCTCCAAGGCGAGGTGCTCCGGCGCGTACTGCGGGTCGCTCTTCATGCGGTCCCACAAGCCGGCTGGCGGCTCGGCGGGTCCGTCTTCCGCGGTGGGGTCCTCGGACGCCGCCGTCGGCGGCTGAGGTTCGGTCACGGATGCCTCCGGGGGGCGAGGGGGGTCGTTCCATAGTGCCCGGAGGAAACCACCCCTCGCCCGTCCCGGAGTCAGCCGTTGGCGACGCCCTGCTGGATCAGCGACTTCACGACGGCGGTCGCGGCGCCCTCGTGCTTCGCGTATGCCTCGGGGAACGCCGAGACCTGCACCGCCTGCGCGGCGTACGTCAGCGGCATCCGGTCCCACCCCGGCACCTGGAGCAGGCCCTGGTAGAACTTCGTCGCCGCGTACTCCGGCTGCATCAGGCTGGCCACCGGGCCCCAGCCGGTGCTGGTGCGCTGCTGGAAGAGGCCGACCGAGTCGTGGTCCGCGCCGGTGCCCTGGTGCGGGTAGCGCTTCGACTCGGGCAGCACCTCGCTGGCCCGGTTGAGCAGCGTGCTCTCCTGCATCGCGGTGGCCACCGCGATGACCATGCCGCGCTGGGGCACGCCGTTCTTGGCGCCGGCCCGCACGATCGCGGCGGCGTTGTCGGTCTGCACCTGCGACAGGCCGGCGGCCGGGGTGAGCTTGGCGGGCGCCTTCTTCGGCGCCGCCTTCGGTGCGGCGGGGGCCTTGGCCGCCGGCTTCTTCGCGGCGGCACCGTCCTTCGTGGACTTCTTCTGGTCCGCGCCGGCCGCCTTGGCCGACCCGGCCTCGGCCCGCTCGGCGCGAGACACCGGCGCCTCGGCGGCCTCGGCCCGCTGCGCCTCGGCGTGCGCCGCGGCCACCGGGGAGAGGGCGGTCACCGGGCCGCTGGTGGCGGCGCCGGTCTCGGCGAAGGCGGCGAAGCCGAGGAGGCCGATGATGCCGGTGGCCACGCCGACCCGCACCCTGCGGGTGTTCAGCTGGTCGCGGATCTGCGACCAGTCGCGGGTGCGGAGCCACGCGGGCGCATCGGCCGCCCACTGCTTCGCGCGCTCCTCGACTACCGAGGGCAACGTCCGCATCCATGACGGAACGTGAACGCGGCGTGGGGCTCGGTGCCTTACGGGGGACCCGCCATCAGCCGAACGGTTAGTGCTGGCTGCGGCGGCGGACTGGGGGTTCTTCGTGTCGTCGTCACGCATCCAGCGAGGTTAGACAGTGCTTCTCGCGATCACACACAGTGATTTTGTGAGGCCGGCCACTTTGTTAGCCCAGCAAACCAGTCACCGAGCGTCACGGATGGGGCATCGGGCAATAACCTCGCCAGACCGGCAAGTCGGGTATGCCCAAAGAGTCATGACAAGACAGGAGATATCCTCCAAGATCGATGATCAAAGAGCGACATACCTCGACCTCCTCCGTTCGGCCGAGCCCCCCTCAACCCCGGAAAACCCGTCCGGGGGAACGGATTCAACACCGCGTAGTCACCCTTGGACACACCGTAGCGGAGGCGCCTGAGGCCACGCGCAAGAAAATTTGAGCTACCGCGATGTCCGCCGTGGTCCAGACCGCTGCTCCCGCGGCCTCACCCGTCCGCTGTTGGTCAAGCTGCGGACCTTGACATCCGAGACGCGCGGCTGACCGGACCGGCAAGGGTCCACGCCCCGCGGGAATCGCTTGCCCGCACAGGCTGGGCCGTCCTCGCCGGTCACCGCCTGTGACGCAGCGCCAGCAGGCTCAGTTGAGAACTTCCAGATCTAGGACAGTTAGGGTCGATATGGCGCCCTAACTCTCCAAGATCTCGAATCGTGGCCCGCGCGGACGACGGCGGCGGTTACCCACGGCAACGAAGCCTCCGCTTCGATCTCCCGCCGCCTGGACGGTAACAGGCATTGTGGACAAACACCGCCGCCCCCGACGGCGCGGGCCGCGGCCTCACCCGTGCGCGGCTGGTCAAGGGCGTCGCGGAGCGACGCCTCGGTCTTGTCTCGCGCACCTGGCAGCGGAGGTCGGGGATCTCGGCTCGCCCCGCGAGCCGCCGGCCGCCGCGGTCTCCGGCGGGAGCAGCGGTCCGCAGGTGACGCGGGCCCGGGAAATCCGCTCGTGAAAAGCGGCACGACACGACCAGCTCTAGGGTCGGACGTGTGCGGGATCTTCGACGGCTGCCGAAGGCCAATCTTCACCTCCACCTGACCGGCTCCATGCGCCCGGCAACGCTGGCCGACCTGGCCGACCGCTACGGCGTGCCGGTGCCGCCGCCGCTGACGCCGGGGATGGCGCACGGGTGGGCCGCGTTCCAGACCCGCTACGACGCGGCGCGCGCCGCCGTGCGTACCGCGGACGACGTCGCCCGTCTCGTGGCCGAGGCCGCCGCGGGCGACGCGGCCGATGGCGCGGGCTGGCTGGAGCTCCAGGTCGACCCCACCTCCTACGCGGAGCGGCTCGGCGGCCTGGAGCCGGTGGTCGAGGCCGTGCTGGCCGGCGCCAGGGGAGGCCGGACCGGCATCGTCCTGGCGGCGAGCTGGACCCGCCCGCCAGAGGTGGCGGTGGAGGTGGCGCGCCTGGCCGCCCGGTACGCCGGCGCCGGCGTCGTGGGCTTCGGACTGTCCAATGACGAGCGGCGCGGGCGGGTGGCCGACTTCGCGCCGGCGTTCCGGATCGCGGCGGAGGCCGGGCTGCTGGCCGTGCCGCACGCGGGCTTCTACGAGCCGGCCTGGCACGTGCGCGACTGCGTGACCACGCTCGGCGCCCGCCGCATCGGGCACGGCCTCAGCGCCGCCGCCGACCCGGCCACGCTCGACCTGCTCGCCGCGGAAGGCGTCGCGCTGGAGGTGTGCCCCACGTCATACCCTCCGCTCGGCGTCATCGCCGACTTCGCCGCCCTCCCCCTGCGTACCCTGCTCGACGCCGGCGTCCGGGTGGCCCTCGGCAGCGACGACCCGCTGCTGTTCCCGGGCGGCCTGCACCGGCAGTACGAGATCGCCCGGCACGAGCTGGGCTGCACCGACGCGGAGCTCGCGGTGCTGGCCCGGCATTCGGTGGAGGCCTCGGCGGCGCCGGCGGAGGTGCGGCGGCGGCTCGCGGCGGGAATCGACGCCTGGGTCGCCGGGGTTTAATAACGGGTAGACCGTTTGTCCCGAGGAGGACTGGTGCTCGATCCGCATGGCCTGTACGAGCTGGCCGACGACCTGCCCGACCTGGGCCGGCCGGTGCTGGTCCAGGCGCTGAGCGGCTTCGTCGACGCAGGTAACGCCGTCCGGCTGGCGCGTGAGCACCTTCTGGAGACCCTCGAGTCGCGGCCGGTGGCGACATTCGACATCGACCAGCTGCTCGACTACCGTTCCCGCCGCCCGCCGATGATCTTCATCGAAGACCACTGGGAGTCGTACGAGGCGCCCAAGCTCGAGCTGCACCTCGTGCACGACGACGCCGGCACCTCGTTCCTCCTGCTCACCGGCCCCGAGCCCGACCTTCAGTGGGAGCGGCTCGTGGCGGCGCTCACCGAGGTGGTCGCGCGGCTCGGCGTGCGGCTCACCGTCGGGCTCAACGCGATCCCGATGGCCGTGCCGCACACCCGGCCCACCGGCGTCACCGCACACGGCACCCGCCGCGAGCTCGTCGCCGGCTACGAGCCGTGGCTCCAGCGGGTGCAGGTGCCGGGCAGCGCCGGCCACCTGCTGGAGTTTCGCCTCGGTGAGAAGGGGCACGACGCGATGGGCTTCGCCGCCCATGTGCCGCACTACCTCGCCCAGGCGGAGTACCCCCCGGCCGCCGAGCAGCTGCTGACCTCGGTCTCCAAGTCGACCGGCCTGCTGCTGCCCACCGAGGGCCTGCGGCAGGCGTCCGAGACCGTGCGGGCCGACATCGACCAGCAGATCGCGCAGACCGCCGAGGCGGCTGAGCTGGTGCGGGCGCTGGAGGAGCAGTACGACGCGTTCACCCGCGGCCGCCAGCGCGGCGCCAACCTCCTCGCCGACAGCGGCCCGCTGCCGACGGCCGAGGAGCTGGGTGCCGAGCTGGAGCGCTTCCTGGCCGAGCAGGGGAAGTCGGGAGACTCAGGCCCTAGCGCGCCGTGATCAAAGCTCCTCTCGAGCCGTTCCAACGGCTTGGAGGAGCTTCGATCACGGACGGGTCAGTGACCAGGCGCGCACGCCGCCGATGATGCCGGCGGTGTTGGGCACGACCACCACGTCGTCGCCCATCCGGGTGAGCTGCTCGGGGCGGATCCGGCGGGCGTTGCCGCCGCCGATGTAGAGGCGGTCCCACAGGAAGACCGGCCGCAGCCCGTCGACGATCGCCCGGATCCGCCGCGACCAGAAGGCGTCGCCCAGACGGCGCCGCTCGTGCTCACCGATGTACGTGTCGTAGCTCATCCCCCACCGCACCGGCGCCTGGGAAAACTCCAGGTGCGGCGCGAGGATGCCGCCGTCGAAGAGCGCACAGCCGAGCCCGGTGCCGAGCGTGAGCACCAGCTCCAGCCCGGTGCCGGCGACCACGCCGGCGCCGTGCACCTCGGCGTCGTTGAGCACCAGGGTGGGCAGGCCGAGCGCGTCGTTGAGCGCGGTGCGGGCGTCGAAGCCGGACCACTGCGTGACGAGGTCCGGGTCCACCTTGGTACGCGGGCCGTTGCGGGTCACGTAGTGCGGCGTCGCCACCACCACGCCGTGCCGGATCATCCCCGGCATGCCGACGGTGGCCCGGTCGGCGGTGGGTAGCTTGCCCGCCAGGTCGCCGAGGGTCTGCACGAACAGGGTCGGCGGCAGCGGGTACGGCGTGGGCACCCGCACCGGCTGGGCGCGCATCGTGCCCGCCTCGTCCAGCACGGACGCCTTGATGCCGCCCCCGCCACAGTCGATCGCCAGCGTGGTAGTCACCCCGCCAGTGTGCCTGGCGGGGTGCTTCACCACCGGTTGATCAGCCCACCACGCCGTAGTGTGGCGGCACTTCCACGGTCCGCGCCCCCGGCTCGCCACCGAGGATGACCTTGCGGAGCGAGCTGTTGTTCGTCTTGTCCGACTCGATCAGCTTGTTGTCCGGGTTGGCGACCACCTCGACGTAGTACGTCCCGTTCGGCAGGTCGGTGATGTCGAACGACTGGCCCGGCAGGAACTGTCCGTACGTGTCGCCGTTGCCGATGTCGAGGACCTCCCGCACCGCGATCGAACCCTGCTCGCCGCAGGACGTGTTCAGCTCGGTGTTCTCCGGCTTCCAGTTGGCCCGCGGGAGTGTGAGGTCCACCGCGTCGGTGTTGGCCAGGCAGAAGGCCTCCTTGCCGCTGCGCACCGCGAGCTGCTGGCTGGCGTCGAGCAGCCGGTACTGGGCGAAGTCGGTGAAGTGCCAGTGGTTGTGCCCGTCGCGGTCGTCCCACTCCATCGTGCCGACCTGGGCGTACCCGGTCTGGTTGCCCTGGGCGTCGTAGAAGTACTGGTAGGCGTCCATGATGTCCTGGCCGGACCGGCGGAAGCCGTCGACGACGAGCGGTGACCGCCCGCCGAGCCACACCGTGGCGTTGAAGGACAGGTAGTCGTGCCCCTCCTCGGCGTCGTACGCGCCGATCTCGATGCCCCACGCGGGCAGCGACCGGAGGTCCGGCTTCGGCCCGGCGACGACCTTGCCCTTGCCGGCCGGGCGCGCGGCCGCCGGCTGCCCACCGGCGTTACCGGCGGCGAAGCGGGCGTGCTGGTCGGGCGTGTGGTGCGCGTGCTCGTCCGCCGGGGCGGCGGACTGCCGCCGGGGTTCGCCCGGGTCGACCGAGCGCACGGTGACCCGCACCGTCGCGCTCGACTGGTCGGCCGGGATGCCGAAGAGGTCGCGGTACGGCTGGTTGACCGTCACGGTCGCCGTGTAGGTGCCGTCGGGCAGGTCGACCGGCTCCTTCTGCCACCACGCCCCCGAGGTGGGCACGCTCCACCCGGCCTGGATCCCCCAGACCGCCCCGAGCGTGAACGGGTTGGTCGCGCAGTCCCTCGGGTACGGCGAGGTGTCCGGCGCGTCGGGCCGGCTGCGCGCGCCGTAGCCGTTGGGGCAGAACTCCTCGTCCCGTTCGAGGACCACCGCGCCGGTGGCGTCCGTGATCCGGGTGTGGGTGAACGCGCTGAAGCCGGAGAAGCTGGTGAGGAGCCCGGCCGGCAGCTGTGTCGCGCGGGCACCGGTGCCCTGCGTCGCCACGATCGGGTCGGCGTACGAAGCGCGCTTGGCACGGATCTCGAACGGCTTCTTGCCGGCCACGACGTGGGTGCCGAGGTCGAGCCAGACGCCCTCGTCGGGATAGCGTTCGAGGGTCACCGCGCTGGTCGCCGCGACGAAGCTGAGGGGCGGCGGTGCGGGCGCCGCGGCGGCCACCGCACCGCCGTTCATCGCCAGCACCACCGCCCCGACCGCGAGTGGACGAAGCAGTTTCGTGGTTGCCATTTCCTCCCCGTTCTGTCGTGGGTGGACCGAGGTGGCCCACCCACATAGACAGACGCGAGTCGGACGGGAAGGGTTGCTAAGCGCTCGCGCACACCGTCCCATTTAGACGGAACTCCGCCGGGCGGTTGTTCGTGCCGCTGTAGGTGGCCTGGAAGCCGAAGGTCACGTTGCCGTTGGTCGGGATCGCGCCGTTGTAGCTGACGTTTCGCGCGGTCACGCCGGTGCCGCTCTGGGTCACCTGGGTGTTCCAGGCGTTGGTGACCTGCTGGTTGCCGCCGAACGTCCAGGTGAGCGCCCAGCTGCTGACCGCCGCGGCGCGGTTGGTGATGGTCACGTTCGCGGTGAAACCGTTGCTCCACTGGTTCACCTGGTACGCGACCGTGCAGCTACCGGTGACCGGCGGCGTGGTGGGCGGCGTCGTCGGCGGGGTCGTGGGCGGCGTCGTTGGTGGTGTGGTCGGCGGGGTGGTGGGCGGCGTCGTCGGCGGGGTCGTGACCGTACCGACCGGCGGGAAGCGCAGCACGCGGTCGTCGTTGGCGGCGGGCGAGCCGCGGCCGTCACGGTTGCTGGTGGTCACCCAGAGCCAGCCGTCCGGGCCGACGACGACGGCGCGCAGCCGCCCGAACTGGCCCTGGAGCCGTGCGGTCGGGCTGCCCGTGACGCCACCGCTGCCGTCCAGCGTGACCTGCCACAGCCGGGTGCCGCGGAGCGCGGCGACGAAGAGCGCGTTGCCGTCGATGGCCGCGCCGCTGGGCGACGCCTCGGCGGTGGTCCACTGCACGATCGGGTCGCGGAAGCGCGGGTCACCGGCCCGCCCCTCGACCGTCGGCCAGCCGTAGTTGCCACCCGGCACGATCTGGTTGACCTCGTCCCACGTGTTCTGCCCGAACTCGCTGGCGTAGAGCCGCCCGGCCGGGTCCCAGGCCAGGCCCTGCACGTTGCGGTGGCCGAGGCTGTAGACGAGCGAGCCGGCGGTGGGGTTGTCCGGCGGCGCGCTGCCGTCCGGCCGCATCCGCAGGATCTTGCCGTTGCGGCTCTGCGGGTTCTGCGAGTTGGCGGTGTTGCCGGCGTCGCCGACGCCCGCGTACAGCATGCCGTCCGGACCGAACGCGATCCGGCCGCCGTCGTGGATGGTGGCCCGGGCGAGACCGGTGAGGATCGGCGTCTGGGTCTGCGGGTTGGCGAGCGTGAAGCGGGCGATCCGGTTGTCGGAGGCGGTCGTGAAGTACACGTAGACGAAGCCGTCCTGCGCGTACGTCGGCGAGACCGCGATCCCGAGCAGGCCGGACTCGCCGCTCGCCGAGACGCCGCTGATCGTGGCCACCTGCGTGGCCTGGCCGCCGCCGGCCGGGATGCGCAGCACACGACCGCTATTGCGCTCGGTGACCAGCGCGCTGCCGTCGGGCAGGAAGGCGAGGGCCCACGGCACGGTGAGGCCGCTGGCCGCGGTCTGCGGCGCGGACCAGTTGAAGTTTCCGTTGGCGAGGGTGGTGATCGGACCATCGGCGGCCGCGTTCGCCGCGATGGCGACGCCGGCCCCGCCGGCGGTCGCCACAAGAGTGGCCAGGGCGATGACGATTCGGGTACGCACGGTGATCTCCTCAGCGCATACAATGATCGTCATCAATCTATCATGGGTTCTTGGTCTCCACGAGCGACGCGAACGCCACGATGTTGTCCTGGTAACCGATGCTCCCGCCGATCCACCGACCGCCGCAGGTGATGAGGCGGAGACCGGGCCGGCTGTAGTCGCCGTAGACCCGGTCGGCGGGGAGCTTGGACTTGCCGAAGCGCTCCACCGAGTTGACCTCGAAGATCGCTATCGAGCGATCCCGGCGGGTGATCTCGATCTTGGCGCCGGGCTTGAGCTTGGGCAGCGAGAAGAAGATGGACGGGCCGTCCTTGGTGTCGGCGTGCCCGACGAGGACGGCCGGGCCGAACTCGCCCGGCGTCGGCCCGCGGTCGTACCAGCCGGCCTCGTTGTGCCGGTGCACCGAGGGCACCGAGATCGAGCCGTCGTCGGCCAGGCCGACGCCGTGCACCGGCGCCTTCACGTCGATCGACGGGATCACGATGCGGATCGGCCGGCTCGGCTCCAGCAGCGGAAACTCGCGCGGCGGCGGCTTGGAGTCACCGGACAGGGCCGCCCAGAGGCCGGTGTCTTCGGTCAGGCCGGCGCCGACCGCGAGCACACCGGCGATCGCGACCACGATGGCGACCGGACCGGTGAACCGGGTGGCGGCCATCGCTCAGGTCGTCTCCGCGCGGCGGCGGCGCAGCGTATACACCCCGAGCAGCGCGCCGGCGACGATCGCGACCATGCCCCCGCCGACGAGCAGGCCGCCCGAGCCGTCGTCGGCCATGCCACCGAAGCCGGTGGCCGGCCCCTCGCTCGGCCGCCCGCCGTCGAGCACGTTGAGCCGGGCGGTGGCTGACCCGCCGCCGTCGCAGGTCAGCCGCACGTTGTAGCGGCGGGGGTCCTTGTCGGCGGGCACCGTGACCGCCGCGGTCAGCACGTCGAACTGCGGGTAGACCTTGACCTCGCCGAACGCGTCGGACTCCACAGTGGCCGGTTTGGTGTTGTCGTCGCAGCTCGCGCGGATGCCCACGAGATATCCAGCCTGGACGGTCGCCGGGTTGAGCTCGACATACACCGCGGCGGCCCGTGCGGGCGCCGCGGTGGACAGGACCACGGCCACGACGGCGGCGGCCGCTGCGATGGCGCCGCGTCCTCCCATGGTCAGATTCTCCCCGTGATCGGGTAGACCTTCAAGTCACCATCGGGAGGACGCGGCGCCGCCGATTGATCTTTTACGTCGCGGTGCAGGTGAGCGTGGGTGCCGTGTGGGAACCGTTCCAGCTGGCGATGAAGCCGAAGGTGACCGAGGCGTTCGGGCCGACCGCGCCGTTGTAGCCGGCGTTCGTGACGGTCACAGTGGACCCGCTCTGCGTGTACGAGCCGCCCCACATCTGGTTGACCTGCTGCCCGTTCGCGAAGGTCAACACGACCCGCCACCCGCGAGTGGCCGCGGTGCCGTTGTTGCGCACGGTCACCTCACCCTGGAAGCCACCCGGCCACTGGCCGACGCCCCGGTAGGTCGCGCCGCACCCGCTGCCCGGCGGCGGTCCGGTGGTCGGCGGCGCGGTCGTCGGGGGCCCGGTCGTGGGCGGCGCGGTCGTCGGCGGGGCGGTCGTCGGCGGGGCGGTCGTCGGGGTCACGCCACCCAGGGCGGCCGCGAGCGCCGGGTACCACTTGTCCGACATCTTCTGGTCGCCGCTCGCGTTCGGGTGTACCCCGTCGTAGGTGTCGGTGGCGGTGTCGAAGCCGGTCCACTGGTCGACCACGGTGATCGGCGACTGGCTGGTGGTCTTGCTCGCGGCCCAGGCCGGGATCGCGTTGTTGAACGAGACGACCCGCTGCCCGCACTCGGCGCACTGGCTGGTGCCCATCGGGATGATCTTCGCGACCAGGATCCGCATGTTCGCGTTGCTGGCCCGCATCTGGTCGACGAGCTTCGAGAACGCGGCCAGGATGACGTCGTTGGGGCGGTTGCTCCAGACGTCGTTGGTGCCGAAGTGCATCATCACGACGTCGGGCCGGGTGGCGGCGAGCCAGCCCACCAGCTGGTTCTGGTCGGCGACGTTGGTTGCCAGGAAGCCACCGTGGCCCTCGTTGTCTCCGTCGTGCGCCACGCCGCAGCCCTGTGGCGGGAGCGTGCCGACGAAGTCGACGTCGGTGAGGCCGGCGCTCTGAAGCCGGTTCCACAGGATGGCGCGCCAGCAGCCCGGCGAGCCGGTGATCGAGTCGCCGAGGGGCATGACGCGCACCGGGGCGGCCGCACTGGCCTCCGGGGCGGTCAGGACCTGCTGACCGGCGATGGCTGCTCCGACGGCCAGCAGGCCGGCGAGCAGGGATCTTCTCCACATGGGTCGCATTGAAGCATGTAGATACATGGCAACTCAACCGGTTCAGGAACTAAGTTTGTCGTACCGTCGGATTAGTATGTGTGTACGAACACGGCTCGTCACTTTCGGTTAGGAGACTGCTGTGACCGGCGCCCCTCCCCCCTACGCCACCTTGCTCGCGTTCACCCGTTATGTCGGGCGCACCGGCCCTCGCAAGGCCACCTTCGTCTCCGGTCTGCGCCGCCAGCGCGAGTCCGGCTCCGGCTTCAACCCGCACGGCACGCTGGTCAAGGCGCTCAAGGCCGACATTCAGTTCCGCACCGGCGGAGCGCAGCTCGCGGCCGCCGTCGACCTGGTCCGACCGCGCTGGCGCCCGCTCTACGAGGCGCTCACCCCCGGCGCCCTCGCCTACCTTGGTTCGCTCGGCGATCCGGCGGCCGTCGGCGTGGCACAGACCCGCGACGCGCTCGGCGTGCTCGGCGGCCTCTCCATCAAGGTCAATCCGCACCTGGGCCTGCGCTACGACGACGGTCGGGCCGAGGCGGTCCGCCTGCACTTCGACCCCGACCCGCCGGCCGACGAGGCCCTGCTGGCCACGCTCCACCTGATGTCCCGCCACATGCACCAGGTCCTCCCGCACGCCACCCCCGTGGTGGTAGACGTCCGCCGCGGCGAGATCCACCGCCCCGACCCGGCGACCAAGCCGGAGGAGGTCGAGCGCTGGCTGACCGGCGAGGCCGCCGCCTTCGCCGCCATGTGGACGGCGGTCGCCTGACCCGCCCGTGATCAAAGGCGGCGGCGCCGGGCGCCCGGCGCCGCCGTATCCTTGGGCGCGTTATGACTTCTCTCGCTCATCCCGCCCGCGTGCGGACGTTCCACCCGCGCCGGGGGCGGATGACCGGGCGCCACGCCGACGCGCTCACCCGGCTCTGGCCTCTCTGGGGCGTCACCATCCCCGAGACGCCGGCGAGCCGTCTCGACCTCGACGAGCTGTTCGGGCGGCGGGCGCCGGTCGTGCTGGAGATCGGCTCCGGCATGGGTGAGGCGACGATCGCGATGGCCGCCGCCGACCCGGGCCGTGACTACCTCGCCGTCGACGTGCACACCCCCGGCGTGGCCAACCTGCTCGCCGTGGTCGAGGAGCGCGGGCTGACCAACGTGCGGGTCGGCCTCGGCGACGCGATCACGCTGCTGCGCCACATGCTCGCGCCGGAAAGCCTGAGCGCGGTGCACGCCTTCTTCCCCGACCCGTGGCCCAAGGCCCGCCACCACAAGCGCCGGCTCTTTCAGCCCGACCACGTGGCGCTGCTACGGTCGCGGCTCGCGCCCGGCGGCCGGCTGCGGTGCGCGACCGACTGGGCCGAGTACGCCGAGGTCATGCTCGAAACCCTGAGCGCCGACTCAGCGCTGGTCAACGAGCACGAGGGGTTCGCGCCGCGCCTGGCCGAGCGCCCGGTCACGAAGTTCGAGCAGCGCGGTGTCGAGGCCGGCCGGGAGATCTTCGACCTCTCGTTTCGGCGGCCACAGTAGACAGTCCTATGTAAACGCCACGGTGGGCATCCGGAAAAGCGGCCCGGCCGGGTTTTCCCGCGGCGCGGGCTCGGCCGAAGGCGCCTTCCCCGAGCGGGCGGTCAGCGTGTCGGTGAAGTGCCCGGTCGACGGCGGGTCGAGCACCAGATAGCCGGCGGCGACGAGGTTGAGCACCGGCACGAGCTGCTGCGCCACCTCGCTCGAAGGCACCAGCCCGAGGATCCCGTGCGCCACCGCCTCCGCCATGCCGCGCCGGTCGATCGGGTGGTCGTGCACCATTACGGCCGACCAGCCGAGAGCCGCGCCGGCCTGCCACTGGTCGACGGTCGGGTTGACGAGCACCCGGATCACCGGCCCGCGGTGCGTACGGAGCCAGTGCACCTGTGCGACCGCCTCCGGTCCGTGTTCGCGGACGACCGCGAGCCGGTGGGCGATGAGCGTGGTGACGACGAGGTCGAGCACCGGTCCGGGGTTGCCCACCGCCACCGCCAGCACCGGGCGTCCCGTGGGAGGGGGCGGCTCCTCGTCCGGGTGGCTCGGCGGCGCCGGCGGCCGCGCGGCGACGGGTGGCGGTGGCACGCCGAGCTTCGCGTACACCCGGCGCCGGTGGTTTTCCACGGTGCCCGCGCTGATCGCCAGCAGGTCCGCGATCTCGCCGACGTGGTGCCCCGAGCGCAGCAGCAGGAGGATCTCGCGCTGGCGACTGGTGAGCGCCGCGCCGTTCGCGGTCTGCCAGGTGCCGGCCGGCAGCGCGCGGAGCACGGCGAGAAGGCCTCCGAGGCCGTGCGTGTACGGCACGACGGCCGCCAGACCCACGTCGCCGAGCGCGGCGAAGTCGTGGCTCGACAGCCGCTCGTACACAACCACCGCCGCGATGCCCGGAAACCGCTCGCGGAGCACGCGGATCGCGGGCAGGTGCTCGCCCGGCCGCGGCCCGCCGTCGATGAGCGCGATGTCGGGCCGCTGCGACTCGGTGAGCGGGATCAACTCGGCACAGCCGGCGGCCTGCCCCACGAGGGTGAAGTCCGGCAGCGTGCCGAGGTATGCCGCCACCGCGTCGCGGCGGAGTTGGTCGACGGAACACACCGCGATGCGGCTGGGTCCCGGCGGTGTTCCACTGCCCATGGGCCGCCCCCTGAGTAGGAGCACGAATACCATCGATGAGCACGGATTTGAAAGCAGCATAACCGCTGCGGTCGGAGCGTAGGAACCGTGCGCCGAGCGGCCCTGGAAAGGCGATGAGCGGCGGAGCCCAGACGACGAACGGCCAGTGTGGACGGTCTGCTGACTGCTTGCTCAGGCGACCGGTGGCTGGGGCCGAGGTGGCGTACGCCAGAGGGGGGCTCGACCCCGGCCGGTCCGTTCGGTGGCCGCGACCAGCCTCACACTTGTCATCCAGGCGGTAAAGGATCTACGGTCAGCGCAGCTGCGCCATGTCGCAGATGCGTCAACGAGGGATGTGATCGTGCTCCAGGCCGCCGGGCTGAGCGCAGCGGAGGAGTCCACGTATCTGTCCCTGGTGCGCCAGGGCAGCGCCCCGCTCCCCCAGCTCGCCGACCGCATCGGCCTCAGCGCCGCGGGCACCCGCCGCGCGGTCGCCGGCCTCCAGCGCAAGGGCCTGGTCCACCGCACGCCGCCACCGCAGGAGCGGGTGGTGCCGGTGCCGCCCGACCTCGCCGTGGAGCAGCTGGTGCGGCGCCGCATGGAGGAGCTGGAGCGCACCCGCGAGGCCGCGCTCCGCCTCGCCGACGAGGCCGAGCACCTGGTGGCCGACCGGAGCACCGAGGAGCTGATCGAGATCGTCTCCGGCCGGGCGGCGGTGGGGCGTGCGTTCGACCGGGTGCAGCGAACGGCGCGCAAGGAGATGCGGGTGCTCGTCGCGCCGCCGTACGCGAAGCCCACCGGGGTCAACCGCACCCAGCTCGACCGCGAGGCGGCCGGCGTCAGCTACCGCGCCGTGTACGACGCGACGGCGCTCGCCGACCCGGGCGTGGCCGCGGCCGCCGCGACCCACCTGCGGGCCGGTGAGCAGGCCCGGCTCGTCGAGGTGCTGCCGACCAAGCTGGCGATCGCCGACCGCGAGCTGGCGCTGCTCCCCCTCGCGTACGCCACCTCGGCACACGACGCGGCCCTGCTGGTACACCCCTGCGGGCTGCTGGACGCGTTGATCGCCCTGTTTGAGACCATCTGGGCGGTTGCCACACCGCTCGCACTCGGCGACGACGACGAGCCGACCGCCGACGCCGGCCTGACCGCCGCCGACCGCCAACTGCTGTCGCTGCTCGTGGCCGGGCTCACCGACGAGGCGGCCGCTGCCCGACTGGGCGTGAGCCGGCGTACGATCGTCCGCCGTGTGCAGCACCTGATGGAGCTGACCCACTCCCGTTCCCGCCTCCAGCTGGGATGGCAGGCGCGCGAGCGCGGGTGGCTCTGACACCATAGGTGGGTTATGACGCTCACCGACCTCGTCCCGCGCGACGACCCGGGCCCCGACGCGACGTTCGACGCGTTCGCCACCTGGGCCGACGACCACGGGCTCGCCCTCTACCCACACCAGGAAGAGGCGCTGATCGAGATCGTCTCGGGCGCCAACGTGATCCTCAGCACCCCGACCGGCTCGGGCAAGAGCCTGGTGGCGCTCGGCGCGCACTTCGCCGCGCTCGCCACCGGCCGCACCACCTTCTACACCGCGCCCATCAAGGCGCTCGTCTCGGAGAAGTTCTTCGCGCTCTGCGAGGCCTTCGGCGCGGACAACGTCGGCATGCTCACCGGCGACGCCAGCGTCAACGAAGACGCGCCGATCATCTGCTGCACCGCCGAGATCCTCGCCAACATCGCGCTACGCGAAGGCGACCAGGCCGACGTCGGCCTGGTCGTGATGGACGAGTTCCACTTCTACGCCGAGCCCGATCGCGGCTGGGCGTGGCAGGTGCCGCTGCTCGAGCTGCCGCAGGCGCAGTTCGTGCTGATGTCCGCGACGCTCGGCGACGTCTCCTTCTTCGAGAAGGACCTGACCCGCCGCACCGGCCGGCCCACCGCCGTCGTCCGCTCGGGCGCGCGGCCGGTCCCACTCTTCTTCTCGTACGTCACCACGCCGCTCCACGAGACGATCGAAGAGCTGCTCACCACCCACCAGGCGCCGGTGTACATCGTCCACTTCACCCAGGTGGCCGCGCTGGAGCGCGCGCAGGCGCTGATGAGCGTCAACCTCGCCACCCGCGCGGAGAAAGACGCCATCGCCGCCGCCATCGGCAGCTTCCGCTTCACCGCCGGCTTCGGCAAGACCCTGTCGCGCCTCGTGCGCCACGGCATCGGCGTGCACCACGCGGGCATGCTTCCCCGCTACCGCCGGCTGGTGGAGACGCTGGCGCAGGCTGGGCTGCTCAAGGTGATCTGCGGCACCGACACGCTCGGCGTGGGCATCAACGTTCCAATCAGGACAGTGCTCTTCACCGCGCTGAGCAAGTACGACGGCACGAAGACCCGGCTGCTCAAGGCGCGCGAGTTCCACCAGATCGCGGGCCGCGCCGGGCGGGCCGGGTTCGACACGGTGGGCAACGTCGTCGTGCAGGCGCCCGAGCACGTCATCGACAACGAGAAGGCGCTCGCCAAGGCCGGTGACGACCCGAAGAAGCGCCGCAAGGTTGTGCGCAAAAAGCCGCCGGAGGGCTCGATCGGCTGGGGCAAGCCGACCTTCGACCGGCTCGTCGAGGCCGAGCCGGAGCCGCTCACGTCGAGCTTCGCGGTCAGCCACTCGATGCTGCTCAACGTCATCGGCCGACCCGGCGACGCGTTCGCCGCGATGCGCCACCTGCTCACCGACAACCACGACGAGCCGGCCACGCGGCGCCGCCACATCCGGCGGGCCATCGCGATGTACCGCGAGCTGCTCGCCGCCGGCGTGGTGACTCGCGCGCCGATCCGCCTGGCGGTCGACCTGAAGCTCGACTTCGCACTCAACCAGCCGCTGTCACCGTTCGCGCTGGCGGCCATCGAGCTGCTCGACCGCGACGCCCCGACGTACGCCCTCGACGTGCTCTCGGTCATCGAGTCCATCTTGGACAATCCTCGGCAGGTGCTCTCCGCACAGCAGTTCAAGGCCCGCGGCGAGGCGGTTGCCGCGATGAAGGCCGACGGCATCGAGTACGAGGCGCGGCTCGAGCTGCTCGAAGACGTGACCCACCCCAAGCCGCTGGCCGACCTGCTGGAGGTGGGCTTCGAGGCGTACCGGAAGGGCCACCCCTGGGTCGCCGACCACGAGCTGTCGCCGAAGTCGGTGGCCCGCGACATGTACGAGCGGGCCATGACCTTCACCGAGTACGTGGCCTTCTACGGCCTTTCCCGCTCCGAAGGGCTCGTGCTGCGCTACCTCGCGGACGCGTACAAGGCGCTGCGCCAGACCGTCCCCGACGAGGCCAAGACCGAAGAGCTGATCGACCTCGTCGAGTGGCTCGGCGAGCTGGTCCGCCAGGTCGACTCCAGCCTCCTCGACGAGTGGGAGCGGCTGCGCGGCGGCATCGACGGCACGGCCGCCGAGGCCCCGGTCGACGAGCGCCCGCCCGCGGTCACCCGCAACACCCGCGCCTTCCGCGTCCTGGTTCGCAACGCCCTCTTCCGCCGCGTCGAGCTCGCCGCCCTCCGCCGCTGGGACGAGCTGGGCGCGCTGGATGCCGAGGCCGGTTGGGACGCCGAGGCGTGGGAGGACGCGCTGGAGCCCTACTTCGCCGAGCACACCGACATCGGCACCGGCCCCGACGCCCGCGGCCCCGCGCTGCTGATGATCGACCAAGGCCGCGACCGCTGGACGGTGCGCCAGATCCTCGACGACCCGGCCGGGCACCACGACTGGGCCATCACCGCCGAGGTCGACCTGGCCGAGTCCGACGAGCTTGGCGCCGCCGCCGTCCGGGTGCTCACCGTCTCCGCCTGATCTACGGCAGAGCCTGTTACCTGGGCGTTTCGGTCCGCGATGACGCCGGCGTAACAGGGGCTCGGGTTGTATCCGGAGCCATGGCTATGAATGAGAGCATCGGGCGGCGCGCGTTTCTCACCGCGGCTGGCGCCGCGGCGGGCGTCGCGGCCGGCGGAGCGGTGCTGGTTGGTGCGGATCGGGCCGCGGCCGGCGCGCCCGTGATTCCCACCGAGCTGCGCCCCGGCGGCGCGTTCGACCAGTACGTACGAGGGCTGACCGCCGAAGACGCGTTTTCCGGGAGCGTCGCGCTGGTACACCAGGGCCGTACGGTGCTGGAGCGGGGATACGGGATGGCGGACCGGGCGCGCTCCGTCCCCAACCGGCCCGGCACGATCTTCTCGCTCGCCTCGGTGACCAAGTTCCTCACCAGCGTGGCGATCGCCCAGCTCGTCCAGCGGGGAAAGCTCGCGTACACGGACACGGTGGGCAAGCATCTCGACGGCTTCCGGGACGACGTGGCCGGCACCGTCACGGTCCACCACCTGCTGACGCACACGTCGGGGCTGGGCGACTACCTCCAGATCGAGGGCTTCTGGGACGAGCTGCCGGCGTGGGACACCGTCGAGAAGGCGTGGCAGGGCACGCTGCGGTATGCCCGCCGGGACACGCTCGCCTTCGCGCCGGGGGCGGGCCAGCGATACAGCAACACCGGCTTCGTCACGCTGGGCGCGGTCGTCGCGGCGGCATCGGGGCGGTCGTACTACGACCAAGTACGCGAGGGCATCCTTCGGGTCTCGGGCACCACCGGCTCCGACTTCTACACCACGCCTCGGTGGCGGACCGATCCCCGCTTCGCCCACCCGTACCTGCGGGACGGCAGCGACCAGATCGAGCGGCACGGCTTCGTCGGCAGTCCGGCGGGCGGTTCGTTCGCCACGGCCGGCGACATGGCCCGGATCGTGGCGGCGCTGCTGGGCGGCAGGCTGCTCGACCGCGTCCACGCCGACCTGTCCACCAGCCCCAAGCTGCCGTTGCCGCCCATGCCCGGCGGCGGTGACGGGCGTATGGGCTTCAGCAACTACCTCACGGTCGGCTCGCTCGTGAACGGCCGATGGGTGCTCGGGCACTCCGGCGGCGCACCCGGCGTCTCCACCAACTTCAGCTGGTATCCCGACGCCGGCTGGACGGTCGTCGTGCTCAGCAACCTCGACGGCGCCGCCAACCAGGTGGCCGCGGAGGCGCGGAGCCTGATCCTGGCCTGAAGCGGCGAAGGGCCCGTGCCGCACGTGCGGCACGGGCCCTCGCATCCACTGTGGAGCTACAGCAGGTGGTCGAGCGACCGCTTCACCAGGTCGTCACGGACGGCCGGTGCGAGGCCCTCCAAGCCGAATCCCGTGTAGACGGTGTCGGGAGTGACGACGATGCCGCCCTCGTCGAACGCCGTCTGGGTGCGGCTCCAGTCGTTGCCGTTGGGGTCGGAGCCCGGCGCGGGGCCGGCCACCGTCCAACCGCCGAGGTCCGCCTCGAACGAGGTCTCCGCGACCGGTGCGCCGTCGGCGAGGACGCGCGCGTCGTCGATGAACACGCCCAAGCCCTGGGTGGACCAGTCGGAGACGTACGAGATGGAGATCTCGACCTGCTTGCCCGCGTACGCGGTGAGGTCGACCGACCACTCGACCCAGCCGCCGGACGGGCCGCTGGCCGCGTTCCACACGCCGGTCGTGCCGGTCGGGGAGCAGTCCGCGCCCTGGTAGTGGGCGAGGAACGGGTGCAGCTGCGGCACCCAGCCCGAGTTGCAGCTCTCGCCGGTCTCGGTGCCCGTGTGGCCGTTGCGGTCCGGCAGAGTCGTCCAGTCGTCCGCCCCGACGGTGTGCGCCTCGACGAGGAGGAAGTCCCACTCCGCCTCGGTGTCGTACGAGGCGCCGAACCGCAGCTCGCCGCTCGTCGCGCCGGTCAGGTCGACCGTGCGCGTCAGCCGCTTGTACGACTGGTCGGACTGGCCACTGTAGACGTACCAGGCGCCGGTCAGCGGGTCGAACGGTGCCGCGCCCGGCCGATCCCAGTCACCCGCGATCTCGCTGCGGAACTGCGGGAACTCCGCGGGCGGCAGGAAGCTGGACGTCGGCAGGAACGAGGCGGTGTGCGCCTGGTTTTCCGCCGAGCCCGGGGCGTTGAGCGTGCCGGTCCAGCCGGCGAGCGGCCCGCGGCCGTTGATCGGGTACGTCGAGCCGTCCGGTGACGTGCCGCCGTCGCTGACGTACGTGTGCGCGCCCAGCCAGTACTGCGGGAAGTCGTTGACCAGCGGCAGGCAGGCCAGGTCGTCCGGGTCGGTGCACTCGGGCGGCGCGGCCGGGTTGTAGAAGTACGCACCGTTGGCTCCCTGGGCGAACAGCGCGTTCTGCCCGCCGACGAGCGCCTTGCCACCCTCGTTGAGGTAGTCGCGCACGGCGAGTTCGGTGTCGAGCGCGGCCTTGGTGGTCGTGCCCGGCACCTGACCCTGCGACCGCTGGATCACGTCGTCGCCGGTCTCCCAGACCACCGCCTTGTAGTGCGAGAGCACGCCGAGGTGGTGGGGTGCCTTGCGGCCCTGGGTGTCGAAGTCGTAGACGTCGGTCGTGTAGCCCGCCTTGTTGATCGCGGCGACGTGTTCGTCCGCGTACTTGGCGGAGGTGAAGCCGGCCTGCACCGGGCTGAGGCCCGTCACGTCCTCTTCGGCGAGCACGAGGACCTGGCCGCCGATGTCGCTGTTGACCGTGTACGTGAAGTGGTCGCTGGCGACGACACCCTTCTTGGCCTTGCGGCCGGTGAACCACACCTCGACCCGGTCACCCGGCTTGGCGCCGGTCACCTTGCCGCGCAGTTCGGCGTAGTAGTCGTCGTGGGTGCCGCCGTACTTCTCGCCGCCCTTCCACTCCCGGACGTCGACCGTCTTGGGGCGGCCGCCGTTGATGGTGTAGTGCATGTGGACGTCCTTGAGCGCCCGGCGGGCGATCGTGGCGACCGGCTGGTTCCGCCCGTACGACACGTCGAACGGGTCGATCACGAAGTCGGGGGTGGTGCGGCCGACGACCGAGACCGGGTCGTCCGGGTCGAGCGCGGACTTGCCGACCGCCAGCGCGAACGGGATGTTCTTCGCGACCTCGGTGGCGATCAGCTCCTCGTCGTCCGGGAAGATGAACGTGCTGACGCAGTCTTCCGGCTCCCACTCGTCATCCGGCACCGACGCGGAGACGGTCTCGCAGGTCGACATCTCGGGCGTGAAGCCGAGCGTGCCGTAGTTGATCGTCATGTGCGTGTCGGTGTCGCCGTTGGTGATGTAGAGCTCGGCCGAGATGTCGGGGTCGTAGCCGGGCACCGCCGGGTTGGCGTCGTCGCCGGCCATCGCCTTGTAGATCTCGTCGTCGGGGGTCGGGGTGGCCTGCTGCCAACCCAGGCCGTAGAGCAGCAGCTCGGCGGCGGAGTGGTAGTTGATGAAGAACTCGAAGCCGACCCGGCGGAAGAACCTGTCGAGCGCCTGCGTCTCCGGCTCCGAGTTGGGCCCGGTGCCACGGAACGTGTCGCTCGCGAAGTCGGTCGAGGAGCCCTCGTTGTCGTAGCCCCACTTGTACGCGAAGTTGCGGTTGGGGTCGACGCCGTCGAGTGTGGTGATCTTGCCATCACCATCGTTGTCGCGCATGTTCTTGCGCCACAGCCGGTTGTCCTCGGTGAACGTGTAGTCGTACCCGTCCGGGTTGGCCACCGGCAGGAACCACAGCTCGGTCTTGTCGACGAGCGCGGTGATCTCGGCGTCCTTGCCGTACGAGTCGAGCACGTGGTGCATCAGCCGGCGGACCATCTCGGGCGTGATCCACTCGCGAGCGTGCTGCGCGCCGAGGTACAGCGTCGAGGGCCGCTGGCCGTCGCGGAGGTTGCGGGCGCCCTTGGTGACCTTGACGGCGAGGATCGGCTGGCCGTTGAGCGACTTGCCGATCGTCACGAGCTTGGCGATCTTGGGGAAGCGGGCCGCCGTGGCCGTGACCTCGTCACGGATGCCACCCGGCTCGCTGTATGAGCGGAAGGCGTCCCAGCCCTGCGCGGCCTGCGCGCGCAGTGCCTGCGAGGCCGTCTTGCCCTCCACCTTCTTCGGCGAAAGCTTCACGCCCTTGGTCGCGAGCTTTGCCGCCTGGTATCCACTCAGCACCACTTCTACGGCGGAGTTGCCGGACTTGTCCGTCGCGACCGCCGCCTCCTCGAGGTCCACACCGGCGGACCGCGTGGTCTCGAGCTGCTGAGGCGTGAGCGTGCCGACGTACACCTCCAGCTTGTCCACTCCGCCGCCGGGTTTCGACGGCGCCTGAGCTCCTGCCGGTATGGCGGGTGTCAAAGCACCCACCAGAGTGAGCACGCAGGCTGTCGCCAATCGTGCTGTCCTCATTGCGCCTCCTCTATGTTGAGGGTCGTCCACGCGTGAGCCTGCTGTTACGCGCGGTAGGTGTCAATCAACCCTTCGGCCCTGCCGCGATTTAGAATCAGGCGAATGAGCCGATGGGTCTGCCCCCGATGTGACCGCGAGTTCGGCCGGACCCATCAGTCGCATGTGTGCATTCCGGGTATGACGGTTGACGAGTGCTTCGCACCCTGGCCACCGGCATATCGCGAAATCTACGACGTGCTGGTCGATTTTCTGTCCACTTTGGGCGATGTACACGCCGACGCCGTCACGGTCGGCGTTTTCCTGAAGCGCGGGCGCACTCTCGCCGAGGTCCGTCCCAAAGCACGCTGTCTCTCGCTCGAGTTGGCACTCCACCGTCGCATCGACCATCCGCGGATCGCCCGCACGATCCGGGTCAACGCCGATCGCACCATCAACGTCGTCAAGCTCACCCGTCCGGAGGAGGTAGACGACGATATCCGCGCATGGCTCGCGGAAGCCTACGACGCGGCGGCCTGAACGGGCCGCGCCACCCGTAGAATCGGCGGGTGGCTCCCGCTGTAGATCTTGAAACCGAGGCGCTCCGCGTCCTCCGGCGGATCTTCGGATACGACTCGTTCCGCGGCGACCAGCACGAGATCATCGAGCACGTGAGCGGGGGCGGCGACGCGCTCGTGCTCATGCCCACCGGTGGGGGCAAGTCGCTGTGCTACCAGATCCCGGCCCTGGTCCGCCGGGGCACAGCCGTGGTGATCTCGCCGCTCATCGCGCTCATGCAGGACCAGGTCGACGCGCTGCGCGCGCTCGGCGTGCGGGCCGACTTCCTCAACTCGACGCTCGACTTCGACACCCGCCGCGCGGTCGAGGCGACGTTCCTCGCCGGCGACCTCGACCTGATCTATCTGGCGCCGGAGGCGCTCGGCACACCCGGCGTGCAGCGGCTGCTCGACCGGGGCGACATCGCGCTCTTCGCCATCGACGAGGCGCACTGCGTGTCGCAGTGGGGCCACGACTTCCGCCCCGACTACCTCGCACTGTCGATGCTGCACGAGCGGTGGCCGGACGTGCCGCGCATAGCGCTCACCGCCACCGCCACCACCGCCACCCACGCCGAGATCGCCAAGCGCCTCCAGCTCGAGGGCGCCCGCCACTTCGTGGCCAGCTTCGACCGGCCCAACATCCAATACCGGATCGTCCCCAAAAACGAGCCCCGCAAGCAGCTGCTCCACCTGCTGCGCACCGAGCACGCGGGCGACGCCGGCATCGTCTACTGCCTCTCCCGCGCCTCCGTGGAGAAGATCGCCGAGTTCCTCGTCGACAACGGCATCACCGCGCTGCCCTACCACGCCGGCCTCGACGCGCGCACCCGCGCGGCCAACCAGTCCCGCTTCCTGCGCGAAGACGGGGTGGTCATGGTCGCCACGATCGCGTTCGGCATGGGCATCGACAAGCCCGACGTGCGCTTCGTCGCCCACCTCGACCTGCCCAAGTCGGTCGAGGGGTACTACCAGGAGACCGGCCGCGCCGGCCGGGACGGCCTCCCGTCGACCGCCTGGCTGGCGTACGGGCTGCAAGACGTCGTGCAGCAGCGCAAGATGATCGACGGCTCGGAGGGCGACCTGGCCCACCGGCGAAACCTTGCCGCACACCTCGACGCGATGCTGGCCCTCTGCGAAACGGTGGAGTGCCGGCGGATGCAGCTCCTGGCGTACTTCGGGCAGCAGAGCGGCCCCTGTGGCAACTGCGACACATGCCTCGCGCCGCCGGAGTCGTGGGATGGCACGATCGCCGCGCAAAAGCTGCTTTCCACGGTGCTTCGGCTGCACCGCGAGCGGGGGCAGCGCTTCGGCGCCACCCAGTCGATCGACATCCTGTTGGGCAAAAAGACCGACAAGGTCACGCAGTGGCGGCACGACCAGCTCAGCGTCTTCGGCATCGGCACCGAGCTGAGCGAGAGCGAGTGGCGGGCGGTGGTGCGCCAGCTCCTGGCCCAGGGCCTGCTCACGGTCGAAGGCGAGTACGGCACGCTCGCGCTCACCGAGGCAAGCAAGGCCGTGCTCAGCAAGCAGCGCGAGGTCAAGCTCCGCCGCGAGCCCGAGAAGGTCGCCACCGCCAAGGCCGCCAGGGCCGCGAAGTCGAAGAGCAAGGCCGCGGCCGTCGCCGAGCTGACGCCCGAGACCAAGCCGATCTTCGACCGGCTCCGCGGCTGGCGTGCCGTCACCGCCCAGCAGCTCGGCGTCCCGGCCTACGTCGTCTTCCACGACGCGACGCTCCGCCAGATCGCCGTCGAGTCGCCCCGCACGCTCGACGCGCTCAGTACGGTCAGCGGCGTCGGCGAGGCAAAGCTGGCCAAGTTCGGCCTGGAGATCCTCGAGACGCTGGCCGCCGGCCAGGACTAGAGACATTTCGGTGTCGGGTTTGCTTCGGCCTACATGGCGTCGGCCCGCGTGGCCTGGTGAAGATCAAACCTAGATACCAGATGCGAGCTACCGCGACGCCCGTCGTGGTCCCGACCGTTGCTCCCGCAGCCTCACCCCACGCCGTTGGTCACGCTCCACCCACAAAAAGCAAGACCGAGGCGCGCAAGCAAATCGTGGTACACGACTGCACCCCTGGGTACAGCTCACGACCACGATCCGCCCGAACCCGCCGATCCGAGCCACACCGGGATCTACACCTTGTCCCGGGTGTGCGCGCCTGCGCATTTGCTCTGCTTCCCTCGAGGAAGCGCCCGAGCCCGGCGAATAGCTGAGACTGTGCCGCTTCCTATACGGAAGCAGAGCAAACGCACCCGCGACACACCACCGACCAGCGGTCGGACGATCCGGTCGCCGCTACCACCGCGCCTGGGGTGACCGGCAGGCCGAGGTGGTCAAGCAGCTGCCCAAGCTCGGCGCGCGGTTTCGGGCTTGGACCGCGGAGCCGGCAGCGGGGGTCGGGGATCTCGGCGAGCCCTGGCGAGCCGCCGACCTCCGCGGTCTCCGGCGGGAGCGGCGGTCCGCAACTGACGCCGACCCGGGCAAAATGTCCTCAAGGGCGCGTCAGCCCGAAAAGGGCGACGGCGGTCGGACTAGGGGATCCCCGCGGCGGTAACCGCGAGGACCACCCGCCTTGCCTTCGGCACAGGGCCGCTGCTCCTTTGTGGGGGCGCCATGCGGAAGTCTGCAACCACGTCCCTGCCCAGGTCACTAGCCCGCGCGCTTCGCAAACGCGACATGTCTCTAAGAGGCCACCGGGCCTGATCACCCATTCCAGCGATGGTCATCGCTTGATCCGGGTACTTGACGGGCGGATACTTGAGCCGTCAAGAGATTGGTCACAGTCGTCTCCGTTAGTGGAGGTAGGCATGGACATACTCGTACTTATCGGGCGCATTCTCTTCTCGGCGCTCTTCCTCGGTTCGGCGGTGGGGCACCTGACCCAGACGAAGGCCATGGCCGGCTACGCGTCCAGCAAGGGCGTGCCGCAGGCATTCGCCGCCACGCTCGTCAGCGGCGTGGTCATCGCGGCCGGCGGGCTGATGGTGCTGCTCGGGATCTGGGCGGACCTCGGCGCGCTGCTGCTGGCGATCTTCCTGGTGCCGACGGCGATACTCATGCACGCGTTCTGGAAGGAGACCGACGCGCAGGCGCGGCAGGGCGAGATGGTGCAGTTCCAGAAGGACATCGCGCTGGCCGGCGCCGCGATCATGCTGTTCGCGCTGATCTCGTTCGCCGGTGACGAGCTCGGCCTGACCATCACCGGCCCCCTCTTCGACATCAGCTGATCCCCCTCCCCAGCCCGCCTGGCCAGCGCCCCGTCGGCGAAAAATCCGCTGGCCAGGCGGGATAAACTTGTCGGGACATGGATCGGGACACGCGGCTTGCCGCTCGCCGCGAGAGCAGGGCGAGCGTGCCGGAGATCAGCTACCCCGAGGCGCTCCCGGTCAGCCAGAAGAAAGACGAGATCCTCGCGACCATCCGCGACCACCAGGTCGTGATCGTGGCCGGCGAGACCGGCTCGGGCAAGACCACCCAGCTGCCCAAGATCTGTCTTGAGCTGGGGCGGGGCGTCGAGGGGGCGATCGGTCACACCCAGCCGCGGCGGATCGCGGCCCGCACGGTCGCCGACCGGATCGCGGAGGAGCTGGGCACACCGCTCGGCACGGCCGTCGGATACAAGGTGCGCTTCTCCGACCGGGTCAGCGACGGCACGCTGGTCAAGCTGATGACCGACGGCATCCTGCTCGCCGAGATCCAGCACGACCGGATGCTGCGGCAGTACGACACGCTGATCATCGACGAGGCGCACGAGCGCAGCCTCAACATCGACTTCATTCTCGGGTACCTGAAGCGGCTGCTACCCCGCCGGCCCGATCTCAAGGTGATCATCACGTCGGCCACGATCGATCCGGAGCGCTTCTCGAAGCACTTCGGAAACGCGCCCATCGTCGAGGTGTCCGGCCGCACCTACCCGGTCGAGGTCCGCTACCGCCCGCAGGAGGACGAGCAGGACCCGATCCAGGCGATCCTCGACGCGGTCGACGAGCTGTCCGCCGAGGGGCCGGGCGACATCCTCGTCTTCCTCTCCGGCGAGCGGGAGATCCGCGACACCGCCGACGCGCTGCGCAAGCACGACCTTCGCCATACGGAGATCCTGCCGCTCTACGCGCGACTGTCCACCGCGGAGCAGCACCGCGTGTTCCAGCCGCATACCGGGCGCCGCGTCGTGCTCGCCACCAACGTCGCGGAGACCTCACTCACCGTGCCCGGCATCAAGTACGTAGTCGACCCGGGCACCGCGCGCATCTCGCGGTACAGCCACCGGCTCAAGGTGCAGCGGCTGCCGATCGAGCCGGTCTCGCAGGCCTCGGCCAACCAGCGCAAGGGCCGCTCCGGCCGCACCTCCGACGGCATCTGCGTACGGCTCTACTCCGAAGACGACTTCCTGTCCCGCCCCGAGTTCACCGACCCGGAGATCCTGCGCACCAACCTCGCCTCGGTCATCCTCCAGATGCGCGCGCTCGGGCTGGGCGACATGGCCGAGTTTCCCTTCGTGGAGCCGCCGGACCGCCGCAACATCAAGGACGGCGTCGACCTGCTGCACGAGCTCGGCGCGCTCGACGGCGACCGGCTCACCAAGCTCGGCCGCCGGCTCGCCCAGCTGCCGGTCGACCCACGCCTGGGACGCATGGTGCTGGAGGCCGAGCGCAACGGCTGCGTACACGAGGTGCTCGTCATCGCCGCGGCACTGTCCATCCAGGACCCACGTGAACGACCGACCGACCACCAGCAGGCGGCCGACGAAAAGCACGCCCGGTTCGTCGACAAGGAGTCCGACTTCCTCGCCTACCTCAACCTGTGGAAGTACGTCGAGGAGCAGCAGAAGGCACTGTCGTCGAGCCAGTTCCGCCGGATGTGCCGCAACGAGTTCCTCAACTACCTCCGGGTGCGCGAGTGGCAGGACCTGTACGGCCAGCTGCGCCAGGCGGTCAAGCCACCCAAGGCGCCGCCCGCCGACGGCCAGCGGATCCACCTGTCGCTCCTCAGTGGACTGCTGTCCCACGTCGGGCTGAAGAACGTACAGAAGCACGAGTACCTGGGCGCGCGCGGCGCCAAGTTCGGCATCTTCCCGGGCTCGGCGCTCTTCAAGAAGCAACCCCAGTGGGTGATGGCCGCCGAGCTGGTGGAGACGTCGCGGCTGTGGGCCCGCATCGTGGCCAAGGTGGAGCCGGAGTGGGTGGAGCGGCTCGCCGGCCACCTCGTCAAGCGCAGCTACAGCGAGCCGCACTGGGAGAAGAAACAGGGCGCGGTCATGGCGATCGAGCGGGTCACGCTCTACGGCGTACCGCTGGTCACCGGCCGCAAGGTGAACTTCGGGCGGATCGACCCGCCGCTGTCCCGTGAGCTGTTCATCCGGCATGCGCTCGTGGAGGGCGACTGGGAGACCCATCACGCGTTCTTCCGCGAAAACCGCGACCTGCTCGCCGAGGTGGAAGAGCTTGAGCACCGCGCCCGCCGCCGCGACATCCTGGTCGACGACGAGACGCTCTTCGCCTTCTACGACCAGCGGCTCCCCGCCGACGTGGTGTCCGCCCGACACTTCGACAGCTGGTGGAAGAAGGCCCGCCAGAGCCAGCCCGACCTGCTCACGTTCGAAAAGGCCATGCTCGTCAACGAGCGGGCCGGCGCCGTCGATGCCGCCGACTACCCGGACGAGTGGCGCCAGGGTCAGCTGGCGCTGAAGCTGACCTACCAGTTCGAGCCGGGCACCGGCGCCGACGGCGTCACCGTCCACATTCCACTCCCGCTCCTTTCCCGGGTACGCCCGGAAGGCTTCGACCGGCAGGTTCCGGGCTTGCGCGAAGACCTTGTGGTGGCGCTGATCCGGTCGCTGCCCAAGCCGGTGCGGCGCAACTTCGTGCCGGTGCCCGACTACGCGCGGGCCGCGCTCGACCGGATGGCGCCGGACGGGCCGCTGCTCGACGCGCTGGAGCGGGAGCTGCGGCGGATGACCGGCTCACCGGTGCCGCGCGACGCCTGGGACGTGTCGAAGGTGCCGGACCACCTGCGGATGACGTTCCGGGTCGAAGACGAGAGCGGCGCCACCCTCGCCGAGGGCAAAGACCTCGGCGCGCTCCAGGCCCAGCTCCGGGCCACCGTCCGCGAGACGGTCACCGCGGCGGCGCCCGGGATCACGAGGCACGGCCTGCGCGCGTGGGGAGACCTCGGCGCGCTGCCCCGCACGGTCCAGCAGGAGCGTGCCGGGTACGCGGTCACCGCGTACCCGGCGCTGGTCGACGAGGGTGACGCGGTCGGCGTCGGCGTCGGCGTCTTCGAGACGGAGGCCGAGCAGCGCTACGCGATGTGGTCGGGCACCCGCCGGCTGCTGCTCCTCGGCCTGGCCTCGCCCGCGAAGGTGATGCAGGGCCGGCTGTCCAACGAGGACAAGCTGGCGCTCAGCCGCAACCCGCACAAGAGCGTGGCCGACCTGCTCGAAGACGCCGCGGGCGCGGTCGTCGACCAGCTGATGGCGGAGGCGGGCGGCCCGGCGTGGGACGAGGACGGCTTCGCGAAGCTGCGTGACGCGGTGCGGGCCGGCTACGTCGACGGGCTCATCGCCGTGATCGGCCAGGTACGGCGGGTGCTCGCCGCCGCCTACCAGGTGGAACAGCGCCTGAAGGCGACCACGCGCCTCGACCTCATGCCTTCGCTCACGGACGCCCGCGCCCAGCTCTCCGCGCTCGTCTACCGCGGCTTCGTGACCGCGACCGGCCAGCGGCGACTACCGGACCTGATCCGCTATCTCACCGCGATCGAGCGCCGGCTCGACCGGCTGCCACAAAACCCGCAGCGCGACCTCCAGCAGACCCGGGCGATCGAGGAGATCCAGCGGGAGTACGCGCAGCTGCGCCAGGAGGTGCCGCCGAGCGACGCGCTCCACGAGATCCGCTGGATGATCGAGGAGCTGCGGATCAACCTGTTCGCGCAGGCCCTGGGCACGGCGTACCCGATCTCCGAACAGCGCATATATCGCGCAATGGACAGCCTCTAGTCCGTCGCGGTCCAGACCGCCGCTCCCGCCCGGCACACCACGACGGCTTCACCATGAACCCGGAAGGCACTAGCCATTTCGCTATCTGCCACCTGGCAGATTGCACTATTGCCTTCCGACCCCTGGCATCGGATAGTGAGGTGTAGCGAAGGAGGCCGCGATGAGCATCGACCACCTCAGCCGTCCGGGCCGGTCGCCCGGATTCCCCACCCTCTTCTACAACCAGTTCGGCGTCGCCGTGACCGACCAGTGGCTGGTCATCGGCGGCCAGCGGTTCCTGATCGACGAGCTGCACGACCTGACACGCGCCCGCGGGCCGGTCACGTCTCCCACGCGCACCGCCATCGCCGCCGGCTGTGCCACGCTCGCCATCTCGGCGGTGGTGCCGTTCGTCTTCAGCGCGCCGGCGGCCTGGGCCATCGCCGCGCTCACCGCGGCGGCCGCCTTAGGCGTCATGGTCTGGAGCTGCCGGCGCTGGCCGGCGACCTTCCAGATGTGGGCCGACTACCGCAGTCGGCCCACATTGCTTTTCGAGACATGTGACGAGCAGCGGTTCGGCCAGGTCAGACGGGCCCTGATCCGCGCGCTCGAGCACCGCCGCCGCGGCTACCTCGCCTGAGCACGTGCCCGGGGGGCCTGCCACTCCCCGGACGCGCGGCGCCGGCCGGGGCGGCGGTCGCCCCGGCCGGCAGCCATCCCACGGTTATCCGACAGCGCAGGCCGTGGTGTTCACGGAGAACCCCGTCGGTCGGTTGTTGACCCCGCTCCAGGTGGCGTTGAAACCCACTCCGCCGAGGGTCTGTCCGGCATTCAGGGTGCCGTTCCAGGTGGCGTTCGTGACGGGTACCCGGGCCCCGTCCTGAGCGACGACTCCGTTCCAGAGCTGGGTGATCTGCTGCCCGTTGGGGAAGACGAAGCGCAGCGTCCAGCCGTCCGGGATCGGCGTGGAGCCGGTGTTCGTGATGGACATCGTCACCTGGAACCCGGTGCTCCACTGGCTCTCCACCCGGTACGTGACCCGGCAGCTCGCCGGTGGCACGTCACCCTCGGCGAAGAACACGTTGCGCGGCAGCTCGGCGCGGGGTACGTCGCTGTTGAGCGCGATGAGGTCGCCGAGGTTGCGCCGGAAGTCGATGCCGTACGTGTTCTGGATGTACGACAGCGCCGGGTCGTTGGCGTAGAAGAACCGGTCGCCGTCGCGCAGCCGCTGGAACTCGCGGGTCCAGATGGCCCGCTGTAGCTCTCCGAACTCGGTGCCCGGCACGTGCGGCTCGGCGAGCGCGCCGGTAAACGCGTCGACGTTGTTCACGTTGCCGTAGACGCCCTGAAGCCGGGCGGCGAGCGGGCTGGCCCGGTTGAACCGGGTCGGCGTGCCCTCCACCGCGTCCTCGTCGGCTTGGTCGACCTCGGCGTCGAAGACGTCGAAGAGCCGCGGGAAGTTCAGGCTCGCCGGGTTGTCGAGGCCGGTGCCGGGCGGGAACGCGGCGCTGGACTCGCCGGTGATCTGGGCGAACGACGTCCGGGCCGGCAGCCCGTACGCCTGGCGCATCTGGTTGTACGTCGGCATGCCGTGGTCGCGACCCCGCTCGACGTCGATCGCGCCGAGGTCGAGGACCGCGTCGAAGCACTCCGGCAGCCCTTCGCCGTCCAGGCACTCCGGGTTGCCGGAGACCGGGATCTGGAAGAGCACGCTGCGCAGCTGGTTGTCGATCATTTCCTCGTTGTTGTACTGCGGCTCGCCGCCGATCGCGTGCAGCAGCGGCCCGAGCCCGATCGACGGGACCAGGTTGGGGTTGAAGAACCCGCGGTTGAGCGGGATAACCAGCTCGACCTCGCCGTCCTCCTGGACGATCTCGATGCCCTGCGCCTCGAACGCGGCCAGCTGGGCGGGCGTGTACCGGTCCGCGTCCGCGGCCACCTCCATCTCACCGTGGATCTGGCTGTGCACCCGGTACCCCACGGTCGCGAACTCGTTGCTCAGCGCGGTGTTGATGCCCGGGTTGTAGCCGCCGTACGCGGGCAGCCTGATGCCCATCGCCGGCAGCCACTCGGTGTAGGTGATGTACTGCTGCTCGGCCATGACCACGCGCCGGGCGATCTGGAACTTGTCCTCTTCGGACAGTGACGCCGGCAGCAGGCCGACGATCCGGTTGTGCTCCCGCGCCATGAGGGTGTGCGTCGCGGTGAGGAAGAGGTTTTCGTTGGCCCGCACGTCACCGGCGACCATCGCGTTGGCCGGGTTGGCGCGCAGGATGCCGTCGATCTCCATCGGCGGCGCGGTCGACGCGTTGCCCCGCGCGTTGGCCCGCGGCAGGTAGTCGCTCTGGAGCAGCAGGCGGGCGTTGTTGTTGGCCGGGTTTCCGTCGGTCGAGCCTTCCCGGAGCCAGTCCAGGCGGGTGTTGGTGCCGCCGTAGACCGGGAAGCCGTTGATGTACGACGGGTTCGTGTTCACCTGCTGGCGCGGGTTGGTCACGCCGGTACCGGGAGCCGGATCGGAGCGCGCGAACGGAATGAACCCGAGTGTGTTCTCGAACTCCTCCATCGGGTCATCGGCATTGAAGGGAATGTTCGCGGTCTCGCCGGCCGGATCACCCGGTGCTCGACCCAACCGGAGCCCAAACGTGTGGTCGAGGAACTGACCCCAGGTCCACCCCCACGCCGTTACCTGGCGCTCGGAAAAGATGTTCTGGGCCACGTCGTTGAATATCCGATTGCTGATGTAACGGGAGTTGGGACCGCTCACGGGCTGGCTCCGCCCGTCGGCGTAGCGGGCGGCGGCGACCCGGGAGTAGGGCTGGTTCGCCTGGCCCCAGGCGGGGTTGGCCGCGTTGTTTCCGGTGCCGTCCAGGCTTTGCACCGCGAACGGAACAGCCAATGTGGACACATCAGCGGCGGCGAACGAGGTCGCGGACGAGCCCGCGACGGTGGCGAGGACGACGAGCCCGACGAGAATGTGCTTTCTTTTCCGCATCGTTCCTCCCGAGCAAGTGGTTGGATAAACAAGGGCGCGCGATTTGGCGCCCCGCATGAAACCGCTCGCCTGGTTCGGAAGAGTGATCCCCTTCAATTTCGAAGTCAATAGCTTCAAATAAACGCGAAACCCTTGGGGGTGCTGGTTGTCGAAAATGATTCGACAGGCCGGAAACGGAGACGGGTGGGCGGCGGTAGGGTTGACCGGCGTGACTGCCACGACGCCCCGCGCCCTGCTCGGCGCGGCGATCCCCGCACCGTCGGCCGCCCGCTTCCGCCCCGACGAGCTGGCCGCACTGGCCGCTCTGGACGACCTGCTCGACCACGACATCGCGCCCGCGGCGGCGGAGGCCGATGCCGCCGGCCGCTACCCGACCGCCTCGGTCGCGGCGCTCAAGCGCAGCGGCATCCTCCAGAGTGGACTCCCGGCGGAGTGGGGCGGGCTCGGCGCCTCCCACCGGGTGTCGCTGGAGGCGCAGGTGCGCATCGCGGCCGCCGACTCGTCCGTCGCACAGATATTCAAGGTGCACGACGAGCTGACCCGGGAGATCTTCGTGTATTGCCCAGACGAGCTGCGTCCCCTTCTCTCGGCCCGGATCCTGGACGGGGCGATCCTCGGGCTGGCCGTCGCCGAGCGCGGCCGCAAGGTGGACGACCCGTGGCGTACGGTCGCGACGCCGCACCCCGATGGCGGGTTCACCGTGGACGGCGAAAAGATCTACACCACCGGTGCGGCCGAGGCCGACCTGATCGCCGTGTGGGCGTTCAATCCGGCGGCCGAGGGGGCGGCGGACAACTTCCTCCTCGGTCTCCAGCTCAACCTCGTGCCCCGCGACGCCGAGGGGGTCACGGTCCACCGCGACTGGGACATGCTCGGCCAGCGCGCCACCGACTCGGGCACGGTGACGTTTCGGCAGGTGCGCACCGACCCGGCGCTGCGGGCGAGCGTGCCCGGCCGCGCCCCGCTGCCGCAAAACTCGCTGCGCTACCAGGCCGGCTTCGCGGCGGTACTCGTCGGGATCGGGATCGGCGCGCTGAGTGCGGCGGCGCCGTTCGTGTCGTCGCGGGCGCGGCCGTGGCCGTCTGCCGGCGTCGACAGCGCGGCCGACGACCCGGTCGTGAAGCGGCTGGCCGGCGAGCTCGCGTCCGGCCTCGCGGCGGCGTACGCGCTGACGATGCAGACCGGCGACCTGCTGGACGCGTTCGAGCGGGGCCTGCTGAGCCGCACCGAGCTGGCGGTGCCGATCTTCGCCGCGAAGTCGGCGGCCACCAAGGCCGCGCTGGCGGCGACGACGGACGTGTTCGCCCTGATGGGGGCCAGTGCCACCCGCACCGGCACCGGGTTCGACAGGTACTGGCGGGACGCCCGGACCCTGGCCCTGCACGACCCGGTCGACTGGAAGCACATCGAGGTGGGCGCAAACGTTTTGTCCGGCTGGGATCCCCCTCCCGGGATCTATACCTGACGAGGATTGATCCGATATTGTCCTCGCCGCGTATTGGACCTGTGGGGGACCAGACGAGGTGCGATGACTGCGGATCGCGAACGTGAGGGTATCGACCGGCTGCGGGTCGGTGGGTGGTTGTCGCCTGCCCGTAGCCGGTTCGAGCGTGGGGACGCGCCGGACGGGCCGGCGCACGCCGCGCCGGACGACGACGAGCCGGACCGGCAGGGACCGGAGTGGCGGCAACTGCCCGCGGCGTACGAGGCGCCGCCGGTCGACTTCGACGCGCCGGTGTCAGCGGTGCCGCACCGCCGGGCCGCACCGGAGCGGAGCCGCACCTTCGACGCCCGCCCCGGCGTGGCACAGAGCGTCGGGCGGTACGTCTACCAGGGCCGACGCCACCTCAGCGAGATGATGGCGAACACTCCGCGCCGGCAGCGGGCCCGGTTCGCGCTGGCCGGCGTCGCGCTCGTCGTGGTGGCGATCGCGGCGGTGGCGATGCTCTCCCCGGACCGCGGCACGGGCCCGGGCCCGGGGCTCGCCCTGCCCACCGGCCCGCCGCAGCTCCCGCCACCTAGCGCCGACCAGGGCATCGGCTCGGCCAGCCCGGAGCCGCCGTCGCCCAGCCCGTCGCGTACCACCCCGCCGTCCAAGTCACCGCCCGCGCGGCCGCCGTCCTCCCGGCCCGGGCCGCTGACCATCTCGTACGAGGCGGAGGGCGCGACACTCGTCGGGGGCGCCCAGGTGGCCCCGCTCTCCGACGCCTCCGGCGGCCGGATCGTGCACAACATCGGCAGTGCGCCGGGCCGGCAGGGCGGGCTGGTCTCGTTCACCGACGTGGTCGTGCCGACGACGAACCGGTACGCGCTGACGGTCGACTACGTGACGGCCGAGGAGCGCACCGCGGTCCTGATCATCAACGGTGACACGAGCCTGCGGCTGAGGTTTCCGTCCAGCGGGGGCTGGGAGAAGGTCGCCTCGCGGACCTTCACGATCCAGCTGGTCGGCGGCCGCAACAACCTGACCTTCGGCAACCCCGACGGCTGGGCGCCGAGGATGGACCGGATAAGCCTGCTCGGCTGAGGTTTAGCAGTGGTACCACCCGGGTATAGACTGCCATCGTGGCGATGAAAGCGCTTTCAAAGCGGCGCACTGGAGTCACCATTTACGAGGTCGCGCGGAGGGCCGGTGTGTCCATCGCGACCGTTTCGCGCACTATGCGCGACCCCGATCTCGTCACGCCCGAGACCCGGGCGCGGGTGCTCGCCGCCGTCGACGAGCTCGGTTTCACGCCGAGCCGGCTGGGGCGTTCGCTGGCCGAGGGCCAGCACGCCGCCAACGGCATCGTGTTCCCCGATCTCATCGGGCCGTACTACGCCGAGGTGGTCCTCGGCTACGAGGAGGTCGCCGCCGACCTGGGCCGCAGCGTGCTGATCCTGGCCACGCACGGCCGGCGCGACGCGGCGGCGCAGGTGCTGGAGCTCGCCAACCGGGTCGACGGCATGGTCGTCATGGGCCGCACCGTCGGCGACGACATCGTGGAGCGGATCGCCGCGAGCGGGCCGCCACTCGTGCTGGTCGCCCGCGACCCCGTCTCCACAGTGGACACCATTCGCACCGACAACGAGCGCAGCGCGCGCGAGTTGGCCGAGCACCTGCTGGCGCACGGCCACCGGCGGTTCGCCTTCGTCGGCGACCCGGACGACTCCCCCGACGTCGCCGGGCGCTACGCGGGCTTCGCCGCCGGGCTGCGCGCCGCGGGCATACCCGTGCCGGCCCCGGTGCGCTGCTCCTTCGACATCGAGGCCGGCCGGGCGGCGGCAGAGGCCCTGCTGCGGCGGCGCACCCGGCCCCAGGCGGTGGTGTGCGCCAACGACGAGGTGGCCCTCGGCGTGCACACGGCGGCGACCGACGCCGGCCTCTCCGTGCCGGACGACCTCGCGGTCACCGGCTGGGACGACGTGATGGCGGCCCGGTTCGCCGGGCTGACCACCGTCCGCCAACCGATGCGGGAGCTGGGCGCCACCGCGGCGCACTGGCTGCACGACCGCATCACCGAACGAAGCTCCGACCGGTCGCGCCAGCGGGTCGCGCGGCGCAGCCAGGTCCTTCCCACGCAGCTCACGGTCCGGCGCAGCTGCGGCACCCACCACCCCCGGGAGGTAATTAGATGAGAACGCACAGGCGGTTGGGCACCGCCGCGGTGCTCGTCGCGGCCCTGGCGCTCGGCGCCTGCGGCCGCGACTCCGGCGGCGGTGACGACGCCGCGCAGCCGGTCGCCGAGGGCAAGGCCAGCGGCGACATCACGGTGTGGGCGATGGGGACCGAGGGTGAAAAGCTCGGCGCGTTCGCCCAGGAGTTCATGGCGGAAAACCCGGACGCGAAGGTCAACGTGACCGCCGTGCCGTGGGACGCCGCGCACCAGAAGATCGCGAGCGCGATCGCCGGCAAGCAGACACCGGACGTGTCGATGCTGGGCACGACGTGGATGGGCGAGTTCGCCAAGACCGGCGCGCTCGACCCGACGCCGGACGGCAGCGTCGAGAAGGGCGCGTTCTTCCCCGGCGCCTGGGACACCACCGTCGTCGACGGCACCTCGTACGGCGTTCCGTGGTACGTCGAGACCCGGCTCATCTACTACCGCAAGGACCTGGCCGCGAAGGCGGGCGTCGGCGCGCCGACGACCTGGGACGAGCTGAAGTCCTTCGCCATCGCCATGCGCGACAAGGGCGGCGCCAAGTGGGGCATGAACCTCCAGCCCGGCGGCACCGGCAGCTGGCAGAGCCTCATGCCGTTCGCCTGGTCCAACGGCGCCAACCTCGCGGACGGCGGCACGTTCACTCTGGACAGTCCACAGATGACCGAGGCGCTGGCGTACTACCAGTCCTTCTTCACGGAGAAGCTGTCACCGCCGACCGATCTGTCGCTCCAGGGCGCGCTGGAGCAGAACTTCATCAACGGCACGTTGGCCGCGTTCATCTCCGGGCCGTGGCACGTCGGCCTGCTGACCGAGCAGGGCGGTGCCGGTTTCAAGGACAAGTTCGCGGTGGCGCAGATGCCGCGCAAGCAGTCCGCCACGTCGTTCGTCGGCGGCAGCAACCTCGCCGTCTTCAAGGACGCCAAGAACCGCGACGGCGCCTGGAAGTTCGTGCAGTGGCTGAGCCGGCCCGAGGTGCAGATCAAGTGGTACAAGGCGGTCGCCGACCTGCCGGCCGTGCAGGGCGCGTGGAGCGACCAGAGCCTCTCCGGCGACCCGTTCCTGTCCACGTTCGGCGAGCAGCTCAAGGACGCCAAGTCGCCGCCGGCGATTCCCACCTGGGAGCAGGTGGCCGCGGTGATCGACGGCGAGGTGGAGAAGGTGGCCAAGTCCGGTGAGGACCCGGCCGCGGCCGCGAAGGCGATGCAACAGCGCGCCAGCGGCATCGGGACCGGGACCTGACAATGGCCACCGTCACGGCCACGCCACCGGCCGAGGCGACCGCCTCGGCCGGTGACCGCCGGCCCTACCGGATCCGCCAAGGTCTGGCCGGTTGGATTTTCGCCACCCCGTTCACGGTCCTCTTCCTGCTCTTCATGGCGGTGCCGGTGCTGGCGTCGCTGGTGATGAGCGTGACCGACCTGCGCTCGACCGACCTGCGGACCCCGTTGGCGGTGGAGTTCGTCGGGTTGGACAACTACACCCGGCTGCTCGAAGACGCGCAGTTTCGCCGGGCCGCCCTCAACACCGCCGTCTTCGTGGTCATCGGTGTGCCGCTGACCATGGCGGTCGGGCTAGCCGCGGCGAGCGCGCTCAACTCCGGCCTGGTCAAGTTCCGCACGCTCTTCCGGGTCGGCTTCTACCTGCCCGTCGTGACAAGCATCGTGGCGCTCGCCGTGGTGTGGCGCTTTCTGCTCGACCCGGAGGCCGGGCTCGTCAACAACGCGCTGCGCCTGGTCGGCGTCGAAGGGCCCAACTGGTTGGGCGACTCGCAGCTCGCCCTGCCGTCGATCATCGCGATGGCGGTCTGGCGCAACTTCGGCTTCCTGATGGTGATTTTCCTGGCCGGGCTCCAGGCGATCCCGGCCGAGCTCTACGAGTCGTCCAAGCTGGACGGTGCCGGGCGGTGGGCCCAGTTTCGGCACATCACGGTGCCGCTGCTGCGCCCCACGCTCCTCTTCGGCGGCGTGGTCACCAGCGTCGGATACCTCCAGCTCTTCGAGGAGCCGCTGGTGATGACCCGGGGCGGCCCGCTCGACTCGACGCTGTCCGTCTCGTACCACATCTACAACCAGTTCGGCTTCGGCAACTACGGATACGCGGCGGCGGTCAGCTACGTGCTCTTCGCCGCGATCGTCGGCCTGTCGATTTTGCAGTTCCGCCTCCTCGGATCGAGGGACTGAGATGCGCCGCCGGGATCTCGTCGCGCGCGCCGTGCTGTACACCATCCTCGGCGCCGGTCTGCTGGTGGTCGTCGGCCCGTTTCTGTGGGCCGCGCTGTCGTCGCTCAAGCCGGAGGCGGAGATCCGCCGCATCCCGGGCACGTGGTGGCCGCAGACGATCACGCTCGACAACTACGACGAGCTGCTGTCCAGGTTGGACTTTCCGCAGGCGTTCGCCAACTCGGCGATCGTCGCGGTGCTCACCACCGTGGGCAACCTCGTCTTCTGCTCGCTGCTCGGATACGCGCTCGCCAAGCTGCGCTTTCCGGGCCGGCGGGCGCTCTTCCTCGTCGTGCTCGGCACGCTGATGGTGCCGAGCATGGTGACGTTCGTGCCGCAGTTCGTGATGGTCAGCAACCTCGGGCTGGTCAACTCGTACGGCGGCCTGATCCTACCGTTTCTCGCCACGCCGTTCGGCGTCTTCCTGATGCGGCAGTACCTGCTGTCGATCCCGGACGAGCTGATCGAGGCGGCCAGAGTGGACGGTGCCGGCGAGCTGCGCATCTTCGCGCGGATCGTGCTGCCGCTGTGTGGCCCGGCGCTCGCCACGCTCACCATCCTCACGTTTCTCGCCTCGTGGAACAACTTTCTGTGGCCGCTCGTGGTGGCCACCACCGAGGACAAGTACACGCTGCCCGTCGCGCTCGCGCTCTACAGCGTGGGCCAGAACCGCATCGACTTCGGTCTCGTGCTCGCCGGTGCGGTCGCCGTCCTGTTGCCCGTGGTCATCGTGTTCGTCCTGCTCCAGCGGCATTTCCTGCGGGGCATCGCGACGACCGGACTCAAGTGAGGGTTTCCATGCGACGTCTCCTCTCGGTTGTCCTGGCTATCGTTCTCCTACCCGCCGCCCCCGCTTCCGCCTCAGGCGATCCCCTGCGCACCTACGCGAAAGACACGTGGCGGTCGATGGTCGCCATGGTGGATCCGGCCACCGGCCTACCGGCCGACAACATCGGTGGCGACCTCGCGCCGGGCAGCCGCTCGGCGTACACGTCACCGACCAACATCGGCGGTCTCATGTGGTCGGCCGTCGCCGCCCGTGACATCGGCACCGTCTCCCGCCGCGAGGCGTCGCGCGTGGTCGGTGCGGCGCTCGACGGGCTCGCCGGGCTCGACCGGCACGACGACTCGGGCATGTTCTACAACTGGTACGACCCGCACACCGGCACGGTGATCACCACGTGGCCGGAGGACGGCACGCCGCGCACCCCGTTCCTGTCCAGCGTGGACAACGGCTGGCTGGCGGCCGCGCTCGTGGTGGTGCGCAACACGTTCCCCGAGCACCGGGCCCAGGCACAGGCGCTGCTCGCACCGATGGACTTCGGCTTCTACTACAACCCCGAGGCGCGCGGGCCCGACTTCCCGGCCGGCCTTATCCGCGGCGGTTTCTGGGACACCCAGCCGAACGAGTGCTTCGTCATCGGCAACTACCGCGACCGCGGGCCGGACGTCTGGTACACCTGCAACCACTACGACATCGCGGTGACCGAGCCGCGGATCGCCAGCTACCTCGGCATCGCGTTCGGCCAGATCCCGCCGGCGCACTACTTCGCCACCCAGCGCACCTTCCCGGCGACCTGTGACTGGGACTGGCTCGAGCAGCAGCCGACCGGCTTCACGGCCACGCACATGGGCATCCAGGTCTTCGAGGGCTCGTACACGTACCGGGGCATCCAGTTCGTGCCGAGCTGGGGCGGCGACATGTTCGAGGCGCTGATGCCGGACCTGTTCGTGCCCGAGGCGAAGTGGGGTCCGCGCAGCTGGGGCCGCAACCACCCGGCCACCGTGGCGGGGCAGATCGAGCACGGGCTGCGCGACGCGAAGTACGGCTACTGGGGCTTCTCCCCCGCCTCCGACCCGTTCGGCGGCTACCGGGTGTGGGGCGTCGACGCGATGGGCATGGACCCGCTCGGCTATCCCTCAGATGTGGAGTCGACGAACTACGACGGTGGCTTCGGCGACTGCCGCCCCGCCGCTCCGGCACCGACCTATGGGGACGGTGTGGTGACACCGCACGCCGCGTTCCTCGCGCTGCCGTACGCCAAGCGCGCGGTCGTCGACAACCTCGCCAAGATGAAGGCCAACCTCGGCGCCTACGGGCCGGGCGGCTTCTACGACGCGATCGCGGTGCGCAGCGGCACGGTGGCCAAGCGCTACCTGGCGCTCGACCAGGCGATGATCCTTGGCGCGCTCGGCAACGAGCTGGGCAACGGCTCGATCCACCGGGCGTTCGTGACGCCCCAGATCGAGCGCGCGCTGCGCCCGCTGATGGCGCAGGAGACGTTCAACGTGAGGGCTCTATGACTGTGGAAGACGTCGCCCGCGAGCGGTGGGCGGAGCTGATGGGGGCGGGCGGTGCCCAGGACCGGGCGCCCGGCGAGATCGTGCCGGCCGACCTGCCCGCCCCGGAGCGGCTCACCGCGACGGGCGGCCGCGGCCACGTCACGCTCAGCTGGGAGCCGGTGCCGGGCGCGATCGGGTACGCCGTGCACCGCGCGGCCGCGCCGTCCGGCCCGTACGAGCCGGTGGACCACGGCGGCGGTGACGTGCTCGCGGTGCCGCACGGCCCGTACGCGGACACCACCGGCGAGCCGTTCCGCGAGTACTGGTACGCGGTGGCGCCGCTCGGCACGGTCACGTCGATGGGCCCGCTGAGCGTGCCCGCGGCGGCGTCCGCGCACACCGGAGGCCCCGCCACGGTGCGGCTGGAGGTGGCCGCCGGCGGCGACGCCGGTCCACTGCACCGGCCGTGGCGGGCCGTGGTCGGCTCCGAGCACCTGAGCCACATGCTGTGCGCGGACACGAGCGGCGGCCGGCCGATCGGCGCGGAGCTGACCGAGGCGCTGCGCCGCACCCACGACGAGCTCGGCGTCGAGCAGGTGCGGGCACACGCGATCCTCTGCGACGACCTCGGGGTGTACAAGCTCGTCGACGGGGAGCCCCGGCTCGACTTCAGCGGCGTCGACCGGGTCTACGACACCGTGCTGGAGCTGGGCATGCGCCCGGTGGTCGAGCTCTCGTTCATGCCCCGCGACCTGGCCAGCGACCCTTCGCGGACCGTGTTCGCGTACCAGGCCGGCATCTCGCCGCCGCGCGACTGGGAGCGGTGGGCGTGGCTGGTCCGCGAGCTGACCGCGCACCTCGTCGAGCGGTACGGGCGGGACGAGGTGCGCGACAACTGGTGGTTCGAGGTGTGGAACGAGGCGAACCTGTCGGTCTTCTGGTCCGGCACGCCCGACGAGTTCTGGCGC
This sequence comes from Phytohabitans sp. LZ39, assembly GCF_059359075.1. Taxonomy (NCBI): domain Bacteria; kingdom Bacillati; phylum Actinomycetota; class Actinomycetes; order Micromonosporales; family Micromonosporaceae; genus Phytohabitans; species Phytohabitans sp. LZ39. The sequence goes on along the minus strand of NZ_JCADBM010000009.1, from coordinate 102,099 downwards.
CTGTACGACGAGACCGCCCGCGCCGTGAAGTCCGTCGACCCGGGGCTGCGCGTCGGCGGCCCCGCGTCGGCGGCGGTCGGGTGGATCGAAGACCAGCTGGCCCGCGAGTCCCCTGTGGACTTCGTCTCCACGCACACCTACGGCAGCCCGCCGCTCGACCTCCGCCCGCTGGCCGGCGACCGGCCTCTACTGTGGACGGAGTGGGGGGTGACCGCCACGCACGGCGGCGAGGTGAACGACACGGTGTTCGCGGCGGCGTTCCTGCTCCGCGGCATGCGGTCGGCGTCCCGGCGGGTCGAGGGGCTGGCGCCGTGGGTGGCCTCCGACCACTTCGAGGAGCTGGGGCGCCCGCCCCGGCTGACGCACGGCGGGTTCGGGCTGCTGACGGTTGGCAACCTGGCCAAGCCGAAGTACTGGGCGCTTACCCTCGCCCAGCGCCTCGGTGACACCGAGCTGCCGGTCACGCTCTCCGGCGACGGCGCGGGCGGGCTGGTCGAGGCGTGGGCGGCGCGCGCGGCCGACGGCACGGTCACGGTGCTGCTCTGGAACACCACCCTCGACCACGCCAAGGCCGGCGGCGACCCCGAGCTCGACCGGACGGTGACGGTCGACGTCACCGGCCTGCCCGCGGCGGCGTACCGGATGACGCATTGGCGCGTCGACGCCACCCACTCGAACATCGCCGCCGTGTGGCACACGATCGGCGAGGGCCGCGACTGGCCGGACGAACGGCAGTGGGCGGCCCTGCGCGAGGCCGACAAGCTCACCGAAGCCGAACCGTCGCGGGTGCTGGCGGCGGAGGCCGGCGCGGCGACGGTCACCTTCGACCTCCCGATGCCCGCGATCTCCTGCGTGGAGCTGACGCCCATCCCGTGAAAGGGCAGGGCTTCTGACTCTCACATTCGAAACAGAGATATGGGCTACCGCGGTGTCCGCTGTGGTCCAGACCGTCGCTCCCGCGGCCTCGCCCGTCCGCCGTTGGTCGCGCTCACCCCGGACGGCCCTGCCGGGCCGTGCGGACTCCCGGCTGGAAACGGGGTGCGCGCTGACCACATTTGCTCTGCTCCCTTATAGGGGGCACCCATGCCTAGGCAGGCCAACCGCCGACCGCCTCCTATACGGGTGCAGAGCAAATGCGGTCAGCGGACGCCTACTCATCCCCCGGGCCGCCGGCCCGGGGATGGCTGTCGACCTGGACGCACAGACGGGGCAGCTCCACAGCAAGCCGTGAGCGTGACCAGCGGCGGACGGGCGAGGCCGCGGGAGCAGCGGTCTGGACCACGACGGACGTCGCGGTAGCTCGAATTTTTGGAAAGGTCCTGCTACGGCTCGCGGTCGTAGTCGTGGAGGATGCGCTCGAGCAGCGCCAGTGTGCGGTCGGGCGGCAGGGCCTCGACGCAGAGCCGCTCCATGGCCGCCGCGTAGGAGTCGACGTCGTCGCGCTTGTCGAGGTAGAGCGCGGTGGTGAGCTGCTCCATATAGATCACGTCGGGCAGCTCGGCGTCGGGGAAGCGGAGGATCGAGAAGGCGCCGCCGGCCGCCGCGTGGCCGCCGGCGCTGAACGGGACGATCTGGATCGTCACGTTGGGCAGCTTGGTGGCGTCGATCAGGGCGGCGATCTGGGTGCGCATCACGGTGGCGCCGCCGATCGGGCGGCGCAGCACGGCCTCGTCGAGCACGGCCCACAGGTGGGGCGCGCCCGGACGGGTCAGCAGCTGCTGGCGGGCCATGCGGACGTCGACGCGGCGGTCGATCTCGTCGAGGCCGGCGGCGCCGTGGCCGATCATCACGACGGCCCGTGCGTACTCGCGGCTCTGGAGCAGGCCGGGGACGAACTGCACCTCGTAGGTGCGGATCATGCCGGCGCTGGACTCGAGGCCCAGGTAAGCCTGGAACCAGGATGGGAGCACGTCGCTGAAGCGCTGCCACCACCCCTGTGTATTGGCCTGCCGGGCAAGGGCCAGGAGGGCTTCGCGCTCGGTCTTGTCATGCACCCCGTAAAGCGTCAGGAGGTCGGCCACATCCCGCTCCTTGAACCCGACCCGGCCGAGCTCCATCCGGCTGATCTTGGACTCGGATGCCCGGATTTCCCACCCGGCGGCTTCGCGGGTGACCCCATTGGCCTCGCGGAGCTTGCGGAGCTGTGAGCCGAGCAGAATCCGCAGCACGGTCGGCCCGCCGGCCCCGGCCTCCGGCCCTGTCGTCACACTGCCCTCCAGGCTGGTCGCAAGCCGCCGAGGCTGACGCCCACTGTGCTCGCTCACTAGCTGCCAGGGGTAAGCATGCCATGACCGTCTGGCGAGGAGGATCCCCGTTTCGTTCATGATTGGCGCGGCTGTGCCAGGGGGTTGGCCGTGGCGCCGGCCACCCCGATGGTCATGGAAACGCTCCCGCCTCAGGTCAAGAGGTGATCGAAGTCTCCGTCCCTGGCCCCCAAGATGAACGCGGCGATTTCTTCCGTGGTGTAGATCAGTGCGGGGCCTTCGGGATCGCGCGAGTTGCGGATCGCGATCCCGGCCCCGCCGGGCAGCTCGGCGACCTCCACACAGTTTCCGCTGGGGTTGCTGCGGCGACTTTTCCGCCACGCGACCGCCGGAAGCTTGCCGGCGGGCGTGCCGTTGACAATCTGGCTCATCGACGTCTTTCTCATCGGCCTGCGTACGGGCTTGGTACCCGGCCGCCAGGGTTCGATCAGATCATCTGCACGTGCATCAGCCCTTGCGTCTGCAAGGGCCAGCTAGCATGATAACTCTGTGCTACTAGTGCAAGGTCGTTCACGTTTTGTGACGGAAGCGCGGGCCGCGACCGGCCCGCGGGGCACACCCCTCTGTCCCAATCCTCATCACGAAGCCAAAACCACCTGCTGGGAGTAGATCATGCCTGCGCCGACCATCGATCCGACCCAGCGCGACCCCCAGGCCGTAGCCCCTACGGACAGTTACCGCCCGGCGGACCGCGTGTGGGTCTACCGCGGCGGCACGTGGCGCGCGGGCGTCGTCGAGACGGTCTCCCCCCGGGCCGCCACGGTGACGTACCGGCCGAACAGCGCCCGCGGCACCGGGGTCGACACGCTGACCGCCCTGTACATGTGTCCCCGTGCGGACGTCGACCCACTGCTCGACCGCGTCCCGCAACGGCTGTAGGTGCCGCCAGTCGTTACCGGACACTAACGCCACCGAAATAGAGTGTTGCGAATGTTTCCTTGCTGATCTTGAGGCCTTCGGTCCGAGGGCCTCCGATCGAGAGGAGACATGGTGGCGATACCACAAACCCGCCGGCGGTTCCTCCAGGCGGTCGGGATGACCGGTGGAGCGGGCGTCCTCTACAGCACGATGGGGGCGCTCGGTCTGGCGCCGGCCGCGCAGGCGGCACCGCCGTTCCGCGCGCCGCGCGAGTCCGACTTCACGCTGACCGGCCGCTCACACAAGTCGGTGCTAATCCTCGGCGCCGGCATCGCGGGCCTCGCGACCGCGTACGAGCTGCGCAAGGCTGGCTACCGGGTACGCATCCTGGAGGCGCGCGACCGGCCCGGCGGTCGCAACTGGACGGTGCGCGGCGGCACCGTCGAGACCGACCTGGACGGCCACACCCAGCGTGCCCGGTACGCCAAGGGGCAGTACCTCAACGCCGGCCCGGCCCGCATCGCCCAGCACATGGTCACGCTCGACTATTGCCGCGAGCTGGGCGTGCCGATCGAGATGTTCGGCAACCAGAACGCCGACGGCTACTACTACAACGAGGGCGCGGGCGCGCTCTCCGGCACACCGGTCCGCCACCGCACCGCCAAGTCCGACGTCTACGGCTACGTCTCCGAGCTGCTCGCGAAGGCCACCGACCAGGGCGCGCTGGACGGCCAGCTCACCGCCGACGACAAGGAACGTCTGCTCGCGTTCCTGCGCAACTTCGGCTCGATCGGCGGGCGGGCGGACGGCTGGAAGTACACCGGCAGCAGCCGCCGCGGGTACCTCGTGGACCCGGGTGCCGGCTTCGAGGCGGGCACGCCAAACCTGCCACCGTACGCCCTCTCCGACGTGCTCGCGAGCGGCGTGGGGCAGTACTTCTCCTTCGAATTCGGCTGGGATCAGGCGATGCTCATGTTCCAGCCGGTCGGTGGCATGGACCGCATCGCGTACGCGCTGGAGGAGGCGGTCGGCGGCCACCGCGTCACGTACGGGGCGGAGGTCCGCTCCATCACCAACAAGGGCTCGGGCGTCGAGGTCGTCTACACCGGAGCGGGCGGGCGGACCAGCGTCGCCTCGGCCGACTTCTGCGTCTGCACGATCCCGCCGCAGGTGCTCACGAAGATCCCCTCCAACCTCACCCCGGCGGTCAAGGAGGCGCTCGCCTACGCGCAGCCGGTGAGCACCGGGAAGATCGGTCTCCAGTACGGGCGGCGGTGGTGGGAGGAGGACGACAAGATCTACTCCGGCATCACCAACACCAACCTCGACCTCTCCACCATCTGGTACCCCTCGTACGGCTACCACGGGGCGAAGGGCATCGTCGTCGGCTACTACAACTTCGGCGCCAACGCGGACCTCTACGCCTCGCTCACACCGGCCGAGCGGCAGGCGCGGGCCGTCGAGCAGGGCGTGAAAATCCACGGCGAGAAGTACCGCACCGAGCTGGAGGCGGCGTTTTCGGTGGCGTGGCAGCGCACCCGGTACAGCGAGGGCGGTTGGGTCTCCTGGCCGTCCCGCACCAGTGGCCACTATGGACGGTTGCTGGAGCCGGACGGCAGGGTCTACTTCGCCGGCGACCACCTCAGCTATTACATCGCCTGGCAGGCAGGCGCGTTCGAGTCCGCCCGCAAGGTCGTCACCGATCTGCACGCCCGCGTGCTGTCCAGTTAGGAGGCTTACCATGCGCCTGTCCCGCCGGCTCCTCGCCCTGGCCCTGCCGACCGCCGCGGTCTCGGCCACGATGGCGACACCCGCCGCCGCGCACTCGCGGCTGCGCCCGACCGAGGTCAAACCCAACCTGCCCGCCGGCCAAAGCAACCCCCTCATCGCGAACGGGGTGAGCGTCGGCGGCCTGGTGGCGCTGTACCGCAGCAGCGGCACCGGTCCGGCGGCCCGCAACACGAGCGCGCCGGCGGGCACGCCGGAGGCGTACGTCGACCCGGCCCAGTTTCCCGGCGCCGCCCTGCCCGCGGGCGTCACGCTGACCGAGGCGCAGAGCTGGAACGCGTTGGCCCGCATCGGGGAAAACCTGGCCGCGGTCAAGCTCCGCTACGCCGACGTCATCTCGATGCGCGTCTTCCTCGACAACCCGCCCGGCGCGGCGACCGCGGACTACGCGGGGTGGAACCGCGCGTACCGCCAGTTCTTCGCCAACGTCGACCTGGTCAGCGGAGCGGTGGTGCCGGTGCCGCTGGGCAGCGCGCCGCCCGCCCCGCCCCAGGTGGCAAACCGCGCCAGACCGTCGCGCACGACCATCGAGGTAGCCAGCCTGCCGGTCCCGGGCTGGCTCGTGGAAGTGGAGGTGGAGGCGGTTCTCCGCTAGGCGTCTCGCACCCCCGCGGAGAGAGCGTGAGGCTTCGGAGCCGCGCTGGTTACTCTACGCCACCAGATCTTGGTATTTAGTGGCCCCTATAGGGGCCAATCCGTACCACGATCTGCTCGCGTCCCAAACAGCGGACGGGACAGACCGCGAAAGCTAGATCCGACCGCGGGCACCCGTTCCGCCCCGCGGGCTTGCACCGCGGATTTGGCAGCGCGGGTCGGGGATCTCGGCTGCGTCACCCTGACCCCGAAGGCTTTCTAGATCAGGTCGGTCAGCTGAGCGGCAAGGTCGGCGGGGGCGGGGAGCTCGGCCATCCGCGTGGCCGCCGCCCGCGCGGCCGCCGTGACAGCGGTGTCGGTCAGGAGCTTCGACACCGTGGCGGCGTCCACATCGGCCGGCGGGCACCAGGCGCCGACGCCCAGGCCGGCGACCGCGGTCGCGTTGATGAACTGGTCGGCGCCGTGCGGCAGGATCAGCTGCGGCACGGCGGCGGCCAGGGCGGCCATGGTCGTGCCGGAGCCGCCATGGTGAGCCACCGCCGCGCTGCCGTCCAGCAGGTGGTGCAGCGGCACCCAGCCGACCGGGCGCACGTTGGGCGGGAGGGGCCCGAGCGGGGCCAGGTCGGCGTCGCCGCCCAGCGCGAGCACGAAGTCGGCGTCGACGTCGCGGGCGGCGGCGAGCATCCGGGCCAGGCCGCCCACGCCCTGTAGGCGCGGCACGACCGTGCCCATCGTGATGAGCACGCGCGGACGCTCCGGTGGCCGCCACAGCCACTCCGGCAGCTCGCCGCCCGCGTTGTACGGCACGTAACGCATCGACAGGGCGGCGTCGCTCGGGCCCAGCATCATCTCCGGCGGGGCCACGTGGATGACCACCCGGCGTCGTGGCAGGGCCGGTGGGGCGCCGGCCCGCTCGTAGGCCTCCGCCAGGTGGGGCAGGAAGCGGGCGGCCAGGTCGTCTTCGCTCTGGAGGTTGAAGCCGTGCTCGACGGCGGGCACGCCCAGCGCGCTCGCCGCCGCCAGGCCCGCGCCCTGAAGCCGGGAGTGCACCACGAGGTCGGGCCGCCAGCGCCGGGCCACCTCGGCGGTGGCCGCCGCGGTGACCGCCGAGATCTGGCCGAACGTGCGCAGCAGCAGCTCGTGCACCTCGTGGCCGGCCTCGGCGATCCGCTTGCCGCGCTCGCTCATCCGCCGGGCGCGCTCGTCGGGCGGGCCGGTGGCGGTGCCGAAGATGGCGGCGATCGCGCTGGCCGGGGCCGTCTCGACGGCCGGCAGCCCGGCGTGGACCGCCGCCTCGACGCTCTCGGCCGCCGTGGCCACCAGCACCTCGTGGCCGGCCGCGCGGAGCGCCCAGGCCAGCGGCACGGTCGGGAAGAGGTGGCCGATCCCTGGGGACACCGCGAAGAGCACGCGCACCGGCCCAACGGTAGCATTGATCGAGGTGCCTGATTATCCACTATGGAGGATCCAGTGTCCGACATCCCGTTCACCGTCGACCTCCACATGCGACTGCTGCTCAGCCTCGACCGCGGCCACGCCGTGCAGCGGGCGGTGGCCGCCGCGGTGCGGCCGGGTGCGCGGGTGCTCGACGCCGGCACGGGCAGCGGGCTGCTCTCCTTTGTGGCGCTGGCCGCGGGCGCCGGTGAGGCCGTCGCGGTCGACCGCCACCACGTGGAGATGGCGCGCACGCTGGCCGCGCACAACGGGTTGGCCGACCGGATGACGGTGGTCCAGGGCGACCTCTCCCAGCTCCACCTGTCCGGCGTCGACCTGGGGCGCCGCTTCGACCTGCTGCTCGCGTTCATCCACGTCAACAACCCGCTGGTCGACGAGGAACGCGCCCGGATGGTCCACGAGGTGCGCGACCGCTTCTGCGCCGACGACTGCGTGGTGCTGCCGGAGGCCGTGCGCTACCGGGCGGTGGGCTGCGACCGCCTCGACTGGGACCTCCCCACCGAGCTCGCCGACCTCGACGACGCGGCCGGCATGCTGCGCGGTGCGTACGGGCTCGACTTCCAGCCGCTGGTCGACGCGGCCAAGCGGGGCGTCGCGCGGTCGGCCAGCCGGCCGGAGAGCGCGGTGCGTCCACAGTGGCGCTCCCCCACGACGATGGGCTCGCTCCGCTTTCCCCGCGAAGACGTGCGGGTGCTGACGGCGAGCCACGACTTCGCCACGTTCGACTACACCGGGCCGGCGTTCACCGGCTTTCCGCCCGAGGTGCGGCTGACGATCGCCACGCCCGGGCGGCTGAGCGGCGTCATCTGGACACAGGAGCTGCTCTGCGGCGGTCAGTCGGTGTGGACCACCGAGGCGTACAGTCCACTCGCGACACCGTGGGCGGTCTCGGCGGGCGACGAGGTCACGCTGGCGACCGGCGACGAGTGGCGGGCCACCAACGTGCTACGCACGGCGTGAGCTTTCACCAGTAGCCGATGTAGTCCTCCAGGAAGGCCGCGCCGTACGACGGGGAGGCGATGATCCGCTCCAGCCGGGCCATCTGCACCTGGTGCAGAAACGGCGCGGTCGGCGTGCCCAAGCCGGGCGTGTTGACCAGGTCCATCATCCAGTGCACGAACTCCTGGACGCGCCAGATGCGGGCGAGCCGCGTCGCCGAGTACGCGTCGAGCCGTTCGTGGTCGTGGCGGACGAAGCGGTCGACCAGGCCGAGCGCCAGCTCCTCGGCGTCGGCCAACGCGAGGTTGAAGCCCTTGCCTCCCACCGGCGGCACGACGTGCGCCGCGTCGCCGGCCAGGAAGAGCGAGCCGTGCCGCATCGGCGTACAGACCAGGCTGCGCATGCGCACCATGCCGGTGGAGAGGATCGGTCCTTCGTGGAGGGTCCACGGCTCGTCGAGCGCCAGGCGCAGCCGGATCTCCTTCCAGATGCGCTCCTCCGGCCAGTCGTCCGTGGTGTCGTCGCGCGCGCACTGGAGGTAGAAGCGGCTCACCTCGGGGGTACGCCGCACGTGCACGCACGAGCCCGACTCGTGGATGGAGTTGATGACGCAGTCGCTGGAGGGCGGGGCCTGGGCGAGCACGGCCAGCCACGCGTATTCGTACTGGTGCTCGTAGCTGCGCAGGGCGCCCGGCGGCACGGTGCGACGGGACACGCCGTACTCGCCGTCGGCGCCGACCACCACGTCGCACTCGATCACCTCGGCGCCGCCGTCCGGGCTCTCCACCTCGATCCGCGGGTGGTCGCCCTCGATGCCGGTGATCACCCGGGCCGGCGTCTCGAAGCGCAGGTCGCCGCCGTCGCCCAGGTAGGCCTCGACAAGGTCGCGCACGAGGAACTGCTGCGGGTAGATGTAGTGGCTGCGCCCCTGCGCGATCGGGTCGTACCGGAGCGGGTAGCGCCGGCCGCCCATCCGAAACTCGATCTTGTTTTCCACCTGGCCGGTGCCGAGCAGCCCGCCGGCCAGGTCGTGGCGGCGCAGCAGGTCGACCACGCGGTGCTCGACGGTGCCGCCGCGGGAGCGCTGCTCCACGTACGCCCGGTCGCGGTGCTCGACCACCACGCACTCGACGCCGGCCCGGCGCAGCAGGGTGGCGGCGAGCATCCCGGCGGGGCCGGCTCCGACGATCCCGACCTGGGTGGTGGTCATCAGCATTCACTCCGCTCGCTGGTGAGGGTCGACGTCGGGACCGCGGCTCGCGCCAGGGTGCCCTCGGGGGTCAGCGCGAAAAGCCGCGCCCGCATGAGCTGGCGGAGCGCGGTAAGGCCGGCCTGCGTGCTGCGCCCGCGGGAGGCGGCGGCCATCCGCAGGCTGGGCAGCACGTCGCCGCCGAAGCGGGCGCAGATGAACTTGTGCGCCTCGTACGCCGTGACCGTCGCCTCGACGAACTGCTCGAACGCCTCACCCGCCGGGCCCCGCCCGTGCGCCGCCGCGGTGGCCCGCAGCCGCCCGAAGAGGCCGACCAGGTAGGAGTGGTCGCGGGTCTGAAGCCCACTGAAGCCCTCGCGCACGGCGGGCGGGCTCATCGCCGGCCGGATGCGCTCCTCGTAGTCGACCGGGCCGAAGTCGGAGGTGAACTTGATGGCCGCCGCCGAGCTGCGCATGAACGCGGCCGCGACCCGCACGGCGGCGTCCGCGTCGGCGGCCGCTTCGCCGTCCCGATCCTCCGCGCTCGCCTCGAGGTAGCAGTTGATACCGACGATCACGCCTTGCAGCAGCGCGAAGAAGAGCTGGTGGCCGATCAGCCAGCGCCGCTCCGGGTCGTAGCCGGCCGGAGTGTGCCGCGGGGCGGGGCGCAGGACGACGGGGACGCCCTCCTTGAGCCCGTCGCCCGCCGCGTATCGCAGGAGCGCGTCGAGCCCGGCGAACAGTTCCTGCCACTCCACCGGGTCGACAATCGAAAGGCCCATGGCCAGGCCGTTTTCGTGTACCGAGGAATGGCTTTGAAGGAGGCCGCGCACAAACGCGAATGCAGGCCTATGTTTCGCACGGGTGACCTGGAAATAACGGTCATGTTCGACGTGCTCGGGGTCGTCGTCATCAACGGGCACAATGTCCGACCACTGCTCATCCCATAGACCGGGATCGAAGACCGTTTCAATTACCCCGGAGTAAGACAGGTCGCGCGTCACGCCCGCGACCTGCTCTCTTGTTTTGGGCAATAGTGCAGGATACGGCAAGCACAATAAGCCACTATGCACGGCGTCCCCGCCCTTCGGAGAAGGTTTCAGGCGACGAGAAATTGACGACTCAGGCCAAACTCGAATCGCATTTCGGCCGCGGCGCTGCAGTCCCCCAAGATTCTCGGCGAGGTCCTTAACCCTGTCAATCCCTCGATCCGATCTTCTACGTATTCCCAGCTAGCGGCCGTGCAGAATCATTTATCAAGTGTGGGGTGTACGAAATCGGGGTATCCGCAATGACATGAGCACACAACCCGGACAGCCGCGTGGCCGGCGCGGGACGGTTGGACACGCGTACAGCGCCCTCAACCTGCGGCTCCTGCTCGCCTCGATCGGTCTCGTGTTCATGGTGGTGTTGGCGGTGCTGCTCGCCGTCGCCGACCAGCCGGTGCTGGCGATCATCGCGAGCGCGCTGGCGGCCGTGGCCGCGATCGACATCGCGGTCGTCGTCCGGCGCATCCGCACCCGCCACCGCGCGGACCCCAACCGCCACTACTCCCTCTTCGAGTGAAGCCGCGCCCCGCCTTCACCGGCTCGCGATGAAGGCAGGCAGCGGAGATCGGGGTTTCGGCGAGCCCAAGCCAGCCGCCGGAGCGTGCGAATCCGCTTGAGGAGCGACGTAGTGTTTCTCTCGTGCGGATGCGCCCCTACCGTGACGCCGACATGCCGGCCCTCCAGGAGACGTTTTCGGGGTGGATCGCGGAGGCGGGCCGGTGCGGATACGACCACATCGGCGAGCTGCCGCACCGGGTCTACGAAAACCTGCGCGGCCGCCGGCCGGTCGGTGAGCTGGTCCAGGTGTGGGAAGACGGGCCGGAGCTGGTGGGGCTGGGCATCAACCTGCGGTTCGGCGAGGCGTTCGACGTCTTCACCGCGCCGGCGTTGCGGGGCTCGTCCGCCGAGGAGGAGATGTTACGCGTCGCGGCCGCGACGACCGGCGGGCTGATCACCGGGGCGTACGTGGGCACCGACGTCTTCGACTGTGACACCGCGCGGATCGACCTGCTTACCCGGCTCGGGTTCGCGCGCTTTCGCACCTGGGACGACGTGCGTGAGCGGCCGCTCGGTGAGCTGCCGGCGGAGGAGCCGCCGGCAGGGTTCACGATCCGGGCCGCCACGTTCGACGACGCGGACGGGCTTGCCGAGGCGCGCAACACGTCGTTCGCGGACGACTGGACCGGCGGGCAGTACCGCGACGAGGTGATGGCGAAGCCCGGCTACGACCCGGCGCGCGAGATCGTGGCGGTGGCGGACGACGGGCGGATCGCGGCGTTCACGGTGTGCTGGATGGACAGTCGCAATAGGACCGGTCACTTCGAGCCGGTGGGCACGCACTCCGCGTTTCAGCGCCGGGGGCTGGCCCGCGCGGTGATGGTGGCCGGCATGGCCCGCATGGCGGAGGCCGGCATGGCGACCGCGACCGTCAACCACAACGCGGAAAACGTGGCGGCGCGGCGGTTGTACGAGTCGCTGGGCTTCGCGAAGGGGCACGAGACGTACGGCTACCGCCGAGCGGTGTGAGGCGGGGCGGTCAGAGGCCGAGGTGGGCGTTGGCCGCCCGCGCCAGATGGGCGAACTCGGGCAGCTCCACCACCGCCACGCCGGCCGCCATCAGCATCGCCACGCCCTCGCACGCGGCGAAGAGGGCCGGCTCGCGCCAGGCGAACACCACCTCGGGGATGCCGGCGGCGATGATCAGACTGGTGCAGGTGGCGTGCGGCCGGCTACGCCGCGTGGTGCACGGTTCCAGCGTGCTGTAGAGGGTCGCCGTGGTGAGCCGGCGGTCGCCGGCGGCCTTGAGCAGGGCGGATTCCTCGGCGTGAACGTGGGGATCGTCGTCCCGGGAGTAGCCGTAGGCGATCTCCCGCCCGCTGTCGGACACGATCACCGCACCGACCGCGAAGGCGGCGGCGGAGTGCGGCGAGCGGCGGGCCAGGTCGACCGCGCGGCTCATCCACCGGTGGTGGTGGTCCACGCGGCTGCCGTCCGTCACGCTCACATCCTCAACCTCCGGGCGGCACTGCTGGCTCGTCAACCCGTGGAAACAGGGGACGTGGCTCGGGAAGGCGGCCGTCGACCGGGGCGCACTGGGCCGTGACGCGCGCGGCCGCCTCCGGCAGAAACGGCGCCAGCAGCTCGCCCACCGCCTGGCACGCGGCCAGCAACACGCCGAGCGCCTGGTCCAGCGCCGCCGCGTCGCTCCGCGCGAGCTGCCACGGGCGGGCCTCCTCCACGTACCGGTTGGCCTCCTCCACCACCTGCCACACGGCCGCCGTCGCCAGGCGAAAATCGAAATCCGCCAGCGCCGCGTCCACCCGCCCGGGCGCCGCGCGCCACGCGGCCACCAGTGGGTCACCCTCATTCATCTGGTACCGGCGGGGAGTCCCGCCCCGGTAACGGTGGACCATGCTGACCACTCGGTGCACGAGGTTGCCCAGGTCGTTGGCCAGGTCCCGTTCGTAGCGGGCGGTCAGCCGCGCCACCGTGAAGTCGGCGTCGCCGACGCGGGGCACCTCGCGCAGCAGCCACCACCGCACCGCGTCCACGCCGAAGCGGTCGACGAGCGCGACCGGGTCGACCACCGCCCCCGACGACTTGCTGATCTTCTGGCCCTCGGCGGTGAGGTAGTCGTGCACCAGCACGTCCGTGGGCAGCGGCGCACCGGCCGACAGCAGCATCGCCGGCCAGTACACGGCGTGGAAGCGCAACACTCCCTTGCCGACCAGGTGGACCCGGCGGTCGCCGCGCACCCACCAGCGGTCGTACGCCGCGCCGCCGGTGCCGTAGTCGAGCGACGTGACGTAGTTGCCGAGCGCGTCCCACCAGACGTAGATGACCTGGCCCTCGTCGCCCGGCACGGGGATGCCCCAGCCCCGCGCGCGGGTGTGCGAGCGGGAGATGCTGAAGTCTTCCAACCCGGCCGCGACGAACGCGAGCACCTCGTTGCGCCGCGCGGCCGGCTCGATCCGCAGCCGTCCACTGTGGATCACGTCGAGGAGGCGGTCCTGGTAGCGGGAGAGGCGGAAGAACCAGTTTTCCTCGGCGACCCGCTGCGGCTCGGTGCCGTGCTCGGGACAGCGCCCACCGGCCAGCTCCGCCGGCGTGTAGAACTGCTCGCAGCCGACGCAGTACAAGCCTTCGTAGTGCTTGCGGTAGAGGTCGCCGGACTCGGCGCAGGCCCGCCACAGCCGCTCCACGCCGGGGCGATGCCGAGGGTCGCGGCTGGTCCGGATGAAGTCGTCGAACGAGAGGCCGAGCGGCCCGCGCAGCGCTTCGAACGCGCCCGCGTTGCGGTCGACGAGCTCCTGTGTGGACACTCCTTCGGCCGCGGCGGCGAGCACGTTCTTGAGCGAGTTGTCGTCGGTGCCGGAGAGGAAGCGCACCGCGTCGCCGCGCTGCCTCCGGTGCCGCGCGAGCACGTCGGCCTGCACCAGCTCCAGCGCGAAGCCGAGGTGCGGGCTGGCGTTGACGTACGGGATCGTGGTGGTCACGTAGTAGGTCATCGTTAGCGATCCTCGCGGGTAGGAGCGGGGCCCCGCGGACATGAAGAGAGGCCCCGTCTCGGGGGCCTCGTGCGTGCAGCTCGGAGTGTCCCCGCTAGCGGGGCATCATCACCTGGGCTGTCGACGCGTTCACCCGGCCAGGATATCACCGGGGGTACGGGCCGGCCGCGTACCGCTTGGGGACGGCCGCCGCCACCGACCGGGTGAACGCCGTGAACGGGGTCGCCGCCACCTCGCGCCGCCCCGCCTTGCCGGCCGCCCGCCAGGTGCCGACGACCTGGCCGGCGCTCACCACGGTGGGCTGGAAGACGCCGTTGCCGCCGGGGACGATGCGGTCGGCGTGCTCGGCGGGGAGGGCCGCGGAGCGGTCGGCGTAGCCCAGCATGTACTCGTCGAAGCCGGGCAGCAGCAGCACCTCGCGGGCCGCCTTGCGGTGGGCGGCGAGCAGGTCGGGGGTGGCCGGGTCCATCAGGTACTCGACGCCGCCTGCCTGGATCGTGGCCAGTAGGGGCCGCGCGACCGCCAGGCCGGCCTTGACCTCGGTGGCGGTGAGGCCGGCCCAGCGCGTGTAGTCCTTGACCGTGGCCGGACCGTGACCGCGGAAGTAGCGCAGCGCCAGCTCGCCCAGCGCCTCGTCCCGCTCGGGCCGGCGTGGCTGGGGGATCCACTCCTCGACGAGCACGACGAGCTGCTCGCCGGCGCGTACCGGGCCGAAGCACACCACGCCGGTCATCGCCAAGTGCCGCAGGATGTGGTAGCCGCGCTGCCCGGCCGGGGTGACACCGGCCTCGTCCCACACGCCGATGAGCTCGTCGCGGCGCATCGAACGACCGCCGCCCAACGCCTCCTGGGTGAGTTGCCGCGCGTACTCGAGGGTCTTGTCGTCGAGCGCGAGCTCGGCCTGGCGCACGACCGCCTTGGCCATCACCCGCGGCACCCCGAGGGTGAGGATCCACGGCAGGTCTTCGGCCGCGACGAGGTGGAGCGTGCCGCGCATCGGCCACGACTTGACGATCTCGCCCGCGTCGAAGGCCGCCTCGACCGCGGCGCGCGTGCCCCCGGCGGTGCGGAGCGCGACGGACGTGACCGCGCCGGCGTGGTCCTGCGCCTGGGCGGCGGTCAGCCACCGTACGGCGCCCGCCGCGGTGTCATGGCCCGGACCGGCGAGCCGCTGCGCGACGAGGCGCAGCAAGGCGATGTCCCCCATGGTGGTCATCCGCGCATCATCGCCGCCGGTGCCGGGTGGGAGCAACCGAGAGCCGTCGCACGCCGTAGATACGTCGGGTCGGCATCGCGACTGGAGCACGGGCGACCGGCGCGTCGACGCCGATAGTGTGTGCGTGGCGCCTTCTCGCTGTCTCCTGCTCGTCGCCGCCGCCGGATACGGCAAGACGACGGCGCTGGAGAGTGCGTGCGCGGTGGTGCCCGCCTTCGCGGAGCCGCCGCTCGCGCTCGACGCCGGCGTCGACGACGTGTGCCGCCTCGGCGACGCGGACCAGGTGCGGCTGGCCCACTGGGCGGCAGGCCTGCACGACGTACGCCTGTCCCTGGCGGCGCGCCGCCCGCTCCACCCGGATGCGCTGGCCGTGCTGGCCGGGCTGCCCGCACCGCCCGTCACCCGCGGCCCCGCCGACCTCGCGCTCACCCCCGACCAGGTGATCCGTACGCTCCGCGACGAGCACGGCGTGGGCGACACCGATCTGGCCTACCTGACGTACGAGCTGACCGCCGGCTGGCCCGCGCTGGTGCAGCTGGCCGGCGCGGCCCTGGACCGGCAGGGCGTGGGCCGGCGAGACCTGCTGGCCGCGCTCGCCGAGCCGGGCACGGCGGGCGCGTGCTGGGTGCGCGACCAGGTGCTCGCCGACCTGCCCGCCCCGGCGGCGCGGCTGCTGGAGGCGGTCACCGACCTGGACCCCGTCTCGAAGGCCCTCTGCACGACGCTCACACCGTCCACCGGTGACAGTCCGGATGGGACGGTGGAGGCGCTGCGCTGGTTGGCCGCGACCGGCCTGATGGTGGCCGCCCCCGTCCGCCGGCCGGGAACGCTGCGGCTGGTCCCGATGCTCCGGGCGGTGCTGACCCGCCGCGCGGGCCGGGCAACGCGGTCCGCGGACACCCGGATCGCGGCCGCCGAGTGGTACGCGGACAACGGCTACCCGCTGGCGGCGGCCCGTACCCTCGCGGCGGCCGGCGCGGCCTCGCGGGCGGCGGCGCTGCTGGCGGCGCACGGCGACGAGATGCTGGCGGCCGGCGGGGCGGTCGAGGTGGCCCGGCTGGTGGAGTCGCTCCCGGCGGGCGCGCGCACCGCGCCGCTGCGCCTGGTGCGGGCCGACGCGCTGCGGATGGCCGGCGACGTGGCGGGCGCGGCGACGGCGTTCGCGCCGCTGCTCGCGGAGGCCGAGCGGACCGGGCGGTGGCCGGCCGCGCTGGCCTGGCGGGCGGCGATGCTGCACTACATGCGCGGCGACTACCGCGGCGCACTCGACCTGCTGGACCGGAGCGACAGCGCCACCGACCGCGACGGCGTACAGGTGCTGGCCTCCCGGGCCACGGTGCTCGTCGTGCTCGGTGAGACCGAGCGGGCCTGTGCGGCCGCCGCCGAGGCGCTCGCCGCGGCCGCCGTCGCGGGCGACGACCAGGGCTGGGCGGCCGCACACCTGGCCGCGGCGCACATCGCCGTGGGGGTGCGGCGGGACGAACACCTCGCGCGCGCGTTGGCCGCGGCCGAGCGGGCGGGCGACCTGGTGCGGCAGGCGCGGATCCTGGCCAACCAGGCGGACTGCCTGCTCCGCGACGCGCGCTACCCGCAGGCGTTGCGGGTCGCCGCGCGCGCCGTGCGGGCGGCCGAGGTCGGCGGCCCGCCGGGGGTGCTGGTGACCGCCCTGCACAACGCGGGTGAGGCGCTGACCCGGCTGGGCCGCTACGACGAGGCAACCCTCCACTTCGAACGGTCCATCCAGGTCTCGCACCGGGCGGGGTTGAGCCGCACCGCACCGGGCGTGTACGGCATCGGCGAGGTCAACCGGATCCTCGGGCGGCGGCAGCAGGCGCGGATCGCGTTCGAGGAGGCCGCGGAGCTGGCGCGGGCGCACGCGGAGCTCCAGATCCTGGTACCGGCGCTGGTCGGGCTGGCCCGGCTGCTGGTGGAGAGCGGCGAGCCGGACGCCGCCGTCGCCGCGGCCACGGCGGCCGCGGACGCCGCCGAGAGCGGCGCGCTTTGCTTCGCCGCGCAGGCGCACATGGCACGCGGCTGGGTGGCCCTCGCGGCAGGCGAACCGGTACGCGCACAGGCGTGTGCGGAGCAAGCCGTCGCGACGGCCCGCGCCTGCCGCCAGGCCGACGTACTCGCCGAGGCGCTCGAGCTCGCCGCCGCCGTCACAGGTGAGGCGAGCCTCGCTCGCGCGGCGCTCGCCGAGGCGGAGGCGATCTGGTGCCGTGCGGGCGCGGAGCCGGCGGCCGACCGCGTGCGGGTACTCCTCGGAAGGCTGCCCGGGGCGGACGGCCCGCAGCGGTGGGCGGCGCGGGAGGCGACGCGGCGCCTCGTGGCCCTCGGTGTGCCGGCCGTGGAGGGTGCGTCGCTGCCGCCGGTGGAGGCGGCGCCGGTGCGGGTCCGCGTGCTGGGGCGCTTCGACGTGGTAGTCGGCGGGCAGGCCGTGCCGCTGCCGGCGTGGCGTTCCCGGCAGGCGCGCACGCTGCTGAAGATCCTCATCGCCCGCCGTGGACGGCCGGTGCCGCGCGGCGAGCTGTGCGAGCTGCTGTGGCCCGACGACGAGCCGTCCCGGACGGCGCACCGGCTGTCGGTACTCCTGTCGGCGGTCCGGAATGTGCTGGACCCGAGCCGGCAGCGGCCGGCGGACCACTACCTGCGCGCGGATCCCGCCGGGGTCTGCTTCGACATCGGCCGGGTGGCGCTGGACGTGGAAGACCTGCTCCGCGACGCCGCGCACGGGCTGCGCCTGGCCCGCGAAGGCCACCCCGAACGGGCCCGGGAGATCCTCGCCGAGGTCGACGCGGCGTACCGGGGCGACGCGTTCGACGACGAGCCGTACGAGGAGTGGGCCGACGGGCTGCGCGAAGAGGCGCGCGCGGTGTGGCTGCGCGCACTGCGCGAGCTGGCCGAGCTGTGCCGGCGGGCGGGCGACCTCGACCAGGCGGCGACCACGCTGGTGCGGCTGCTGGTCACCGACGCCTACGACGAGCCGGCGCACCGGGCGCTGGTCGAGGTGTTGCGGGTGGCGGGGCGGCACGGCGAGGCGCAGCGGGCGTTCGAGCGGTGGGCCGGCGCCATGCGTTCGATCGACGCGCCGGTGCCTACGGTCGCGGCGCTGCACGCTCCGCGCGCCGGCGGCTATTGATCACGCCGCGCCGTGGTAGAAGAGGTCGCCGAATCCGATCGTGAAGGCCAGGACGCCGTAGAGGGCGTGCTCGACCGAGACCGTCAGCAGCGAGCGGGTCTTCTGGTACCGCCGGGCGAAGATCCAGCCGCCGGCGAGCGTGAGCACCACCGACAGCACGTTTCCGAAGATCACGTGGGCGAAGCCGAACGCGGCGGCGCTCGCGGCGGCCGCCCCGGCGCCGGTGCCGAGGAGCGGCGCGTACCGGTGCAGGAGGAACGCGCGGTAGATCAGCTCCTGCGGGTACACCGAGAGCAGCGGGTAGAAGACCACCACGATCGCCCAGATCAGCGGCTCCTCGCGGGGCAGTTCGAAGAGCTGCTCCGGCTGGGCCAGCGCCAGCACCACCACGCCCACGACGGCCGCCACCGCCCACCCGGCCAGGATCGCGGGCAGCGCCGCGGGCACGGCGGCAGCCCGGGTCAGGTCGCGCCGCTCGAAACCCCGCTGGCGGCGCAGGTAGACGTACGCGGCGATCGCACCGACCACCAGAAACGGGATCGGGCTGCCGGGGCTGCCGGCCAGCGTGTACACGCCCACGACGCCGAAGAACAGGGCCAGGAACTCCACGGCCAGCCACACCCCGGTGGCCGGCCGTGGAGGCGCGGTCGCGGTCTCGTCCACGACCGCAACGGTACGGCGGTCAGCGTGCCGCCAAACGGGACGCCGGATGAACGTCAGGGGTGATGTTGTGGCCCGCCCGGAACACGTTGTCCGGGTCGTAGGCGGCCTTCACACCCCGCAGGCGGCGCAGGTTCTCCGCGGTGTACGCGCTCGCGGTGCGCCCCGGGTCGGCGAGGAAGTTGAGGAACGAGCCGCCGCTGCCGTACGGGCGCAGGGCCGCGTTGAGCGCCGGCACCGAGGCGTCGACGATCACCGAGAACGGCATGTCGCGGTGCCCGACCGGGCCGGCGTCGGTGCCGGGGGCCGCCATCGCGCCACCCCAGTGGCGGATCTCCACGGTGGACGCGAGGCCGTCTTCGTGCGCGCCGGCCAGCACGCGGAGCACCGGGTCCGGCAGCGACGGGAACAGGTCGAGGTAGCGGGCCGGGGTGCCGCCCATCGCCGCGTCGGCGTAGCGCATCGAGCGCATGTCGTCGTGCAGCACCGGGCCGGCCGCGTTCCACAGTGGACGCAGCAGGCACCGGGCCTGGTCGGCGCCGCCCGCGTACATCGCCTTGATCATGACCACCCGCCGGCCGCGGACCGCCTCGGGCACCTCGGGCGAGTCCGGCATGCGGCGCAGCAGCGCGGCGGTGCTCAGCTCGTCGGGCGCGGTGGCGGCCCAGTCGCGGTACCAGGCGAGGGTCTCGGCGGCGTTGTCGGCGGCGAAGTACGCGGCGCCGGCGAACACCTCGGCGACCGGGTAAAGGCGGAACTCCAGCGCGGTCACCACGCCGAAGTTGCCACCGCCGCCGCGCAACGCCCAGAAGAGGTCGGCGTTGCGGTCGGCGCTGGCGGTCACCACGCGGCCGTCCGCGGTCACGACCTCGGCGCGGACCACGCTGTCGGCCGCGAAGCCGTACCGGCGGCCGAGCCAGCCCACGCCGCCGCCGAGCGTGTACCCGGTGACGCCCACGTCGGGCGACGAGCCGGAGAGCGGGGCGAGGCCGAACGGCGCGGCCGCGGCGAGCACCGCGCCCCACCGGGTGCCGGCGCCGACCCGGGCGATCCGCCGGTCCGGGTCGACCAGCGCGGTGGCCAGGCCGGAGGTGCGGAGCAGGATCCCGCCGTCGTTGGCGGTGTGGGTGCCGTGGCCGGTCGCCTGCACCGAGAACGGCACGTCGAGGGCGCGGGCCGTGACGACCGCGGTGCGCACGTCGGCGGCGCTCGCGGCCTCGACGACGGCGACCGGGTGGGCGTCGACGGTGGGGTTCAGGGAGCGGCGGTTCTCGTCGTATCCGGGCTCGCCAGGCAGGTGCACCTGACCGGCGAACCGCTGCCGAAGGGCCTGCGGGTTCATGGCGTTCCCCCTTGATCGTGATCGCTCTTGTCGAGGGTTCAGACGCCTGGAGCCGCTCGAACTAATCGCACGCAGCGCGATGACTTTCCGCTCGCCGGGTGGTCTCATTCCGTGTACCCGCAACCCGGCGAGTGGAGGTCGGCATGAGCGCGCCCGTGTTTGTGGTGGGCCCGTCGGCCCGCCGCGCGGACGTACCGGTGCTGTCCGAGCACCTCGCCGCGATCGTGCGGGACTCTCCCGCGGACGTCGTGATCTGCGACGTCCGGGCGATCACCAGCCCGGACGCGCACACGATCGACGTACTCGCCCGCCTACAGCTGATGGCGCGGCGGCTCGGGTGCGGCATCCGCCTCTACGGCGCGCACCCGCGGCTGCGCGACCTGCTCCTGCTCACCGGCCTGAGCGACGCGCTGCCGCTGGTGGGCTCAGCTGAAGTCGTCGAGCCGGCTGGGGAGCCCGAAGAGCGGGAAGACCGCCTCGACGTCGAGGAACGAGTTGATCCCCGCGATCTTGCCTCCTGAGATCTCCAGGACGATCAGCGCCCACGGCTCGTGACGGCCGTTGGGGCCGCTCGGCCGGTACTGACCGAAGGCGGGCAGCCCGTTGGCCACCGTGGGGACGAGCCGCGAACCCGCGCACGGCGCACCGGGGCCGACCATGAAGTCGCGGATGTCCTCGTGGCCGCGGAACCAGAACTTGAGCGGCGGCATCGAGAGCGTGGCGTCTTCGTGCAAAAGCGAGGCGAGCGAGGCCATGTCATACGCCTCGAAGGCCTTCACGTAGCGGGCGAGCAGGTCGCTCTGCTCCTTGTCGAGCGGCTCGAGCCGGTCGCCGGTCAGGTCGACCGAGGAGATCGTGGCCCGGGCCCGCTGGAGCGCGCTATTGACCGAGGCGACGGTGAGGCCGAGCAGCTCGGCGGTCTCCTGAGCCGACCAGGCCAGCACCTCGCGCAGGATCAGCACCGCGCGCTGCTTGGGCGGCAGGTGCTGGAGGGCGGCGACGAACGCCAGCCGGATCGAGTCGCGGGCCACCGCCACGTCAGCCGGGTCGCTGCGGTCGGGCACCACGCGGCTGTCCGGCACCGGCCCCACCCACACCTGCTCGGGCAGCGGCACCACCTCGGTGACCTCGCGCGCCTTCCACGCCGGGCCGAGCTCCATCGGCCGGGCCCGGCGCTGGGCGCTGCCGAGCATGTCCATGCAGACATTCGTCGCGATCCGGTACAACCAGGAGCGGAGCGCCGAACGCCCCTCGAACCGGTCGTACGCCTTCCAGGCGCGCACCATCGTCTCCTGCACCGCGTCTTCGGCCTCGAAGGCCGAGCCGAGCATCCGGTAGCAGTAGCCATTGAGCTCAGTGCGGTATTCGTCCAGGCGCAACTCCACGCCCACCACGCTCGTGGCCTCACCCATGGTGAACCCCCCATCGGCCCTAGATGCCCCACAACCTACCCGAGACCTCTGACAAGCGGCTTCTCCAAAATCGACGTCCGCCGGGCGATGAGTCCGGCCCGCGCCACCCGTCTGAGCCTGCATCCGACCTCCTGAAGGGAACGAACGATGGCTCAGATCGCCGCCACCCCCACCGCCGTGGCCCGCCCCAGCCGCACGACCGCCCTGCTCACCGCCGGTGTGCTGGCCGGGCCCATCTTCGTCGTCAGCGTGCTCGCGCAGGCGTTCACCCGCGACGGCTTCGACCCCAGACGGCACCCGCTCAGCCTGCTCGCCCTCGGCGACCTGGGCTGGATCCAGACCACGAACTTCGTCGCCTGCGGCGTGCTGGCCTTCGCCTCCGCGTTCGGCCTCCGGCGCGTGCTGCGCGGCGGCCGGGCCGGCACGTGGGGCCCGATCCTGATCGGCACGTACGGCGTGGGCCTGGTCTGGGGCGGCGTCTTCAGCGCCGACCCGGCGTACGGCTTTCCGGTCGGCACCCCCGACGGCGCGCCCGAGCAGCTGAGCTGGCACGGCATCCTGCACGGCATCGCACCGGCCGTGGCCGCGGTCGCGCTCGTCGCCGCCGCGTTCGTGTTCGCCCGCCGGTTCGCCGCCGAGGGCCGGCGCGGCTGGGTGGCGTACTCGGTCGCCGCCGTCGTCGCGGACCTCGGCCTGACCAGCGTCACCTTCGCCACCGACGACTACCGCTGGATGCTGGCCGGCGGCATCGTGATCTGGACCTGGGCCGCGGCGGTCACCGCCCAGGTGGCGCGCACCCGCGCCTGAGCGGCGGCCCGCCGACGTCCACCGTTGTTCACGGTGGACGTCGGCGTGTGTTGAGCCGGGATTCATCGAGCGACCTTAACGTCACGCTCCGTGCGTGCCCTATTTCTCGTCGCGTTGCTCCTGGCCCCGGCCCAGCCGGCCGTGGCCGCCGAACCCACCGCCTACGCCTCCTTCCGGGTGGTCCGGGCCGCGCCCGGCGAGCCGGCCGCCCCCGAGATCACGCTGCCATCCGGGTACACGCCGGTGGCCGGCACGAACTACCAGGTGGCCAGCCGCGCCGAGTACTACACGTTCGTGAGCGGGCCGCGCAGCACGGGCATCGAGGTCGCGGTGCGGTGGCCCGGCGAGCGCGTGGCGGCCGTCGTCACCGGCGACACCCGGCTCGCGCTCACCCAGGACCCGGCCGACCCGGAGCGGGTCACGTTCACGCTGCCGGTGACCGCCGCCTCGGCGAACGCCGCGCAACCCACGCTCCAGGTGTTCAGCTACCCGAGCGGCGCCACGTCCAGCGGCGTGTACTGGCGCATCGAGCACAACGACCCGGACCGCGCCGCCGGCTACTGGGCCGGCGTGCCCTGGCCCGCCGGAGAGGCGAAAGCCGCGATCAACTACCTGGTGGCGACCGAGGCGATCCTGCGGGACTCGGGGCTGGCCGCCGAGGCGCGCCGGCGCGGGCACTTCTTCGCGCTGATGGGCTTCGAGACCAACAACCTGCTGCACCTCGACAACCCGCCGCACTGGCACCTGTCGTACTACCCGGGGCTGACGTTCGGGGCACCCAAGGCGCACGTGCCACACCTGTGGATGGACGCGCAGGGGCGCACGTTCTACAACGGCATGGACATCCAGGGCCAGGGGCGCAGCAAGTTCTACGTCGGCGACCCGGCGCGGATCCACGACGCCCAGGGCAACCTGATCGTCACACTGACCATCCGTGCCGACGGCGGCCTCGACATCGACCCGCCGGCCGGCCCGCGCTACTCGATCACCGCGGACGGCGGCCGGTTCGACCGGTCGGTGCGCATACTCCGCGACGGCCAGCGGTGGCGCTGGCTGACCAGCTACGACGACGTACACCAGGGGGCGCTGGTGACGACCGTCCTGGCCGAGACGTGGCAGGCGACGGTGTACCGCTACGACCGCCTGACCGGCGTCATCACTGCTGTCGACCGCCAGCCCACCTAGCAAGGATCAGGAGGGCTACCGCAGCGTCCGTCGTGCGAGCCGCCTTTAGACGCTTTGTCGCCTTTCCCTTATTTGAACAGAGATTTGAGCTACCGCGACGTCCGTCGTGGTCCAGACCGCTGCTCCCGCGGCCTCACCCGTCCGCCGTTGGTCGCGCTCACCCCCTACGCGCAACCGGCGGGGGATTGAGGTCGCGCCAGGCGGTGGTCGACGAAGTCTCGACCCATGAGCTGGTGACGCTGCGTCAGGATGGCGCAGGTGGGGCCGCGTAGAGAACTACGACGGAGGCGATCCCAGCTCCTTGACTTGTGGGGCGAGCTTCGTGCCGAGTAGGTCGTCCGCCCGACCCAGCTCGCGCCTGAGGGCGGTGTACTGCTCGTCGCCGTCGAACGGGATGCGCGTCGTGTAGCCGAACGACGGCCCGGCCACGGTGACCTCCACCGTGCCGGCGTAACGGCGTTCGAGCGCGAACAGCAGGTACAGCAGGTTGAGCGGAAACATGCACATGAAGGCCAGCACCAGGACGATCATCGCCGAGTCCAGGCGGGGGCGGACGGCGCCGGTGTGGCTCACGTTCCAGCGCGCCTGCGACCGGCGCAGCGTGCCCGCGGGGGTGACCACCTCGCCGCCGAAGACGGCGATGCCGCCCAGGCGGAGGTCCGGGTGCCGCTCGGGCGGCGGGATGGGTGGGCTGTCGAGGGCCGCCGCCGCGGCGGCGTGCGCGGCCGGCGCCGCTTGGCCGGTCCAGATCGCGGCGAGCGTGCGGGTCGCGACGGGTGCGCTGCCCAGCGCGGCGGCGTAGGCGAGGTATCTGCCCCAGAGGGTGACGGCGGCCGGCGGCAGCGCCTGGAGCTGCGGCGTGGCGTCGAGGTAGGCCTTGACGCCGAGCCAGCGCGACAGTGAGCCGCGCCCGTCCGGGGTGCTCCAGTCGCGCAGGGCGATCGGCGCGCCCGTCGGCACGATCAGCAGGATGAACAGCGCGAAGAACGCGATCGGCGCGACGAGCCACCACCGCCAGTCGGGCAGCAGCAGATAGGTGCCGGGCAGCACGATCGTGGCGGCCGAGACCATCGCGAAGAGGAAGAGGGAAAACTCCACCATCTCGCGGGGCTTGCGGGTCGACAGGCCACGCTCCTCGGCTTCCGCGCGGACCATCCGGGCGTACCGGCGGCGGAAAGCCCTCGCCTCGGCGGCGTTCGCCGGCCGCAGCGCGGCCATCCCGACGCCCCGGTTGGCCACGGTGCGGGAGGTGAACCAGCTCAGCACCGCACGCTCCGATGTGGTCAGCTGCCCGGATGCGGCGTCGCGCGGCCGGAAGACCGTCTCGCCGCCCACCTGGTCCAGCTCCACGAAGCGGCGCGCCGCGAGGTCGAGCAGCGTCGCCACGATGGCGGTGTCGCCGACCCGCCAGCGGTTGTACATCATCGCGACGAGGGCGGGCGGCTCCGGTCCGAGCTCCGGTGTCGCGGCGGACGGGCGAGGCAGCCACGGCCGGCCGGCGACGAACCAACCGAGCATGACCAGGTATCCGAGCGGGGCGACGCCGAGCAGCGCCAGCTTGAGCTGCCCGACCCAGGCGAGGTCTTCCATCAGGTTTGTCAGTGTGCTGGGCACACGCAAACACCGGCCCGCTCGACGTTGAGCGGGCCGGTGTCCACCTGGGAGGGGTCAGCCGCGCGTCTCGACCCAGACGTTCTCGATGGTGTGCGGCGGGTAGCCGGTGATCGAGATGCCGCCCACCGGCGCCCAGTTGCCCTCGACCGGGATGCGGCCTACCTCGGGCAGGAAGTGGCGCAGCACCATGCGGATGCGGTGCTCGCCGGTGCCGCTCGCGCAGTAGCTCTGCACGGTGCGGTTGGGACCGAACGAGATCGTGCAGTCGGTGGGTGCGGCCAACGCGCTGGTCGGCGTGACCGCGACGAGGCCGGTGGTGGTCAGGACGGTGGCGATGAGCATCGGGCCGAGCTTGCGCATTTTCATAAACGCTCCAAGAGGGCAGGCCGCATCACAACTAAAAGGAAACTTTACTAAGAAAGGAAGTGAGACGCCAGCAGTTCCTCGGTAAAGCGCCACAACAGCGACGAGTCGTGCGTGTGGAACGCGGCTCCGGTGTAGAAGGTGCCGTTTCGGCCTTGCAACCCGTACAGCCGTCGGTAGAAACCGCCCGCGATGTCGCCGGGCCGCACCACCATCTCGAACGGGACGTGCGCTTTGAAGATCTCCAAGCCGTCGAGCTCCACCGGGTACGAGCCCGCCGTGCGCAGCCGCCGGATGTCGGCGACGATGGCCGCCCGCACCGCGCCGTCGCTCAGCGGGCCGGTGCTGCCGTACTTGACGCCCCACAGGTTGGGCACGCCGGTGACGGTGAGGCCGTAGAGCCCGGGCAGCGGCGCCAGGTGGTACGGGGTGTCCGCGCCGACGTTGACGAGCGAGACGCCGGCGGGCATACCGGTGAGGCGGGCCACGGCCGTCCAGTACCGGTGGTGGCGGAAGCGGCCGAAGACCGCCCGCTCGGTCCCGTCGAGGTCGAAACCGTCGAAAGTGGACAGCAGCGGCGGCGCGGTGACGAGCAGCCTGCGGCAGTGGATCACGCGCGGCCCGTGCGGGGTGGCCACCAGCACCTGGATGCCCTGCGGGCCGCGGTGCACCCTGGTCACGTGGGCGCCGAGCAACGCGTCCGCGCCGAGAAACGCGGTGGCTTTCTCGTAGAGCTCGCTGTTGTTCCGCCGTTCGGTGATCAGGAGCGAGCCGGTGAGCACGCTGTTCAGCACGCTGAGGCCGACGTTCTTCAGCACGTAGATGGCCGGGATCCGGAGGATGTCGCCGAGGCCCTGCGCGTACCCGAAGATCAGCGGCAGGATCGACTCGAGCCCGTGCCGCACCGCGAACTCGCCGAACGGCAGCAGCAGGTCGGCCGGCACCGGGTCGGGCAGCTCGAAGCCCTGGTCGAGGTACGGGTACCGCTGGAGCAGCGCGATGTACGCGGGCAACGCGGCGGGCGCCGGCGGCGTGTACCCGGGCACCACCAGCCCGGTGCGGAAGTCGACGTAGTGGTTGGTCGTGCCGCCCTGGCCGGTGTACCGCACCAGCGGCACGTCGAAGCGGCCGAAGAAGTCCCTCACCAGCGGCATGTCGTGGTAGATGAGCACACCGACGTCGGTGGTGCCGCCCGTCACCGGGTCGTGGAACGTCTCGGTGTGCCCGCCCAGCCGCCCGGCCCGCTCCACCACCGCGACGCTGTGGCCGAGGTCGCGCAGGCGCACCGCGGCGTACGTGCCGGTGGCCCCGCCGCCGATCACGCACACGTCGCGGCGGATGACCCCGCTGGCCGAGGCGGCGGCGCCAGGGGCCAGCGCACCGGCGGCCGCGGCCACCCCCGTGCCGGCGAGAATTCGCAACGCATCCTTGCGGGTGACACCCATCGGGGTTCCTCTCTACAGTGGACGGTTCGCGATCAAGATCCGGGACATGATATTTCCTCGCACTCCCGGTGGGGATCGGCGTTAAGGTGGCGGCGTGGGTGATCTCCGGGTGCTCTTCGTCGGCGGCAGCGGCATCATCAGCTCCGCCTCCTCCCGCCTCGCCGTGGCGAGCGGCATCGACCTGTACGTCCTGAATCGCGGCACCACCACCCACCGGCCGCTGCCGCCGGAGGCCACCGTGCTCCGCGCGGACGTGCGCGACCCCGAGTCGGTGGCCGCCGCGCTGGGCGACCTCGAGTTCGACGCGGTGGTCAACTGGGTGGCGTTCACGCCCGCGCACGTCCAGGCCGACCTCGACGTGTTCGCCGGCCGCACCCGGCAGTACGTCTTCATCAGCTCGGCCTCGGCCTACCAGACCCCGCCGGCCCGCGTGCCGGTGGTGGAGTCGACGCCGCTGCGCAACCCGTTCTGGCGCTACTCCCGCGACAAGATCGCCTGTGAGGACCTGCTCGTCGCGGCGTACCGGGACAGCGGCTTCCCGGCCACGATCGTGCGCCCCTCGCACACGTACGACCGCACTCTCGTCCCGTTCGACGGCGGCTGGACCGTCGTGGAACGGATGCGGCAGGGCAAGCCCGTCGTCGTGCACGGCGACGGCACCTCACTGTGGACACTCACACACACGCGCGACTTCGCGCGCGGCTTCGTGCCGCTGCTCGGCCACCCGCGCGCGATCGGCGAGGCCGTGCACATCACCTCGGACGACGTGCTCACCTGGGACCAGATCGCGCTGGCGCTGGGCGCCGCCGCGGGCGCAGAGCCGCGGATCGTGCACGTGCCCTCGGACGCGATCGCCGCGGCCGACCCCGAGTGGGGCGCCGGGCTGCTCGGCGACAAGGCCCACTCGATGGTGTTCGACAACGCGAAGCTCCGCTCGCTCGTGCCGGGCTTCGTGGCCACGATCCCCTTCCACCAGGGCGCCCGCGAGATCGTCGCCTGGTACGACGAAGACCCGGCCCGCCGCAAGGTCGACCCCCGCTTCGACGCCACGATGGACAAGCTCGCCGCGGCCTACTCGCCGTGAAGCTTCGCGAGTACGCCGCGCTCGACGGGGTCGGCCTGCGCGCGCTGATCCGGTCCGGCGAGGTGAGCGCCGCCGAGGTCGAGGAGGTGGCACGCGAGGCCCTGGAGACCGCCGGCGCCGAGCTCAACGCGCTCACCCTCCCGCTCTTCGCGCCCGCGCTGGAGCACGAGGCGGACGGCCCGTTCGGCGGCGTGCCGTTCGTCGTCAAGGACAGCGGCCCGTTCGCGCGCGGGGTGCCGTTCGCGCTGGGCAGCCGGAGCATCCGCGGCGCCACCGCACTGGTCGACCACGACCTGATGGCCCGATTCCGCGCCGCCGGGCTCGCCACGCTCGGCCAGACCACCGCGCCCGAGCTGGGACTCAGCTTCGCCACCGAGTCGGCACTGCACGGCGCCACCCGCAACCCGTGGGACCTCGCGCGCGGCGTGGGAGGCTCGAGCGGCGGCGCGGCCGCACTCGTCGCCGCCGGCGCGGTGCCACTGGCACACGGCAACGACGGCGGCGGCTCGATCCGCATCCCGGCCGCCTGCTGCGGGCTCGTCGGCCTCAAACCCAGCCGCGGCCGCACCCCCTCGGGACCGTACGCCGGCGAGGTCGGCTTCGGCCTGATCGTCGAGTTCGGCCTGGCCCGCACCGTGCGCGACGCCGCCCACCTGCTCGACGCGGTGAGCGCGCCGCCGATCGCCGACAAGTACTTCGCTCCCCCGCCGGCCCGCCCGTACGCCGAGGAGGTGGGCGCCGACCCGGGCCGCCTGCGGGTGGCGCTGACGACCGCCGCCTGGTCCGGCGTGGCGGTGGACCCACAGGTCGCCGAGGTCACCGAGACGGCCGCCAAGGTGCTGGAGCTGCTCGGACACCAGGTCACCCCGTCGAGCCCGCCCCTCGACGCGGACGACCTGGTCGAGGCCGCGATGCTCGGCGTGTACGGCACCGGCGGCGCCATCCTGCGCGCGCCCCGACGCCCCGACGCCTCGCTGATGGAGGCGGTGGCCCGGCGGGTGGTGGCCGAGACCGAGGCGGCGAGCGCGCTCGACCTGCTGGCCGCGGTCGACGCCCAGCACCGGGTGACCCGCCCGGTCGGCCTCTTCCTCGGCCGGTACGACCTGCTCGTCACGCCCACGCTCGCCCAGCTGCCCGCACCGCACGGCACGCTCGACTACAACAACCCGGACCACACCGCCCGCTCGTGGCTGCGGCGGATCTTCGAGTACGGGCCGTTCACCGCCGCGTTCAACATCTCCGGCCACCCCGCGATCAGCCTGCCGATCGGTCAGAGCCGGGAGGGCCTGCCGATCGGCGTCCAGTTGGTGGCCGGCTACGGCCGCGAGGACCTGCTCATCCGCGTCGCGGCGGCACTGGAGGAAGCGGCGCCCTGGCAGACCCGCGTGCCGTCCTTCTTCGTCGGTCGCTAGAAAGAGATTCGAGCTACCGCGACGTCCGTCGTGGTCCCGACCGCTGCTCCCGCGGCCTCACCCGTCCGCCGCTGGTCACGGGTTACCCCTTTGAGTACTCCGACCATGCCGTGCGCGGCGCGCGCTCTCTTCCTCTTCCGCCGCGCTCGACGTTTTGTCCGCAATGCCGCTTGCAGGGATCGCCGGCTCGGTCTTTCGTCGCGTGCGCGGCGAGGCGGCGCGTGCGCGGTGAGCGCGCGGTGACCGTTGCCAGACGCGGAGGGTGAGGCCGCGGGAGCAGCGGTCCGGACCACCGCGGACATCGCGGTAGCCCAAATCTTTCTCTAGGTGTCGAAAACCGTGCGGCGGCTTCTACGTCCCGGGTGGAAGGCAACCTGAGAGGAGAGAAACCATGAACACGTTGCTGAGCGGTCTCGTGATGGGTGAGTCGCCGCGCTGGCACGACGGGCGGCTGTGGCTGTCCGACATGGGCGGCAACGAGGTGGTGCGGGCCGACCTCGACGGCAAGAGCGAGATCGTCACGAGCGTCCCGGGCATGCCGATGGGGCTTGGCTGGCTGCCGGACGGGCGCTTCCTCGTCGTCTCGTCGCGGGATGGCAAGCTGCTGCGCCGGGAGCCGGACGGGTCGTGGGTGACGCACGCCGACCTGGCGCCGCTGTCTGCTTACCCGTGGAGCGACATGGTCGTCGACGGGCGGGGCAACGCGTACGTCGGCAACATCGGCTTCGACTTCGGTGTCGGCGATCCGGCGCCGGGGACGGTCGCGCTGGTCACCGCCGACGGGGTCGTGCGGGAGGTGGCCGGCGACTTCGGGTTTCCCAACGGGATGGCCGTGACGCCGGACAACCGCACGCTGATCGTCGCCGAGTCGTACGGCAACCGGCTGACCGCGTTCGACATCGAGGAGGACGGGAGCCTCGCCAACCGGCGGGTGTGGGCCGATCTGCCCGGCGCGTTTCCGGACGGGATCTGCCTCGACGCCGAGGGCGCGGTCTGGTTCGCGGAGGTGCCCGGCCAGCGGTGCGTGCGGGTGCGCGAGGGCGGCGAGGTGCTCCAGACGGTGGGCTTCGACCAGGGTGCCTTCGCCTGTGTGCTCGGCGGGCCGGAGGGGACCACGCTGTTCGTCACCACGGCACCCTGGCCGCCGGACGGTTCGCGCGGCGGCGAGGTGGTCACGGTCGAGGCGCCGGCACGCGCTGTCGGATATCCGTAAGTCGCGTCACACGGCTCGTCACACGGTCGGCCGGTCTCCTGTGGTGGATAGATCACACGAGGAGGAGCATCGTGACGAGCACGACCATCGACTTCGAGACGATCAAGAAGAACCAGCGGGCGGGCTGGGAGACCGGCGACTACCCGCGGGTTGGCAACACCCTCCAGATCATCGCCGAGCTGCTGGTGGAGGCGGCCGACGTGCGCGCCGGCCAGAAGGTCCTGGACGTCGCCTGCGGCCAGGGCAACGCGGCGATGGCCGCCGCCCGCCGGTTCGCCGAGGCCACCGGCGTCGACTACGCGGCCAACCTGCTGGAGCAGGGGCGGGAGCGGGCGGCGGCCGAGCATTTGGACGTGACGTTCCGGGAGGGCGACGCCGAGGCGCTGCCCGTGCCGGACCGCGCGTTCGACCTGGTGGTGAGCACGGTCGGCGTGATGTTCGCGCCGGACCACCAGCGGGCGGCCGACGAGCTGGTACGGGTTACCAAGCCGGGCGGCCGGATCGCACTGGCCTGCTGGACGCCGACCGGCATGATCGGCGACCTCTTCAAGACCGTCGCGAAGTGGGCACCGCCGCCGGCCGGCGTCCGCCCGCCCACTCTGTGGGGCACCGCCGAGCACCTCGCCGCCCTCTTCGGCGACCGGGTGGAGTGGACGGCGCTCACCGGCCGCACCTACACCTTCCGTTACCACTCCCCCGTGCACTTCTCGGAGTGGTTCAGGCAGTTCTACGGCCCGATCACCCGGCTGGCCGGCGCGCTGCCGGAGGCGGACCGCGAGCGGTTCGCGATCGATCTGGCCGAGGTGGCCGTCCGCTTCAACCGGGCCAGCGACGGCACGGTGGCGGCTCCGGCCGACTACCTCGAATCCGTCGGCGTGGTGCGCGGATAATCCGGTCGTGTACACCATCCGGCTGCTCGGACCGCCAGCCATCGAGCTGGACGGCCAGCCGGTGCGCTCGCCGCGCGGCCGGAAAGCCTGGGCGCTCCTGACCTACCTGCTGCTCGCCGAGCGGCCGCCGAGCCGGCGGCACCTGGCCGAGCTGCTCTTCGCCGACGCCGACGACCCGCTGGGCGCCCTGCGATGGACGCTCGCCGAGCTGCGCCGCGCGTTGGGGGGCGCCGGCGCGTTCAGCGGCGATCCGGTGGCCACCGCGCTGGGCGACGGGATCGCGGTGGACGTACGCCTGCTGGACGACCCGGACGGCGACCCGGCACCGCTGCTCGCCCTCGGCGGCGACCTGCTCGACGGGGTGAGCCTGCCGGCCTGCCTGGAGTTCGAGTCGTGGCTGCTGGTGGCGCGGCACCGGGTGTCGGCGGCGGTCGAGGCGCGGCTGCGGCAGGCGGCCGTCGCGCTGCTGGCGAGCGGGTCGGCGGGCGAGGCGGTCGGATACGCGGCCCGCGCCGTCGCCCGCAACCCGCTCGAAGAGGGCAACCACGAGCTGCTGGTACGCAGCCTCGCGGTGGCCGGCGACCGGGCGGCAGCCCTGCGGCAGATCGCGGTCGGTGAGGACCTGCTGCGGCGCGAGCTGGGACACGAGGCGTCGGCGGCGCTCCGCGAGGCGGCCGACGTGGGCCCGGAGTCGGCGATGGTCTCACCGCTGAGCGGCCGGGCCGCCGCACTCAGCCAGCTGGAGGCCGGCCGGGCCGCGATCGCCGCCGGTGCCGTCGACGCGGGCCTCCAGTGCCTGCGCCGCGCGGTCACCGAGGCGGCGCGGGCCGGCGACGACGCGGTGCAGGGGCAGGCGCTGTGCGCGCTGGGGGGCGCACTGGTGCACGCCGTACGGGGGCGGGACAACGAGGGGGCCGTCGTCCTGGAGGAGGCCATCCAGCTGGCGAGCCGGGCCGGTGACCGCGCCACCGCGGTCACCGCACACCGGCAGCTCGGCTTCGTCGAGGTGCAGGCCGGCCGGCGGGGCACCGGCGAGGCGTGGCTGGCCAAGGCGGCGGCGCTCGCCGAGACCGACGCCGAGCTGGCCGCGATCCTCGGCGTACGCGGCATGAACGCCTCCGACCGCGGCGACTACCCCACCGCGCTCGCCCAGCTCGGCGAGTCGGCGGAACGGGCGGCGAGCGGCGGCGACCCGCGGCAGCAGGCCTGGTCGCTGTCCGTGCTGGCCCGCGCCCACCTCCTGCGCGGCGAACGCAGCCAGGCGGGCGCCGCCCTCGACACGTCACTGGCGCTGATCCACGAGCAGCGGTGGATGGCGTTCTTGCCGTGGCCGCAGTCGCTCCGCGCCGAGCTCGACCTGTCCGCCGGCGACACCGACACCGCCGCCGACACCCTTGAACGCGCCTGGACGCTGGCCCTCCAGCTCGACGACCCGTGCTGGGAGGGCATGGCCGCCCGCGGCCTGGGCCGCCTGCACGCCGCCCGCGGCGACCGCGCCGGTGCCACGCGGTGGCTTGTCGAGGCCCGGCGCCGCTGCTCCGTCGCACCGGACCGCTACCAGTGGGTGCACGGCTACGTGCTGGACGCCGCCGCCAGCACCGCCATCGAACACGGCGACCACGAACGGGCCGCCGCCCTCGCCGGCACGCTGGCGTCGCTGGCCGCGCGGTGCGACCTCGGCGAGCTCGTGGTGCGCGCACACCTGCACCGCCACCGCCTCGGCGACCCGACCGCGCTCGGCGCCGCCCGCCTGCTGGCCGCCGGCATCGACAACCCCGCCCTGGCAGCGTTGCTGTGAGACGTCGGCTCAGGCGGCGGGGAAAGCCGAACAAAGAGATTTGAGCTACCGCGATGTCCGCGGTGGTCCAGACCGCTGCTCCCGCGGCCTCACCCTCCGCGTCTGGCAGCGGTCACCGCGCGCTCACCGCGCACGCGCCGCCTCACCGCGCACGCGCCGCCTCACCGCGGACGCGGGCACCGCGCGGATCCGCGGGCACGGCGCGATGCGCGGGCACGGCGCGGATGCGCAGGCACGGCGCGGAGGTAACGCAGGGTAGGCGGCCGGGGCGGGCACTTTCCAGATCTAGGACAGTTAGGGTTGAAATAGCGCCCTAACTCTCCAAGATCTCGAAAACCGGGGCCGGTCACATCATCGCGCCGACTACCCACGGCAACAAAGCTCACCGCTGCCGGGCCCAGTGCGGACATTGCGGACAAAGGCCAAGCCGCCGCATCGAAAGAGTGCGGCACCGCGCAGAGAGCGACCCGCGCACACCACCCGCTGTGCCATCCCGACGGGCATCGACCCGTCCGCTTTGGCGCATGCCAAGGTCCGGGGCGCCGCGCCCCAGGCGACCGCACCGATCAGCACTCAACGATGGCGCCCCGGGCGTTGGCATGCTCAGCTCTTGACGGTTTGTGGGTGTCGGGATGGCACTTCCCCCCATCCTGATGGTCGGAGCGCTCCTGGCGGAGGCAAAGGGGTGAGCGCGACCAACAGCGAATGGGTGAGGCGCGGGAGCAACGGACAGCGACCACGACGGGCGCCGCGGTAGCTCAAATCTCGTAGGGTTGGCGCATGCGCCAGCCGCTGACCATCGCCGTCGCCCAGCCGCCCGTCGTGTCGCACGATCTGGGCGCCAACGTCGCCACCCACACCGAGGTGGTCCGGGCGGCGGGCACGCGGGTGGTGGTCTTCCCGGAGATGTCCCTCACCGGCTACGAGCTTGAAGCCTCCACTGTGGACATCGATGACCCGCGGCTCGCCCCGCTCGTCGAGGCGTGTGCCGCGCGGGGATCCGTGGCGCTGGTGGGCGCGCCGATCGAGGGCCCGCACATCGCGATGCTGGCCGTGGACGGCGGCGGGGTGACGGTCGCCTACCGCAAGCTCAACCTGGCCGGCGGGGAGCCGGCCCGCTTCGTGCCCGGCGCCAAGCCGGAAGTGTACGAAGTGGACGGTTGGCGCCTGGGCCTGGCGATCTGCAAGGACACGGGGGTGCCCCAGCACGCGGCGGACACGGTGGCGCTGGGCATCGACGCGTACGTGGCGGGCGTGGCCGAGGACCGCCCCGACGTGCTGGAGGAGCGCGCCCGCCGCATCGCCACCACGCATGGCGTGTGGGTGGCGGTGGCCAGCTTCGCCGGACCGACCGGCGGCGACTTCGCCACGACGGCGGGCCGGTCGAGCGTCCGCACTCCGACCGGCGAGGTCGTCGCCCAGGCCGGGGCGGCGCCGGGCGAGCTCGTCCGCGCGACCCTCAGCTGAGCTCGCGCGCCAGCCGGGCCAACGCCGCCGCCAAACTCCTCGTGCGCGCGACCCTCAGCTGAGCTCGCGCGCCAGCCGGGCCAGCGCCGCCGCCAGCTCCTCGTCCACCGCCGGCGTCGGCGTGACCTCGGGGGCCAGGGCGACGATCCAGACCAGCGTGCCGGCGCCGGGCTGGCGGCGGGCCGCGACGCGCGCCGGGTGGCCGCCGATCGGGACGCGGGTAGTGAGCAGCGTGGTCCAGGCGATCCGCTCGCGGGCCAGTGCCAGCAGCGGCGTGGCGGGCTCGGCGGCGACGACCGTGCGGGGCGGCAGGTCGGGGGCCCAGGCGGTGAGGAGCAGGCCGCGCTCGTGCCGCTCGACGCGGGTGACCTGCTCCCAGCCGAGCCGCGTCCAGTCCGGCCCGTCGCAGAAGATGGCACGGTCGGTGGCGACCACGCCGTGGAGAGTGAGGAGCACGCGCTCGCCGCGTGCCAGGAAGAGGGCGGGCAGGGCCGGAAAGGCCCGGGCGCGAGCCGTGCGGCGGCGTGGCCGGGTCGCCGGCCACCCCGACAGCCAGGGCATGGTGGTGGCCATCCCAGACCCTAGCATTGACATAGCTCGATGTATAGGTGTGCCGGGCGCTACGCCCGCATCCGCTGAAGGTCTTCGATGATGCCGATCGCCACCAGCGCGTCACGCGGGTCGACCGGCACCGGGGCGGAGGACCGGAGCGCGGCCGCGAGCTGGGCGTAGAACTCGCGATATCCGCCCCGCTCGGTCGCCACCGGCACGGCGTCTCCCTCGCGCCCGAGCTTGCCCCACGCCTCCACCGGCTCCACGCCGAACCCGTCGTCCAGCGGCGACATCCCGCCGGCCAGCTGCGACTCCTGCGGGTCGAGCCCCCACTTCGTGAAGCCGGACTCCGATCCCAGCACCCGGAAACGGAAACCGCGCTGCGCCACCATGCTGCTCATCGCCAGGTGCGAGCGCACGCCCGAGGTGTGGGTGAGCGCGATGAAGCTGTCGTCGTCGTTGACCGCGCCGTCGCGGTGGCGGTCGAGCTCGCCGTAGTACGAGGCGATCGGCCCGAAGAGGCGCACCGCCTGGTCGATGAGGTGCGCGCCCAGGTCGTACGCCACGCCGCCGCCCTCGACACCGGGAGTCTCCTGCTTCCACTGTGGACGAGGGCGGGTGCTGTGCCACTCGAACCGGGACTCGAAGCGCCACACGTCGCCGAGCGCACCCGCCTCGACGAGCTTGCGCACGGTCAGGAAGTCGCCGTCCCACCGCCGGTTTTGGAAAACGGTCAGCGGGACGCCGCGAAGCGAGGCCAGCTCGATGAGCTCGGCCGCCTCCACACTCCGCACCGCCAAAGGCTTGTCGACGACGGTGGCGAGCCCGCGCTCCACCGTCCGGGTCGCGATGGCCGCGTGGTCCGGCGTCGGCGCACCGACCACGACCAGCTCGATGTCGCCGGCCGCGAGCAGATCGTCCACAGTGGAGAATATGCGCGCGGAAGGGTAGAGCGAGGCCGCCGCGGCCGATCGGTCGGGATTGGCGGTCACGATGCCGGCCAGCTCGAATGCCGGATCGGCGCTGATCAGGGGCGCGTGGAAGACACGGCCCGCGAGCCCGTAACCGATGATGGCGGTGCGGATGGGATCACTCACCCGCCCAGCTTACGAGTCGACCGGCCGCCCCGCGGGCGCGGCGTCGGGATCCGGCCGGGCCAGCGGATCGTTGGCGCCGTCGTTGTGCACACCCTCGTCTTCGTCGTCGATCGCGTCCTGCACCGCGGCGGAGATGGCCGGCAGCCGCTCGTCGATGGCCGCCCGCACCGCCTCCTTGAGGGCCTCCGGGTTGGTACCCGTGCCGGCGGCGACCACCTCGGCGAGGTGCTGCACGGCCGCGGTGAGGCCGACGATCTCGGTCCGGGCGGCCTGGATCTCGTTGAGCGCGCGCTGCGGGAAGGCCAGGTGGGGCTGGATGAAGATGCCGCCGCCCGCGGTCACCGCCTTGCCCTCGCCACGGAAGCCCGCGAGCACCTTGATCATTTCTTCGAGCGTCACGTCGTCTTCGTCCTCTCCGGTCAGCAGCATCCGCAGCTCCGCGAACGTGCCGCGAAACGCGTTGATGTCCGTGCCGCGATCGATGTCCTTGCCGTTGGCGTCGTGCTTGCGGTGCGGATAGTCGTTGACACCCGGTACGAGCGCCCGGGAGCCGAACTGCCACAGCGCCGGAGTCTTGCCGCCGTATGCTTTCCAGCCGTTGCCGTCGTCGCCGCCGCGGTGGTCGTAGAGGCGCGCCGTCGGGAGCGTCTGGTTGTCTCCGTAGTTCGAGGAGACCAGTGGGCCGCGCAGCTGGGTCAGCGAAGGGGCGCCGAGGTGCCCGTCCCAGACCCAGTGCGGGAGGTAAATCGCCAGCACCCGGCTCTCCACGGCGGCCCACCGGTCGTCGAACCGGCGGACGTCGTCGAATCTGGGCTCGGTGTGGTGGGCGAGGAGCTCCTCGTAGCGCTCGACGTCGAGCATGGCCCAGTTGGCGTCGTGCCGGTCGAGCTCCGACCGGAAGAAGTCGACCTGCCGGTTGATCGAGCTCTGGTCGCCGCGCACGAGGTTGTGGTAGCCCCCGCGAAGCGCGAAGCCGGCACTCTTGGCGCCCTGCGCGAAGTCGCCGAAGTGCCGGGTGTCGTAGAACGTACCCTGCGCGCCGCTGCCCTGCGGATCGCCGTACGTCGCGCGGGCACACATCGCCTGGATGCCGGCGGCGCTTGCCTTCGCCCAGCCGATCTGGCCGGGAAGGCCGTGCTCGACCCGGCCGGCCCAGTCGTGATGGGAAACATCGATGGTGAACACGGGCATGGCGACCTCCCGCTTCAGCGTTGCCCCGGCGACCACGCCGGGCAATCAGGTAACCGACACGCGCGGGTTACGCGGACCGCACGATGATCACGCGAAAGTCGGTGATGGTGAGTCCGATGCTTTCGTCGATCGCCCGGCGGCGGGCCTGCATGGTCATCGTGATCGGAAACGGCGGCAGCGGCGGGAAGGGCGGCTCTCCCACCATCGCCGGGTTGAAGTCACTGGTGAAGCATTCGAGCCGGAAGTCGGCGTCGCTTATGGACACCTCGCGGCTGTCTCCGCTCGGCGCCCCGGCGATGGATTCGAGCGGCCACTCGACGCCCCGGGCACCGTGACCGATCGCGCAGGAGACGACGGCTTGGGTGCCCGGCGTCCGCTCGACGTGACCGCTGACCACCAGCAGGAAGCCGATCAGGTCCAGCTCCTCCGGAAGGCTCACCGCCAGCTGGCCCGCCATCCCGAGCGCGGCGGCGAACGGGCGGTCCTGGTCGCCCTGGAGCAGCATCGTGAGCCGGTCGAGCGTGAAGTTGACGCTCGAACCGTCTTCGGCGACGCTCCGCGTCATGCTCGCCGCCTGGCCCGCCGGGTCGTAGTCGGCCGCGAACGCGCTCCAGGTCGAAACATCCGTCGCCATCGCCGGCCTCCAGGTGGTCTCCGCTCCCCGCTCTGGGCTCAAGCTAGACCGGCCACCGCGGACCGGCGCCGTACCGTCGGGAAGCCGCCACACCACGCACGGGTGAAACGCGGCGGGCACCGGGCGGGGCGCCCACCGCGCGTTCTGCCAGGACAGTTAACTAATCTGGTCTCAGCCCGTCAATAGGCATCCAGAAACTGGCACGCCTTCTACATTCCTGTCGCGATCATCCACATACATGGAACCTATCTTTGGATGCGGATCGACACTATGCTATGGCTTCTGTGACGTGGGGGTGGCCGGGCGCCCGGCCGCTCGACTGGGCAGCCATTCATGGGGAGGCACGATGGCGCACGACCGCATCCTGATCACCGGTGGGGCGGGCAAGGTCGCCACGCTCCTCCGCCCGCGCCTGGCCCGGCCGGGCCGCGTGCTGCGCCTGCTGGACGTGCGCGAGCCGGCCCCGGTCGAGGGCGCCGGCGACGAGGAGGTGCTGATCTCCTCGATCGACGACCTCGACGCGGTGGTCGGCGCCACCACCGGGGTCGACGCGGTCGTGCACATGGGCGGACAGTCTCGCGAGTCCGACGCCGAGGAGGTGTTGCGGCTCAACGCCTACGGCACGTACTGCGTGCTCGAGGCCGCCCGCCGGGCCGGCGTGCGCCGGGTGATCCTGGCGTCCTCCAACCACGCGGCCGGCTTCCACACCCGCGACGAGATGCCTCTTCCGGCCGGCGTGTCCGGACGACCCGACACGCTGTACGGCTGGAGCAAGGTCGCCGCCGAGGCGGCCGGCCGGCTCTACGCGGACCGGTTCGGCATGGACGTGATCTGCCTGCGGATCGGCCTGTGGTTTCCGACGCCGCCGGGGCCGCGCGGGCTGGCGATGTGGCTCTCCCCCGACGACGGCGCGCGGCTTGTCGAGGCCGCGCTGAGCGTGGAGAGCCCCGGCTACCGGCTCGTCTGGGGCATCAGCCGCAACACGCGCCGCTGGTGGTCGCTGGCCGAAGGCGAGGCGATCGGCTACCACCCCAAGGACGACGCCGAGGTGTACGCGGAGCAGCTGGTCGCCGAGCACGGCGAGCCCGACTTCGCGGCCGACCCGGTGCTGACGCGGGTCGGCGGCCAGTGGTGCGACGTCCCCCTGGGCCGCCACTACTAGCCGACGACGGATTGGATCGCGAGGCTGCTCCTCAGGTCGCGGCGATGACCTCGATCTCGACGAGCCAGTCGTCGGCGAGCGTCTGCGTGACGATCGCAGTGGTGGGCACCGCGCGGCCGAGGGCGGCCACCCGCGCCCGCGCGTTCTCCTCCGCGTACGCGACGTCGCGCAGGTAGCTCGTCACGCGTACCACGTCGTCGAGCGTCATGCCCGCGGCCGCGAGGATCGCCCGGATGTTGTCCCAGACGAGCGTCAGCTGCTCCTCCAGCGACGCGCCGGCGGCGCCCGCCCGGTCGAGGCCCATCGTGCCCGCGACGAAGACGAGCCGCCGCGGATCGCGAATCTCCACAGCGTGCGCGTAGTCGTCGGTCGCCGGGTAGACGCCGCTGTCCGGGCGCAGCAGGCGGATCTCCGCGCCCGGCGGTGCCGAGTCGAGCCGCGCGAGGTCGAACGTGGACAGCGCGATCGCGCTCACGCTCGCGAACGCGGTCGCCAGCGCGAGGAACGCGGCCAGCGTGAGGTCTTCCCGGCCCGGCCGCAGGCCGCCGAGGATCCACGGCAACGCGACGATCGCGACCACGCCAACGGTCCCGGCGATCTCGTTGAGCAGCAACGTCCGCGACTGGGTGACGCGCGTGGCCCGCACCTTGACGGCGGTCTCCACATTGGCCACCACGAGCACCACGCTCAGCCCGACGAAGAGCGCCCGCGCCCAGGCCAGCTCGAACGCGACGAGCGCGAGCGACAGCAGCAGCGCCATCGCGAAAAGCAGCATGACGATGCGGGTGCCCGAGCGCATGTAGCGCCACAGCTCCACCCGGCTCTCCCGCGCCGGCCCGCGCATGCCGCCCTCGACGAAGAACAGCACGCCGACCAGGAAGAGGCCGATCACCGTCGCGGACACACCGGCGATACCGAGAAGCAGCTCGTCGCTCACCTGTCGCACGACCGATGATCGTAATCGGGATGCGCGGCATCGGCCGCCCGATTACGGTGGCGCGGTGCTGATCAGACGCGAAACCCCCGAGGACGCCGCCGACCTCTGACGCATAGATCGCCCTCAAGTGGGTAGCCAAAGGCAATGACGACGTCAGAAGAGACCGGCCAAGTCACCGGCACCAAGGACAAGAACTACAACATCATCTGGTTTACCGAGTCGTGCCTGAGCAACGCTCTGCGCCTGGAGACCTACATCCAGGACGCCCAGCGCGACGGCGACACCGAGCTCGCCGACTTCTTCCGGCGGGCGCAGGGCGAGAGCCGCAAGGGCGCCGAGCAGGGCAAGCAGCTGCTCCGCTCGCGCCTGGGCTGACCACAGCCCCGCGGGGGCGGGCCCGCCGACTCAGGACGGCGGCGGGCCCACGCTCGCCGCGATCGCGGTGACCAACAGCGCGGACACCGTGCGGGTCATCGCGCGCCGCGCCGCCTCCGCGTCCAGCTCGAGCCCGTCGCGGAGCATCGACCACGCCGGCCACATGCTCGCCGCGACGAGCGCGTCGACGAGCTCGCCCGCCGCCGGCCCGGCCAGCTCCAGCTCCGGCGCGAAGAGTTCCTCCACCTCCTGGCGTACCCGCACGATGTGCTTGACCCTGTTGCGGTGCAGCTGCGGGGAGGTCGGCTCGCGCATCGCCGCGGCCCGGAAGATCGGCGCGAACATTTGCATCAGGTCGGCCCGCTGCCGGCAGAAGGCGTCGACCCGCTGGCGCAGCGGCAGGTCGCGCGGCACCGGCCGGTAAGCCGAGTCCTGACGCTCCAGCACGGTGGACCCGCTCGCCTCGAAGAGCGTCTCCATGTCCTTGAAGTTGATCCACAGGGTGCGCAGCGAGATGCCAGCCCGCTCGGCGATCTTCTCGCCGGTCGGCCGCATGTCGCCCTCGGCGATGAGGGCGAGGTGGGCCTCCACGA
The DNA here is from genome assembly GCF_059359075.1 of Phytohabitans sp. LZ39. Classification (NCBI taxonomy): domain Bacteria; kingdom Bacillati; phylum Actinomycetota; class Actinomycetes; order Micromonosporales; family Micromonosporaceae; genus Phytohabitans; species Phytohabitans sp. LZ39. The sequence continues at coordinate 60,866 of NZ_JCADBM010000009.1, read as the reverse complement.
TCGCCCGGCGGGTGCGCTCCGCGCGCGCGGTCCGGCCGTCCACCCGCCCCGCAGCCTCCACCTCGCTCACCCCGCGAAGTCTAGAACCCTTTTTGATCAGATGACTCCAGGGAACGCTGGATGCCGTTCATCGCGCCCAGCCAGCGGTCCGGATCGGTGGCCCGGCGGCGGTAGTGCTCGGCTACCTCAGGGTGCGGCAGCACCAGGAAGCGGTCGCCGGCCAGCGCCTCCTCGACCCGGTCGGCCACCTCGTCCGGCGTTATCGCGTCGGGGGCCAGCAACACCTCTCCCGCCGGGCCGGCCTGGTCGAGCATCGGCGTGCGCACCCCCTGCGGGCAGAGCGCCTGCACGACGATGCCGCGGTGGTGGTAGGTCACCCGCAGCCACTCCGCGTAACCGACCGCCGCGTGTTTGGTAACCGCGTAGGGCGCCCCGCCGAGCATCGTCAGCAGCCCGGCCGCCGAGGCGGTGACGAGGAGCCGCCCGCGCCCGGCGGGCAGCCAGCGCGGCAGCAGCGCGCGGGCGGCGTACACGTGGGCCATCACGTTGACCCGCCACGACAGCTCCCACGCGGCGTCGGGGTCGCCGGAGCGGTCGTCGGCCGCCACGCCCGCGTTGGCGCAGAAGAGGTCGAGGGCGCCGTACCGCTCCCACACGGTCTCGACGAGCTGGCGCACCGCCGCCGGGTCGCCCGCGTCGCAGGGGAGCGCGAGGCCGCCCACCCGCTCGGCGACCGACTTGGCGGCGTCCGCGTCGAGGTCGTTGACCACGACCACCGCGCCACGCTCGGCGAAGCGCCCGGCCAGGGCCGCGCCGATGCCCGAACCACCGCCGGTCACCACCGTGACCGCACCCGCGAGCCGCAGCCCGCCGCCGGCTCCGTCCACTCCGGACTCCTCTCCGGTCGGCGGGCGCGGCCCGCTCACTCGCTCACGCCGCTGGGATGCCGTTTTGCGGTGGCGCGGGCGGCTGCTCGGCGTACTCCTTGACCGGCCCGTCCGCCTCGTCCGTCTCGTAGGTCGGGCCGAAGTACTCCTGTGTGCTCCCGGTGACCTTGGTCATCCGCTGCCCACCGTACCCGGAGTGGTCGTCGCCGGAGTAGCGCAGCGGCGCCAGACCGGGCCCGCGGAAGCCGCCCTTCTCCACGGCCGCGATGATGCCCTCGCGGGTCAGGTCTTTGCCGGCGGCTTGGAGGGCCTGGACGAAGAGGTACCCGACCGCCATGCCGTACACGATGTTGCCGTCGAACGGGGCGGCCGCGTTGTACTGGTCGTTGACCCGCTTGAAGAGCGCCGTCCACGGGTCGTCCAGGTCGAACTGCGACGGCAGGTAGCCGACCGCGAGCATGCCCTCCAGCAGCGCCTTGTTCTCACCGAGGAGGCCGGAGAGCGTGAGGTAGTCCGCGCCGACATTCGACACCACCCACTGTGGACGGAAGCCGAGCCGCGCGGCCGTGCCGATCGCGAGCGCGGTGAAGGGCGGCACGGTGGCCATCATGACGACCTGGCAGCCGGCCGCCTTGAACGCGCCGATCTGCGGGCCCACGTTGGCGTTGCTGGTGACGTACTTCTGCTTCGCTGTCACCCCGGTCGGCCCGAGGATCTTCTCCACGCCGAGCAGGCTGTCCCGCCCGAAGTCGTCGTCCTGGCCGAGGAAGCACACCTTCTGGCCGGCGAAGTTCTTCTGGATGTAGGTAGCCAGGATCTTGCCCTCGACCGTGTAGTCGGGGTTGAAGCCGAACGTGCCCGGATACTTGTCCGGCTGGTCCCAGCTGCGGCTGCCGGAGGCGACGAAGAGGTCGGGCACCCGGTTGCTGGCGAGGAAGTCGAGCACGCCGGTGTGCGTGCCGGTGCCGAGGCCGTTGAGGATCGCGAAAACCTTGTCCTGCAACACGAGCTGGCGTACGACCTGCTGGGTGTTCGCCGGGTTGTACCCGTCGTCCATGACCTTGTATGTGATCTTGCGGCCGTGCACGCCGCCGTTGGCGTTGACGAGGTCGAAGTAGGCCTTCGTGGCCGGGGCGATCTTCGAGTAGCCGGCCGAGGCCGGCCCGGTGAGCGGCATGTGCGTGCCGACGACGACCTCCGTGTCGGTCACGCCGGGGACGTTCGCCCCACCGCCGCCGTTGTCGCCGCCGCACGCCGCGACGGCCAGCACGAGCGCGACGGCCACGCCGCCGGCGATGCTCTTTCTCATGGGGTACCCACCTCTCTGTGGTCACGTCTGGGGCGGAGTCGCCGGGCGGCGCGGGCCAGCAGGCCCTGCACGCCGCCGGGCGCGAGGAGCATGACGGCGACCAGGGTGATGCCGAAGATCGCCAGTGGCAGGTTGCCGTCGAGCCGCTGGGCGGCGGCCGGCGACAGGGAGAGCGCCTCGGTCAGCGAGTGGCTCGTCTCGGGGAGCAGGACCAGCAGGATCGCGCCCCAGACCGCGCCGGCGAGCCGCCCGAGGCCGCCGATCACGACGGCCATGACGAGAAACAGGGAGAGGGTCAGCGAGAACGCGCCGGGCGACACGCTCTGCGCCAGCACGGCCAGCAGCCCGCCGCCGAGACCGGCGCACGCCGCGCTGACCACGAACGCGAGCACCTGGGTCCGCGCCACGTTGATGCCGGCCAGTCGGGCGGCCACCTCGTCGTCCCGGACCGCCCGGAAGTGCCGCCCGTAGCGGCTGCGGACGAGATTGGCGAGCAGAAACATGGTGAGCAGCGCGCCGGTCAGCGCGATCCAGGCCTGCCACCGCTCGTAGGGGAAGGTGGCGCCCAGCGAGAGCGGCGGCGGTTCGATGTAGACGGACAGGCCCTGGTCGCCGTTGAAGACGCTGTCGAACGCGGTGGTGAGCGCGGGCACGATGACCGCGACGGCGAGCGTGACGCCGGCCAGGTACGGCCCGCGCAGCCGCGCAGCCGCGAGCCCGACGACGAGCCCGGCGACGAGCGCGGTGGCCACGCCGATCGCCAACGACACCGGCAGCACCCAGCCGCCGCTGACGTCGCGGTCGCGAAACTCGTTCTGTGCCAAGGCGACCGGGTAGGCGCCGGTGGCCATAAGCGCCCCGTGGCCGAGCGACAGCTGCCCGCTCAGTCCGGTGAGGACGGTCAGCCCAGCGGTCGCGCACAGGTACGCCGCGACGGTGGCGAGCTGGTAGTTGCGAAACGGCGCCAGCCCGTACGTGAGCGCGAGCAGCGCGACCGCCGCCGCGAGCGTCAGCGCCAGGTGGCGCACCGCCGTGGACCTCATACCCGCCTCGCCGCGACGCCGGAGAAGAGGCCGGAGGGGCGCACCAGCAGCACCGCCAGCAGGAGCACGAGCACCGCCACGGGCGTCATCTCCGCGCCCGCGTACCCGCTGACGTAGGAGAGCAGCAGCCCGACGGCGAGCCCGCCGGCGACGGCGCCCAGCGGGCTGTCGAGGCCGCCCACGACCGCCGCGGTGAACGCGGTGACGAACACGATGTCCATCGACGTCGGATGCAGGCCGAGCCCGGTCGGGATGACGAGCATCGCGGCGAGGGCGCCGACCGCCGAGGCGAGCGCCCACGCGAGCGTGCGCATCCCGGCCACGTCGACGCCGAGGAGCCGGGAGACCTCCGGGGCGAACGCGGCGGCCCGCAGGCGCAGCCCGACCGCCGTGCGGGTGAACAGCAGGGCCAGCCCGACCATCAGCGCCACCACGGCGGCGAAGACGAACACGTCGTACCGGGAGAGGAAGGCGAGCCCGCCGACGGTGAACGCGGTGCGGCTGAACGGCGCCTCCGCGGGGCGGAACTCGTTGCCGTACACCATGCCGAGCACCGCCTGGATCACCAGCACGAGTCCCAGCGCGACGATGACCGCGTTGAGCGGCGAGGTGTGGCCGACATACCGCATCACCGCCCGCTCCACCACGACGCCGAGCGCGAGTCCACACAGGAGGGCGGCGCCGAAGCCCAGCCAGTACGAGCCGGTCGCGGACGTGACGCTGTACGCCGCGTACACGGTCGCGACGGCCATCGCGCCCTGCGCGAAGTTGACGATCCGGGCGCCGCGCCAGATGAGCACCAGAGCGAGCGCGAAGGCGGCGTACACCGCGCCGCGGGAAAGCCCGTCGAACGTGAGGAACACGAACCGGTCCACCGGCTCCCTCCCTTCAGAATCCCAGGTACGCGTGGCGCAGCGCGGTGTCGTCGCGCAGCCGCTCGGCGCTGGCGGCGACGGCGACGCGGCCAAGGGACATGACCACGCCGCCGTCGGCCACCGAGAGAGCGCCGCGCACGTTCTGCTCGACCAGCAGGACGGTGAGGCCGCTGGTGTCGCGCAGCCGCCGCAGCAGCGCCATGATCTGTGCGGTGACCCTCGGCGCGAGACCCAGTGACGGCTCGTCGAGCAGCAGCAGCCGGGGCCGGCCGACGAGTGCCCTCGCCAGCGCGAGCATCTGGCGTTCGCCACCGGAGAGCTGGTGTCCACTGTGCTTTCGGCGGCCGGCCAGCGCGGGAAACGTCTCGTACGCCTCGGCGATGTCGCGCCGGAGCCCCGCGGCGTCGCGTCGCCATAGGCCGCCCAGCCGCAGGTTTTCCTCCACGGTCAGCTCGGCCACGACACCCCGGCCCTGCGGCACGTGCGCGAGCCCGCGCCGCACGAGCTGCTCCACCTTCGCCCCACGCAGGTCGGCGCCGTCGAAGACGATCCGGCCCGCGGTGGGCTTGAGGAGACCCGAGAGGGTGCGCAGCAGCGTGGTCTTCCCGGCGCCGTTGGCGCCCAGCACCGCGGTGATGGCGCCCCTCGGGACGGTGAGGTCGACCTCCTTCAGCACGGGCGCGGCGCCGTACCCGGCGACAAGCCCGTGGACCTCCAAGATGGACGCGCCGGTCATGCCGGTGTCTCCGCGTCCACTGTGGTCACCTCGGCGCCCAGGTAGGCCTCGGCGACGGCCGGGTTGTCGCGGATCTCGTCCGGCGTGCCGGCGGCCACCACGCGGCCGAAGTCGAGCACGACGATCTCGTCGCAGACCGCCATCACCAGATCCATGTGGTGCTCCACGAGGACGACCGCGATTTTCCGGTCTTTGATGAACCGGCCGAGCTCCTGGACCTCCTCGGCGCTCAGGCCGCCGGCCGGCTCGTCGAGCAGCAGCAGTCGGGGCCGGGCGGCGAGCGCGCGGGCGAGGGCGACTCGCTTGCGCACCGCGTACGGCAGGGTCGCCGGCGCCGCGGCGGCGTGCTCGGCCGCACCCACCTCGGTGAGGCACTCCATCGCCAGGTCGCGGAGGCGGCGCTCGTCCCGGTCACTGCCGGGGAGCCCGAGCAGCGCCGGGACGAAGCCAGCCTGTGCCGTGTGGCTCGCCCCCGCCATCACGTTTTCCAGCACGGTCAGGCCGTCGAACAGCCCGACGCCCTGAAGGGTGCGGGCGATGCCCAGCGCGGTGAGCCGGTGTGGCTTGGGCCGCAGCGGCGCGCCGTCGAGTGTCAGCGAGCCGGCGGACGGCGTCACGAACCCGCACACGACGTTGAACAGCGTCGTCTTGCCGGCGCCGTTTGGCCCGATCACACCGACGATCCGGCCGGGCGGCACGCGCATCGACACGTCGTCGAGCGCGACCAGGCCGCCGAACCGGGCGGTGATGCCGTGCAACGCCAGGGCCATGCTCACCTCGCCGGGTTATTACACCAGGAGTGTAGGTTCTTGGATCGAGTCGTCCAATCCCCTGTTACGCGCTCGTTACGCGGGCAGCAGGTCGACCAGCTGCCCGAGGGCGGCGCGGTGCCGGTCCGGCGTGCCGAAGGCGATCGCCGACGCCTTGGCCCGCTTCAGGTACAGGTGTGCCGGGTACTCCCACGTGAAGCCGATCCCGCCGTGCAGCTGCACGCACTCCTCGGCGGCGTGCACGGCGACCGGAGCGCAGTGCGCCTGGGCGAGGGCGGCGGCGACCTCGGCCTCGCCACCCGCCTCGCCGGCGCGGGCGGCCGCGTACCGGGCGACCGCCCTGGCCTGGGTGACGTCCACCCACACGTCCGCGAGCCGGTGCTTGACCGCCTGGAACGAGCCGACCGCGCGGCCGAACTGGCGCCGCTCCTTCACGTACCCGACGGTGGTCTCCAGGCACCACGACGCGACGCCGAGCTGTTCGGAGGCGAGCAAGGCGGCCCCGGTCGTGAGCGCCGCGCGCACGGCGGCCGCACCGGTGCCGGCGTCGGCGATCCGCTGCCGGGGCGCCCCGGCCAGCGTGATGTCGCAGAGCTGGCGCGTGGTGTCGAGCGATACCACCGGTGTACGGGTGACGCCGGACGCCCGCGCGTCGACCGCCCAGAGCCCGTCGCTCGCCGGCACCAGGAGGATTTCCGCGGACAGTGCGTCGGCGACGCTGGTGATGGTGCCGGGCTGGGGGACGGGGTCGTCATATGGCGACCGGGAGAACGGCACGGCCAGCGCGGCGACCACCTCGCCCTCGGCGAGCAGCCGGAGCAGGTCGGTGGCGCCGCAGGCGAGCAGGGCGGTCGTCGCGACGACGGCGCTGCCCAGATATGGCACCGGCGCGACCGCCCGCCCCAGCTCCTCCAGCACGAGCGCGGCGACCCGGTGCTCGGCACCGGCGCCGCCGAGCTCCTCGGGCACCAGCAGCCCGGCCAGCCCCATCTCGCCGGCGAGCGTCCGCCACAGCTTGGCGCCACCTTGCTCCTCCGTAGACAGCAGAGCGCGGAGGCTGTCCCGGAGGTCTGTTTCGGTGTCGTCGTAGAGCAGGTCCGGTGTGGTCATCGCGGCAGCCCCAACACCCGCTCGGCGATGATGCCGCGCAGGATCTCGGACGTGCCGCCTTCGATCGAGTTGCCCTTGGCCCGCAGGTATCGGTGGGTGGGCGCCCGGTCGGCCACGTCGGTGCGCTCGGGCCGGCGCAGCGTCCAGTCGTCGTGCCGCAGCCCCTCCTCGCCCAGCACCTCCAGCTCGAAGCCGGTGATCCGCTGGGCGAGGGTGGCGTGCGTGAGCTTGACCGCCGAACCCTCCGGGCCGGGCTCCCCCGCGGCCAGCTGCTGGCGCAGCCGCGCGGCGGTCAGCCGGGCCGCCTCGGCCCGCACCCAGAGCCGCATCAGCTCGTCGAGCCGCCCCGGCGTACGCACGTCGGGCCGCTCCCGCCAGGTCCGCACGAGCGGCTCGATCGGGCCGCCTTCGCGGGGCAGCGGGGTGCCGCCGATCGCGACGCGCTCGTTCATCAACGTGGTACGCGCGACCTCCCAGCCCTCGCCGGGCGCGCCGAGCCGCAGGTCGTCCGGGAGCCGCACGCCGGTCAGGAAGACCTCGTTGAACTCGGCCTCACCGGTGATCTGCCGGAGCGGCCGCACCTCGACGCCGGGTGCGGTCATGTCGCAGACGAAATACGTCAGACCGCCGTGCTTGGGCGCGTCCGGGTCGGAGCGCGCCAGCAGGATGCCCCACCGCGCCTTGTGTGCGAGCGAGGTCCAGACCTTCTGCCCGGTCACCACCCACGTGTCGCCGTCGCGGACGGCGCGGGTGGCGACGGCGGCGAGATCGGATCCGGCGCCCGGCTCGCTGAAGAGCTGGCACCACACCTCCTCGCCGGTCCAGAGTGGACGGAGGAAGCGACGCCGCTGCGCGTCGGTGCCGTGGCGCAGGATGGTCGGCGCGGCCATGCCGAGCCCGACGCCGTTTCGGCCCGGGTCGTTGTCCGGCGCGCCCGCCGCGGCGAGCTCGGCGTCGACCGCCGCCTGGAGCGCGCGCGGCGCGTCGAGGCCACCGAGTCCGACCGGAAAGTGCACCCAGGCGAGCCCCGCGTCGAAGCGGGCGCGGAGAAACGCGAGCCGGTCGCCGTCGACGGGGTGGCGGGCCAGCAGCTCCTTGACGAGAGCGTCCCATGTTTTTGCACTCACAGTGCAATCATATGGGCGACTGCCCTCCCGGGGAAGCCGTCAGTTGCGCGTGCGACCCATGTACACGTTGCGGGCGCGATAGAAGGTGTCGGCGGTGGGCCCCGGCGAGCCGGACGAGCCCTCCATCTGGAGGTTGATGATCAGCCACATCGGCTTGCCGACGAAGTTGGAGCCGCGGTGCTGCCCCTTCCACTGCCCGTCGAGGTAGTAGTGGATGTCCACGTCGGTGGCGTTGACCTTGGCAATCCACACCCGGTACTCGTGCCAGCCACCCGGGTTGGACACGCCGACGATCGTGTTGTCCCACGCCCCGTCGTAGGTGTTGAACCAGTTGCGGGCGTCCCCCTTGTACTCGAGGATGTCGCTCTCCGGCGGCCAGCTGTTGGCGCCGGTCAGCCAGAACGCCGGCCAGGTGCCACGCGTCGAAGGCGCCTGAAACTCGCCCCGCACCTCGTAGTTGGGAAACTGGTCGTTGACCAGCACCTGGTCCTTGGCGTGAATCGCGCCCGAGTGGTAGCGGATCGGCAGGTGCGGGTCGGCGGAGCTGGTGCCCTCGTCCCAGTTGATGCGCGTGGCCTTGATGTTGAGCTGCCCGCTCGGCGAGAGGTAGACGTGGTTGGTGTCGGTGGCGCTCGCATACATCCGTGCGCTCCCGTTGTGGTCGGAGCCCCAGGGATAGCGGAAGTGCCACTCCGCCATGAGCGCGTTGCGGTCGGCGAACGACGACCCGTTGATCAGCGTCTCCCAGGTCGCCGCCCGCGCGGACGGCTGGGCGATCACCACCACACCCACCAGCGTTACGGCCAAGCTCAGCCCGGCCCGCACGATCCGGATCATCGGGAACCACCTCCGGAGGCCGAGCGTAATATCGAAATCTATCGAAGTCTATGTGGATTTGTCGGCGGTCCCTGGCAGGCTGGCGGCCATGGATGGAGCAGACCCCGACCGCTGGTCAGCCGTCGCCGAGGGCTGGGCCGAGCTGTGGGGCGGCTACGCCCAGCCGGTCTGGCGGGCGATCCTGGACGCGAGCGGCGCCAGGCCGGGCACCCGGGTGCTCGACGTCGGCTGCGGCTCCGGCGACCTCCTCGCCTTCGCCGCCGGCCTCGGCCTGACCGCGGCGGGCATCGACCCGGCGCCCGGCATGGTCGAGCAGGCCCGCGCCCGCCTCCCCGAGGCCGACATCCGCCTCGGCTCAGCGGAGCCCCTTCCCTGGCCGGACGCCCACTTCGACCTGGCGGTCTCGGTCAACGCGCTCCAGTTCGCCGAAGACACCCTGGACGCCCTGGCCGAGATGGCACGGGTCACCACCCTCGCCGGCCATGTCGCGATCGCAAACTGGGCCGAAGCTGCCCAAAACGACCTAGACGTGATCGAGAAGGCGGTAGCCCGCGCCGCCGGCGAAGACCCCCTCCCGGACGGCGAGCTACGCCAGCCCGGCGGCCTCGAGCGGCTGTTCGCCGAGGGCGGCCTGGAGGTGGTCTCCGCCGGCCTGGTGCCACTGCCCTGGCACGCCGCCGACGACGACACGCTGGTCCGCGGCGTCCTGCTCGGCGAAGACCAGGCCACCATGGCCGCCCGCGCGCCCGCCGTCCTTGCCGCCGCCGGCGGGTACCGCACCGCTGACGGCGGATACCGCCTGGTGAACGCCTTCCGCTACGCCGTGGCCCGCCACCGGCCCTGATCAAGCCCCCTTCACGCGACGCGCCGGGTGTGAACCGAGTTGGCAGTTGCTTCGCGACTGGGCTAAAGTTCTGATCCGTCGCCGGGAAACATCCCGGCTGGTAGTGCGGACGTAGCGCAGTTGGTAGCGCATCACCTTGCCAAGGTGAGGGTCGCGGGTTCGAGTCCCGTCGTCCGCTCGGAGTGAGGCCACGACAAGACGTCGGGGGTCACCTCGGTGGAGTGGCCGAGAGGCGAGGCAACGGCCTGCAAAGCCGTGTACACGGGTTCAAATCCCGTCTCCACCTCGCACCACATACGGGCGATTGGCGCAGTGGGAGCGCGCTTCCTTGACACGGAAGAGGTCACTGGTTCAAACCCAGTATCGCCCACCAAATCGGTTCTACTTGAACCATGGCCTGCCAGAACCATGGCAAGCAGGTCCGCTCCGGTCAGATCAGACCACGCAGCCTCGCCCTCGTCGGCGGGGCTGTTGGTGTTCGGGCCTCCGTACGGGTCCGTCCGTCGTTGGAAGGTCAGCTGTTGCGCTTCCACGAGATCCCGTACCGGCTGGGCCAGCTCGTGGCGCGAGATCTCCTCGCCGTCGACGAACAGCTTGGCAAAGACGATCTTGTTCATCGCCCGCTTGAGGCTGGTCCCGCCCTGGTCGTAGAAGGTCTTCGGGTCACCTACCAGCGCCAACGCTGCCAGGAACACCTCACGCCCGGCTTCCAACCGGCTGGAGGCGTCGGCCAGCTGTGCCTGCACCTGGTCGTGCTCGGCCCGGATCGTTTCGAGCTTCTTGCGGATCTTGTCCCTCGGCCAGCCCGGAGATCCCACCAGTTCCAGGTACTGGTCCTCCTTGGCGTCGAGCTCGCTCAGGCGAACCTTGAGGCGCTTCTTCAGCGCCGCCAGGCTGCCCAGGTCAGCCAGTAGCGCGTCGTCCAACTCCCGGCGTACGCGCTCGCGGAACTCATCGCCCAGCCGCACCGTGGCGTAGTGCCGCGCGACCGCCGCCTCCACCGCCTCCACACGCAGATAGGGCTGGTCGCAGCCGTGCTCTTGGCGGCCTCGGCACAGGAAGTAGAAGTAGATGCCGCCGTTGCCCTTGCCGCGCATGATGATGAACCGCCGTCCGCAGCGACCACACCACAACGTGCCCTTGAGGTAGTGATTGTGGGTCCGCTGGCGAGTGCCGCCGCCTCCGTGGAGCGCCAGCACCCGCTGCACCCGCTCGAACACCTCTGACGTTACGAGTGGTTCGTGCCTGCCGGGGTACTCCTCCCCGTCGTGCCCGATGACCCCGAGGTAGTAGCGGTCAGCCAGAATCGTCCAGAACTGACTGATCGACAGCGGCTTCGGTGAGGTGCGCTTGTCTCCACGGGTGCGGAGGCCCGCCGCCGTCAGCTGGTCGAGCACCTGCCGCGCGCTGTACTGGCCCGTGGCGTACAGCGCGAAGCCGCGCGTGATAAGCGGCCCGCGTTCCGCGTCGACGGCCACGGCCCGAATCTCCCGTCCGTCCACGTGGTCGCGGACATTCAGGTAGCCGAGCTTGGCGCGAGAAACCGTGCCACCGGCCTTCGCCTTCTGGCCCATCTTGTAGCGAATGTCTGCCCCGTTGGCCTCGGACTGGTACTGGTCGACCGCGTGAATAATCGTCTCGACCATCGCGCTTTCCGGCGACTCGCCCATGTCGAGCACCGTTGACACGACCCGCACGCCATAGCGACCCAGTTCACGCTTGGTAATTGCCGCGTCGATGCTGTTCCGAAAGATGCGGTTGAAATGGTAGACAATGACAAAGTCCACGTCTTGCTCGCGCCGGATGCGAGCCAGCATCTCCTGGAATACCGGTCGCTTGTCGACCGTGGTGGCCGTCCGGCCTGGCTCGACGTACGTGTCGACGATCTCCGCGCCCAGCTGCTCTGCCTTACGGGTGGCCGCCTCGCGCTGGGCCCGAGCAGGAGACGTGATGGAGCTTCATCGGTTCGCGCTCATCGTCGACCGCCTGCCCGACCGAGCAGACGCCGCGCAGGTGGCTGACCGGCACGGCGACATCTTCCTCGCGCCCGGCCACCACGAGGTTACCGTACAACGCGCCGCCCTCAGCCTGGCTGAAGCCGTCGTCTCGGCCGTCCATGACTTGGAGGCACTCGATCTCCAACCAGTCCGGGTTTGCGACAACGACTGGGTCACCCTGGCGCATATCGCCGAACGCATCGAGCGGTCCCGCGAACTCGTGCGGCTCTGGTCCATCGGGCGGTACGGGCCGGGCGACTTCCCGCCGCCGCTCAACCCCGGCCGCGACACCAAGTTCTACTCGTGGACCGAGGTCGCCGTCTGGCTGCGGCGTCACATGGACGTCGACGTAGACCGGCCCGACCCGACGCTCGTGGTCGCCAACTTGCTGTTGCAGGCCCGCCGCTTGGCTCCGTCAACTCGGAGCCGCGAGGTCCTCGGCAACCTGGTCGACTCGTACCGACCGACACTCAAATAGCCTCGCAGCAGATGACCGCCTCCGGCAGCATTACCTGCTATGGCCGATGAACCCGAAGGCGACGCTTCCCAAGCACCGCAACGTACCTACGTCGTCGTGCTCCGAGCGCGGTCTGGCGCCCGGTTCAGGCCCGAGGAAGGTAGCGAGTTCTTCCTCCCGTCCGTGCCAGGCTCCCAAGGCACGGTCCGCTTCCGGCTGCGAACGCGTTGGGTTAACGCGGGTCACGAGGCGCCGCTCCCGCGGGAACTGTGGATCGAGGCTCGAGGTCCGGCACCGTCTCTTGACCAGGCGTCCTCGACCTTCGCGGCCGTGGCTCGCTACCTTGCCGCGCTGCTCGCCTTCACGGCCAATACGCAGGTAGGTATTCCTGAAACTCACCTGGCCTACGACGCGTCAGACGGAGTCACCCATCGCGACTTCCTTGAGGTGTTCGTTCCTGATGAGCGCGGCCACCCAGGCGAAGGACGCCTCGTCAGGACTGACGAGATCACGGCCGTCTTCGTCGGCATGGACACTGCCCCAGATGGCGCACGGATCTCGCGAGCCCTTCATCAATACAGCCTGGCGCTCCGGTACTGGTATTTCGGTGGCGAGTGGCTCGCCCTGGCCCACCTCTACATGGCTGTCGAGAACCTAACCAAGGCCGTAATCCGACGCCGATGCCAGGACGCCGGCATCGATGAGGAAGCACTCGCCGAGAGTCAGGCAATCGACACGAGCGACAGCTCAAAGTGGCCACATAGGCTAGAGGTTTGGGCGCGCCGAGAGATAATCTTCGACGGCAACGTCGCCGCATATAACCGAGCGCGAAACGCGAGCGATGGCGTTGAGCATGGGTTCATGGAAATGAACAAGGTATATGAGTATGCGCTCGCGACCACCGAGATCACCTTCGGTTACGTGCGACGAACCATGTTGCGGCTCGTGGGTATCGACCAGGCCGGTCAGCCCGACCTCTACGATCGCCCACCGCGCGACGTCCAATCGCTGCGCAAAATGATTCGTGGACAGTTCATTGGCGATGGCGCCGATCCTGCGCCCGCAGGCGAAGAGTACCCCTACCTCAAGTGGAACTCAAACGTCAAAACCATGACGCGGGACGGCGACAAGTTCTCGCTCTCGTTTGAGGAGAAATTCCGGGTCTATTGTGCCCCCTCGTATACCTTCACCGGACAAGCCTTTGAGGTCCGAGGACGGGCTGAGACAGGCAGCCCCATACGCCTCGATACTGTCATAGAGGTCACGAAGACACCGCCGACGTTGCCAACGTCGGAGGCATTCGACCTCATGCAGCGTGCAACCTCCTTCGCGAAAACGGTCGCAGCGCACGGTCAAACGTCTGGGATACCGCCCCTGTTGCTGAACGTCTTCGGTCTTTCGGCAGTACAGCTCTCGGTCTTCGAGGCGATCGAGGTCCTGCTCCGCCGCAATAGCCTTGCTGAAACACTCGTCCTGCTCCGCAATCTCATCACTGGGACGTGCCGGCTCCAAACTATTGCCAACGATCCGAATCCTATTGGAGTGGCCATCCGGCTCAAGCTCGATGCGCTGGAGCGACAAATTGCCCTCTACCCCACCGATGAGAACGTTGCACAACTCGTGGGTGGGAGGATCGCCGAGTATCGCAGGGCCGCAACAAAGCGAGGGATCGCCATTCCAGACTCCGTACCAGACATAACGAGCACAGAGTTCTACTGTGAGAGTGCCAACACCTTGCGGTTCACAGAAGAAGTCGCGCAGGGCGACGAGCTAGCAATCGCCCTACACACCAGGACGGAAGACGACGGTAGCCAAGGCATTCACACCACCCTGCCCGACGACAAGATGGTTCGCGGGATCGCCGCCGACTCTGCATCTGCTCTAGTGGTGTCATTTGTTTCACTGGCTATCGTTCTCGGCTGGTCCTTCGATCGCGATGTGGCGTCTGCCCTTGAGGCAGACGCTCAGCGCCTCGGCGCGGACGAGTAACGCTGAGACGACCGCCGGCGTCAAACAGCGGAGCCACAGGTCTCGTCTCTCGCCAAGCGCCGAGGCAGCCAAATCCCCAACTATCGTCTCGTCTATGCATGTCTCCTCAGGCCACCCGGCCGTGAGCGGCGACTAATCGTCCACGTGATAGCGGCTCCAGTTGGATGACGATCACGCCAAACGGGCCATGTATACCGGCTGATACCTCGTTGTACGGTACATGTCGCGATCGGTAAATCTTGAGCCTTGACGCCCTAAGCCTGTAGTCGTACCGTTACTGCACGTAATCAACGCACGTTCGGTCGAGAGGGAGTCGCAGGCCAGGTAGCCCGAAGAGGAGGGGCATAGAGGTGAAACTCAATATATTTTCGGTCCCATTATCGAATGTGCCCCGACTTGAAGAAAAGTTTGCCTCCGTCGGCCTCATGACCGTAAACGAAGGCGAGCAAAGTGGCTGGAAAACCGCCTTTTACTTTTCGAAGGACGAAGAGCCAAATCCCATCCCGTGGGTTGAGGAATACGCGGAGTTCTTCGGCAAGGGCACCTTCCGCAATCTCATCTATTTTGCGGCCTACGTATTCCACAAAGAAGACCGCTACTTTGTTCTCACATACGGCAAGAGTCACTTCTACGTCAGACCGCTCTGTGATCACGACTTTGGCATTGAGATGGCCAAGCGAATCGCCGACGAGAACGACATCAAACAAACCGCTTCCAAGAAGTTCGCCGGCAAGAAGAAAAAGGAAATCAAGAGCTATACGAGCAACACGCCGCTCAACATCGAGAGCGGCGAGTCGGTTGACTACTTGCGGGCAGCCATAGAGCTCGGCACCAGAGAATCGTTCGGCCAATCGGGAAAATTTGGCTCCTCGGTACTACTCAACGCCCCCATCACGAAGACAGACATCGGCGCGTTGCTCGACAAGATTGTGGCCCTTCTTGGTAAGGAGCCAAGATTTAAGCTTCCGCGCACCACGGTCATCGCAGACGAAGAACAGGTCAACGCTTACGACCAAGGGTTGGTAACCGCGATCACCGGCGACGGCGACACCACCGAGTTTACACACTCGGGCCACGATATTATCGGCGTCGACTTCGTCTTCTCCGGCAATGAACGCTATACCCTTTCGTGCCGCGGCCACAAGCAGAAAGCGCTCGGAGACGCGGAGCTGGATATTACGCTGCTGCGTGAGTACATCGCATCCGAGGATATTAAACCCGACGAAGTGCTCGACATCCGCGTGCGCATAGACAACGAGGGCCAGAAATCCTACTGGAAACCGCTTCGAGAGGCGCTTGATTTTATTGTCGCGGGCGAGAATGTCATGCTCTCTCAAGGCCGCTGGGTTCGCTTCAACGAAGACTACATCGATCAGCTAAATGAATACCTGGACGCCATTCCGGTCGAGGCCACCGAACCGGAGTTTCGCATCATCAGCATGGAAGAAGGGGATTTCAACACTTCAGAAGCCGCCAAAGGTCTTGGTTATGTGGTGGCAGATAAGGACTTCTCCAAGATTAAGACAAAGATGTCAACACCCATCGAGGCGTGGGACCTACACAAAGGCGCGACAGTTTACGCTGTCAAGTTCGGCACCGCACAGAATCTCGGCTACGTCTGCGACCAGGCCAACAATGTCCTTGAGATCATTCGAACCAATTCCAACCTGAAGAAGCTGAATCAGGAGTTCAAAACTTATTGCCTTTGGCTCGGCTTCAAGCTGAAGAAGCTCCCTACCGGAATTTCTGCATCCGGGTCGATCATCCTCAAGCAGAAGATCGAAGCGTGGGCGCGTAGGTGCCGAGATCTCGGGATCGAGCCGAGACTCAAGCTGTCCCTGCGTCAGTAGGCTTGGCCTGGCCGTACGGCCCCTATCAACGACCTCTCAACGGTGGTACCGCCCAACGCCGCTTCGGCGTAGCGTGCGCTTCACGCAACTCTCGCTAACGCCATACTGCTCCGCGAGGGCGCGAATCCGGGTCCCGGCCCTGAAGCGCTCGACCAACTCTTCTCGCTCCGCCTCGGTCAGCCGCCGGGTCATGCTCGGTTCGCCGGTACTGAAGACGCCAAGCTCGTCCGTCCGATCACCTGCTTCGATCCGCCGCGGTACGTCGATCATGGGACCAACGAGATCCTGGCAGTTCGAGTATCGCCGTAGGACCTCCACACATTCTCCCAGCTCACGGCCCCTTTCCTCAGTAATCAGGAAGGGGCCGCGCTGCTGCCCGGGTGACGGCCGACGCGGAAGATTTCTAGTGTGGGGTCGTGGCTGTCGGTCGTCTGCGTCGGGTCGCCGTCCTCGTGCTCGAGGGGGCGAAGCCGCTCGACGTGGGCATCCCGGCGCAGGTGTTCACGACGCGGGCGAGCATGCCGTACGAAGTGCGGGTGTGCGGGCCGGCGCCCGGCCTGGTGACCGGCGGTGACGGCCTTTCTTACCACGTCGCCGACGGCCTTGACGCGCTCGCATGGGCCGACATCGTCTTCATCCCGGGCTACCGCTTTCCGGACCGTGACGATCCCCCGCCGGTCGTGGTCGACGCGCTGATCGCCGCGCACGGGCGGGGCGCGCGGCTGGCCGCGATCTCGACGGGGGCGTTCGCGCTGGCCGCGACCGGTCTGCTCGACGGCCGGCGGGCCACCACGCATTGGCACTACACCCGGGCGCTCGCGGAAAAGCACCCGACCGTGCGGGTGGACGAAAATGTGCTGTTCGTCGACGAGGGCAGTGTGCTGACGTCGGCCGGCGCGGCCTCGGGCATCGACCTCTGCCTGCACATCTTGCGCGGTGATCTTGGGGTGGCCGCCTCCAACCACGCGGCCCGCCGGCTTGTCGCGGCACCGCACCGCAGCGGTGGCCAGGCGCAGTACGTGCCGCGCAGCGTGCCCGAGCCGCTCGGCGAACGGTTCGCGGTTACCCGCGAGTGGGCGCTGCACCGGCTCGACAAGCCCCTCACGCTCGAGACTCTCGCCCAGCACGCGGCGGTGTCGCCGCGCACGTTCTCCCGGCGGTTCGTCCAGGACACCGGGTACACGCCGATGCAGTGGGTCCTGCGCGCCCGCATCGACATGGCCCGCGAGCTGCTCGAACGGTCACAGCGCAGCGTCGAGCAGATCGCCGCCGACGTCGGGCTGGGCACCGCGGCCAACCTGCGGCTGCATTTCCGGCGCATCCTCGGCACCACCCCGAGCGAGTACCGCCGCACCTTCGCCCGCGGCAACCAGGTGGCGTGATCCTTGCGGACCGTGGCGCTCACGCCGCTGTCCCGGCCGGCCACGAAACCCGAATCTGGACTCATGACACGCATCGCCATCAACGGATTCGGCCGTATCGGCCGCAATGTGCTGCGCGCGCTGCTGGAACGCGACAGCAAGCTCGACGTCGTCGCCGTCAACGATCTCACCGAACCCGCCGCCCTCGCCCGCCTGCTCGCGTTCGACAGCACCGCCGGTCGGCTGGGCCGGCCGGTAACCGTCGACGGGGACGCCTTGGTGGTCGACGGTCGCCGCATCACGGTGCTCGCGCGGCGGGAACCGGCCGAGCTGCCCTGGGCGCGGCTCGGCGTCGACATCGTGCTCGAGGTGACCGGCCGCTTCACGTCGGCCGCCGCCGCCCGCGCCCACCTCACCGCGGGGGCGAAGAAGGTGCTGGTCGGCGCTCCCTCGGACGGGGCGGACGTCACGCTGGCCTACGGGGTCAACAACGACGCGTACGACCCGGCCGCGCACACGATCGTCTCGAACGCCTCCTGCACGACCAACGCGCTGGCGCCGCTGGCCGCGGTCCTCGACGAGCTCGCCGGCATCGAGCACGGCTTCATGACCACGGTGCACGCCTACACGCAGGAGCAGAACCTCCAGGACGGCCCGCACCGCGACGCCCGCCGCGCCCGCGCCGCCGCTGTCAACATCGCGCCGACCACGACCGGTGCCGCCAAGGCGATCGGCAAGGTGCTGCCCCGCCTCGACGGCAAGCTGTCCGGCGACTCGATCCGCGTACCGGTGCCGGTGGGCTCGATCGTCGAGCTCAACACGAGCGTCGCCCGGGACGTGACCCGCGACGAGGTGCTGACCGCGTACCGGGTGGCGGCGGACGGGCCGCTCACCGGCGTACTCGAGTACTCGGAGGATCCCCTGGTCTCCTCCGACATCGTCGGCAACCCGGCGTCGTCGATCTTCGACTCGGCCCTCACCCGGGTCGACGGCCGCCACGTCAAGGTCGTCGCCTGGTACGACAACGAATGGGGCTTCTCCAACCGTGTGATCGACACGCTCGAACTGCTCGCCGCCTCCCCGTTGGAGTAGCCGGCACGCCGCACGCCGAGGCGTTCCGCGTCGTGCCGGCCGTGGACGCCAGACTGCGGGGTATGGAGTTCTTCTGCTACCACCGTGACCGGTCCGACTCGATGGCGCTGCGCGAGGAGCTGTTGGAAGAGCATTGGTCCTACATGGACCGATACTCCGGACAGATGATCGCTCGCGGCCCCACTCTCGCCGGCGACGGTGAGACGGCCACCGGCAGCGTGCACATCGTCGACCTGCCCGATCCGGCCGCCGCGCGGGCGTTCGCGTTCGACGAGCCCAACTATCAGGCCGGTGTGTACCGGGATGTGCTGTTGCGCCGGTGGCGCAATGTGTTGGGCCGCGACATGTGGGACTTTCCTGGCGGCCGGACCGGTGGCGACCGATACCTGGTGCTCGGGCTGGGCGCGGGGCCGGCCGCTGACCTCGCGGTGCCGGCGGGCCGGGACGAGTTGATCGCGTACGGGCCGCTGCTGTCCGACGACGGCACCGTGTGGCTGGGCACCGCGGCACTCGTCCATGCGCCGGACCCGCACGAGGCGGGCGCTTTGCTGGCCCGGGACCGGTACGCCGACATCGAGGTGCACGCCTGGCGCTTTGGTGGCCGGCCGGCGTGATCCGCAGCATCGCCCAGGTCACGGCGACACCTTAGGAAACGTGCCCGGTGCGCGGCCGGCGCAGGCCGACACCGGCTCGCTGCTCAGCCCGATCACCCAGATCTACGGCACACTCGCCGGCGGCGGCCAGCCCGAGCAGGTGGTCCGGCAAGTGGTGACCGCGGTGGCGGGCATCCGCGCCGACGTCCTGGCCCACGTGGAGCGGATACCCATCGCCGGCGTGCGCGCCTGCGCCACCCGGCACGTCAACGAGTTCGCCGATCTCGAGCGGCTCGCGCCGGCCGCCGCGCGGGCGTGGGCACAGGACGCCACGACGTGCGTGACATTGATCGACACCCACCTGCGGGCGGCTCAGGTCCGGCCGCCGCAACCCGACCCGGTCGTGCCGCCCGACGACAAACCCACCGTCGACCTGCTCGGCCTGGCGGTGAACGTGGTCGGGCCGATTGCCATGACGGCTCGGTCGCACACCGGGCTCGGCAACGACGGTCTACGGCAGGCGCTGGTCGGCGCCAACAACACGGTGATCACGAAGATCGCGCCGTACTGCACCGAATGGCGACAGTACGAGGACGACTCGAACCTGTTCGAGCTGTGGTTCGTGCGAGCCGTGGCACTCGTGCGAGGAAACGCCCGTGACTCCACCCGTGGACAAGGATCGGGTCAGGTCCGAAGCGATGAAGTACACGAGCTGGGTCATCGCGCGCGCCGCGCTGTCCCTGCTCTGACCGTCGACGGCGGCCGAGCTGACCGTCGAGCCGATCGTCAGACCGGCCGCCACATTCCAATCTGGACGGTGACGCCGGTCGAGGCGAGCACGAGCGGCTCGTGGTCCGGCGTGGGCAGTCCCGCGGCCTGTACCACGTCCTGGTCGAGGTGCTCGACCTCGGCCCGGCGCAGGGGCCACGGCGGGTGCTCGGCGTTCGCGGCGACCATGCGCCCGGCGAGCCGGCTGTAGAGCCGGAATCGGGCGGTGAGGAAGTGGTCGAGCGGCCGGACGCCGGTCTCGGCCAGCTCCTCACCGACGCGCACCGAGACGTCGCACCGGGCGCCGGCAGTGCCCGGCCAGCGCCGGCGGGCGCGGTAGACCATGCGCGGTCCGACGACCTCGACGGCCATGCCGGACCAGAAATACGGCAGGCCATACGCCGCCCGGCCGGCAGACACCGCGGGCAGCCGGCCGGCGTCGAGCGAGAAGAACCAGATGCCACTGAGCCCGTCCGGCCCGCGGACGTAGGTGCGCACGTTGGTCTCCGGAAACCGGGACAGCCACGGGAGTGCGGGAACGCCGGGCAGGCGCACGCCCTCCATCCGGAACGGGACCAGGCCGATCCAGGCGGTGCCGTCGTGGGTCTCCACCGTCAGACCGGACGGCAGGAGTGCCTGCACCTGATCGGCGGGGTATCGCCAGTGCAGGAAGGTGAGATCGCGCCAGCTCTGGATCATCACCGCCATGGACCGAAGCCTACCCAGGCCGGCTCACCGGTCGACCGAGATGGTGGCCGTGGCGAGGCGGCCCTGATGCTCGGCGACGTCGCCGCAGATGGGACCCGAGCCCCCCGGCTTCGGCCCGTACAGCGCGATTTCGTGGCTACCTGGCTTGGCGGACCTGGGCACGTCCATCGCCATGAAGATCTGCGCGTGGTCCTGGTTGGCCGGAGCCGCGTACCGGAGAAGCTTGTGCGCCGTCGGGGCGCCGTCGAAGCGCAGCTCCGCCGCACCGCACAGCCGGCGGTTGCGAAACGCCAGCACGGTCAGCCGCTCGCCCGGTGCCGCCGACTCGGGCACGACAAGCTGGAGGTGTACCGGCGAGATCGTCTCGGCGGACGGCGGGGGCAGGGCGGGCCCCGCCGGCTGGGCCTCCGGCGATCGGTCGCCGCCGGTCGTGTGGACGGCCAGCAGGACCGCGCCGGTCGCCACGACGAGCGTCGCCTTCTCGGCGAGCTTTCGCATTCGGCGCCTGGTCGGCGAGGTGGACGATGGCTCGGGATCTCCACCAAATGTGATCACGTCGGGGTTCATCGCGGTCTCCTCGAAGGCAATGTGGAAGGAGGTCACTAATTGCTTTCGCAGCCCAATCGGCGACTACCGCGATAAGCGCGGGCCTGGCAGGATGAATCGCACATCCTGGATCGGGCTTGCGGCTCCCATGACATCTGTCCGATGTGGTGTCCGGCGATGTTCCCGGACGACTCGCGGACAGCGCGGCGCGGCTGGCCTGACCTGAGAGGGGTCGGCAGATGGACGCCCACGGTGCTGGCGAGGTGGCGAGCCACGCTGATCCCGTGCAGGATTTCGCCGAGCGATTACGCGAGTTGCAGATCAATTCCGGCGGACCCTCGGTGCGCGATCTGGTGAGACTTACCGATAAAGTCGGTTTGCCGTACACGCGAGGGACCATTCATGACAAGCTGACCGGTCGCTCGGCGGCTCCTTGGGAGTTCGTAGAGGCATTCGTCCGGGCCTGCGCTTTGCACGCCGGTGCGACCGGCGAGCCCGATCTACGACCATGGCGTGAATCGCATGCGCGAATGGTGCGCGAGTTGGCCGCGCTGCGGGCCGGGCGGCGCCGCACCGTCCGCACCGACGTGTGCCCGTATCGAGGGCTTGAGTCGTTCACCGCCGAGCACAGCGAGTGGTTTCACGGGCGCGACGCGGCGGTGCACGACGTGTTGGCCGCGCTGGCCGCCCACCCGCGCGGCGTCCTGCTGCTCGGCCCGTCCGGGGCCGGCAAGTCCTCGGTGCTCCAGGCGGGTGTCCTGCCCGCGCTGGCGGCGGGCCAATTGCCCGGCAGCGACCGGTGGATCAGGACGCTGGTCCGGCCCGGCAAAGATCTGCTGGCCGAGCTGCGCCGCGCGGGGCTCGACGACGTGGAGAGCCGACCGATCGGTGCGGCGGTCGCGGACCGGCTGGCCGGCGAGCCGTCCGCTTCCCGTGTCCTGCTGGTCGTCGACCAGTTCGAGGAGTTGTTGACGCCGGCGGTCGCCAACGAGGAAGACCCAAGCCACCAGCGGGCGATCGACGCGTTGGCGGCCGCGATCGGCACCCCCGGGCTGAGCGTGGTCCTGGCCCTGCGCGACGACTTCTACCCCCGGCTGGCCTCGCACGCGCCGGCGTTGCTGCTGGCCCTGAGCCCAGGCCTGTGCAACGTGTCGGCAAACCTCAACGTCCAGGACCTGCGCGACATCATCACGAGGCCGGCCGAGGCCGTGGGCCTCGACTGCCAGGAGGGTCTGCCCGAGCGGATCATCACGGACGTGCTGGCCGCCGACCTCCACGCCGAGCCGGCACGCCACGCCCCGGTCACGATGCTTCCGCTGCTGGAGCTCACCCTCCAGCAGCTGTGGCAGCGCCGCCACGAGGGTGCCCTGACGCACGAGGCGTACCAGCGGATCGGTGGCATCGCCGGGGCCCTGACCACCTGGTGCGACAGCGCCATCGCGGAGATGCCGACCGGGCGGCGGGCGATCGCCCGGCGGATCCTCACGGCGCTGGTCCGCCCCGCCGACACCGTCCACCACATCCCCGCGGTCCGGCAGCAAAAGTCCGTAGCGGCGCTGCGCCAGTTGGCCGGCACCGCGGCCCCGGCCGGCGGCGAGCCGTCCGAGCACGGCGTCGACGAGGTCCTGACCGTGTTGACCGATCACCGCATCGTGGTAACCCGTACGGCTGGGCGACCGGACGGCGCCGATGCCGTCCCGGTCGCCGAGCTCGTCCACGAGGCGCTCATCCGAGACTGGGCCACCCTGCGTGAGTGGGTCGCCCAGGACCATCGCTTCCACGACTGGCTGCGCCGCGCGGAGGAGCGGCACACCCGCTGGGCCGACCACCATGAGGCCGGCGATCTGCTGCACGGCAGCGACCTGGCCGAAGGCGTCGACTGGTCGCGACAGCGCCGGCTGCCGGCACACATCGCCAGCCTCCTGACCGCCAGCCGGCGATACCAACGAATCGGGATCCGCCGCATCCGCATCCTGGCCGCGGTGCTGGCCGCCCTGCTCGTCGTGGCCCTCGGCGCGACGGGGCTCGCGTTGCGGCAGCGGCAGAGCGCCCTCACCGCACAAGAGGTGGCCCTGTCCCGCCAGCTCGCCGCCCAGTCCACCGCCCTTTTCAGCTCCAACCCCGAGCTGGCGGGACTGCTGGCCGTCCAGGCCTACCGGACGAGTCCGACCAAGGAGGCCCTCGGCAGCATCTACAGCGCGGAGGCCTCCCCGCTCCTGCGGCTGCTGAGCACCGACGCAGACGTCGACGCACAGGGGTCCGTGGCATTCAGCCGGGACGGGCACCTCCTGGCCAGCGCCGCCGCCGACGGCACCGTCCGGCTGTGGAGCATGCCCGACGGGCAACTCCGCGCCACGCTGACCGGCCACACCGCGGGCGTGCCGTGGATGGCGTTCAGCCCGGACGGCAGCACCCTGGCCACAGCCGGCGAAGACCGCACGGCACGGCTGTGGGACCTGGCCGGGAAGCGGGAGCGGGCCACTCTCGAAGGTCACACCGAAGCGGTGTGGACAGTGGAGTTCAGCCCGGATGGTCGCACTTTGGCCACGGCCAGCGCAGACGGCACCCTGCGGCTATGGGATTTGGCCAGCACGCGGTCCCGCGCCACTCTGCGCGCCGACGCCCTTGACGTGTACACGATCGTGTTCAGTCCAGATGGGCGCACCCTCGCCGCCAGCAGCAACAACCCGAACGTGCGACTGTGGGACGTCGCCACCGGGCGACCGCGCGCCACCTTCGCCGGCCACAGCGACCACGTGTGGAACGTCGCGTTCAGCCCAGACGGACGCACGTTGGCCACCTCCAGCGAAGACCGCACGGTGCGTCTGTGGGATCTGACCAGCCGGCGACCGCGAGCCACTCTCCACGGCCACACCGCCGGGGTGCGGGCGGTGGCGTTCAGCCCGGACGGGCGCACTCTGGCCACCGGGAGCTTTGACCACACGGCCCTCCTGTGGGATGTCGCCACGCTGCGACCGCGCTCCACTCTCACCGGCCACACCGCCGACGTAAACGTCACGGACTTCAGCCCGGACGGCCGGATATTGGCAACGAGCGGCAGCGACGGCAGGCCCCGGCTGTGGGAGGTGGCCACCGGAGAGCCGCGGGGCACGCTACCCGGCACCGGCACCGGCGTGGCGGCATTCAGCCCCGACGGGCGCATGATCGCCGCCGCCAGCCTCAACGGCACCAGGCTCTGGGACCTGACCGTCGGCCAGCCTCGCGTCAGCTTCACCATCGGCGAGACCAACATGGGGACGGTGCAGATCGGCCCGGACGGGCACACCCTCGTCACCGGCAGCACGGACGGCAACGCCCAGCTGTGGGCCCCGACCGGTGGACCACCGCGGGCCACGCTGGCCGGACACACCGGCTGGGTCCCGGAGGTGGCGTTCAGCCCGGACGGAAAGACGCTGGCCACGGTGAGCCTCGACGGCACCGGGCGGTTGTGGGACCTGCCGAGTAGGCGCACACGCGCCGCCCTCCGCGGCCACACCGACGAGGTGTGGTCGGTGGCCTTCAGTCGAGACGGCCGCACCGTGGCGACTGGTGGCGCGGACAAGACCGTCCGGCTGTGGGAGGCCACCACCGGGCATCTGCGTGCCACGCTGCCTGGCCACGCCGACGGCGTGATATCGCTGGCGTTCAGTCCGGACGGCCGCACCCTTGCCACCGGCAGCGGCGATCGCACGGTCCGGCTGTGGGACCTGGCCAGCAGGCGGTACCGCACGCTCACCGGCCACGTTAGCGCCGTCGACGCGGTGGCGTTCAGCCCCGACGGCAAGACCCTCGCCAGCGGCAGTTGGGACGGCGTGCGCATGTGGGATGTCGCAAGTGGACAGGCCCGCCTGACTCTCACCGACCACACCCAGCAGGTGATGACGGTCGCGTTCAGCCCAGACGGCCGCACCTTGGCCAGTGGCGGTTACGACCGCACCGTCCGGCTGTGGGATGTGGCCACCGGGCTGGTCCGCGACGTCCTCGTCGGCCATTTCGCCAATGTGCTGTCCCTGTCGTTCAGCCCCGACGGGCGCACTCTCGCCTCGGGCAGCTGGATGGGCGAGGTGAAGCTCTGGGAGGTCGGGATGCCCACCGTCGCCGCCGCCATCGACAAGATTTGCCGGATGGCCAACCGCGACCTCACCCCGCGCGAGCGTTCCGTCTACCTCCCCGCGAACCAGTCATCCACGCCGATCTGCCCCTGACCGCGGCCGGCCAGGCGGGGCCGAGCCGCCGGCCGGGAGCGATGCCCGCGGGAAAGCACCCCAAGAAACGGTCCGCAGGTGACGCGGACGTGGAAATCTGCCGGCTAGCGATCGTCGGACTGGGCTTCGAGGAAGGCGCGCAGGATCTCCGCACTCGCTTCGTCGAGGCCGGCGGTGAGGTCGTCACCGCGTTCGCCTTCGGCCGCGCGGCGGATCGCCTCGCGCATGGGAACCGGATCCCACCGCGAACCCGTCGGCGATGGGATAGCGCATCGCGAGCACCGCGACGCCCAGCTCCTCGACCATCCCCCGGGCCAGGCCCACCGGAGCGCCCGGGTCCGCCCCGTCGGCCAGGTCGACCTGGTCGGCGGCGTCGCCCAGGCCCAGGTCGCGCAGCGTGCTGGGCGCGGCCATGGCGCCGGAGCTGCACGCGGAGAGCACAGCCAGCTTCAGCCGCTCCATAGGGGACTGCTCGACGCCGGACAAGTTACCGCGTCGCCTCGAAACCCGCCTGGGTGCCGCGTGTGATCACGCCGGCGACGACCGGCGGGTCATCGGCCATCGGTACGTGGCCGCAGCGCGGCAGCGCGTCGATCCGCACGGTGCCGGGTAGCTGGTCGAGGTGCCGGGACTGGCGCGGCAGCAGGATCATGTCGCGGCTGCCGAACGCGAGCGTCATGGGTGCGGCGATGCCGGTGCCGTCGAGGAACCGCCGCGTGTTGGTGGCGCGCATCGTCGCCTCGAAGCCGGTGCACTTCGCCAGCGCGCGCACCGAGGTGCGGGCGTAGTCGGCGCTCATCGCCCACGGCCGGCCGTGGGTCTGCGCGAGAGTGACCGTCCGCCCGACCGCGGTCGCGACCGCCCACAGCAGCAGGCGGGTGGCCCGGCGCGCCATCCACCGGCTTGCGCCGAGGCTGATCCGGCAGTACAGCGGGGCGCCGCCGCGCCACAGCCCGGCCGGGGAGAGCAGGGTGACGGTGCGCACCTCGCGGATCCGGGCCAGCTCCAGGACCACCCAGCCGCCGAGCGAGTTGCCGGCGATGTGAAACGGCCCCACGCCGAGCCGGTCGAGAAACTCCAGGAGCGCCGCGGCGAGCGCGGCCGGCGTCGGCTCTACGGTGGCCGGCAGCTCCGGGGAGTCGCCGAACCCGGGTAGGTCGACGGCGATGACGTCGAACCGCTCGGCGAGGTGGACGACGACCGGCTGCCAGGTGGCCTTCGAGCCGCCGATGCCGTGTACGAGCACCAGCGGCTCGCCCCGGCCGGTACGGGTGAACGCGAGGTCAGTCATGGCGGACGGCCCCCAGGTGGCGCAGCTTCTCCGGGTTGAGCACGAAGTCGATCTCGGTGATCCGGCCGGCGAAGACGGTGAACGCCATCACCCCGACCACCCGGCCGGCGCGGCTGAACACCGCGCCCGGCATGCCGTTGACCGGCGTCATCCGCCAGTCCGTGCGGTCGCGGGCGGCCAGGCCGAGCAGCAGCCTCGCGACGTCGCGGGCTCCGCTCACCGGGCGGCGCGCCGAGGTGACCTGGCCGCCGCCGTCGGAGCGCAGGACCACCCGCGGGTCGAGCACGCCGGCCAGCGCGTCGAGATCGCCGTCCGCGGCCGCGCGCAGGAACGCGGTGACCGCGGTGCGGTGCTCGTCGCGGTCCGGGGTGAAGCGCGGGGCGCGCTCGTCTACGTGCCGCCGCGCGCGGGCCAGCAGCTGCCGGCACGCCGTCTCCTGCCGGCCAACGATGCCCGCGATCTCGGCGTGCGCGAACCCGAACGCCTCGTGCAGGACGAAGACGATCCGCTCGGCCGGGCTGAGCGACTCCAGCACCACGAGCATGGCGAGGCTGACCGAGTCGTCGAGGGTGAGCCGGTCTTCCGGGCCGAGCGCCGGCGCCGGGGCCACGACAGGCTCCGGCAGCCACGGCCCGACGTACCGCTCCCGGCGGGCCCGGGCCGAGGTGAGCTGGTCCAGGCAGATCCTCGTCACGGTGGTGGTCAGCCAGGACCGCGGATCGTCGACCTCGGCGCCGGTGCGGACGAGGCGCAGGTACGCCTCCTGCACCGCGTCCTCGGCCTCGCTGACCGTACCCATCAGGTGGTAGGCCACCCGCATCAGATGCGGCTGGTGCTCTTCGAACATGTCGTCCACGCAATGGGAGACGACGCACCCCCCGCGCGCGTGACATCGCCCCGGCTTTTCAGCCCAGGAAACGGGCGCAGGCGACGAAGCCGGCCAGGGCGAGATAGGCGAGATTGGCCGCGATCACCCTCGACTCGTGGCGGCGCAGGTGGGTGATCATCGCGCCGACCATCAGCAGCACCACGCCCAGGGCGGCCAGCGGCATCAGGACGGGCGCGACGTCGAGCGCGGCGGGCAGGACCAGGCCGGCGGCGGCGAGTACCTCCACGGTTCCGATCGCTTTGATGGCGCCGGCGCTGAAGTCCTCGGTCCACGCCCCGCCGGGGAGTGTGGCCAGCTTCTCCTTGGGCAGGACCAGCTTGGCGGCGCCGCTGGCCAGGAAGGCGACAGCGAGCAGACCGGCGATGATCCAGGAAGCGGTGTTCATACCCTTCCCGACGAGGCAGCCGGGCAAGGTGTGAGGTCCCGTATTGACGCCGCCGACCCCGGCCGCGAGGATCGCACTCGATGATCGCCTGCGAGAGCCTTGTCCGCATCTACCAGACCGGATCGGTCGAGGTGCAGGCGCTGCAAGGGCTGGACCTGGTCGTCGACCGCGGCGAGATGATCGCCGTCGTCGGGGCGTCCGGTTCGGGCAAGTCGACGTTGCTCTCCATCCTCGCCGGGATCGACGCGCCCACCGCCGGGCGGGCGCGCGTCGACCGGTGGAACCTGCTGGCGATGTCGCGGGCCGATCGCGTGCACTACCGGCGGCACACGGTCGGTTTCGTACGGCAGCAGACGGCGAGCAACCTCGTGCCGTACCTGACCGCGCGCCAGATGGTCGACCTGCCGATGACGGCCGCCCGCGTACCGGCCCGCGACCGCCGCGAGCGCGCCGGCGAGCTGCTGGCGGCGCTCGGCGTCGCGAGCTGCGCCGACCGGCGCCCCGCCCAGCTGTCCGGCGGCGAGCAGATGCGCGTCGCGATCGCGGTGGCGCTCGCCAACCGGCCCCGCGTACTACTGGCGGACGAGCCGACCGGCGAGCTCGACGCGGCCACGTCGGCCGAGGTCTTCGAGGCGCTGCGCACCGTCAACCGCCAGTTCGCCGTCACGGTCGTCGTCGTGACCCACGACCCCGCCGTCAGCGGCCAGGTCGAGCGCACCGTGGCGATCCGGGACGGGCGCACCAGCAGCGAGGTGCTGCGCCGCACCGCCACGCGCGAGGACGGCGGCACGCACGTGATCGCGGAGGAGTACGCGGTGATGGACAGGGCCGGGCGGGTGCAGGTGCCGCGCGACTACCGCGAGGCGCTGGCGCTGACCAGGCGGGTGCGGTTGGCGCTGGAGGCCGACCGCGTCGAGATCCGCCCGGACACCGGCGGCGACGCGTGACGGACGCGCTCGTCGCGGTGCGCGGTGTGCACCGGCGTTTCGGCTCGGGGCCGACGTCCGTGCACGCGTTGCGGGACGTCTCCTTCGACGTCACGGCCGGCACGATGGTCGCCCTCGTCGGGCGCTCCGGCTCCGGCAAGACCACCCTGTTGAACGTCATCGGCGGCCTCGACCGCCCGGACGCGGGAAGCGTCGTGGTCGACGGCACCGAGGTCACCGCGCTCGACGAGGACGGCCTGTCCCGGCTGCGGCGGGCGAAGGTCTCCTACGTGTTCCAGACCTTCGGGCTGATCCCGGTGATGTCGGCGGCGGAGAACGTCGGCGTCCCGTTGCGCCTCGCCCGGGTGCCGACGCAAGAGCGTGAGCGGCGGGTGGCGCTGTTGCTGGAGCTTGTCGGCCTGGCCGACCACGCCGAGCAGCGGCCGGACGAGCTGTCCGGCGGACAGCAGCAGCGGGTGGCGATCGCCCGCGCGCTGGCCGCCTCGCCGCGGCTGCTGATCGCGGACGAGCCCACTGGGCAGTTGGACGCCGAGACGGGCCTGTCGGTGATGGCGCTGCTACGCGGGGTGGTGGAATCCGAGGGCGTCACGGTGCTGGTGTCCACACACGACCCGGTGATGATGGAGCTGGCCGACCGGGTGATGCGGATACACGACGGCCAGGTCGAGCCGTGAGCGGCAGCTCGTGCTGAGGCTGCTGGCCCGCCGCGCCCGCGCGCAATGGCCGCTGCTGGCCGCCCTCCTGGCGGTCGTCACGATCGGCGCCACGCTGCTCGGCACCTGTGCCCTGCTGGTCACCCGCACCGGCGAGCGGGCCCTCGAGGTCGTGGCGGCCCGCGCGGCCCCCGACGAGGTCAAGGCCACCGCTTTCACGGTCACCGTCCGCGCCTCCGACGCGGCCTCCGTTGCCGCCGACACGCGCGCCGTGCTGACCTCGGCGCTCGCGCCGTTTCCTGCGACGACGGCGATGCGCGCGTCGTCGGTGATGCGGTCCCTGCCCTCGGGCGGCGAGATGGCCGAGACGTACCTCTCGGGCCTGGACGACCTTCCGGCCCGCGCACGGCTGGTGGCCGGCCGCTGGCCGCGGCCCGGCATGGCGCCGCTGGAAACTGTCGTCCTCGAGTCCACGGCGCGGACGCTCAGGCTCACCCCCGGCAGCCGCGTCCACCTCGGCGAGGAGCTGGCCGTCGACCCGGCCCCCGCGCTCGACGTCACCGTCGTCGGCGTCGTCCGGCCATTGCCGGGTACCGGCTGGGAGCGGGACCCGCTCGTCGGTGCCGGCTACGACTTCGCCTTCCAGGGCCAGAACCCGCAGCCCGTCCACGCGTACGGGCCGTTTCTCGTCGACCTCGCCGACCTGTGGGCCAGCGGCTCGCTCATCGGCCGGCTGGAGGTCACGGCGCGGCCGGACCTGTCCCACGCCGCTCGCCGCGACCTGGACGCCGTCGCCGCCAACATGTCCGGCGCGGACCGGCGGCTGGACGCCGCCCTCGGCGACCGGGTGCGGATCCAGCGCGTCGAGTCCGCGCTGCCGCTGACCCTGCGAAACGCTCGCGACCAGCAGCGGGTTACCGCCGCCGCGGTGCTCGCGATCGCGGTGCTCGGCTGCGTGCTGACCGCGGCCGCCCTCGCGCTGGCCGGCCGGCTCACCGCCGGCGTGCGTACCGGGGAGACCGCGCTACTGTCCGCGCTGGGCGTCAGCGGCGGCCAGCTCGCCGCCGCCGCGACCGTCGAGGGCATCGCGCTCGCCCTGCTCGCCGTGGCGATCGCGATACCCGCGTCGTCGGCCCTGCACGCCGGTCTGACCCACCTGTCGCCGCTGGCCGGCGCCGGGCTCACCACCGGACCGGGCGTCGACGGCACGCAGGTGCTCGCGGTCGCCGCCGGGGCGGTGGCGCTCGCGGCGGTGCTCGTCGTCCTCGCGATCCGGCGCTCCCCCGGGCCGGGTGAGCGCCGCGGCCGGCGCGAGCTGCTCGCCCGATCCGGTGCCGACCTGCTGCTCGTGGCGTTCGCCGCCGTGGGTTGGTGGCAGCTGAACAGCCAGCCGACCGGCTCCGGCACGCGCGCCGACGCCGTCCGCGTGGTCGCGCCCGCGCTCCTGCTCACCGCCGGTGCCGCGCTGGCGCTGCGGGTGGCGCCGCCCGCCCTGCACGGCCTGGACCGGCTGGCGCGCAGGGCCCGCGGGCTGGCGTTTCCACTGGCCGCGTTCGAGGCCGCGCGCCGTTACCACGCGATGGCCGCCGGCCTGCTGATCGGCCTCGCCTGCGCGGCCGGCACGTTCGGGGTGGCGCTCGACGCGACGTGGGAACGTTCGCAGCACGACCAGGCGGACCTGTCGGTCGGCACCGACCTCGCGCTCACCCTCGCCGCCGCGCCGGGCCCGGGCGACGGTGCGGCCGTCATCGCGGCGACCGGTGGCACGGTCAGCCCGGCGACCGACCGTGGTATCGCCGTCGGGCAGTGGATCGGCAGCGCCGGCGACCCGCCGCGACTTGTCGCCGTCAACGCGGCGCGGGCCGGATCGCTGCTGCGCGGACGGCTGGACGGCGACCGGACCTGGGCGGACGTCGGTGCCGCGCTCGCGCCTCCCACCCGCGTCGAGGGCATCGCCGTCCCGGCCGGCGACGCGCTCACGATCACCGGGACGGGCGGCGCCGGGATCGTCGTTACCCCTCGGCTGCTGATGCAGGACGCCACGGGACTGCGGACCACCTGCGAGGGTGAGCCGATCCTCCTCGACGGCACCACACACCGGCTGGCCGACTGCGCACCGGTCGACGGCCTGCGGCTGGTCGGCGTCGCCTTGCCGGTCTCGCCCGCGGAGGCCAGCGGTGACATCGCGATCACGCTCACCGTGCCGGGGGCGGCGGGCTCACCCTGGACGGCCACCTCCCCACCGCCCTCACCCGCGCGGCTCACCGATCCGGCGATCGTGGTCACCGGCACGCGGCTGAAGATGACGGCGACGGTGCAGCCGGCGGGACCGGAGGGCGCGGCCCGCACGCTCGTCGCGACCGCCTTTGCCGATCCCGGGCCGGTGCCGGTCGCCGTCTCCAGCCGCCTCGCCGGCGACCTCGGTGTCCACAAAGGAACCGAACTCAGCGTCCCGATCGGCACCACGCCGGTGTCGATCAGGGTGGCCGAGGTGGTGCCGACGGTCCCGTCCGCCCCGGGCGCGGCCGCGATCCTGGCCGACGTGGACACGCTTTCCCGCGCGCTGGTGGTCAGCGGCGACCTGGAGTACCCGGTCGACGCCTGGTGGGTCGGAAACCCCGTCGCCGGCGCCGGTGGCGGCGCATCGCGGGCCGGCGAGACCGCGCGGCTCATCGGCAGCCCGCCCCGCGCCGGGCTCCCGGCGGCACTGCGGCTGCTCGTGCCCGCGACGGCTCTGCTGCTGTTCGCCGGCGCGATCCTGCACCTGACGTTCGACCTGCGGGTACGTGCCGTGGAGGTGGCGCGGCTGCGCGGCCTGGGCATGTACCGGCGAGAGATCCGCGCCGTCCTGCTCGGCCAGCACGCCGGCGTGCTGCTGCCCCTGACGCTGGCCGGCGCCGCGGTCGGCGCGCTCGCTACCCGCATCGTCGCACCGCTCATGGTCCGCTCCGACACCGGAGCCGTACCGGTGCCGGCCGTCGTGCCCACCTGGCCGTGGGCCGCGGAGGCCGCCCTGATCGCCGTGCTGCTGGCCGGGTGCGCGCTCGCGGCGACCGCCGTGGTCGTGTCGCAGGCGCGCCGGGCCGACGCCGCGCACCTGCGGGTGGCGTCGTGATCCGGCCGCGGACGCCCGCCATTCACTGGCCCAGCGTCCGGGGCCGGGCCCGCGCCGACACCGGGCCGCTGCTGCTGGCCGCCGCCGTCGTCGTGGTCGTCGCGCTGCTCGCCGGCGCGACGCCACCGCTGCTGCGCGCCGCGGCCGACGACGCGGTACGCGACGCGGTCCGCGCGGCCGGCCGGGACGCCGACGTCCTGGCCCACGCCCGATGGGAGTACGACGACGGGCCCGGCGGGCGGGTCCGCGCACCGCGCCTGGCCGAGGACATGGACAACTTCCGCGACCGGGCGAAGCTGGACCTCGACCCCGCCCTGGCCGCCGTGCTGCGCCCGCCCGTCGCCACGGTCAACGGCCCCACCCTCAAAATCACAGACGGCAGCCTGCCGCGCACGTTCCGGCTCACCTACCTGGTCGACGAGCACGGCCCGTACAGCGACCCGTCGCGGGTCACCTGGGTCGCCGGCGGCCCACCGGAGTCCACCGTGGACGGGGCCGTCACGGTCCCCTACAACGGGCCGCCGTGGCAGGTACAGGTCGGTCTGTCCGAAGTAGACGCAGAAGCGCTCGGCCTGCGGCCCGGCGACCGCATCCCGCTCGTGGACCAGTACCGGCGGGTCAAGGACGTCCGGGTGAGCGGCATCTTCCGGGCGACGGACAGCGCCGACCCCACCTGGCGGCTGGCGCCCTGGCTGCTGCGGCCGGTGGCCGGCGCGGACGGGGTGGGCACCACCCGGCTCGGCGGCCTGCTCTCCCCCGAGTCACTGCCCGACGCCCGGCTCGCGTTCGACCGGGAAGAGCTCGACCGCACCGTCCGGTTCTCCCCCGACCCGGACGCGCTCGACTCGGACTCCGCCCAGGCGATCACCGCGGCGCTGGCCACCCTCAAGGCCACGTCCGGCGCCTCGAACGTCGGCGACACGTCCCTGAAGTGGGAGTCACAGCTCGACTTCGTGCTACGCGAGGTGCGGACCCGGGTCGACGCCGCGTCCGCGCAGGCGTCTGTCCTGCTCACCGGTGTCCTGGCCGGCGCGGTACTGGTGCTGCTGCTCGCCGCGGACCTGCTGATGCGCCGCCGCCTGCCGGCACTGGCCGCCGCCCGGCAACGCGGCGTCGGCCTCGCCGACCTCGGCGCCGAGCTGCTGATCGAGTCCGCCGCCGTCGCGCTGGTGGCAGCCGCGGCCGGGCTCGCGCTGGCCCGCGCCGTCACGCCCGGCATCTCCTGGTGGTGGGCGGTTCCGGTGGCCCTCGCCGCGGCCGCGGCGGGTCCGGGGTTCGGCACGCTCTACGCCGCCCGGTCCACCCGCGACCGGCGCGCTCCGGCCAACCGGGCCGCGCGCCGCTGGATCCGGCAAACCAGGCAGCTGCGCCGCGCCGCGCTGGAGGCCGCGGTCGTGATCGCCGCGGTCGCCGCGCTTGTCGCGCTGCACCAGCGCGGGATCGTTCCGCCGAGTGGCGACGGCGGCGGTGCGGCGCTCCCGTCGAGCGCACCCGCCCTCGCCGCCATCTCCGGCACGCTCGCCCTGCTGTGGCTGCTGCCGGCCGGCACGCGCCTCGCGCTGCGCCGGGCCCTGCGCTCGCGGCGCCCGCTGGCCGTCTTCGGCACCGCCCGCGCCGCCGCGACGTCAACGCGCGCGCTGCCGTTGCTGGTGATGGTCGCCGCCGCCGCGCTGGCCTCCTTCGCGCTCACGCTCGACGCCACCGCCGAACGGGGCCTGGCGGACGGGGCCTGGCGCACCGTCGGCGCCGATGCCCGCCTGGACGTCAACCCCGCCGCGGGAATCGACGTGGCCGCGCTGACCCGAAGCGTCGCCGCCGCGCCGGGCGTCCGGCAGGCCGTCGCGGCACAGGTCATCGACGGCGCCCGGGTCACCACCGACGCGACGCTCGTGACCCCACGCCTGGTGATCGTGGACGCCGCCGCGTTCCAGCGGCTGCTGGCCACCACCCCACTGCCGGACGCCCCGGACCTCGCCCAGCTAGCGCCGCCGGCTCAGGGCGACGTGCCCGCGCTGGTGCGTTCCGGCGACGGCAGCCTGCGAACCGGGATGCGGATGCGGCTGCCCAGGGACGACGCACCGGCCATCACGCTCAAGGCGGTGGGCACGGCACCCGCCGTCGGTGCGGCCGCCGACGTCGTCATCGTGGACGCCGCCGCCCTCACCGCCGCCGGCGCGCCCGCGGTGCCGAACACCGTGTGGGTCACCGGCCCCGGGACGGCTCAGGCGCTGGCCGGGCATGCCGCCGTGCTCCGCGCGGACGTGCTGCGTGAACGCCGCACCGCGCCGCTCACCGCCGGCCTCCTGCGGCTGGCCGAGATCTCGGCCGCGGCACTGGTGGCTTTGGGCCTGCTCGGGCTCGCGCTGGGCGCGGCCGCGGGCGCACCCGACCGGTGGCAGACCCTCAGCCGGCTGCGGACGCTCGGCCTGCGGGTACGCGAGGCCCGCTGGGTCGCCGCCGGAGAGCTGCTGCCACCGGTGGCGGTCGCGGCGGTCGGCGGGCCGCTGATCGGGATCCTGCTCGCCCACCTGACGTTCGGGCCGCTGGCGCTGCGGCTGGTCACCGGCACGGGCGACGACCCGGGGGTGGCGGTGCCGTGGTGGGGCGTCAGCCTGGTCGCTGTCGCGTTTCTTGCCGCGGTCGCCGTCGTGGTGCCGGTCGAGTCCGCCGTACGCCGCCGCCGGCGGCTCAGCGAGGTGCTCCGCGCCGGCGGATGAGGTGGAAGAAATGGTCGGCGCGGACCACGCGGTACCGATCGTCCAGTTCGGACGCCAGCGTGGCGGCGTCGGACGGGGTCATCGACCAGGCGAGCACGCCGATCGACACGAAGCGCGGGCCTGGTCCGGCCGCGCGGGCGAGCACCCGGCGGCACTCCTCCACAGTGGACACGAGACGGCCGGTCGCGACGGGGAGACCCGACACCGTCTTCACGCGGTGGCGGAAGGTCCAGTGCTGGAGGATGCCGAGCGGCGCCACATCCCGCGCGTAGGCGGCCAACCGGCGCCGTGACATGTCGCGGTCGATGCGGCGCGCGCGGTTGAGCACGTTGACCACCGGTGGGCCGGGGTCGAGCGAGTACTCGGCGGTCTGCCGGGTGAAGGCGGGCAGGTGGCGGGCCGGCCACACGCCTGGATACGCGTACCCGGCGCCGGACGGCCCCGCCACCAGCAGGTCGTTCGGGGTGGCGGTGCGCTGGTAGTAGGCCAGGATCGCGGGGGCGGCGTCGCGGAGCAGCGGGCTGACCGTCCAGTTGAGCGGCACCCGCCCGCGCTCGGGCGTGTCCCAGAGCCGGCGCATCGCGTGCTGGCAGTACTGGAGATTGTCGCCGTCGGTCATCGTGAACGTGACGTACACGCGGTCTTCCAGCGGTGGCACCTCGGGTGACGGCGGCGCCGCCAGCGCAGACCGCACGCCGCCGAAGACGGTGAGGTTGTGCGCGAAGTCGGCGGGCACCACGTATACGGCGTGCCGGGAGGCGAGCTCGGTGCCGCGGCTCTCGCCGGACACGCCGCTCGGCCACCAGCCCACGTAGGGCGAGTTCGGCGGCATGTCGGCCAGAAGTCCTTTGAGGAGCGTGCGGTCGCGCGCGTGGGTCCAGATCACGAACGCCCGGTTGGCGACGGCGTAGTCCCGCAGGAAGCCGGGAACGTCCGGGCTCAGTCCCACGAGCATCCGGTGCGTGGTGCGCGGCCACAGCCGGTCGACCGCCCACCGGTACGCCTGCCGGTCTTCGTCGAACCGCCCGCGGAGGTCGGCCAGGATGGGCAGGCCGAGCCGGTCGGCCGCGTCGGGGCCGGCCACGACGGCGTCCTCCAGGCCGGCCAGGGTGGTGGCCACGTTGACCGTCGCGGGCACCGCGGGGTCGGCGAGGACCGCGCCGCGGATCTGCCGCCGGTGCCGCGCCACGAGGTCGTCCACGCCCGCGACCGGGGTGGCCGGGAGGGCGAGGGTGTCGAGCCAGGTGTGGCTGCCCTCGTCGGCCTCGCGCACCAGCCAGATCTGGGGAAGGTCGCGGTTGACCACGCCCTGTGCCGTCGTGGCGAGCAGCACGTCCGCCGCCGGCGCATCCCTGAGGTCGAGCACGTCCAGGGCAGCGGGGCTGGCGAACCTCGGCAGCGCCTGCCCGTCCGGCCAGAACACAGGACCAGGTTACGGGCCGCCGGGTGATCCAAATCAACTGGCAAGAAGCCTTCCAGTAAGGAATGCTCGGCCGGGCACCCGATACGGAGGGACGGGCATGTCGACCCTGTGGACGCGCGACTTCGGCTTGTACTTCGTGGCCCGCTCGGTCGCGCTGCTCGGTGACGCCACGCTGCCGGTCGCGGTGGCCCTGGCGGTACGCGGCGCCGGCTACGGAGACTCCGGCGTGGGCCTGGTGCTCGCCGCCTGGATGGCGCCGTTCGCCGCGCTGCTGCTCTTCGGCGGCGTGTTCGCCGACCGGTTCACCGCGCGCCGCATGATGATCGGCGCGGACCTGGTCCGGGTCGGCACCCAGTCGGTGGTCGCGGTCGCGCTGCTGACCGGGCGGCCCTCGCTCTGGCTGCTGCTCGTGATGTCCGCCCTGGCCGGCTCCGCGGCCGCGATGTTCCAGCCCGGCGTGGCCAGCCTGGTGCCGCGCGTCGCCACCGACGTCCAGCGGGCGAACGCCACCCTCCGCGTCGCCG
Source organism: Phytohabitans sp. LZ39 (assembly GCF_059359075.1). Classification (NCBI taxonomy): domain Bacteria; kingdom Bacillati; phylum Actinomycetota; class Actinomycetes; order Micromonosporales; family Micromonosporaceae; genus Phytohabitans; species Phytohabitans sp. LZ39. Next base: position 23,818 of record NZ_JCADBM010000009.1, on the reverse strand, counting down.
ACGCCGGCGCCCAGCTCGTCGGGCCGGCCCTGGCGGCGACGCTGACCGCCGCGTTCGGCGCCGGGATGGCGTACGCGCTCAACGCCGGCACGTTCGCGGTCAGCGCCGCCTGCCTGCTCGCGCTCCGCCTCGACCCGGTGCCGCTGGTCGCCCGGGGCGCCTCGATGATCCGCGACCTGCGCGAGGGCTGGCACGAGTTCCGGTCCCGTACCTGGATGTGGTCGGTGATCCTGATCTGGGCCGTGTACGGCGTGCTGCTCTTCGGCCCGATCTACCCGCTCGGCTCCGGCCTCGTCACCGAGCGGCTGGACCAGCAGGCGTACGGCTTCACGATGTCCGCGATGGGCGCCGGCACGATCGTCGGCGGCCTCGTCGCGATGCGGTACCGGCCCGCGCGCCCGCTGGCCGCCGGTGCCGTGGCGCTGTTCGGGTTCGCGATGATCCCGCTCAGCTACGCCGCCCACGCGCCGCTGTCGCTCCTGCTCGGCGGGCACGCGGTGGGCGGCGCCGCGTGGGCCTTCTGGTCGGTGATGTGGGCGACAAGCATCCAGACCCAGGTGCCACCGGCGGCGCTCAACCGGGTGAGCGCCTACGAGGTGGCCGGCTCGGTCGGCACCGTCCCGATCGGACAGGCGCTCGCCGGCCCGGCCGCCGCCCTGCTCGGCGCGGAGACCGTGCTCGGGGTGGGCGCGGCGGTCGGCCTCGCCGGCTGCCTCGTGCTGCTCGCCGTGCCCGGCATCCGCGGCCTCCGCCGCGCCCCGGAGACCGCTCGATGCGTGCCGGTGTAAAAGCCCCTTCCACCTGGCACCGGGGTTTTACATTGGGGAACGTTGAGTGGCGCCCACCCTCCGGGCGTGACTTGACGGCGCCATACGTCGACGGGGCGGCTCGCATTTCTTGATCTATGAGCCGGACGCCAGGTGCCCGTGTCCCAAAGGCATTCGGTTCTGAGAGCAGCCTGGTTTTGGGCTGCCTCCCACCCGTGGAGAAGGGAGCAGTTGTGCCCGATGCGCCCACGCAGGACCTGCGCGACGTTCTCGTGGTCTCCTGCGACATCGTCGGCCACTCCTCCGAGCAGGAGCACGAGGTGCAGCTCAGCCGGGTTACCGGCATAAACTCGGTGGTCGCCGAAACGATCGAAAAGCCGGTACCGGCGATTTGGGCATCGGGTGGCGACGGTGGCCATGTGATCTTTCCCGATGGTGATGACGCGAGTGCGGCGCAGGCCGCGCTCGACCTGATCCATCGATTTCTGGAATGGTCGGCGAAAGACGACGTCGGCCTACGGGTAACCGCTCACGCCGGCCAGGTCAGCCAGGTGCGCGGCGCCGACGGCCGGGTGCAGGTGGTCGGCAACGGCATCAACGTGGCCGGCTGGCTGCTCACCCGCGGCGGTCCCGACGGGGTGATCGTGTCGGACGCGTTCCGCTGCCGGCTCGAGCAGCACGGGCCATGGCCCGGTGTGGAGTTTCACGAGCCCCGGTCGCTGCGCGACAAGAGCGCGACCGACCAGCAGCTCTGGCGGATGTCGCTGGGCGACTTCGACTCCAAGTGGTACGGCCCGGCGCGGGACGACCGGGCCCGCTTGGCGGAGAGCCGCGGCTGGGAGCTGATGTACTACGCCAAGCGGATCCTCCAGGTGAACAAGACGGACGGGAAGGCGCTGGACGCGCTCACCCGGCTCAAGCGGCTCGATCTCGTCTACACCAATCCCGGCGGCGAGCAGGAGGCCAATCCGTTCTTCGAGTACCTCCAGCCGACGATGCTCCGCGAGGTGGCCAAGTCGGCCCAGCTCGTCGAGCGGCAGTACAACGAGGTGATCTGCAAGCTCGGCGACGAGGGCGACACGATGTTCGTCATCCTGCGCGGGCGGGTCGGCGTCTACAAGACACCCGGCCGCGACGACAACCGCCCCACCGAGCCGTACTTCTCCCACCAGGAGGGCGACGTCGTCGGTGAGCTGGCGTTCGCGCTCGGCCGGCGGCGCACCGCCGATCTCGTGGCGATGACACCCGTGGTGCTGCTCTCCTTCCACCTCAGCGACATCGAGGGCCACCTCGAGGCGCGGGCGAAGCAGGGCGACCGGGACGCCATCCACGCGCTCGCGATGATCAAGAGTTTCATCAGCCGCCGGGTTCTGGAGTACATCAGCCAGGAGGTCGACTTCCTGGTCGGCGCCGACGGCTCCGGCCCCCTCGCGGTGCCGCGCGACTCCACGGCCGACCCGCTGGCCGGGCTGAGCGGCCACACCGAGCTGATCACCGTACCCGACGAGCTGCGCCGCCAGATCACCTTCGAGGGCATCGCCGAGGCGGCCGACCTGGACCGCGGGCGGCACGGCATCTACCTGCTCGCCGCCGGCGAGCTCAACAGCCTGGTCGGCCCCGGCAGCACGCTCTCCCATGAAGACTTTCCGATCCTCTGGGCGGACGTGCCGGGCTTCCTCGTCCTGCCCAAGCAGCGCTTCGAGCCGCGCAGCAACAAGGTCAAGGTGTTCCGGATCGAGTCCAACGGCATCATGGGCCTGGAGTGGACCCGGCGCGAGGCGTTCCGCAAAGCCGTGCTCAAGTCCGTGCCCTGGTCCTGCTTCGTCTACGACGCCTTCATCTCCTACACCCACCACGACGCCGACGAGGCCCAGCACTGGGCCCGCGAGCTGCGGGCCCGCGGCCTGCGGGTGTACATGAACGAGCCGGCCGAAGGCGCCGGCTTCCTCCAAGAGGTCGACGACGGTCTCAAGCACTCCCTCGCGCTCGTCCCGATGATCTCCTCGAACGTCCAGATCCGCGACCTGACCGACAACTGGGTCGTCAAAGAGGTCAACGCCCGCAAGTCGTACTTCCCCAAGTCACCGCACATCTTCCCGGTCGTCTTCGGCGAGGCGCGCCCGGAGCTCATCGCACCCGGCGTCACGCCCATCAAAGTGATCGGCGACCGCGCGGAGGCCATCGAAAAGCTCGTCCAGAAGCTGGAGCAGCTCCGCGACGGCCGGCTCGAAGCACCGCACACCGACAGCGAGATCATCGACGTCACGTTCGACTGAGCATCACCCCAAGCGGCGCACGAGCACGAGCCGCGGGCGGGTGAGCAGCGCGGTGGCCAGCACCGCCACGATCGGCGCGACGAGCACGGTGATCGCGAGCGGCAGCCACGGCACGCGCCACTCCAGGTTGGAGCGGAAGGCGACCATGCCCGCCGCGGGCGCGATCCCGCCGACCACACCGAGGATCGCGCCGATGCCCACGATGAGTCCGGCCTGCGCGGCGGCGATCCGGCGGCGCAGCCGGGGGCCCGCGCCCACAGCGGCCAATGTGGACAGATCAGTGCGCATCTCGGCGGTGGCCAGGCCGACCGCGACCGCGCTGGCGGCCAGCGTGACGACGGCGCTGACCGCGGCGAGCACGAGGAACATCGCGCCGTAGTCGCGCCCGTAACGCTTCCGCCCGCCGGCTTCGGCCTGCGCCGGATCGGTGACCGCCGGCGTCGCCTCGACCTGCGCGGCGAGGATCACCGAGTTTCCGGCGGCGAGCTCGGCCGCCGTCGGCGGGCGGGTGGTGTCGACGAGCGCACCCGCGGGCCGGGTGGCGAGGCCGAGCCGCTTGGCGGTCGACTCGGCGACCACGGCGGCGGGCAGCTCGCTGAAGGCGTCCGATACCGGCACGACCACGGCCGGCACCCGGTGGCCCGCTTCGCCGACGACCAGCTGACCATCGATCGGGACCCACGGGTAGAACACCACCGCGCGGCCGTCGCGCAGGGCGGCCAGGGCGGCCGGGGGTGCGTCCGCCCCCGTCACCGCGCGGATCACCTCCGCCCCACCGATGGCCACCTGCCCCGACACGTACGCGGGGAGGCCCGAGTCGCCGTAGAGCGGACCCTCGGACTCCTGCCACGCCTGCCCTTCCGCGAGGGTGAGCGGCACGATCTCGCGCACGGGCAGCGCCTCGGCCAGCTCCCGCCGCCGGTCGGGCGTCAGGTGGCCCGCCGCGACCTCGGGCACCACCACCAGGCCGGCTCGCGCCTCGGGCTGGAGCACAAGGCTTTCCACGTCGTCTGCGGCGTTGTAGAGCATCAGGGCCATGCTCCCGGCGACGGCCGTGCAGACCGCCGCGGCCGAGGCGGCGGTACGCAGGCGGTGGCGGGCGGCGTGCCGTACCGCGAGGCGCAACGCCAGCGGGAGGCGGCGGCCGAGCCGGCCGGCGACGGCGACCACGACGGGCGTGGCCGCCGCGACACCGAGCAGGATCGCCATCGCGCCGGCCGTCACGGTGATCACGCTGCCGGTCGGTCCGGCGGCGACCACCGCGGCGGCCGCACCGCCCGCGGCCATGAGCAGCCCGCCCACCAGCCAGCGCAGGTTGCTGGCCTTGGTAGCCGGCTCGCGCCCGGACAGCGCGGCGCGCAGGCTCTGCCGGGCGGCACCGCGCGCCGGCCCGAGCGCGGCGAGCAGGCCCACCGCGACCGCGAAGAGCGCGATGGCGGCGAGCCAGCCCAGCGGTGCCGCGCCCTCGCGGAGCGGGTGGTTGGCGACGCGCTCGACGGTGTCCTTGTTGAGCTGGTACGTGAGCACGCCCAGCAGCACGCCGCAGCCGCCGGCGAGCGCGCCGAGCACGACGCCGTTGGCGAGCACCATCCGCGCGATCTGCGGCCGGCTGGCACCGACCGCGGCCACCATCGCCAGCTCGCGCCGCTGCCGCCGGGCCCCGATCGCGAACGCGGCGCCGGCCAGCAACGCCACCTGGAGGGCGGCGAAACCGACCACGAGCGTGAAGGCCGCCACCCGGACCGCCATCTCCGCGGCGCTCGGGCCCACGTCGCCGCGGTACGTGGTGCTGATCGAGGAGCCGCACACCTGCGCCCCGTCCGGCGTCGTCTCGCACTTCTTGGCGCCCTCGTACGGCGTCCAGCCCGTGCCGCCCGGCGGCAGCTTCACCAGGGCCTTTCGGCCCGCGGCGGAGAGCGGCTGGTCGGCGTCGGTGACGACGAGCGGGATGCTCAGCTCGCGGGCGGCGTCGATGATGCCCACAATGGACCGTTCGCGCGGCGGGGCGCCGACGGCGAGCTTGTCGCCGACCCCGACGCCGGTGGCCTTCGCGAGCGCGGCGGAGACCGCGGCCTCGCCCGGTCCGTGCGGCGCGCGGCCGGCCCGGACGAAGAACATGCCGGCGGTCAGCTCGTCGTCCACATTGGCCGCGACGTAGTCGCGCAGGCTGTAGAACCCCGCCGCGCGCACGACGGTGCGGCTCTCCGTGACCCAGGCGGTGCGGCTGCCCGGCGGGAGTGTCGCGAGCGCGCCCTCCGTGCCGTCGCCGTCGATCAACCAGTCGGCCGTGCCGAGGCGCCAGCTGGCCTCGGCGTCCGCGGAGGTGTACGTGCTCGTGTACGACAGCAACAGCACCGTGCCCGCGAACACCGGCAGCGCCAGCATCAGCACGATCAGCAGCGTGCGCGCCTTGCTCCGGGCCGCGGCCCGCCGCGCCACCCGGATCGCCACCCGCCAGGATCCCAGTCCCTCGCCAACGCTCATAGCCGTCCTCGCTTCGCGGCGTGCCCGATGATCCGCTCGCTCATGAGGTCAGCAGCTCCTCGGCCCGGTCACGCCCGCCGGTGCTGTCGACCATCCGGCCGTCGCGCAGGAACACGATCCGGTCGGCCCAGCTCGCGAACCGTGCCTCGTGGGTGACCAGCACGCCGGCGGCGCCGCGGTCGACCCGCGCCCGGATCAGGTCGAGCACCGCCTGCCCGGTGGCGGAGTCGAGCGCGCCGGTCGGCTCGTCGGCGAGCAGCAGCCGCCGCCGGCCGATCAGTGCCCTGGCCACGGCGACCCGCTGCTGCTGGCCACCGGAGAGCTGGTCCGGAAACCGGTCCGCCTCGGGCGCCAGCCCGACCTCGTCGAGCGCGGCGAGCGCCTCGGTCCGGGCCTTGCGCGCGGAGGCGCCGGCCAGCTCCCGCGGCAGCGCCACGTTTTCCGCCGCGGTGAGACCGGAGACGAGGTTGAAGTCCTGGAAGACGTAGCCGATCCGGTCGCGGCGCAGGCGGGCGAGCGCCGCCGCGCCGAGCCCGTCGAGGGCGGTGCCCTCCACGCGTACCCGCCCGGCGGTCGGGGTGTCCAGCCCGCCGGCGAGCGCCAGCAGCGTCGACTTGCCCGACCCCGAGGGGCCCATCACCGCGACGAGCTCGCCCGCCGCCACCTCCAGGTCGAGGCTGTCGAGCGCCCGCACGGTCGTGGCGCCGGACCGGTAGTCCCGGCACACCCTCTCGAGGCTCAGCACGGTCATCGTGCGTTCCTTTCCGTCGTACGAGCCGCGCGGCGCGGCCGTTTGGGCGCCGGCAGGCGGCCGCCCCGCCGCAGCACGGTCGACTCGACGTGGTCGAGCCAGCGCACCTCGCCCTCCAGCGCGAAGACGAGGCTGTCCAGCAGCAGCACGCCGGCCACGTCGTCGACCTCGTCGGCCGCGCGGCGCAGCGTGTTGTAGTCGCGCATCAGGCGCAGCGACTCGGTGCGCTGGCGCTGCACGACCGCGGTCACGTCCACGCCGGGCGTGGTCGCCGCCATCAGCAGCTTGATGGCCAGCTCGTTGCGCGGGCGGTCGGAGTCGGCCACCGGCGTGCTGAACCACCGGTCCAGCGCGGCCCGCCCCGCGTCGGTGATCGCGTAGACCGCGCGGCCCTCGTCGTTGGTGCCCTCGGCGGCGACGAGGCCGTCGCGCTCCAGGCGCTCCAGCGTCGTGTACACCTGCCCGACGTTGACCGGCCAGGTGCCGCCGGTGCGCGCCTCGAACTCGGTGCGCAGCTGGTAGCCGTACTTGGGGCCGTCGGCGAACAGCGCCAGCAGGCCGAACTTCACGCTCATCGCCACGCACCTTACCGAGTAAGTAGTTACTGGGTAAGTAGTATGTGGATCGGATCGCCGCTCGTCAACCCAGCACGGTTAGGTCCGGGCCCACGCAGACGATGTAGAACCTGTCCGTGCGCGGGTCGGCGACGATCCGGGACGGGCCTTCGAAGAGGCCCAGGCCCAGCTCGTACTCGTCGACGATCCGCTCACCGGCCAGGTCGACCACCTGGACGGTGCCCGGCACGGCCAGGCCCACGACAAGGCGCGCGCCGTCGCGACTGACCGCGACCGCGCTCGGTTCGGGCTCGAGCGGCGGGTCGGTGGAGAGGATGGGCGGCTGCGGATAGCGGGTGGTGATCGGGATCGTGCCGATCGGCTCAAGCGGGTCGGTGCGGAGCACCTGGATGGCCGCCGGCCGCGAGGTGGCGACGTAGAGCCGGTCGCCGGACGGGCTCACGCACAGCGCCTCCGGGGTGCCACCGACCGGCACGGCGCCCCGGCCGGTGAGGCACTCGATGTCCACAGTGGTGACCGACCCGTCGCCCTGGTTGGCCACGTAGAGCCAGTCACCGCCCAACGCCAGCGCGGACGGCCACCTTCCACTGTGGATGGTCGCGACGACGGTGCGGGCCCACATCGCGATGACCGAGACGGTGCCGTCACCGCCGTTCGCGACGTAGACCCGGTCGCCGCCGGGGTCGGCCAGCACGGCGCGGGGCCGCACGCCGACCCGGATCCGGGCCACCCGCCGCCGCCTGGCGAGGTCGATGACGGACACCCGGCCGCTCGACTCGGCTGCGACGTAGAGGTGCGTGCCCTCCGGGTGCAGCGCCACCACACCGACGGAGTGCCGGCGCAGGCGCCTCTCCCGGCCGGTCTCCGTGTCGACGAGCGAGATGGAGCCGCGGTGCGGGAGCCACCACAGGCGGGGTGGGTGGAAGTTGACCAGGTAGAGCCGCTCGCCGGTGCGGCTCACCGCGAGGTCGACCGGCCAGTGACGCGTCGCGATGATGTCACGCCCGTACACCCTGCCCATGATTGCGCCACTCGGCCAGGAACTCCTCCCACGTACGGCCCGCGGTCGCACCCGTGGTGAGCAGGTTGGCGCCGGCGCGCATCGCCGCGGCCGCCCGGCCCGGCATGCGCATCGGCAGCAGCGGGCGGCGCTTACCGGCGGCGCGCAGGTAGTCGCGGATCAGCTCGTCCATGCCGTACACCCGCGGGCCACCGAGGTCCGGCACGAGACCGGCCGGCGCGCCGAGCGCGAGCTCGACCATCCGGGCCGCGACCCGCGGCGGAGTCGACGGGCTGCACCCGCATGCCCGACGGGACGGGCAGCACCGGCAGCTTCGCCATCTGGGCCGCGGTGCGCAGCATCAGGTCGTGAAACTGGGTGGCCCGCAGCGTGGTCCACGGGATGCCCGACTCGGCGACCACGCGCTCGCCGCCGAGCTTGGCCGCGTAGTAGCCGAACATCGTGCGGTCGGCCCGGCTCGTCACCGGCACGCGGTCGGCGCCGACGACGGAGATGTACACGAGATGGCGGACGCCGGCGCCCGACGCGGCCCGCACAAGCTCGCGGGCCTTGAGGTCGTCGCTGGTCGAGCGCACACCGGAGGCCACCCGCCAACTCGCCAGCCGCGCCCGCCGCCGGGTGCGCTAGCAGGTCGCCGCGCGTCGTGCCGTTACTTCCAGACCCGATTTGCCCACCTCCGCGCCAGCTGCGGACCGCATGCTCCCGCGGGCACCGCTCCCGGCCGGCGGCTCGCGGACCGAGCCGAAACCCCCGGCCGTCCACTGCCGGGCCCGCGGGACAAGCCCAAAAGGATTCTCCGCGGACAGCCAACGCCCTAACGCAGCGTCCTCCGCATGCCCGGTGTCCACCGCGCTTCGATGATCGTTAGCCCGCAAACCGCATTCTCGCCGGCGTGTCACACAGGTTCCGGGCTAACGATCATGACGCCGCCCACATGCTGAACCACACCCTAAACAGTGGGAGAGTGGCCGGCGGTCCGCCGAGGGTGACCGGCCTAACTGGACAGTGAGACGCCCGTGAGGTCGGCTGAGTAGGCCCAGAGGCGTGCGGCCTGCTCGGGGTCGACGGCGTAGGGGCGCACGCCGGCGCCCGGGGCGCCTTCTGGCACCAGGTCGGCGATGTCGCAGTCTTCGCAGTAGACGCCGCCCATGCCGGCCAGGCGTGGCGAGGTGGCGGCCCACACCTGGGTGGCGGCGCCCTGCTCCGGGGTCTTGAACGACGGGTCGAGCGCGTTGCCCTGCTCGTCGATCCAGCCGGCGGCGACCATCTCCGACCGTGGCAGGTGGCGCTGTAGCGGGGTGAGGATGCTGCCGGGGTGCACCGCGAACGCGCGCACTCCGGCGTCCTGGCCGAGCGTGTCCAGGTGTACAGCGAAGAGGACGTTGGCGGTCTTGGCCTGGCCGTAGGCGGTCCACTTGTCGTAGCCGGACGTGAAGTGGATGTCGTCCCAGCGGATCGGTGAGCGGCGGTGCCCGCCGGACGAGACGGATACCACGCGGGCGCCGCCGTCTCGGGCGATCGCGGGCCACAGGCGGTTGACGAGCGCGAAGTGTCCGATGTGGTTGGTCGCGAACTGCGCCTCCCAGCCGGGCCCCACACGGGTTTCGGGGCAGGCCATGATGGCCGCGTTGTCGATGACGAAATGGACGGTGCGCGCGGAGGCTAGGAAGCGCTCGGCGAAGGCGCGGACGCTCTCCAGGTCGCCGAGGTCGAGCTCGTCGACCTCGACGCCGGCGATGCCGGACAGCGCCTCCGTGGCCACGGCCGGGCGGCGGGCGGGCACGACCACGTGCGCGCCGGCGCCGGCGAGCGCGCGGGTGGTCTCCAGGCCCAGGCCGGAGTAGCCGCCGGTGACGATCGCGAGCTTGCCGGACAGGTCGATGCCGCGCAGTACCTCGGTGGCGGTGCTCCGGTATCCGAAACCGGAGCCGATCTTGTGTTGTGCGGTCCTCGTCGTCATGCTCCGGACGCTACGACTTCGAGGACGCTCGAACGCAAGCTCAGCCCTTGTCGTAGAAGCGCTGGGCGCCGGGATGCAGCGGCACCACACCGGTGCGCGCCGCCGCCTGCCGGTCGGCCGAGCCCCACTCGGGGTGGCCGTCGACCAGCTCCTGGCGGTACGTGAAGATCAGCGCGGTCAGGTCGTGGGCGAGCTGCTCGGGCATGTCCGCCTCGACCACGACGAGGTTGCCGACCGTGACGGTGGGGATGTCGCCGGGCAGCCCGTACGCGGAGGCGGGGATCTTGCCGGTGCCGTAGGTCTCCGGGTAGAGCCGGTCGAGCTCGGGCACCAGGCCGTCGAGCGGCAGGAAGCGCATCTTCGCCTTCGCGCCCATCAGCTCCGTGATGCCGACGGTGGGCAGGCCGCCGGACCAGAACGTGGCGTCGAGCGTGCCGCCGGCCAGCCCTCGTGTGGTGGCCGAGAGGGAAAGGCTGGAGCGCCTGATGTCGCGGTCGGGGTCGAGGCCGGCGGCCCGGATCAGCCGCAAGGCGAGAAACTCGGTGCCGGAGTTGACCGTGCCGGTGGAGACCCGCTTGCCGCGCAGGTCGGCGGGTGACCTGATGCCCGCGTCGGCGCGCACGACAAGGTGGGTGTAGCCGTGGTAGGCCACCGCGAGCGCGCGCAGCGGCCGCGGGCCGTCGGCGAACGTGCCCCGGCCGCGTACCGCGTCGGCGGCCACGTCGGCGAAGGTCAGCGCGATGTCGACGTCGCCGCGTGCCATGCGGAGCAGGTTGTCGGCGGAGCCGGCGGTGGGCGCGACGATCGCCTCGTAGCCGGCGAGGTGGGTGGTGATCACGTCCGCGTAGGCGCCACCGAGCTGGTAGAAGACGCCGGTCGCGTTGCCGGTGCCGAGCACGAGATGGCGGTCGCGCAGGCCGGTGGGCGGGTCGGGCGCGCAGCCGGCGGCGAGCGCCACCGCGGCCGGCAGGGCGAGCAGGCGCCGCCGCTTCACGACGGGCGGGCGCCGGGGTCGAGCGCGGTGGCCACGCGCCGGGCCAGCACGGCCGTCTCGTAGCCCACCTGGCCGAGGTCGGCGCCGGACTCGGCGAGCACGGCCAGGTATGCCCGGTCGGCCACCGACATGATGAGCAGCACGCCGCCGTCCATGTCGAGCACCGACTGGCGGATCTGCCCGGTCTGCATGCACTTCGCCGCGCCGGCCGACAGGCTGGCCAGGCCGCTGGTGATCGCGGCGAGCTGGTCGGCCTGGTTGGCCTCCAACCGCTCGGAGGCGGCCAGCGCGAGGCCGTCGACGGAGACCGCCAGCGCGTACACGACGGACGGCACCTTGCGCGCGAACGACGTCAGCAGCCAGCCCAGGTCACCGTAGTCGACGGGGGCCGGCAGGGAGTCCGTAGCGTGGTTCATGGGTGTCCTCCCGGGTCGGCGGCGCGCTGGCTGGCAGTGCGGGTGGTGGTATCGCGGTGCGGCGGCCCGCGGCGATGCCACTGGCCAAACTGGACAGTCGCGCGCGCACCTCGTCTGGATCGGGCGTGCCGCCGGCGCTCGGGCGCCCGGCGACCGGACCGGAGGGCAGCGCGGTGGCGGGTGCCCGCTGCGGCAAGCCGGATGCGGGTGACCGCTGCGGCAAGCCGGATGCGGGTGACCGCTTTGGCAGGCCGGACGCGGTCAGCCCGTCGACGAACGCGGGCACCATCGCGTGCGGCGCCGGCTGCTCCTGGTGGTGCACGACGGTACGCGGCGGCGCGGCCGACGGGGTGGGCCCGGGCGGCGGCCCCAGCAACTGTCCACGGTAGAACCGGGCCGGCGGCGGGAGCGGCGCGAGGACGCGCTCCGGCAGCGTGACGGTGGCCGCGGTGCCGCCGCCCGCCACGCTCGTGAGCCGCACCTCGATGCCGTGCCGCGCGGCCAGCCGCCCCACCACGAGCAGGCCCATCGTGCCCACCAGCGTGCTGGTGAGCGCGGACGGGCGGGCGATGCGGTCGTTGGCCTCGGTGAGCCGGTCGGCGGTGAGCCCGATGCCCTCGTCGAAGATGGTCAGCGCCACGTGGTCGACAGCCTGGCGGGCGGCCACCCGGACGGTCGTGGTCGGCGGCGAGAAGCTGGCGGCGTTTTCCAGCAGCTCGGCCAGCAGGTGTACGACGTCGCCGACGACGTGCGCGGCGACCGCCACCAGCGGGGTGGCCACGGCGTCGACCCGGCCCGGCTCCTCGATCTCCGCCGCGGCGAGCTGGATCACGTCGCGCACCGCCACCGGCTCGGTGAACCGCCGCCCCGGGTCGCCGTCGGCGAGCACGAGCAGGTTTTCCTCGTTGCGCCGCATCCGGGCGGCCAGGTGGTCGAGGGCGAAGAGCCGGGCCCGGCCGGCCTGGTCGGCCTCGTGCCGGGCGAACTCGCCGATCATGTGCAGCTGCCGCTGCACCAGCGTCTGCCCGCGCCGGGACAGCGCGGTGAGGGTCGCCGTGGTCTCCATCCGCTGGAGCGCCTGCTCGGCCGCGAGCCGCAGCGCCTGCCGGTGCACCGTCGCGAACGCGGTGGCCAGCTCGCCGATCTCGTCGGCACCGGGCGGCAGCATGGCGTCGACGCGGGTGCCGGAATCCCGCAGCGTGCCGCGCACGGTGGGCTCGTCGGGCGCGGCGGAGACCTGGGCGACGGCGTCGGGCAGCTCCGTGTGCGCGACGGTGAGCGCGGTGGCCCGCATCCGGCGCAGCCGCCGGCTCGTGCGCACGGCCTGGATCACCGCGCCGGCCAGCGCCAGCCCCACGAGCAGGCCGGTGAGCGCGGCGGTCATCAGCGTGCGGGTGTGCGCGGCGACCTGGATGTCGTACGCCTCGCGCTCCATCGACGTGGACAGCTCCGACTGCATCAGCCGCAGCCGGCGCAGCAGGCCGCTCTGCGCCGCCCACCAGACGTCGGGGTCGACCTGGAGCGTGGCGGGCGCGCCGCCGGTGTCGAGCACCTTGTCGCGCATGTCGCGGGCGCGGGTCACGTCGTCGCCGGTGACGAGCTCCTCGAAGCGCGCGTGGGTCTGGCCGGGCAGCCGCTCGATCACCTCGAGCTGCTGGTGCTCGGCGCCCTCCCAGGCGGCCAGCCGCACCAGCTCGCCCGGCTGGAGCCGCTCCCGCGTGAAGACCCGGCGGAGCAGGTCGAGCTGCTCGGCGGCGAGGTGTTCGAGCTCGGTGACGAGCACGACCGCGCGGGCGCTCTCCAGCAGCCGCTGCTCGGTCAGCTGGCTGGGCACCGCGTCGGCGATGCCGATCATCGCGTGGGTCACCGCGTTGTAGGCGTCGAACACCTCGGGTGAACCGTCCGGCGCGCTCACCGCGATCGCCCGCACGCTGGTCAGGACGTCGACCACGGCGTCGGCCGCGTCGAGCTTGCCGGCCAGCGCGGGCGAGACCTCGCGGGCGTCGCGGGCCGCCGCCGTGTATCGCGCGCGGGCCGCGTCGGTGCGGGCGCGCTGCGCCTCCAGGAGCTGCTTGCCGGCCTCGCCGCCACGCAGCCGCAGCGCGATGGTCTCGGCGTACTCGAGCTCGGCCTGGTGGGCGACCGCGATGCCGGCGTTCGCCGTGCGGGCCAGGATCCGCGCGTCGCCCGCGCGGCCGGACTCGGTGAGCGCGTCGCGGGTCTGCAACACGCCGAGCGTGACCAGACCGACCGTCGCCACGACGACGGGCAGCAGGATGCGCACGCCGATCGAGCGCAGCGGCCCGGGCCCGCCGGCATCGGCGCGAGGGTGGTGGGTGGCGGGCACGCCGGCGTCGGCGCCAGCCGGCCCCGGCCCGCCGTGGTGGGCGGGCACGCCGGCGTCGGCGCCAGCCGGCCTCCGCCCAAAGCCGCCCATAGCCGTCCACTCCGTCTCCGGCCAAACAAGTCACCCCCCGCGGGCGACCACGCCTACGATCGGCCCATTCGGGCCTTAGCGACATCCTCTGCACAGCTACCTCGGGCGAACCGATAGTGCCAGGGCGTAACGACCACCACCGATCTTGATCTGCGCGGCTCGGATGATCGGCGGGTGTCTCATCCCCCGACCGGTGCGCACGGCGATCGCGAATTCGATTTCATTCCGGAATGACACCGAGTAATAGCTGCGGAAATTGGGCAGGCATTCATGAGTTACTGTGTGCGCTGTGACGAGACGTTCCGCAGAAGTCCGCCTTGATTCACTACTCAGCACCGCCTGCGACGTGATCGTGGAGCGCGGCCTGGCAAACACCCGCACCTCCGACGTGGCGGCAGCGGCAGGCGTCAGCCAAGCGTTGGTCTTCTACCATTTCGCCACGAAAGAAAATCTACTCGCTCAAGCTTTCGCGTACGCGGCGGAGCAGGACCTGGCTCGCCTCCACTCCGTCGTCCACTCCACCGCGACGCCACTGGAAAAGCTCAAAAAGATCCTCCGGCTGTACGCGCCGCAGGGCCGTTCCAAGTCGTGGGCGATGTGGATCGACGGCTGGTCGGAGTCGCTGCGCACACCGGAGCTGGAAAAGGTTTCCCGCCGGCTGGATCTGCGGTGGAAAGAGGCACTCACCGAAGTGATCACCGCGGGCGTCGACGAAGGGGCGTTCAAGTGTGACGACCCGGCCGGCGCCGCCTGGCGGATCCTGGCGATCATCGACGGCCTCGCGGTACAGGTGACCGTGCACGACCGGGTGATGAGCCGCCGCCAGCTCAGCGAGTGGATCCGGCTGTCCGCCGCCCGCGAGATCGCCATCGAGCCGGCCCAGCTCATATAGGCGGGAGCGCGGCCCGTGCGGGGCCGCGCTCCCCTGTTCAGTCGAGCAGTTCCGTCACCGAGCCCGCCGCGACGGTCCGGCCGCCCTCGCGCACCGCGAAGCCGAGCCCGACCTCCATCGCGACCGGCGAGCCGAGCCGCACCGTCAGGTCGACGGTGTCGCCGGGCATGACCATCGTGATCTCGCCCAGGTCGACCGAGCCCGGCACGTCCGTGGTCCGGAAGTAGAACTGCGGCCGGTAGTTGCCGAAGAACGGCGTGTGCCGGCCACCCTCGGCGGTGGTCATCGCGTACAGCCGCGCCCGGAACCGCGTATGCGTGCGGATCGACCCGGGCGCCGCGACCACCTGGCCGCGCCGCACCTGGTCGCGCTTCACACCACGCAGCAGTACGGCCGCGTTGTCGCCCGCCTCGGCCCGGTCCAGCGACTTGCCGAACGTCTCCAGCCCGGTGGCCACAGTGGACGTCGTCGGTACGAAGCCGACCACCTCCACCGTCTCGCCGAGGCGCAGCGCGCCGCGCTCCACCGCGCCGGTGACGACCGTGCCGCGGCCGGAGATGGTGAGCACGTTCTCGATGGGCATCAGGAACGGCTCGTCCAGCACGCGGGGCGGCACCGGGACGTACCGGTCGACCGCGTCGAGCAGGTCCACGATGGACCGCGTCCAGCGCGGGTCACCCTCCAGCGCGCGGAGGGCGGAGACCCGCACCACCGGCACCTCGTCGCCGGGAAACCCGTACTCGGACAGCAGCTCGCGCACCTCGAGCTCGACGAGGTCGAGCAGCTCCTCGTCCTCGACCGCGTCGGCCTTGTTCATCGCCACCACCAGGTACGGCACGCCGACCCGCCGGGCGAGCAGCACGTGCTCGCGGGTCTGCGGCATCGCGCCGTCCTGCGCCGAGACGACGAGGATGGCCGCGTCGACCTGCACCGCACCCGTGATCATGTTCTTCACGTAGTCGGCGTGGCCGGGCATGTCCACGTGGGCGTAGTGCCGCGTGGCCGTCTCGTACTCGACGTGCGCGATGTTGATGGTGATGCCGCGCGCGACCTCCTCCGGCGCCCGGTCGATGCCGTCGAACGACACGAACTGGTTGACGGACGGGTCCCGCTGGGCGAGGACCTTGGTGATGGCGGCCGTCAGCGTGGTCTTGCCGTGGTCGACGTGCCCCATCGTGCCGATGTTGAGGTGCGGTTTGGTCCGCACGAACTGGCTCTTGGCCATGGTGGATCAACCCCTTGTTTCTGGGAAGAGAGTGATGGCGGGGCACCCTCCTCCCGGCGTCCGCGCGCGCCTACCGGCCGTCCGCAATGGACGGTCTACCCGCGCGGGAACGGGAGGAGGGTCAGGTATCCAGACGGACCGGCGACGCACACGCGGCGGCCGCGACCGGCAGGCCAGTGCCTGCGGGCCGCGCGAAGCCAGCCGGGGCGAACATGCGGATCACGGTAGCTGTCAACACCACCGCGCCCAACCGTATTTCCATGGCGAAGCGGGGAGCCAGTAACCTGACTCCCCGCCTCTGGTGTGGGACTTGCGTATAGGTCCTATCCGAGGCCGCTGCGCATGGCGGTGATCAGCTCACCGTTGGCGGTGTCGCCGTTGAGCTCCCAGAAGAAGGCGCCGCCGAGACCCTGGTTGCGGGCGTACGTCATCTTGCCGCCGATCGTGGCCGGGGTGTCGTAGCTCCACCACTGGTTGCCGCAGAAGGCGTACGCCGTGCCGGCGACGGTGCCGGTGGCCGGGCAGCGCGTCTTGAGCACCTTGTAGTCCTCGTTGCCCGCCTCGTACGTGCCGGGTGCGGCACCGGTCGCCGAGCCGCCGGGCGCGGCCTGCGTGACGCCGGTCCAGCCACGGCCGTAGAAGCCGACGCCGAGGAGCAGCTTGCTGGCCGGTACACCCTTGCTCTTCAGCTTCTGTATCGCCGCGTCGGCGTAGAAGCCCTGGGTCGGTATCCCGGTGTACGACGTCAGCGGCGAGTGTGGCGCGGTCGGGCCCTGTGCGGCCCAGGTGCCGAAGTAGTCGTACGTCATCGGCATGAGCCAGTCGACGCTGCCCGAGGCACCCGCGTAGTCGGCCGCGTCGATCTTGCCGCCGCTGCTGCCGTCGGCCGTGATCGCCGCGGTCACCAGCGCGCTGGAGCCGAAGCGGGTGCGCAGCGCGCCCATCAGGTTCTTGAAGGAGTTGGGCCCGCTGGTGTCGCAGGTGAGGCCGCAGGCGTTCGGGTACTCCCAGTCGATGTCGATGCCGTCGAAGACGTCCGACCAGCGCGGGTCCTCGACAAGGTTGTAGCAGGAGTTGGCGAACGCGGTCGGGTTCTGCGCCGCGTGGCCGAAGCCGCCGGACCAGGTCCAGCCGCCGAACGACCAGATCACCTTGATGTGCGGGTACATCCGCTTGAGCTTGCGCAGCTGGTTGAAGCTGCCGCGCAGCGCGCCGGCGTCCCAGGTGTCCGCGACGCCGTCGACGCTGTTCGCCGTCGTGTACGCCATGTCGTAGTCGGCGTAGGAGTCACCGATCACGCACTGGCCGTTGGTGACGTTGCCGAACGCGTAGAGGATGTGCGTCAGCTTCGACGCCGAGCCGCTCGTGTGGATGTTCTTCACGAAGTACTGCCGCTGGTAGACACCCCACTGCGCGAAGTAGCCGACGAGCTTGCGCCCGGCGGGCGGGGGCGGCCCGGTGGTCGGCGGCTGCGTGGTGGGCGGGGCGGTCGTGGGAGGCGCGGTGGTCGGGGGGTTGCTCGTCGGCGGGGCGACGGTGGTGGGGGTGGTGCCGCCGCCGCAGGGCGCGCCGTTGATCGTGCAGTTGGTCGGCGCGCGGAACGCGCCGGTGCCGATGTATCCCCACGTCTGCGAGCCGCCGGGCGGGATGGCGCCGGCCCAGCTCTTCTTCGTGGCGACGTAGTGGTTGTTGGTGCGGGTGACGTCCGCGTCCCAGGAGCTGCTGATCGTGGTGCCGGCGGGAAGGTCGAACTCGACCCGCCAGGTGGCGACGGATGCGTCCGAGCCGTTCGCGACCGTGACCCGGACCTCGTGGCCGCTCCCCCAGTCGGAGGTGGCCGTGAACTGTGTAGTGACGCTCCCCGCGCCGAAGGCCGACGCGACGGGGATCGCGGCGACTGCCACAGCGACCACCGTGCTGGCCCACAGCGCACGCCGTAGGGATCTCCTCATCCGACGTCTCCCTAATTGTTAGGAAACTTTCCAGAAGGTTGATGCGACGTTACTCACACGGCTGTGAACTCGTCAAGATGCGAATTTCTCGATCCGTGCGCGGCTCAACCGCTGGGCCCTCGGCTACGTACGTATGGATGAGCGATCGGCCCGGACGAGCGCTCCGGGCGAGGGGAGGACGGCCCATGACGGCCCAGCCAGGCGAACGCACTGTGTCGTGGCTGGACGAGGACGACCCCAACCGGGGCTCCGTGCCATTCATGCCGGTGGAGTCGGTGATCGAGCTGACGCCGTCCGGCGAGGAGTCGCCACCCCCCAAGAAGTCGCGGCGTGAAAAGGCGCCGAAGCCCTCTCGCGGGAAGCTGTGGCGGCGTGACAAGGCGACTCAGGAGAAGCCACCGCGTGAACACCCACCCCGCGACGTGACACCTCGCGCAGGAGACTGGCCGGCGCCGGCCAGCGAAGAATGGCTCACCACACTCCGCGGCCCGGCCCCCCGCGACGCGCGCCCCGCGGAGGAGGAGTGGTCGACCGTCCCGGACGAGGCGCCACGCACCGGTCCGCACCCAAGCTGGGCGGCCGGCCCCGAGGAGACGGTCGACGACGACGGCTGGACGACGACGCCACCCCTCCGGCCGCCGCCCGCGGAGGCTCCGGCCGGGCCCATGACGCGCGAGGACTGGTTCACTCCGCGCGCCGACGACCGCCCCCAGGACCAAGGGTGGGATCCCCCACGCGAGGCCGACCCGGAGCCGGACTACCGGACCGGATGGAACGAGGACCCGGAGCCGGCGGCCCCGCCCGAGCCCACGGCCCGGCCCGACTGGGTGGCCAGCCCCGAGCCGGCGGCCCGCACCGACTGGGCCTCCCCCGAACCGGCACCCCGCTCCGAGCGGGCCGCCTCCCCCAAACCGGCGGCCCGACCCGAGTGGGCCGCCTCGCCCGAACAGGCGGCTCGTCCCGACTGGGCGAGAAGCGCCGAGCCGGCGGCCCGCCCGGACTGGGTCACCTCCCCGGTCCCCGCCTCCGCGCCGGCCGCGGCACCGGAAGGCGGCTGGCCCGAGCCCGCGCCCAGCGACGCCCCCGTCCCGGAAGCCTGGCCGGCACCGCTCGACATCACGCCCGACGACGACCTCCCCGAGCCGCCGGCGAAGCGCCGCCGAGGGCCCAGGTCCACCGGCCCGACCGGTGGGCGGCCACCCGGCCGGCCCGGCCGCCGGCGCAAGCCGCTGATGCTGCTCGCGATCGCCCTCACCGCCGCGGTCGTCGGCGCCGCGGTGGTCGCGGCCGCCAGCGCGTACCGGCTGGTGCTCGACGGCGGCGGCCTCTCGCACACGATCGCGGCGCCGCTCGGCGGCCGTACCCAGGCGGAGCTGGAGCTGGAAAGCGGCGCGGCCATCGTCACCGTGCTCGGCACCGACCTCGGCGACGACCTGTTCCAGGTCACCACGCCGGACAGTGACGACGCCGTGCCGCGCGCGACGATCGACGGCGACCGCACGACGGTACGCGCGACCTCGGACAGCGGCGAGGGCGCCAGCGCTGTCGAGGTGCGGCTCAACTCGCGGGTGACCTGGCGGCTGACGTTTCGGGGCGGCGCGAAGACGCAGACCGTCGACCTGAGCGGCGGGCGGCTGGCGGCGCTGGACATGGAGGGTGGAGCCACCCGGCTGGAGCTGATCCTGCCCAAGCCGACCGCCACCGTGCCGATCCGCCTGCGCGGCGGGCTCGACGAGCTTTTCGTGCACGCGCCCACCGGCGTACCCACGCGGGTGAAGGTCACCAAGGGAGCCACCAATGTCACGCTCGACCGCTTCAACCGGTCGAAGGTCGCGCCCGACACGACATTCACGCCGAACGGTTGGGGGGATGCGAAAGCACGGTACGACGTGGATGCCGCGGAGGGTATCGGGACGGTGAAGCTGGACCGCCGCTGACCTGTTGTCGCTTTCCGCCCCGGGTGACTGGTTCTGTGTGCACGGGTGACAAATTGCTGACAGAAGAGGCTCTTGCCATCTGTTAGATGGTCGCGAATCCTTTCCCACGAGTCGCGCCGACGAGGGGGCTACGCCGGCGCGGAAGTCACCAAAATGGGGAGGGGCCGTGACTTCAGTACTCCGTACACTTCGGCGCACCGCGGCGCTGACCGGCGCGCTGCTTCTCGGCAGTGGAGCGGCTCTGGCCGCCGCCGCGCCGGCGGGGGCGGCGAGCGTCGGTTACGTCCGGCTCGCGCATCTCTCGCCGGACACACCGGAGGTCGACGTATACCTCGACGACCTGTCCGGTCCGGCGGAAACGCAGGTGTTCAAGGGCGTCGGATACGGCGTGATGTCGGCGTACCTGCCGCTGCCGGCCGGGCGCTACGCGGTGTCGATGCGCCAGAAGGGCGCCGCCGCGTCGACGCCGCCGGTGCTCACCACCGACGTGAGCGTGACGACCGGGCAGGCGTACACGGTGGCCGGCGTCGGCCGCTACGCCGACCTCGGCCTGCGGATCCTCAAAGACGACATCAGCGCGCCGGCCGCGGGCAAGTCCAAGGTGCGGGTCGTCCAGGCCTCGGTGCGCGCGCCGGTGCTCGACATCTCCGGCGCCACCGGTGCCGAGATCGGCAAGGGCGTGCAGTTCGCCACCACCACCGACTACCGCGAGGTGCAGCCGGGTGACTGGCAGGTGCGCCTCCAGCCCTCCGGCGGCGACGCGACGGTCGCCAAGTGCACGATGGCCGAGGGTGGCGTCTACTCGCTGATCGTGCTCGACGCGAAGTCCGGCGGCCTCACCACCGAGCTGCGTGAGGACGCCAAGGGCGGCGTCGTGGTGCCGGCCGGCGGTGTGGACACCGGTGCCGGCGGCTCGTCGGGCGGCCCGGTGCCGTACCCGATGATGTTCACGGGCCTGGTGGGCGTGCTGGTGGCCGCCTCCGCGGCGGTCGGCCTCGTCGCCCTGCGGCGGCGCGCCGCCCTCGCCCGCGGAGCGTCCCCCGAGGCGTAGTGCGCGCGTACGTCCTGGTCACCGCGGGCGCGATCGGGCTCGCGGCGGCGATCATCGGCGCGGCTGCCATCCCACACCGGATGGCGGCCGCGCCGTCATGGGAAGAGCCGGTGCCCTCGCCCGCACCGGTCGCGATGACCACCGTGCCGCCCAAGCACCAGCCGCAGGGCCCGCCCACCCGCCTGCGCGTGCCCCGGATCGGCGTCGACACGCCGCTGGTCACGCTCGGCCTGGACAAGGCCGGCAAGCTCGAGGCGCCCAAGGTGTACGACAAGGCGGGCTGGTTTCGCGGCGGGCCGTCGCCGGGCGACGTGGGCCCGGCCGTGCTCGCCGGCCATGTCGACTCCAAGGCCGGCCCGGCGGTCTTTTACCGCCTGCACGAGCTGAAGGTGGGCGACAAGATCGAGGTGCGGCGCGGCAAGGACACCGTGACCTTCACCGTCACCGTGGTGACCAAGCACCCGAAGGACGGGTTTCCCACCGCCGCCGTCTACGGTCCTACACCCGGGCCCGAGCTGCGCCTGGTGACCTGCGGCGGCGTATTCGACCGCCTGCGCAACTCCTACCGCGACAACGTGGTCGTCTTCGCCGTCACCCAGCCAGCCCAGGTGATCCCCAAATCCGCCGCGGGCTAGGCGTTGAGCTTGCGGCGGCCGGCGAAGCCGCACTCCAGACGGTGGTACCAGCCGATGTCGCGGTCGCCCTCCAGCCAGCACCACAGCACCGGCCGGCCGTCGCGTTCGCCGGCGAAGTCCAGCAGGACCGGCGCGTACCCCTTGACCTGGATGTCGTGCTCGCCGAGCTCGTCGAGGATGCCGTAGATGCGCGCTTCGAGTCCCTTGACCTCGGGCAGGCCGCCGTGCGGGCTGCTGCCGCCGTCGGCCAGATCGGCGTGCAGCTCGGCGAGGTCGGCGCGGAGCACGATCAGCTCGTCGACACGCGGTCGGAGGGTGGCGAGCAGGTGGCGGGCCTGGGCCAGAGTGAACACGTCCGACAGTATGGGGCATTCGTTAATCGGTCATGGAGCTGCCCGATTTGTCGGGATACCGACTACACAAGGTGATCGACGACGTCGACCTGGACGGCGTGGTCGTACGTGGCCTACGCGGCAGCTTCCACCGCCGTCCCACCGGGTCGGACGTGCTCACCGTCGGCGTCTACAGCTACGCCGGTGCCGAGCTCATGATGGCCTGGGGCTACGTGGGTGAGCCGCACTGCCGCTTCAACGCGCTGCGCCGGCCCGACGGCTCGTGGGAGCCGCCCCGGCAGGGCTGCCCGCCGGTGTCCAGAGTGCACGACGGCGGGCGGGTCACCGCCCTCACGCTCGGCGAGCACATCCTGCCCACCGAACCGATGACCGGCCCGCCGTCGGGTGGGGCGCGCGCTCCGGATCCGAACGCTGTCCTGCCGGCGGTCGGCGGGCCGGGAGGACTCGGATCTTGGCCGCCGCCGGCCGCGTGCGCGGCCGACAGCGGGTCCTGAGCGGGGCGCTGCCCCTGGTCCCTGTTGAGTTGTGCACTTCTTCAAGTCCTGGGCGCCCGCCCGCTGCGGGGTTGGCGGACGCCCCTCGCGCTCCGGGTTGGAGCGCGGGCCTAGCGGTGTGCGTGCGCCGGCGCGGGGGAAGGCGCGGTCCGGCGCACGTACATCAGGGACGCGGCGGTCAGACCGAGCCCGGTCACGAACGCGACCGCGTGCACGAGCGGATGCACGATGGGCACGAACGCGATGACCGCCACCGGCACTTGGACGACCGCCACGAGGGCCGCCAACAGACCCCTTCGCCGACCGCCCCATAGGTACGCCGTCCAGACCGGCGCGGTCACCACCGCGAGCACGAGCACGTCAAGCATCGCGTGGAGGGCGGGGTTACGCACCTTGTCGTGTGCGAAGGCGGATGCCGGTGAGGACACCCAAAGGGCCGCCGCCACACCACCGATGATCACCGCGAGACGTCGCATGGCCGTACCTCCCTGAGTGTCGCTATCACTACTCCCTGTCATGACACTAGGAGTGCAGAGAGCGGCCGGGAAGGGATGAACGCATGAGTGAATCAGGAGCACACGAGAGTGGCGCGCGTTCCTGCTCGCCGGCTCACTCGCTCTGCTGGGCGAGCTGCCGGGCCCGGTCGCGGGCCGCCTCCAGCGCCGCGAGCAGGGCGGCACGCACGCCGTGGTTTTCCAGCTCGCGGATCGCGGAAATCGTTGTCCCAGCAGGGGAAGTGACCGCCTCGCGGAGCTTGACGGGGTGCTCACCGGAGTCGCGGAGCATCACCGCCGAACCGATCGCCGTCTGCACGATCAGCTCGTGCGCGACCTGGCGCGGCAGCCCGAGCAGGATGCCCGCGTCGATCATGGCTTCGACGAGCAGGTAGAAGTACGCCGGCCCGGAGCCGGACAGCGCGGTGACCGCGTCCTGCTGCGACTCGGGGACACGGAGCGTGGCGCCGAGCGGCTTGAACATCTCCTCCGCCAGCGCCAGGTGCGCGGCCGTGGCGTGCGGGCCCGCCGAGATCGCGGTCATCGCCTCGTCGACCAGCGCGGGCGTGTTTGTCATGACGCGCACGACCGGCGTGCCCTCGGGCAGCCGCCGGCCGAAGAAGCCCGTCGGGAGGCCGGCACAGAGCGAGATCACAAGCTTGTCCGGCGGCACCTTGGCGCCGATCTCCTCCAGCAGCACGCCCGCGTCCTGCGGCTTGACCGCCACGGCCAGCACCTCCGCCTCGGCGACGGCGGTGAGGTTGTCGACCATGCGCACGCCGTATCGCTGGGCGAGCTCCTCGGCCCGCGCGGCGCGGCGCGTGGTCGCCATCAGCTTGTCGGCCGGCCAGCCCGCACGCAGGAGCCCGGAGAGCATCAGCTCACCGATCTTGCCCGCGCCGATCACCGCGACCGTATGAACACCCGGTGCCATGCGGCCATCCTCTCGCACGCCCACCCAAGGCCCGTCTGGCGGGTGCCGCGAGGTGCCGGCAAAGATCAAGATCAAGCTTTGTGCTACCGCGATGATGCTCCTATGGTTGTCAAGCGGCGGGGTCAGGGTCGTTTGTTGTGATGATTTGGTAGAGCTCGCGGGCGATGTAC
>NZ_JCADBM010000008.1:0-352266 GCF_059359075.1 Phytohabitans sp. LZ39 | reverse complement strand
AGATGCCGCCCGTTGTACGGGGCGTAGGTGAAGTCCTTGAGCGACACCCATCCCGACCGCGGGTTCGCCAGCGAGCCCGTCGACGACCACCGGTACGTCGACGGAAGAGCGCACCCGGTGGGCGGAGCCGTCGTCGGTGGCGCGGTGGTCGGCACCGACGTCGTCGGCGGCGGAGTGGTCGGCCCGACGCTACCGGTGCACGCGGTGCCGTTGACCGCGAACGCGGTGGGCACCGGGTTCGAGCCGTTCCACGAGCCGTTGAACCCGAAGCCCGCGGTGCCGTTGGTGGGGATGCTGCCGTTGTAGCTGGCGTTGGTGACCGTGACCTGGGCGCCGGACTGGGCGACCGAGCCGTTCCAGAGCTGGGTGATGGTCTGCCCGGCGCCGAACGACCAGGTGAGTCGCCAGCCGTTGATCGCGTCGCCGAGGTTGGTGATGGTCACGTTGGCGCCGAAGCCACCCTGCCAGGAGTTGGTGATGGCGTATTCGACGCGGCAGCCGGCGGCCGCCTGTGCGCTGTTCGCGGTGAGCACCGCGGTGGCCCCGGCCACGGTGAGGCCGGCGGTAATGGCGGCCACCACCCGGACGCGGGTGCGAGGGAGCTTCATCAGGTCCTCCGGTGCGGGCTTTCAGAGGGTGAACACGACCGTGGAGATGCTGCGTGCGCCGACGTTGACGGTGACCTGCCCACCGTTGACGGTGGTCGGCTGGCTGGCCGCGTTGGCGTTCACCGAGGTGAGGTAGTGCTCGGCCCGGGTGACGTTCTGCGGCGCCTGGATCACGGCGTTGTCGACCGCGCTGTTCGACCGGTTGAGGATCACCAGCGTGATCTTCCCGCCACCCTGGTAGGCGGTGATCTCCAGCGGCGACGCCTTGGCGCTCTTCGTCAGGGCCACCCGCTGGTAGCCGGGGCGGACGTACTTGGCGTACTGCGAGAACGCGTATCCGCGCTTCAGCGGAGCCCCCGCGGTGGTGCCGTAGGCCGACTCGCCGTCGCCGATGAAGGAGTAGAAACGCTTGCCGTACCACCAGATGTAGGCGCTCCAGTTGGCCTCCATCGACCTGTGCACGGTGCGCATGATGGTGTCGAGGGTTTCGTTCCAGACCGTCACGTTGCCGGGGTTGCCCCAGATGTTGGAGCCGCCGCCGTCGGCCTCGTGGAAGTTCCACTCGGTCATCCACACCGGCTTGTTGTGCTGCGCGGCCAAGGGGTAGGGCGCGAGGCGGCCGGCGCTCTCGGTGCCGTACAGGTGGCCGCCGATGTAGCCGATGTTGTTGCGGGCGGTCGCGTCGTTGAGGGTCGGATCGGTGAAGCTGTAGTTCAGGTTCACCGCCTCGGCGACCATCAGCTTGGTGTTCTGCACCCGCGCGCCCTGGTCGCGCACGAAGTTGCGCAGCTCGGTGCCGTTCCAGTCCATCGAGTCGTAGTCCGGGTGCCAGTCCGGCTCGTTCTGCACGGACGTGACGTCGATCGCGACGCCCTGGTCGCGCATGTACTGGACGTAGCTGTTCAGATGGTTCGCGTAGTCGTCGTAGTAGTCGGTCCGGAGCTTGCCGCCGTTGGTCCGGCTGTTGTTCGTCTTCCACGCCGCCGGTGCCGTCCACGGCGACCCGAGGATCTTCACGTTCGACCCGTACGACTTCGCCGTTCTCAGGGAGTTCACGTGGGTCGCCCACTCGCTGGAGACCGGCGAGATGCCGGTACGCACGATCGACAGCCCGAACTGGTTGGCGCCCATGCCGACGAGCGTCTGCGTCTCGGCCGTCGACCAGGCGCTGCTGCCCCAGATCGCCGTCGCGGCCCCGAAACCGTCGACAGTCTGGTACCTGGTGCCGCTGTTGACCGTGATGTCCGCGGCGCTGGGCGGTCCGGTCGTGGGCGGCGCCGTGGTCGGGGGCGCGGTGGTGGGCGGTGCGGTGGTGGGCGGTGCCGTCGTCGGCGGTGCGGTCGTCGGCACGCCGCCGGTGCAGACGACCCCGTTCATCGCGAAGCTTGTCGGCGCGGGGTTGCCGCCGGTCCACGAGCCGTTGAACCCGAACGAGGCCGTGCCGTTGGTCGCGATGGCCCCGTTGTAGCTGGCGTTTCTGGCGGTGACCGCGGCGCCGCTCTGGCTCACGGTCGCGTTCCAGGCCTGCGTGACGGTCTGGCCGGCGCTGTAGGACCAGGTCAGCGTCCAGCTCGTCACCGGGTCGCCGAGGTTGGTGATGGTGACGTTGGCGCCGAAGCCACCCTGCCATTGCGACGACACCGCGTAGTTCACCGAACAACCGGCGGCCGCGGCCCCGGCTGGCAGCGCCACGGCGACCGCGGTCGATGCCAACAGGACGGCGCCGGCCGACACCAACGCCGTCTTGGTCACTCTGGGTTTCCTCATAGAACTTCTCCTGAAGTGGGAATCAGGGTGGCTGCGGGAGCGCTCCCCACGATCCGACGCGGAACGCTGGTCTTTCGTGATCCGGGAACGAGCGAGCCGAGGAGGGTGCGCCGGAGCCTCCCGGACCGGCCGTCACTCGTGACGGCCGTGATCGTGCGACGATCGGGTCCGGTGGGACTGCGTGGCACCCTCCTCGCGTGGCCTGTCCGGCGAAGCCGGCCGGCTCCGACGTAGGCGGTCGAGGGTGCCCTTTCCCTGACCGCGCCCAGCTCCGAAACAGTTAGCATTATCGATGGAAATCGTTAGTCCTGACAAGCGACAGCGGTGATTGTGTCGTGGAGCCGCACCACATTGATGCATGGAGCTACGGCTATTTGCTACCGTCGCTCCATGGCTGGCGCCGTCGGTTTTCGACCGGCTCGAGGCGAGATCGAGACACTCCCCAGCGGATCGCTGCGCGTGCGGGTCTACGCCGGCGTCGACCCGCTCACCCGAAAGCGCCGCTACCTCACCGCGACGGTCCCGGCCGGACCGGGCGCCGCCGAGGAGGCCGAGGCGGTACGTGTGCGCCTGCTGGGCGAGGCAGAGCAACGCCGAGCCGCACCGGCCGCCGCCCGCGCCGACCAACCACCGTCCGCGACCGCCACCGCCGACCGCGGCCGTCCGGCCGACCGCCGGCAGGGCGACATGACGGTCGCGGCGATCGCGCGCCTCGCGGGAGTGTCCGCGGCGACGGTGTCCAAAGTGCTCAACGGTCGATCGGGGGTGGCTCCACGGACCCGGCAGCAGGTCGAAGCCGTGCTGCGTGAGCACCGCTACCGCCGCCCGGAGACGCCGGCCCGCGCGGCGACCATCGAGGTCGTCTTCTACGGCATGCTGAGTAACCTGGCGATCGTCATCATGCAAGGGGTCGAACAGGTCGCGTCCGCCCACAACCTCTCAGTCGGCTTCATCGACGTGCTCCACCAGACGTCCGCCGGTCGCACCTGGGCCCACGACCTGCTCGCCCGCCGCCCGACCGGCGTCATCAGCGTCCATCTGCACTTTCCCACCGAGCAGCACGCCCTGCTCGCCGCCAGCGCCATCCCGCTGGTCGCCCTCGACCCCACCGGCGAGCCGGAACACCCGGTGCCGTCGGTGGGAGCCACCGACTGGAACGGTGCGCTGGCGGCCGCCCGGCACCTGCTGCACCTCGGGCACCGGCGCATCGCCGCCATCACCGGGCCCACCGAGAGGCTCTCCGCCCGGCGCCGGCTCGACGGCATCCGCGCCGCGATGGACGCCGCCGGGACGCCGATGGACGAGCGGCTGATCCGCACCGGACAGTGGTTCGCGTTCGAAGACGGCCTCAGCCACGGACGGGAGCTGCTCCGCCTCGCCGACCCGCCGACCGCGATCCTGTGCGGCAACGACCTGCAAGCGCTCGGCGTCTACGAGGCGGCCCGGCTCGCCGGTCGGCGGATCCCCGAAGACCTCAGCGTGGTGGGCTTCGACGACATCTCCGCCACCCGGTGGTGCGGTCCGCCGATGACCACGGTGCGGCAGCCTTTCGCCGAGATGGGCGCCACGGCCGCGAGGCTGGTCCTGGCGATGGCCGCCGGGCACCCGCTCCCGCAGGACCGCGTCGAGTTCGCCACCACCCTCATCGTCCGGGACAGCACCGCCCCACCGGCGGCCGCCTGATCCGCGCGGTCGCGGGCACCCAACCCCCGCGACCGCTTGCGTAGGTGGCGTGCGACGTCAACCCGGCGGCGGTTCAACGTTGCCCCATCAGGGCCTGGGGGCCTCGGCAAACCCGGCGACAGAGGCTCTCTGGACAGCTTTCGGAGTGGGGGTTATGCGCGCGGCGGCGTCAGGCAGATTTCCCCACGTCCGCGTCAGCGACGGACCGTATGCTCCCGCGGGCACCGCTCCCGGCCGGCGGATCGAGGTAACGAGGGCGGGTGACGCTGGCGATCGTGGTACACAACTGCCCCTTGAGGGGCAGTAAACGTCCACGATCTGTTCGCCCGCCGCCAAGATCGACGCCGATCAAGGCATCGTGGACAGAGCCGCAAGTGACGCGGACGTGGGAAAATCTGCCTTGGAAGCAACGCCAGGGCGGGCGGTGACCCTGACTCAGAAAGCTCCCTGGACCGTCCCCGGCGTGGTGACGCGCTCGACCGCCTTGACCACCAGATCGTCCACCTCCTCCGGGGTGAACAGCTCCGGCAGGGTCAGCGTCTCGACGATCAGCCAGTTGAGCGCCAGCATGAGCAGCTTGACCGAGGTCGCGTCGCCCGGCATGCCCTGCTCCAGGTGGTAGGCGATGTTGGCGTCCATGTCGGCGCGCACCCGCTTGGTGAGCACGGCGCGCAGCTCGGGTCGGCGGGTCGCCTCCAGGCGCAGCTCCAGCATGGCGAGATAGCCGCCGCGGAACGCGGTGATCCGGCCGACCAGCTCACGCATCAGCGCGGTCACCTTTGCCGTGTCCCGCGGCCCTTTCGCGGCGGCGGCCCAGGTCGCCTCGTCGGGCATCCATCGCTCGTAGACCCGCTCGGCGGTCTGCGTGAGCAGCTCGTCGCGGTTGGCGAAGTAGTTGGACGCGGTGCCGACCGGGGTCTTCGCCTCGGCGTCGACCGCCCGGAAGGTCAGGCCGCGCGCGCCCTCTCCGGCCAGCACTTCGATGGCGGCGTCGAGGAGGGCTGTCCTGCGCTGGAGGTTCGTTCGCATGTTGACACCGTACCAGTTGTAGTACTACGGTTGCACCACTTCAGCTGGAGTACTACATACGGAGTGGTTAGGTATGCGAAAGCTTGTCTACTACGTCGCCGTCTCGATCGACGGCTACATCGCCGGCCCCGGCGGCGAGGTCGACTTCTACCCGGTGAGCGACGACATGGCCGCGTGGATGAACGAGCGGTACCCCGAGGTGATCCCCACGCACATCCGCGCGCACGTCGGCCTCTCCGACGCGCTCAACAAGAGGTTCGACACGCTGGTGATGGGCCTGGGCACCTACCAGCCCGCCCTGGACATCGGCATCTCCAGCCCGTACGCCCACCTCCGGCAGTACGTGGTGTCGTCGACCCTGGAGAAGATCGACGACCCGTCGGTCGAGCTCGTCCCCGGCGACCCGACAGCGCTGGTGCGCGCGCTCAAGGCGGAGCCCGCCGGCAAGGACATCTACCTCGCCGGCGGCGGCAAGCTCGCCGGGTCGCTGCTGCCGGAGATCGACGAGCTGATCGTCAAGTGGTACCCGGTGGTCGCCGGCGCGGGCATCCCGGCCTTCCAGGGTGGATTCGACCCCACGCTCTTCAGGCCGACGGAGCGGGAGTCGTTCGACAACGGCGCGCAGGTGACCTGGTTTCAGCGATAGGGAGCTGAAAGATGACCGATGGAACGGGAGGGTGAGCTGTGCCGCGTGAGCGACCCAACCCCGGCAGCGGGCCCGGTCAACTGGCCCGTCGAGCTGCGTAGCGACACCTTCACCTTGCCCACGCCCGAGATGTTGCGGGCGATGTCCACAGCGGAACTGGGCGACGACGTCTACGGCGAGGACCCGACGGTACGCGCGCTGGAGGAGCTCTCCGCGGAGCTCCTCGGCAAGCGGGCCGCCTGCTTCATGCCGACCGGGACCATGGCCAACCTGGCCAGCATCCTCACCCACTGCCCGCGCGGCTCCAAGGTCGTCGTGGGCGAGGACTCCGACATCTACGTGTACGAGGCGGGCGGCGCCTCGGTGTGCGGCGGCGTGGTGTACCACCCGGTGCCCAACCGTCCTGATGGGACGATGGACCTGGCGGCGATCGAAGCGGCCTTCCCACCGGACGAAAGCGATCCGCAGTTCGCGCTGCCCGCCCTGATCTGCGTGGAAAATCCGCAGAACCACAGCGGAAGCCACGTCCTGCCGATGTCGTACCTCGCCGCCGTCGCCGAGCTCGCGCGGGAAAAGGGACTGCCGGTCCACCTGGACGGTGCGCGGGTCTTCAACGCCGCGCTGGCCATCGGCGTGGACCCGGCGGAGATCGCCGGCCACGCCGACTCCGTGCAGTTCTGCCTCTCCAAGGGCCTTGGGGCGCCGGCCGGGTCGATGGTCGTGGGGACCGAGACGTTCGTGGGCGGAGTGCGGCGGATCCGGAAGCTGCTGGGCGGTGGCATGCGGCAGTCCGGCGTGCTGGCCGCCGCCGGGATCGTGGCGCTGCGCGAGCGCGACCGCCTCCGCGAGGACCACGCGACCGCCCGGCGCCTCGCCGAGGGACTCGCCGCCATCCCCGGAATCGAGGTGGAGCCGGCGGAGCCGCGGACCAACATGGTGTTCTTCCACGCCGAAGGTCTCGCCAATCGTGAGCTGCTGGCCGCCGCCGCGGCGGGCGGGGTGGCCATCGCCGAACTGGGCACGCGCATCCGCGCGGTCACCCACCGGGGTGTCTCGATCGCCGACGTCGACTACACCGTCGAGGTCATCCGCCGCGCCTGCGCGGAGGGGTCCGGAAAAAAGACCGAGCCGACAAGGAGTAACCATGCCAGCCGTGGCACCGCCCTCGCCCGTTGACGTCCGGCCGAACCTGTCGGTGGAGGAGTTCTACGCCGACTACGTGAACACCAAACCGGTGCTGATGAAGGGCGCCCTCGCCGACCTGCCCGCCGCGGAACGCTGGTCGCTGCCGTACTTCGCGTCCGTGGCGCCCGACCTCGAGGTGCGCCTGAAGACCGGCCGGGTCGCCGAGGGCAACACCACGACGATGCGGCTGGCCGACTACGCCAAGGCGGCCGAGGAGTGGGAGGACTCGGACCGGGCCGGCGACCCGCCCGGGTACCTGCACGACGTGCCGCTGCTGACCCTCATCCCGCAGCTGCGCGACGACCTGGAGCCGTTTCCCCGGGCGATGTTCCCGTCCTTCTTCGCCAAGCAGTGGTGGGTGTTTCCACAGTTCTTCGTCGGCCCGTCGGTGTCGCAGACACCACTGCACTTCGACACGCTGCTGACCCACAACCTGTTCTTCCAGCTCGACGGGCGCAAGCGGTTCCTCATGATCGCCGCGGCCGACCGGGAGCGCTGCTACCCCTACAAGTGGCGGTGGTCGCCGGTCGACCCGGACGAGCCCGACCTGGAGCGGTATCCCCGGTTCGCGGGCGTGGAGACGTACGAGTGCTTCGTCGAGGGCGGCGACCTGTTCTACATGCCGCCCGGCACGCTGCACAAGGTGACCTCGCTGACCTCGTCGGTGTCGTTCAACATCGACTGGCACGACCGCAAGAGCGCCGTCCGGGGCCTGGCCGCCGCGAGGTACGGGATGCCGGCGCAGAACCTGCGCTACAACCTGCTCTTCGCGTTGGGCATGTGTGGAGTGCCGCTGAAGGCCCTCATGCCGGCGCTCAGGTCTTACTTCACCTACATCTCATGACCGCGGCGCTCAGCGGACGGCTGCGGCGGCCGCCGAAGGCGCTCGTGCGCGAGGACATCCTCGATCCGCAGTTCCGTCACGACGCGGAGCACCTGCTCGGATTCCACGTCCTGGTGGAGAAGGTCCTGCTGGCCGAGTACCACCGGATGGGGCTGCTGGACGCCGGGCAGGTGCGCGGCATCGCCACGGCGCTCGACGGCGTGACGCGGCAAAGCCTAGCCGCCGATCCCGAGGCGAACCTGTCCGACCTGGCCTTCGCCGTGGAGCGCCAAGTCACCGCGCGACTCACCGTGCCGGTCTGGCATGTCGACCGCAGCCGCAACGACCTGCAAGCCTGTGCGCAGCTCATGTACGGGCGGGAGGAGGCGCTGCGCACCGTCGCCGCGGTGCTGTACTGCGCCTCGGCCGCGCGCCTGCTGGCCGCCCGGCACACCGGCTCGGTCATGCCGGGGTACACCCACCTCCAGGCCGCGCAGGTCATCACGTCCGGCTTCTTCGTCAGCGCCGTGTCGGCGCATCTGCTGCGCACCGCGGACCGGATGCTGGCGACCTACGACGGGTTCAACCGCTGCCCGCTCGGCAGCGGCGCGCTGGCCGGCCAGGAGCTGCGGTGGGACCGCGACCGGATGGCGGACCTGCTCGCCTTCGCCGGTCCGGAGCCGCACGCGCTCGTCGGGGTGGCCTCCCGGGCCTGGCTGCTGGAGCTGGCCGGCGAGTGCTCGACCTTCGCGGTCGGGCTGAGCCGCATGGTGACCGACCTGATGACCTGGTCGGGCAGCGAGCACGGGCTGGTCGAGCTGCCGGACGACCTCGCCGGGATATCGTCGGCGATGCCGCAGAAAAAGAACTACCCGATCCTGGAACGCGTCCGGGGCCGCACCGCGCACCTCACGTCCTGGTACGTCGACGTCGCCACGGCGCAGCGCGCCACGCCGTACAGCAACACCGTCGAGGTGTCGAAGGAGAGCGCGGCCCAGCTCGGCTCCGCCATGGCCACGATGCGGTCGGTGCTGCGGCTGCTCACCGAGGTCTTCGAACGGCTCGAGTTCCGCACCGGACACGCCCGCGAGCGCTGCGCCGAGGAGTACCTCGGCGGGTTCTCGCTCGCCAACCGGCTGGCCCTGGACGGTGCGGTGCCGTGGCGGACCGCGCAGGTCATCGCCGGGCGGTACGTGGTGGCGGCGCTCGAGGCCGGGCTGCCCGCGACGGCCGTCGACGGCCGGCTGCTCGCCGCGGTCGCCGGGGAGTACGGTCACGTCGTGACCGATCCGGAACGGCTGCTGCGCGAGTCGTTCGACCCGGTGGCCGAGCTGCACCGGCGCCGCTCCCGCGGATCGGCGCACCCGCACGAGGTGGCCCGGCTGCTGGACGAGCAGGAGCGCGAGCACACCCGCCTCGCCGCGGCCCTCGCGGCCCGCCGGGACGCGGTCGACGCGGTGCCGGCGCGCGTCGACCGGCTGCTCGGCGGGTAACCCGGGGCGGCTTCGATGACGGAGACGATGTTCCACCGTGCCGAGCTCGGTGAGGCGTACGGCAGCGCGGCGGCGTTCGGCACGTTCGGCGAGCTGCTGCAAGGCGCGCTCCCCGACGGCGACGACTTCCTCGTGACGATGCCGATCGCCCGCTGGAGCCGGGCCCGCCTGCTGTTCGACCCGCGCGCTCACGCCGTGCACGTACGGCCGGCGCACAAGTCGAAGGCGCGCTGGCTCGTCGAGGCGATGCTGCGCCACCACGGCGCCCGCGGCGGCGGCGTGCTGCTGCTCGACTCCGACCTGCCCGAGGGCAAGGGCCTGGCGAGCTCGTCGGCCGACCTCGTGGCGACCGCGCGGGCCGTGGGACAGGCCATCGGCGCGGCACCGGCGCCCGCCGAGATCGAGGCGCTGCTGCGCCTGATCGAGCCGACCGACGGCGTCATGTACCACGGCGTCGTCGCGTTCCACCACCGGCAGGTGCGGCTGCGCGCGGAGCTGGGGCACCTGCCGCCGATGACGGTCGTGGGGGTCGACGAGGGCGGCGAGATCGACACGCTGTCGTTCAACAAGGTGCCCAAGGTGTTCTCCACCCAGCACCGCCGCACGTACCAGCGGCTCCTGGCGGCGCTGACCGCGGCGATCCGGGCGGAGGACGTGGCGGCCATCGGCGAGGTGGCCACCCGCAGCGCGGTGATGAACCAGCGCCTGTGTCCAAAGCGGACGCTCGACCGGATGCTCGACATCTGCCGCCAGGTCGGCGGGCTCGGCGTGGTCGCCGCGCACAGCGGCACCGCGCTCGGGATCCTGCTCGCCGACCGGCAGCCGGGCCACGACGAGCGGCTGCGGCGTACCCGGCGGATGTGCGCCGCCCTCACCGGCACGGTGTGGGTCGACCATTCCCTGCCGGGTCCGGACGGCACGGGCTACCTGTCCCGCGATAGCGCCGCGATAGGTAGGTGAAGGCCGGCCCGACCACCGTGTACCGGGTCAGGACGGGCAACCGGACGGAGGTGAGGCGGTGTCCAGCATGCAGGGCACGGTGCCGGCGCTGGTCGCCGCGCGAGTGGCGGCTTCGCCCGACGCGACCGCGGTGGTCGACGGTTGCGGCACACTGTCCTATCAGGAGCTGAACGCGCGCGCGGACCTCGTCGCGGCCCGGCTGACCGCCGCGGGCGTCCAGCCCGAGTCGGTGGTCGGCGTGCTGATCGACCGGTCAGCCACCATGGTCGTGGCCTGGCTCGGCGTGTTGAAGGCCGGCGCGGCCTACCTGCCCCTCGACCCGTCGTATCCGGCGTCGCGGCTGCACTTCATGCTCGCCGACGCCGGCGTGAGCCTGGTGCTGTGCGACCCGCGGACCGGCGGCCTGCTGGCCGGCACCACCCACCGGGCGATGACGCTGGGCCCGGACTGGAGCGACGAGGCCGCACCGGCGACCGCCGACGTGGCGCCGGACGACCTGGCGTACGTCATCTACACCTCCGGCTCGACCGGCGAGCCCAAGGGCGCCATGGTCGAGCACCGCAACATCGTCAACACCGTCCGCTGGCTCGTCGACGAGGTCGGCGTGTACCCGGGCGACCGGGTCGGCCAGACCGTGGCGAGCGGCTTCGACGTGGCGACCTGGGAGATCTGGGGCGCCCTGAGCGCCGGCGCGGAGGTGCACATCGCGCCCGAGCCCGCCCGCCGCGCACCGGAGGAGCTGTGCCACTGGCTGGCCGCCGCCCGGATCGACACGGTCTTCCTGATCACCTCCGTCGCCGCCGTCGCGCTCCAGCACGGCTGGCTCGACGGGACCAGCCTGCGGACGCTGATGGTGGGCGGCGAGAAGCTGCACGCGTGGCCGCCGGCGGGCGTACCGTACCGGTTCCTCAACCTGTACGGCCCGACCGAGACCGCCGTCATCGCGACGTACGCCTGGTTCGACGGACACGACGAGGGCCTGCCGCCGATCGGCCGGCCGATATCCCACACCACCGCGCACGTCCTGGACGAGCGCCGGCAGCCGGTGCCCCTGGGCGAGGTGGGCGAGCTGTACCTCGGCGGCGCCGGCGTCGGCCGCGGCTACCTCGACCGGCCGGAGCTGACCGCGGAGCGGTTCGTGGCGGACCCGTCCGATCCACAAAGGACGCTCTACCGGACCGGAGACCTCGTGCGGTGCCGGCCGGACGGGCAGCTGGAGTTCGTCGACCGCGCCGACCGGCAGGTCAAGGTCCGCGGCTTCCGGATCGAGCTGGGCGAGGTCGAGGCGCACCTGCGCGCCCACCCGGTGGTCGACGAGGCCGCGGTCACCGTCTGGACGCCGGAGAGCGGCTACCCCCGGCTGGTCGGGTACGTGTCGGGCGCAGGCGTGGACGGCGAGGAGATCCAGCGGTGGCTCGGTGAGCGGCTGCCCGCGTACATGGTCCCGGCCGCCGTCATCCCGCTGGCCCGCATGCCGTTGACGCCCAACCAGAAGCTCGACCGCGGCGCCCTGCCCGATCCCACCGCGCTGTTCGCCCGGCGGCCGGCGGTGCCCGGGGCGGACGCGTGGGAGTCGGCGCTGGCCGAAGACTGGCGCGAGACGTGCGGCGTGGTGCCCCGGTCGCCGGCGGACAGCCTCGTCGAGCTGGGCGCCGGATCGCTCGACCTGATCGCGCTGCGGGCCCGGGTCCGCGCGCGGCGCGGGCTGACCGTGGCACCGTCCACTCTCACCCTCACCCAGACGCTGCGCGAGCAGGCGCTGCTGGTGGCCGGGCTGGCGCCGGGCACACCCGCGGCGCGCCCGGCCGGAGCGCGGTCCGGCGCCGGGAGCCTCGGCCAGGAGGCGCTGGTCTTCCTGGAAGAGATCAACGGCAGCGGCATGGGCTACCAGTACCAGATGGTCCTCGACGGGCCGGGCGAACCGGAGGTCTGCCATCTGGAGGAGGCCCTGCACGCCGTGCTGGAAGGGCAGGCGGCGCTGAGCGCCCGGTGGCGGATGACCGCGCGGGGGCTGGTCGGCGAGCCGGCCGGGCCGGCGGGCCCGCTGCTGCGCAAGCACCGCGCCGGCGCCGGCGAGCTGCCCAAGCTGCTGCGCGCGCTTGTCGCCCGCCCCATCCGGTACGACGACTTCCCGTTGCTGGGCTGGGATTTGATCACCCATCCGGGCGGCACGGCACTGCTCCAGCGCGAGCACCACATCGTCCACGACGGCTGGTCCGTCGGCGTCTTCCTGCAACAGGTGCGGGAGGCGTACGGCCGCTTCGCGCGGGGTGAGGGCTGGTCCCCGCCGTCCGACACCACGAGCTACTTCGACTGGGCCCGGGAGCAGCGGGAGTGGGTCGCCGGCCCGGACAGCGCGGCGGCGCGGGAGTACTGGTCCGGACAGCTGGCCGGCGTCGCCGGCGAACCGGCCGAGGACGCCGCCGTCCCGGAGCGGGGCCTGGCCACGGCGCGGACCGACACGCAGCCGCTGGGCGAGCGGCGGTCGGCACTGGTCGACCGGACCGCGGCCGGCCTCGGCGTCACCGCGTTCGCGCTGCTGCTGGCCTGCTACCGCCGGCTCGTCTTCGAGACCGCGCCGGGCGCGTGGCAGGTCATCGGCTCCAGCTTCGCCAACCGCGACGTCGACACCCGCGACATCGTCGGCCTGCTGGTGAACGTCCTGCCGCTGGTGTCGCGGCGGGAGCCGGTCGGGTCCCCTGTGGACGGTGCGCGCGCGGAGATGGGGCTGATCGCGGCGGCGGAGGTACACCAGCGGATGCCGACGCCCGAGATCCTCCGGCTGGCCGCCGGCCGGAGCCTCGCCAACAGCCAGCTCTACCCGGTCATGTTCAGCAAGCACGACTCGCCCCAGCCGGCCCTGCGGTTCGGCGACTGGCGGCCGGAGGTGCGGGAGCTGGCCAACGGGTACGGCCGCACCGGCCTGAGCGTGATCGTGATGAACCGGGGGCTTCAGCACGCCCGTAGCACCGCGAGCCATGGCGCCGGCGCGTACGCGCTGCGCTGGACGCACGACCGGGCGCGGTACCCGGACGCGGCCGTCGCCGAGCTCCAGCGGCGCTTCGTCCAGCTCCTGGACCGGGCGTGCGCCGAACCGACCAGCCCGTGGCCGAGCCACATTCCCGCCGCCTGAAGAGGTGCTCACATGCCCACCGAGACCGTGCAGCTCGCCGAGACCATCCGTACCCGCTGGTGTGAGGTGCTGTCCGTCAGCGACGCCAGCCCGGACGACGACTTCTTCCTCAGCGGCGGCCACTCGCTGTTCGCCGTGCGGCTGACCGCCGTCCTGCGCGAGGACCTCGGCGTCCGGGTACCCGTCGCCGCCATCTTCGAGACCCGCACCCTGGGCGCCTTCACCGACCGGGTGGCGAGCTTCGTCCACGACCAGGCGCCGGCCGATGGCTGAGGTGGTCGACGTGACCGCCCGCGTCCGGGAGGCGTGGGAGGTCGTCCTCGACGCGCGGGTGTCCGACGACGCCAACTTCTTCGCGCTCGGCGGAAACTCGATGGCCGCGATGTCGATCTCCGGCCGGCTGGAGGAGGAGTTCCGGGTGCGGCCGAAGCTGCGCGCGCTCTTCGACCACCCGCGGTTCGCCGACTACGTGACCGAGGTCTCCAGGATCCTTCGGGAGGTGCCCTGATGTTGGACACGAGCGTCGACTTCGTACCCACCACGGACCCCGCGCGGATGCTCGACGATCCCGCGGCGGCCCGCGCGATCCTGCGACAGGTCCTGGCGTACCTGGACGAGCGCGCCGCCGACCTCGACCCGGCCGCGCAGCTTGACCTGGCCCGCCGGGTGGGGCTGCGGTCCGGGCTGTACGCGGCCCAGTTCCCGGTCGAGTACGGCGGCTGGGACATGACCGAGACGCTCGCCGCGGAGCTGCGCGAGGAGGCCGCCGCGACCGGCACCGGCTACTCGCGGGTGATCCTGTCCTCGCACGAAGGCCCCAGCCGGATGCTGCTGTCGGCGACGCCCGAGCAGCGGGAGCGGTGGCTGCGCCCGCTGGTCGACGGGCGCCTCACCCGGTGCCTGGCGATGACCGAGGAGCGCGGCGGCTCCGACCTGACCCGGGTCGCCAGCAGCGCCACCTGGTCGGGCGGCAAGTGGGTGCTGACCGGCCGCAAGTTCCTGATCAGCAACGCGGCGCAGGCCGACGTCGCGATCGTGCTCGTGCGGGCGGTCGGCGCGCGGGTGGAGGGGCCCACGTTCTTCGTCTTCGGCACCGACACGCCGGGGTGGCGCGTGGTCCGCGCGCTGCCCGGCATGGACCCGCTGTACACCCAGTACGAGGTCGAGCTCGACGCGATCGAGCTGCCGGAGGACGCGGTGGTCGGCGGTCCGGAGCGGGTCGGCGGCGCGGCCGGCGTGGCCAGCGAATGGCTGCCGTTCGGCCGGATCTGCCTCGCCGCCCGGGCGGTCGGCCTGGCCCGCTGGGCGCTCAACGTGGCCCGCCGCCACGCCGACCAGCGGGTCGTCTTCGGCGTGCGGCTCAGCGAGAAGCAGTACATCCGGGAGTTCATCGTCCGGTCCGACATCAAGGTCGAGGCGTCCCGCGCGCTGCTGCGAAAAGCGGCGGCGGCACTGGACGCCGGCCACCTC
This sequence comes from Phytohabitans sp. LZ39, assembly GCF_059359075.1. Lineage (NCBI taxonomy): Bacteria > Bacillati > Actinomycetota > Actinomycetes > Micromonosporales > Micromonosporaceae > Phytohabitans > Phytohabitans sp. LZ39. The sequence goes on along the minus strand of NZ_JCADBM010000008.1, from coordinate 337,469 downwards.
GCCGTACGCGAGGCGGCGATGGCCAAGCTCTGCGCGACCGAGGCGGCGTGCGAGGTCATCGACGACGCCATGCAGGTGCTCGGCGGGCGCGGCTGGCTCGTCGAGTACGGGCTGGAGCGCGCGTACCGCGAGGCGCGCCTGCTGCGGATCGTCGACGGCACCTCCGAGATGCTCAAGGAGACGGTGTTCCACATGCCGCCGCACACCGGCGAGAGGAGCTACTGATGGCGGCGCCGTCGCTGTGGCTGCACCAGATCCGGGAGGGGGACGCGCCGTTCGTGTTCTTCCCGCCGGCGGGTGCCAGCGCGTCGTCGGCCTACGCGGTGGTCGGCGCGTTCGGTCCGGAGTGGTCGGTCTGGGGCGTGCAGTATCCCGCGCGCGGACCGCGCCTGCGCGAGGCGGCACCCGGGTCCATCCGCGAGCTGGCGGCGGCCTGCCTTCCGTCCATTGTCGACGACGCGGGCCGCACCGTCCTGTTCGGACACAGCTTCGGCGCGTACGTCGCGTACGACGTGGCCCAGCTGCTGGAGGGCCTGGGCAGTCCGGCCGCCGGCCTTGTCGTCGCCGGGGTTCCCGCCCCGGGTACGCCGCTGCCCGGCCTGTCCGCCGAGGACCTGGCCGAAGGCGCGCTGATCGCGGCGCTGCGCCGGCAGGGCGGCACCGCGGCCGACCTGCTCGCCGACGAGGAGCTGATGGAGCTGATCCTGCCGGCCCTGCGCGCCGACCTCACGCTCAGCCGGGAGTACACCGACGACCACGGCCGCCGGCTCACCACCCCGGTGGCCGTGCTCGGCGGCCGCGACGACCATGTGGTCACGGCGGAGCAGCTCGAAAGCTGGGCGGGCACGACGGAGTCCTGGCTCGGCTGCGAGCTCGCCGGCGGTCACCACTTCTTCTACGTCGACGACCCCGACCTCCTGGCCCGGACCGTCGACCGCCACTGGTCGCGCGTGGCTTCGGCATGACACCGCCCGATCCGCTCACCCGCTTCGCCCGGACGGTGCGGGAGGCGCCCGCATGGCCGGCGGTGCGGTGCGGCGGCACCGTGCTCAGCTTCGCCGAGCTCGACGAGCGGACGGCACGCCTGGCCGCGATGCTGCGGGCACAGGGGATCGGGCCCGGCGACCGGGTGGGCGTCAGCCTGCCCCGCGGTGTCGACCTGGTCGTGGCGCCGCTCGCGGTGTGGCGCGCCGGCGCCGCCTACGTGCCCCTCGACCCGGGCTACCCGGCGGAGCGGCTGGCGTTCATGGCCGCCGACGCCGGCATCGCCACGCGAGTCACCTCGATCGCGCCGGCCGGCGGCCCACGACCGTCCATTTCGGACTGGGCCGCCCCCGAGCTGCCGGCGTACGTCGTCTACACCTCCGGCTCCACCGGGAGGCCCAAGGGCGTCGAGGTGACCCGCGGCCACGTCGCCGCGCTCATGGCCGCGCTCGAACAAGCCGGCGTGTATCCCGCGTGCCGCCGCGTGGTCGGCTGGAACGCCAGCATGTCCTTCGACGCCTCGGTCAAGCAGTGGATCCGGGTGTGCCGCGGCGACACCGTCGTCGTGCTGGAGGACGCCGACCGCACCGACCCGGACCGGCTGCGGGCGCTGGTGGAGACGGCCGGCATCCAGGATCTGGACATGACGCCCACCCACTGGCAGATCGCCGGCGAGGAGCTGGGCCGGCCACTGCCCGCCGGCCGGGTGCTGCGGCTGCTCCTGGGCGGCGAGCCGGTGCCGGAGCGGATCTGGCAGGAGATCGCCGAGGCGCCGTGGCTGGACGGACTCAACCTGTACGGCCCGACCGAGTGCACAGTGGACGCCACGGTCGCGCCGATCGCCGGCCCGGTGCCGCACCTGGGCACACCGTTGCCGGACAGCACCGTGTACGTGCTGGACGGGAAGCTCTGCCCGGCCGACGACGGCGAGGTGTACATCGGCGGACCGCGGGTGGCGCTCGGGTACGTCAACCGTCCCGGCCTGACCGCGCGGCGCTTCCTGCCGGACCCGTTCACCGGCGGCCGGATGTACCGCACCGGCGACCGCGCCCGCCGCACCGCGGAGGGGCTGCTCACCTTCGCCGGGCGCGCCGACCGCCAGGTCAAGTGGCGCGGCTACCGGGTGGAGCTGGGTGAGATCGAGCACCACCTGCGCACCCACCCCGAGGTCGCGGCCGCCGCCGTCGTGCTGCGGGGCGAGCGGCTGGTGGCCTACGTCGTACCCGCCGGCGCGGAGCCGCCGCGCGGCGACCGGTTGGTGCGCCACCTGCTCGGCTCGCTGCCGGAGTTCATGCTGCCGTCCACGTTCGTCGCGCTCGACGCGCTGCCGGTCACCCCGAACGGCAAAGTGGACCTCGCCACACTCGCCGGGTAGGCCGCGGGGCGCCACGGCCTACCCGGCCACGTCGCTACGCCATGATCCGGTTGACCGCCGACAGCACGGCGTTGAGCGCCGCGCGGGCCGGCGCCGGGTCGAGGCCGACACCGTAGGCGGCGGCACCGTCGACGGACGCCTCGGCGTACACGGCGGTGTACGGCCCGGCCGGGTCGGCGACGCTCTGCTCGGTCACGGCGCGCACCTCCACCGGCTGGCCCTCGCGCCCCAGGCCGTCGGCGAACGCGGCCACCACGTCGGCGCCCGCACCGGCGACCCGCGCCTCGCGGCCGTCGGCGAACGCGACAAGGGCGTCGAGCCGGACCAGGTCGCCGTCGCGCCACTCCTGAAACTCCTTGAGCAGCAACGACGGGTGCGGGTGCAGGTACTCGTTGCGGAACGTGTCCCACAGCTGCCGCGAGTCGAGCTCCATGCCGCTCTCGTCGGCCGCCCGCTGGACCACCTTGGCGAACTCCGCCCGCAGACCCACCGGGACGTCCAGGCCGTACCGGGTGCGCAGCACGTGTGCCACACCGCCCTTGCCGGACTGGCTGTTGACCCGCACCACCGACTCGTACGTGCGGCCGACGTCCCGCGGGTCGATCGGCAGGTACGGCACCGACCACGGCAGGGCGCCCGGCGGCCGCTCCTCCGCGCGGGCCCGGTCCTCCAGCGCCCGGAAACCCTTCGCGATGGCGTCCTGGTGGGTGCCGGAGAACGCGGTGTACACGAGGTCGCCCACGTACGGGTGGCGCTGCCCGACCGGCATCCGGTTGCACTGCTCGACGGTGCGGCGGATGTCGTCGATGTCGGAGAAGTCGAGCTGCGGGTCGACGCCGTGGCTGAACATGTTGAGCGCGAGCGTCGCCAGGCAGACGTTGCCGGTGCGCTCGCCGTTGCCGAACAGCGTGCCCTCCACCCGGTCGGCGCCGGCCAGCAGCGCCAGCTCGGCGGAGGCGACGGCGGTGCCCCGGTCGTTGTGCGGGTGTACGGACAGGACGATCGAGTCCCGGCGGTCCAGGTTGCGGTGCATCCACTCGATCTGGTCGGCGAACACGTTCGGCGAGTCGGTCTCCACAGTGGACGGCAGATTGACCGTCACCGGCCGGTCCGGCGCGGCGTCCCACGTCGCCGCCACCGCGTTCGCCATCTCCAGCGCGAACTCCGGCTCGGTCACGTTGAACGTCTCCGGCGAGTACTCGAAGCACAGCCGGGAGCCGGTCATCCGGTCGGCCAGCCGCGCCACGTGCGCGGCGGCGCCGGTGGTCACCTCGCGCAGCTGGGCGGCGGACATCCGGAACACCACCTCCCGCCACAGGCACGCGGTGGCCATGCACAGGTGCACCATCGCCCGGTCCGCCCCCTCGATCGCCGCGAACGTGCGCTCGATCAGGTCGAGCCGGGCGGGCGTGAACACGGCGATCGTCACGTCGTCGGGGACGCGGTCCTCGGTGACCAGCCGCCGGACGAAGGTGAAGTCCGCGTCGCTGGCGGACGGGTAGCCGACCTCGATCGCCTTGAACCCCATCCGCACCAGCAGGTCGAACATGGCGCCCTTGCGCGCCGGGGACATCGGGTCGGGCAGCGCCTGGTTGCCGTCCCGCAGGTCCACGGAGCACCACAGCGGCGGATGGTCGATGGTCCGGCCGGGCCAGGCACGGTCGGCCGCTCCTCCCGGGCGCCGCTCCTCCCGGGTGTACCGGTGGACGGGCATCGAGGACCCCCGCTGAAGGTTCCAACCGGGCTGCCCGGGCCAGGCCGGGCCCGATGGCGTCCGCAGTCCCGGATGGCTTGCCGGCGCCGTGTCTGTGTCGAACATCGGCTGTACTCCTCACCGTGCGACGGATCGACCCGTGGACGGTAGGGAGCCGCGCCATTCCCGGCCTATCGGCGGCCTTTCCGGACCCGCGGCTCGATAGCGCGGTGAGACCCGGAAGATAACCGCCGGCCCGAAGGTGCCCGCATGGACCACGACCTGGTGCCGGTGCCGCGGGCGCAGCAGGCGCTGTGGCTCGCCGACCAGCTGACCCAGGGCACCGCCGTGTACCTCAGCAACACGTTTCTGCGCCTGGCCGGCCCGCTGGACACCGACCGGCTGGCCCGGGCCCTGCGCGCGGTGGTGACCCGGCACGAGGTGCTGCGTACCTCGATCCTGCCGCGGGACGGCGAGGTCGTCGGGCGGGTCCGGCCGCCGGAAGCGTTCGCGCTGGAGGTCAGCGACGTCGACGAGGCCGGCCTCGCGGTCGCCATGGGCGCGGAGTCGGCCACGCCGGTCGACGTGAGCGAAGGGCTGCCGATCCGGGCCCGCCTGCTGCGGCTCGCCCCGGACGACCACGTGCTCTGCCTGGCCGTGCACCACCTCGCGTACGACCGCGGCTCGGTCCAGATCTTCTACCGGGACCTCGCCCGCCACTACAACGACCCGGCGGCCGGCGTCGCGCCGGTGCGGAGCTTCCGGGAGGCCGGGCTCGCCGACGACGCCCGGCAGGACGCCGGCGAGCTGGCGCCGATGGTGCGCGAGCGGTGCGCGGCGCTGGCCGACCTGACCCCCTTCGAGCTGCCCGCCGACCGGTCGCGGCCGGCGGTCCGCGGCGGCGCCGGTGCGCTGCGCCACGGTTTCGCGCTGCCGCCCGTGACCGCCGAGCGGCTGGCGGAGCTGGGCCGCGAGCAGGCCGCCAGCCTGTACATGGTGCTGCTGGCCGCCTGCCAGGCGGTGCTGTACCGGTACACCGGCCGGGCCGACGTGTCGACCGGCACGTCCTCGTCGACCCGCCGCGACCCGGACGTGGTCGGACCGTTCTTCAACATGCTCGTCATCCCGGGCGACGTCTCCGGCAACCCGACCTTCGCCGACCTTGTCCGCCGGGTCCGCGACACGACACTGGACGCGTACGAGGCGCGGTGGGTCGGCTTCGACACGCTCGTCAACGAGCTGCGGGTGCCGCGCGACCCGGCCCGTACCCCGCTGTTCCAGATCCTCGTCGACCTGACCACCCCGGTCGCGCTGCCGGCGCTGTCCGGCCTGGCGGTGACCGAGATCCTCACCCCCGGGGCGGGCGCGAAGTACGACCTGACGCTGGAGTTCCGGCACGAGGAGGGCGCGGTCGGCTGGTCGGTCGAGTGGGACACCGAGCTGTACGAGACCGCGACCGTGCTGCGGCTGATGGCGCACCTGCGGGCGGTGCTCGTCGCGGTCGCCGGCGACCCGTCGCTCCGGGTGGACGACGTGCCGATGCTGAGCCCGGACGAGATCGAGGCCGCCCGCGCGTACGCGGAGCCAGATCCCGAGCCGCTGCCCGACCGGTGCCTGCACGAGCTGTTCACCGACCAGGTGGCCCGGACACCCGGCGCGGTCGCGGTGCGCGACGGCGACACCGCGTGGACGTACGCGGAGCTCGACGCGCGCACCACGGCGATCGCGCGCGGGCTCGTCGCGCGCGGCGTCGGGCCGGACGTACCGGTCGGGATCCTGCTCGACCGCTCGGCCGACCTCGTCGCCGCGGTGCTCGGCGTGCTCAAGGCCGGCGGCGCCTACGTCCCGCTCGACCCGGAGGCCCCGCCGGCGCGGACGGAGGCGCTGCTACGCCGCTCCGGAGCGCCCGTATGCATCGCGCCCACAGCGTCCGGCTCCCGCGCGGTCGACGTCGGCACGCTGATGGAGGGCGGCGCGGGCCACGAGCTGCCGGGGGTCCGCCCGGACCACATGTGCGCCGTCTACTTCACCTCCGGCTCGACCGGCGAGCCGAAAGGCGTGCAGTCCACGCACCGCGGCTGGGTGAGCCAGATGCTGAACATGCACCGCCGCTACCGGCTGGCGCCCGACGAGCCGGTGCTGCTCAAGACCCCGCTGAGCTTCGACGACGTGGCCCGCGAGATCTTCTGGCCGCTGATGGTGGGCGGGCGGATCGAGGTGCTCGGCCCCGGGCTGCACCGCGATCCCCGGGCGCTGCTGCGGGCGGCCGCCGACCACCGGCTCGTCTGGCTCCAGTTCGTACCCAGCATGCTCGTGGCGTTCCTGGAGGAGATCGGGCCGGACGACGCCGAGCGGCTGCGGCACCTGCGGCACGTCGTCTCCGACGGAGACCGGCTCCGGCCCGCGACCGTGCGGGCCTTCCACGAACGGCTCGGCCGCTTCGGCTGCCAGCTCAACAACCACTGGGGTACCACCGAGGTCTCCATCGACTCGACCCACCACGTGTGCACCGCCGCGGACGCCGACGGCGGCGACGCGGTCACGCTCGGCCGTCCGATGGAGCATCACACCGTCCACCTCCTCGACGCCACGCTCCAGCCGGTGCCGCACGGCGCGGTGGGGGAGCTGTGCATCGGCGGGGTCGGGCTGGCCCGGGGATACCTCGGCGACCCGGGGCGTACCGCACGCGCCTTCGTCCCGCATCCCTGGCGACCCGGCGAGCGCCTTTACCGCACCGGCGACACCGGCCGGCTGCGCCCCGACGGCCGCCTGGAGTACCGGGGGCGCCGCGACCACCAGGTGAAGGTCCGCGGCGTGCGGATCGAGCTGGGCGAGGTCGAGGCCGCCGTGCGCGCGTTTCCCGGCGTGACCGACGCGGTCGTCACGACCTGGGACCCCGCGCCCGGGGACCGGCGGCTCGTCGCGTACGCGGCCATCCCCGGCGCGGGCGCCGAGGCGCGGGCCGGCCTGCGCGACCACCTCGCCGACCGGCTCGCCCCGGCGGCGGTGCCGAGCGTGGTCACGGTCCTTCCCGACCTGCCCCGCAACCCGAGCGGCAAGGTGGACCGCCGGTCACTGCCGCCGCCGGACCCGGGCGAACTGGCCGGCGCGCCGTTCACGCCGCCGGCGACCGACACCGAGCAGGCCCTCGCCGACCTCTGGGCCGGCGTGCTGGGCGCCACCCGGCTCGGCGCGGACGACGACTTCTTCGCCTCCGGAGGGCACTCGCTGCTGGTGACCCGCGCGGTCAACCGGATGCGGGAGGCGTTCGCGGTGGACGTGCCGGTGCGGTTCGTGTTCGAACACCCGACGGTGCGGCGGGCGGCCGCCCGGCTGGAGGAGCTGATCGTGGCCGAGATCGAGGCGATGAGCGACGCGACGGCCGAGCGCCTGGCCGCCGCGGAGCCGACGGGACCACAGGAGAGAGTCGATGTCAGCTGAACCCATGTACAAGGTCGTCGTCAACGACGAGGAGCAGTACTCCATCTGGCTGGCCAGCCGGGAGATACCGGCCGGCTGGCACGCCGAAGGGACCGAGGGCACCGAGGACGAGTGCGTCGCGCACATCGAGCGGGTGTGGGTCGACATGCGCCCGCGCAGCCTGCGCACCTGAGCCGGCAGGGGAGTGGCACATGAGCATCGACAGTGGACGGACCGCGGCCCTGTCGCCGCAGAAGCAGGCCCTGCTGCGCCAGCGGCTGCGGGGCCGGGCGTCGAGCGGCTCGGGCATCCCGCGCCGGCCGGACGGTCCGGCGCCGCTCTCGCCGGTGCAGCACGCCATGTGGGTCACCAACCAGTTCCTGGAGTCGACCGCCAACTACACGGTGCCGCGCGTGTTGCGCGTCGGCGGCGCGCTCGACGTCGACGCGCTGCGCGCGGCCCTGGACGCGCTCGTCGCCCGGCACGAGACACTGCGCACCACGTACTCCGGCGCCGCCTCGCCGGTGCAGCGGATCGCACCGGCCGGCCCGGCCGCACTGCGCACAGTGGACCTGCGCCAGCACCCGGGGGCACAGCAGTGGGACGAGGCGATGCGCCTTGTCGCCGCCGAGTTCGCCACCCCGTTCGACCTGGCCCGCGGGCCGGTCTTCCGGGCCCTGCTGGTCACGCTCGACGACTGCCACGTGCTCGGCCTGGCCACCCACCACATCGCCACGGACGGCTGGTCCAGCGCGGTGCTGCTGCGCGAGCTGGACGAGCTGTACGGCGCGTCGACCGCCGGCCGCCGGCCCGACCTCGCCGCGCTGCCGATCCGGTATGCCGACTACGCGCACTGGCAGCTGGAGCGCGCCGCGGCCCGGCGCGAGCGGCAGCTGGCCTACTGGCGCACCGCGCTGGCGGAGACGCCCCAGGTGCTGGAGCTGCCGACCGACAAGCCCCGCCCCACCGCCCAGTCCTACCGCGGCGAATGTACACGGTGGACACTCCCGGCCGAGCTGAGCGCGGCGGTGAGGTCGCTGGCCGCCGCCCACGGCGTGACCGTCTACACAGTACTGCTCGCGTGCTTCGCGACGGTCCTGGGCCACTACTGCGGCCAGCGGCGGTTCGCGGTGGGCTCGCTGGTGTCCGGGCGGGTGACCGCGGAGACCGAGCCGCTCGTCGGGCTGTTCACCAACCCGGTGGCGCTGGCCGTGGACCTGTCGGACGAGCCCGACTTCGCCGCGCTGCTGCGCCGCGTCCAGGACACCGTGCTCGGCGCACTGGACCACCAGGACGTGCCGTTCGACCAGGTGGTGGCGGCGTCGCGGGCAAACCGGTCGGCCTCGCGCAACCCCGTCTACCAGGTGCTGTACCAGTGCTTCGAGGGCAGCGAGCGGACCGGGCACCTGCCCGCACTCGACGCCGACCCGGTAGACCTCGTCGAGCAACCGGCCATGGTGGACCTCACGCTCACCGCCGTGAACGGCACCGACGAGATCGACCTCAACCTCGTCTACGCCACCGACCTCTTCGCACCGCGGACCGCGCGGCGCGTCCTGCGATACCTCGTGAACGTGGTGGAACACGTGACCGCGCACCCGGACGGCACCGTGACGAGCGCGGTCGTGACCGGTCCGGAGGAGCGCGCGCGAACCCTGCGCTGGGCCGGCGACGCCACCGCCCGGCCGCCCTCGGGCACGGTGGTGAATCTGTTCCGGGACCGCGCCGCCGCGGCGCCCGACGTGCCGGCCGTGTGCTGCGGCGACCGGACCCTGACCTACGGCGAGCTGGACCGGCTCACCGACCGCGTCGCCGCCGGGCTGCGGTCGCGCGGCGCCGCACCCGGAGACGTCGTCGGCGTGGCGATGGCGCCCGGCGTCGACCTCGCCGCCGTGGTGCTGGGCGTACTCAAGGCCGGCGCCGCCTACCTGGCGATCGACCCCGCCTTCCCGGCCGCCCGCCGCGAGTTCATGCGCGGCGACGTCGGCGCCCGCCTCGTCGTCGAAGACCTGGCGAGCTGCCTGGTCGACGGCGCGCCGGCCGGTGACCTGCCGGACCCGGCGCCGGCCGATCTGGCCTACGTCGTCTACACGTCGGGCTCGACCGGCACGCCGAAAGGCGTGGACGTCACGCACGGGTCGGTCACCAACCTGCTCGCCGGGGTCCGCGACCTGGCCGGCGCCGCGCCGGGCCAGCGCTGGCTGCTGCTGTCGCCGATGGGCTTCGACGGTTCCACCATCGAGCTGTTCCTCCCGCTCGTCACCGGCGCCACGGTGGTGATCGCGCCGGACTCGGCCCGGGTCGACGGCGCCGAGCTGCGCGCCGTCGTCACCGACCACGGCGTGACGCACCTGGAGGCCACCTCGTCGGGCTGGCGGCTGCTGTTCGCCGCCGGCTTCGACGGGCACCTGGACCTCGCCATCACCACCGCCGAACCGATGCCAGAGTCGCTCGCCCGGCGGATCCGCACGCACGCCGACCGGCTCGTCAACGCGTACGGACCCACCGAGATCACGGTCCTCGCGACGTACACGGACGTGCCCGACGGCGCGGACGAGAGCGTCATCGGGCGGCCCATCCCCAACGTGCGCGCCTACGTGCTCGACGAGTGGCTCGACCCGGTGCCGGCCGGCGTCCCCGGCGAGCTGTACATCGGCGGCGCCGGGGTGTCCCGCGGCTACCATGCCCGGCCCGGCCTGACCGCCCGGCGCTTCGTGCCCGACCCGTTCGGCCCGCCCGGGGCGCGGTTGTACCGCACCGGGGACCGGGTCCGACACACCCCGGACGGCGCGCTCGACCTGATCGGCCGGATCGACAGCCAGGTGAAGATCCGCGGGCACCGGGTCGAGCCCGGCGAGGTCGAGGCCCAGCTGCTCGCCCACCCCGACGTCGGGCAGGCGGCCGTGGTGGCGGTACCCGGCCCGAACGGCGGCCTCCGCCTCGTCGCCTACGTCGTGGCCGGCGGCGGTCCGGCCGTGGAGATCGAGCTGCGCCGGTACCTCGCCGGCACGCTCCCCGCCTACCTCGTGCCGAGCCGGGTCGCGGTGCTGGACCGCATGCCGTACACGCCGAGCGGAAAGATCGACCGCAAGGCGCTGCCGGCCGACCTCGGGGGAGTGGAGTTCGTCGCGCCCGGCACCGCGCCCGAACGGACACTCGCCCAGGTGTGGGCCGACGTCCTAGGGTCCGGGCCGGTCGGGGTGCACGACAACTTCTTCGACCTCGGCGGCGACTCCGTACGGGCCATCCACGTGGTTGCCGGCGCCCGCGCGGCCGGCTGGACGATCACCCCGCGGCAGGTGCTGACCCGGCAGACGCTCGGCGAGCTGGCCGCCGCGGCCGTGCCGGTGAGCGCGGCGTCGAGCCCCGGCGGCGGCGACACCTACCCGCTCACGCCCCTACAGAACGGCATGGTGTTCCACGCGCTCTTCGAGCCCGAGAGCACCGACTACATCGTCCAGTTCGTCTTCGCCATCGACGGCGACCTCGACCCGGCCGCGCTGCGCCGGGCCTGGGAGCACGTCGTCGAGCGGCATCCGATGCTGCGCACCACGTTCGCCTGGGACGACCTGCCCGAGCCGGCGCAGACCGTGCACCCACACGCGCCGGTCGAGCTGCGCGAGCTGGACTGGCGGGACACGCCGCTCGCCGAGGTGCCGGACCGGATCACCGCCCACCTGGCCGCCGAGCGGGCCCGCGGCGTCGACCTGGAACGCACGCCGCCGCGCCGGTTCGACCTGATCCGGATCGCGGACGGCAGCCACCGGTTCGTCTGGCACGGCCACCATGTCCTGCTGGACGGGTGGAGCGTGCAAATCGTCCTCGACGAGGTGCGCGCGACCTACGACAGCCTGCACCGCGATGGCACGCTGCCGCGGCTGCCCGAGCCGGTGCCGTTCCGGCCCTATGTGGACTGGCTGCGCGGCCACGACCCGGCGAAGGCCGAGGAGTACTGGCAGCGGGTCCTCGACGGGGTGACCGCGCCCACGCCGCTGACCCTCTTCGCGCCGCGCACGGCAGGCGGCTGGGGCACCAACCAGGGCGTGGCGATGGCGTTCGGCACGGTGCCGCCGGACGTCATGACCCGGCTGCGGGACCTGGCCCGGCGGCACCGGATCACGGTCGGGTCGATCGTGCACGCCGCCTGGGCGCTGCTGCTGTCCCGGTACGGCGGCGGGCCGGACGTGCTGTTCGGATCGACGGTGACCGGCCGGTCCGCGCCCGTGCCGGAGGTCGAGCGGGCCGTCGGCCTGCTGATCAACACGCTGCCGGTCCGGGTGCGGATACCGCACGAGGCCACCGTCGAGGAGTGGCTGCGCGGCGTCCACGAGCAGCTTGTGGAGCTGCGCGACTTCGAGCACTGCGCGCTCGTGGACGTGCAGCGGCAGAGCCGGATTCCGGCCGGCCAGCGGCTGTTCGACACCATCCTGATGTTCGACAGCCCGGCACCCGGTCCGGAACTCGCGCCGGACGGCCTGGCGATCACCCCGGTGCGGACCTGGGAACAGACCGGCTATCCCTTGGTACTCAACGCCCAGCTCCGCGACGAGCTGCGGCTGCGCCTGGACTACCAGCCGGCGCGGGTCGACGCCGGCAGCGCGGAGCGGCTGCTGACCCACCTGCGGTCCCTGCTCGCGACCCTCGGCACCGGCGTGACCGAGCGGGTCGGCGCGCTGCCGGCGCTGCCGGCGGAGGAATGGCGGGCGGTGGTCCGGGAGTTCAACGACACCGCGGCCGCCTACCCCGCAGAGCTCTGCCTGCACCAGCTGTTCGAGGCACGGGCGGACCGCCAGCCGGACGCCGTCGCGGTGGTGTCCGGCGGCGAGCCGGTCTCGTACCGGGAGCTGGACGAGCGGGCCAACCGGCTCGCCAACCACCTGCGCGCCCTCGGCGCCGGACCCGGGTCGTACACCGGGATCTGCGTGGAACGCGGCGTCGAGATGGCGGTCGCCGTGCTCGGCGTGCTCAAGGCCGGCGCCGCGTACGTGCCGCTGGATCCGGACTATCCGGCCGAGCGGCTCGGCCTGATGCTGGAGGACACCGCCGCGCCGGTGGTGCTCACCCAGGTCGGGCTCGTCGACCGGCTCGCCGGCTACCGGGGCCGAGTGGTGTGTGTGGACGGTGGCGAGGACGCGGCCCGCATCGCCGAGAGCCCGGCGTCGCGGCCGCGGCCCGCCGTCACGCCGGAGCATCTGTCGTACGTCATCTACACCTCCGGCTCCACCGGACGGCCCAAGGGCACGCTGATCCGGCACAACGGGATCGTCAACTACATCTGGTGGATGGTGACCGCGTACCCGCTGGCCGAGGGCGACCGGGTGCTCCAGCTCGCCGGGCTCAGCTTCGACATCTCCGTGTACGAGATGTTCTGGCCGTGGAGCACCGGCGCGACGGTCGTGCTCGCCCGCCCGGACGGCTACCGCGACCCGCAGTACATCGTGGACACCATCATCGGCGAGTCCATCACCGCCGCGCATCTGGTGCCCTCCATGCTCCGCGCGCTCCTGCCGCTGCTGGACGGGCGGACCCTGCCACTGCGCCAGCTCCTCGCCAGCGCCGAGGCGCTCACCCCGGACGTGGTGTCGGAGCTGGCGCGCCGGTGCCCGGACGTCCGGCTGGACAACCTGTACGGCGCCACCGAGGTCTCCGTCGACTCCACCGCGTGGCGCTGCGACCCCGCCGCCGGCCAGATCTCGGTGGGCGCGCCGATCGCCAACACCCGCGTGTACGTGCTGGACGGGATGGGCCAGCCGGTGCCGGTCGGCGTGGCCGGCGAAGGGTACCTGGCCGGCGACAGCGTCGGCCGTGGCTACCACGACCGGCCGGGCCTGACCGCGCGGCGCTTCGTGCCCGACCCGTTTGGCCCGCCGGGCAGCCGCATGTACCGCACCGGCGACCTGCTCCGCTGGCAGCCCGGCGGCACCCTGGAGTTCCTCAGCCGGCTCGACCACCAGGTCAAGCTGCGTGGGTTCCGGGTGGAGCTGGGCGAGATCGAGGCGGCGCTGAGCGCACAGCCGGGGATCTCCCAGGCGGTCGTCGTCGTCCGCGAGGAGCTGGCCGGCCAGAAGCGGCTCGTCGCCTACCTGGTGCCCACCGGCGCCACCCCGCCGACGACCTCGCAGCTGCGCGCGCACCTGCGCGCCCGGCTCCCCGACTACATGGTGCCGGCGGCGTTCGTCACGCTGCCCGCGCTGCCGCTCAACCCGAACGGCAAGGTGGATCGGGCGGCCCTGCCCGCACCCGAGGGCTCCCGCCCCGAGCTGTCCACGGAGTTCGTCCCGCCGCGCAGCCGGGTCGAGAAGATCCTCGCCGACATCTGGAGCCGCGTGCTGCGCGTGGAGAACGTGGGCGTGCACGACAACTTCTTCGACCTCGGCGGTGACTCGATCCTGTCGATCCAGGTGATGGTGACCGCCCGCCGGGCCGGTGTCGTGTTGACACCGCGGCAGATGTTCGCCGACCCGACCATCGCGCAGCTGGCCGCCGCGATCGGCGTCGAGCCCACGCCGCCAGTGCCGGTCAGCGCCGAGCAGGGCACCGTCACCGGCGAGCTGCCGCTCACCCCGATCCAGCGCTGGTTCACCGCGCTGGACTGGCCGCACGACCACTACAACCAGGCGGTGCGGCTGTGCTGGGACCGGCCGGTCGCGGAGGAGACGCTGCGCGCGGCGCTGGTGGCCCTCGTGGCACACCACGACGCGCTGCGGCTGCGACTGCGCCGCCAAGAAGGCGGTGTGTGGCACCAGCACGTGGCGGCCGCGGAGAGCGCGGAGCTGCTGCGCGTCGAGGACGTCAGCGGCCGCGAGGAAGCCGTCGAGCGGCTCGCCGGCGACCTGCACGCCAGCCTCGACCTGGAAACCGGCCCGCTGCTGCGCGCGCTGCTGCTGCGGTACGGCAACGGCCGCCCCGACGAGCTGATCGTCACCGTGCACCACATCGCCGTCGACACCGTCTCGTGGGGCATCCTGCTCGAGGATCTGGCCACCGCGTACCAGCAGGGCGCGTTGCCCGCCAAGACCACGTCGTTCCGGGCCTGGGCGGCGCGGCTGGCCGAGCACGCCACGAGCGACGCGTTCGCCGCCGAGGCCGGCTACTGGCGGCTGCCGCGGCCGCGGCCCGTGCCGCTGCCGGTGGACCATCCGGGCGGGCGCAACACCGAGGGCTCCGCGGCCACTGTGACCCGCACGCTCCCGGACGGGCAGACCGAGGCGCTGCTGCGGTCGGCGCACACCGCGTACCGCACGCGCGTCACCGACCTGCTCGTCACCGCGTTGGCCCAGACGATCGGCGAGCGCACCGGAAGCTCTACTGTGGACGTCGACCTGGAGGGGCACGGCCGGGAGCCGCTGTTCAACGACGTCGACCTGACCCGGACCGTGGGCTGGTTCACCACGTTCCACCCGCTGCGGGTGGAGCTGGGGCGCGGGCCGGACCCGGCCCGCGACATCAAGGCGGTCCGCGAGCACCTGCACACCACCCCCAACCACGGCATCGGGTACGGGATCGCCGGCGTCGACGGCCCGCCCGCGAGTGTCAGCTTCACCTACCACGGCCAGCTGCACAGCGATCCGGGCGGCCGCCCGTTCGTCCAGCTCGGCTCGGTTCCGGGTGCGGTCAGCGCGCCGGGGGGCATCCGGCCGTACCTGATCGAGGTCGACGGTGTCGTGGTCGACGGCGTCTTCCGGGTGCACTGGACGTACTCCACCGAGCAGTTCGACGACGGCACGATCGGCGCGCTGGCCGACCGCTTCGTCGAGCGGCTCCGCGCGCTGCTCGACCACTGCCGCGGCGTCGCCGCCGAGCACCACCGGGCGGCCCTGCCCGAGCGGGCCTTCCTCGGTCGGCTCTCCCCGGGCGTACCGGCGATCCGGCTGTGCCAGCAGCGGCACCACATCGCCGGTGCCAGCGTGGCCCTCGTCGCCGACGGCCAGGTCGTCGAGGCGTGGGGCGAGGGCGTCACCCGGGCCGGCGGCGGCGTGCCGGTGCGCGCGGACACGGTGTTCCAGGCCGGGTCCACGAGCAAGCACGCGGCGGCGGTCGCGGTGCTCCGGCTCGCCCGGGAACGCGTGCTCGACCTCGACGAGGACGTCAACCTGTACCTGCGCGGCGGCTCGTTACCGCCGGTCGACCCGGACCGGCCGGTCACGCTGCGTGGCCTGCTCTCGCACACCGCCGGTGTGAACGACGGCGACTTCGGCGGGCTCGGCGCCCGTCCCCGCGACCTGCCCGTGCCGACCGCCCGCGACGTGCTCGACGGCCGGCCACCGGCGCGGACCCCACCGGTGCGGTGCGTCGCGCCCGCCGGCGCCGGGTTCTCCTACTCAGGCAACAACTTCGTCGTAGTCGAGCAGATCCTGGAAGACGCGACCGGCCGCCCGTTCGCGGACCTGATGCGCGAGCTGGTCTTCACACCGCTCGGCATGGCCGACAGCGGCTACGGCGAGGAGTTCGCGGCCGCCCGCGGCGAGCACGTCGCCACAGGGCACGACAGCACGGGAGCACCCGTAGACGGCGGCTGGCGGGTCTACCCGTCCGCGACCGGCGGCCTCTGGACCACGGCCGCGGACCTGGGCCGCATCGCCGCGGAGATCCAGCGCGCCCACGCCGGCAACGGCACCGTCCTCGACCGCTGGGCGGTAGGCGAGATGCTGGCATCCCTGCCCGACGCCGCCTACGGGCTGGGCACGGTCGTCCGCGTCAGCGACGGCGTCCGCTGGTTCGGGCACTCGGGTGAGACCGTCGGCTACCGGTCGCACTCAGCCTTCGGCCTACAGACCGGCGCCGGCCTCGTCGTCATGGCCAACGGCGACGCGGGCAACGAGTTCGTCATCGACCTGCTGGTCGAGATGGACCTCGGCCTACGGGTGTGGGTCGACCGCGGCGTCGACTGGGGCACGGCCGCGCGCGGCCGCTGAAAACCGGATCCCAGACAGAGATGCGAGCTACCGCGACGTCCGCGGTGGTCCGGACTACCGCGGACGTCGCGGTAGCCCAAAATCTGTGTTTCGAATCGGTGGTGGAAAAGCCCCGCCAAACGAAACCGGCCAGCTCTCGCGAGGGCTGGCCGGTTTCGTGTCACCGTCAGAGGCAGCGCTGTGCCTCTGCACTGTGGATGGTCTCGCGGACGGTGCTGAGGAAGTCGCCGACGACGCCCTCGTCGTCCCGGTACGCGTCGACCCGCTTGGCGAGGAGGTCCAGGAGGTCGCGCACACCCGGGCTGAACCGGTCGAAGCCGGTCATCGTCGCGGCCTGGAAGCAGGCGGCGGCCAGCACGGAGACGATCGTGCCGACGTTGTCGACCAGCCGCAGCGACTTGCGGGCCGCGATGAGGCCCATGCTGACGACGTCCTGGTTCTGGCCGTTCGACGGGATCGTCTTGACCGACGCGGGCGCGGCCAGGTCGAGGTTCTCCGACGCGATGCTCGTCGCGAGGTACTGCGCGCCCTCCAGGCCGCAGTACAGCCCCTCCTCGCCGAGGGCGAAGAAGGCCGGGTACGCCTTGTTCAGGTGGGGGTCGAGGAGCCGGTTGAGCTGCCGCTCAGCCAGGACGCCTATCTCGGTGACCGCGATGTTGAGGAAGTCGCACGCCATCGCCACGTACTGGCCGTGGAAGTGTCCACCGTGGAAGATGCTTTCTGGCGACTCGAAGATCAGCGGGTTGTCGTTGCAGGAGTTCAGCTCCTCCTCGACAATGGTCCGGCAGTAGCCGATGGCGTCCACCACCGGGCCGAGGATCTGCGGCACGCAGCGCAGCGTGTACGCGTTCTGTAGGTAGTCGTCGACCTGGGTGACGTCGGACTCGGCGCTCGTGGCCGCGGAGATCATCCGCATGATCTCCTCGTGGTCGCGGGTCAGCTCGCCGCCGGCGAGCAGGTCGCTGATCCGCTCCGCGACCATGGTCTGTCCACTGTGGTTCTTCAGCACGTGCCCACGCTTCTCGAAGGCGCGGGTGGATCCCCGCAGCACCTGGACGAACACTGCCGAGGTCCACAGTGCCAGGCGCACCAGCCGCTCGGCGCGGACCAGGGCCAGGCAGGCGGCGCCGGTCATACCGGAGGTGCCGTTGATCAGGGACAGGCCGTCCTTGTACCCCAGCCGCACCGGGTCCAGACCGGCCTCGGCCAGCACGGGCGCTGATTCGCGTACCGCGCCGCGGTGGCGCACCCGGCCGGCCCCGATCAGCGGGAGCGCCAGGTGCGACAGGGGCGCGAGGTCACCGCTGGCACCGAGCGAGCCCTGCTGCGGCACCACCGGGTGGATACCGCGGTTGAGAAACTCGCCCATGAGGTGCAGCGCGTCCGCGGTGATGCCGGAATACCCCTTCGTCAGGCAGTTGAGGCGGGCCACGAGCATCGCCCGCACCACCTCGTCGGGAAAGTCCTCACCGCCGCCCGCGGCGTGGCTGCGCAGCAGGTTCTCCTGAAGTTCCGTCTCGTACTTCGGGGGGATGCTCATGTAGACCATCTCGCCGAACCCGGTGGTCACGCCGTAGATGGGATGGCCGTCAGCGCCCCAGCGCTTGACCCGTTCACAGGTCTCGTCGACCATCTTGAGCTGGGTCTCGTCGATCCGGACGTCCTCACCGTGTACCGCGACACGGTAGACGTCCTCGACCGTGAGACCCTCGCCTCGAATTAACACAGCACCTCCCTGGATATGTCGCATGTGGACATAGGTGAGGCAAGAGTGCCGCGCGGCGCCATCACGAGCCTTTCGAACCCGTATCGCCCCAAGGGGTTGACCCGCGCCGACTCCAGCGGCCCATACTGCGGTCATGCGCCCGCGTCCCCGACTGGGCTTGCTCGGTGACCCCGACTTCCGGCACCTGTTCCTGGCCGACACCGTCAGCCAGCTCGGCAGTCAGATCACCCTGCTCGCGCTGCCGCTGGTGGCGGTGCTCGCCCTGCGGGCGTCCAGCTTCGACGTCGGTGTCCTGGTCGCCTGCCACACGGTGGCATTCCTGCTGGTCGGGCTCCCGGCCGGGGCCTGGGTCGACCGGATGCGGCGGCGCACCGTGCTCATCGCCAGCGACCTGGGCCGCGCCCTGGTGCTCGCCTCGGTGCCGGTGGCGTGGGGCCTGGGCGTGCTGCGGATGCCCCAGCTGTACCTCGTCGCGCTCGCCACCGGCGTGCTCACGGTGTTCTTCGACGTGGCGTACCAGAGCTACCTGCCACACCTGGTCGGCCGGGAGCGCCTCGCGGAGGGCAACGCCAAGCTGGAGGCGGTCCGGGGGGTGAGCCAGGTGGCCGGGCCGACGCTCGGCGGCGTGCTGATCCAGGTGCTGACCGCGCCCCTCGCCGTGCTCGCCGACGCGGCCAGCTACGCGGTGTCGGCGCTGTTCCTCCTGCGCGTCCGCAAGCGCGAGCCGCGCCCCGAGCGCGCTCCGGACGTGCGCCTGCGCCACGAGATCGCGGAGGGGCTGCGGTTCGTGTTCGGCAACCGTCTGCTGCGGGCGATCGCGGCGTCGACGGCGACGTTCAACTTCTTCGCCGGCATCACCAACGCCATGCTCGTCGTGCTGCTCGCGACGGTCCTGCGGCTTCCGCCCGGCACCATCGGCGTCTTCTACTCGGTCGCCGCCGCGGGCGGCCTGGCCGGCGCGCTCGTCGCCACCCGGGTGGTCGCCCGCTTCGGGCAGGGACCGACGATCTGGCTTTCGCTGCTCGCCACCGGCGTGTGCGGCTTGGCGGTGCCACTCGCGCAGCGCGGATGGCCGCTGTGGGGCGCCGCCGCCGGGTTCGCGCTCTCCTGTGCGGCCAACGTTGTCTACAACGTCACCCAGCTCAGCTTCCGGCAGGGCCTGACGCCCGAACGGCTGCTGGGCCGGATGAACGCCAGCATGCGGTTCCTGGTGTGGGGCACCATGCCGCTGGGCGGCCTGCTCGGCGGCGTGCTCGGCCAGCTGGCCGGGGCCCGCACCGCCCTGTGGGTGTCGGCGGTGGGTGCGCTGCTCGCGCTCCTGCCGATGGTGCGGTCGCCGCTGCGCACCACGCGCGCGCTGCCGACCCTGACCGAGACCCCGAGCGGGGCGCCGGTCAGCACCGCCGATAGATGACGTACATGTACGGCGAGATGAGCAGGGCCAGTTCATACCGCTCGTCCGCCCGCGCGATCGTAAATGTCAGCGTGATTTCCGTGTTGGCCGCGGGCAGTCCCAGCTCGGCGAAATAGGCATTCGTCTCGAATGTGATGCGGAACAGGCCCGGATCCGCTTGCCCGAGACCGCGTAATTGCGCAGTTGTACCATCCTCGCCGGTCGACCCGGCCGCGACCGTTCGCCATCGGTCGTGGCCCAGCCGGTCCAGCCGGACCGAGACGCCGGCCGCTGGCCGCCCGCTCCAGCCGTCGACCACGAGGGTCGAGATGACCACTATGCCCTCCTGTCCTCGATGTGCAGAAAATCATTCACCGGCGTGCTATCGCGCGACTACCAGCGCATTGTCGAAGGCAATTGGCTCAGATTGCCGGCACCAGGGTGTACCGCTATCCTGACGAGCAGGGATCTCCTACAAAAGGACTACGGTTTCGTGCGTTACCGGATCCTCGGCGAGCTCGAAGTCGCCGGCCCCAGAGGAGTCCTTCAGACGTCCGCGCCGCGACAGCTCGTCGTGTTGGCCACGCTGTTACTCGACGCCAACCACGCCGTTTCGGTCGACCGGCTCGTCGACGCGGTGTGGGACGAGACGCCGCCGCCGACCGCGCGCGGCCAGATCCAGATCTGCGTGTCCGCGCTGCGCCGGGCACTGGTAAACGCGGGCATTCCGGACGCGATCCACACCCGGCCGCCCGGCTACCTCATCCGCGTCCCGAGCGGGGAGCTCGACCTCCAGGTGTTCGGCCAGCTTGCCGCCAACGGCCGCGCCGCCGTCATGGAGCAGCGGTTCGCCGACGCCGCCAAGCTCTACCAGGAGGCGATCACGCTGTGGCGGGGCCCGCCGTTCACCGGCGTCGAGAGCCGCCTGCTGCAAGGTGCCGCGGTGGGCCTGGAGGAGCGGCGCATCGCCCTGCTGGAGGAGAGCATCGAGGTGCGGCTCCAGCTCGGCCGCCACCACGAGCTGATCGGCGAGCTGATGGCGCTGACCGCCGAAAACCCGGTACGCGAGCGGCTGCGGGCCCAGCTGATGACCGCCCTGTACCGGGACGGGCGGCAGGCCGAGGCGCTGGAGGTCTACCGGCAGGCCCGGCAGGTGTTCGTGGAGGAGCTGGGGCTGGAGCCGGGCAGCGCGCTCCAGAGCCTCGAGCGCGCGATCCTCGCCCGTGAGCTGGCACTCGACCCGGCCGAGGCGGACCCCGCCGGCGGCGGGGGTGCCGAGCGGGTGCCGGACACCGACGCGCCGCCCCGCATGCTGCCCGCCGACATCGCCGACTTCACCGGGCACGAGACGATCGTCCGTGAGCTGCGCGAGGTGCTCGCTCAGCGCGCCGACACGTCCCCGGTGGCCATCGCCGCGCTGAGCGGCAAGGGCGGGGTCGGCAAGACGACGCTCGCCGTCCACGTGGCACACCAGCTGAGCCACGACTTCCCCGACGGCCAGCTGTACGTCACGCTGCGCAGCAACGACGCCCGGCCGGTCAGCCCGGCCCAGGTGCTGGAGCGGTTCCTGCGCGCGATGGGCGTGCCCGGCTCCGCGCTGCCCAAGGGGCTCGACGAGCGCGCCGAGATGTACCGCGACCGGCTGGCCGGCCGCCGCGTGCTCGTCGTCCTCGACGACGCCACCGACGAAGACCAGGTGGCCCCCCTGCTCCCCGGCACCGGCACCAGCGCGATCGTGGTCACCAGCCGGCCACGGCTGACCCGGCTCGCCGGCGCGCACCGGGTCGACGTCGCCGTGTTCGACCTGACCCGCGCGACCGAGCTGCTGAGCAAGGTCGCCGGCGAGGATCGCGTGCACGCGGAGCCGGAGGAGGTGCGCTCGCTCGTGCGGCGCTGCGGCGGGCTGCCCCTCGCCCTCCGGATCGCCGGCGCGCGGCTGGCCGCCCGCCCACATTGGACGTTCGCCCGGCTGGTGGCCCGGCTGGAAGACGAGCGGCGCCGGCTCGACGAGCTCGACTACGGCGGGCACGGCGTCAGGTCCAGCCTCGCCGTCTCGTACGAGGCGCTCGACGAGCGCGCCAAGCGGTTGTTCCGGCGGCTGGGCGTGCTGGAGGCGTCCGACTTCGACTCCTGGACCGCCGGCGCGCTGCTCGACGAGCCGGCCGACGACGCGGAAGACGCGCTCGACGCGCTGGTGGACGCCCGCCTGCTGGACGTCGAGCGGACCGGGCGGCACGGCGTCCGATACCGCCTCCACGACCTGATCCGCGTGTACGCGCGGGAGCGTCTCGCGGTCGCGGAGGCGCCGGAGGAGCGGCGCGCGGCGCTGCGCCGGGTAAACGGCGCCTGGCTCCACCTGGCCGGTGAGGCGCACCGCCGCGAGTACGGCGGCGACTTCACGATCCTGCACGGGACGGCCGCGACCTGGCCTGTCCCCGGGACGGACGAGCTGCTCGCCGAGCCCCTCGACTGGTACGAGCGGGAGCGGTCCGCACTCGTCGCCGCCGTCCGGCAGGCGGCCGAAGCCGGGCTCGACGAGCTCTGCTGGGACCTGGCGATGAGCCTGGTGACGCTCTTCGAGGCGCGCAGCTACCACGAAGACTGGCGGGAGACCCACTACGTCGGCCTGGCCGCCACCCGCAAGGCCGGCAACCGCCGGGGCGAGGCGGCGATGCTCTACTCGCTCGGCTCGCTCAACATGCTGGAAAAGCGCTTCGACGACGCCGCGCAGCGCCTCGGCACCGCGGCGGAGATGTTCACCCAGCTGGGCGACGAGCACGGACGCGGGCTGGCCGAGCGCAACCTCGCGTACATCGACCGGGTGCGCGGCGACGCCGCGGGCGCGCTGGCGCGGTACGAACGCTCCCTCGACGACCTGCGGCGAGCCGGCGACACGATCGCGGAAGCGCACGTGCTCACCAACATCGCGCAGGTCAAGGTCGAGGCGGAAGAGTACGAGGAGGCGGAACGGCTCCTCGGGACGGCGCTGGAGATAGCACGAAAGCTCCAGGCCAAGCGGGTGGTCGCGCAGGCCCTGTACCGCCTCGGCGAGACCTACCACCACCAGGGCCAGTACACCCGTGCCGCCAGCGCGTTCGAGTCCGTACTGGAGATCGTCGACGCCACCGGCGACCGCGTCGGCGCCGCCTTCGCCCGATACGGGCTGGGCCTCGTCAAGGTGCGGCTCGGCGAGATCGGCCAGGCCGAGTCGAGCCTGCGGGCGGCGCAGCTGATGGCCGCAGAGGCGGGGGAGTCGCTGCTGGTCGCCCAGGTCCTGCTGGCACTCGGCGACGCCTACCGCACGTCCGGCCGGCTCGCGGAAGCTCTGGAACGGCTCACCGCCGCGCGCGACTGGTTCGCCCGCATCGGCGCCACACCCTGGCTCTCCCGAGCCGAGCAACTCCTCGCCGAAACCCGCGCCGCCGCCGGGTAGCGCCGCGGACTTCTTTCCCAGAAGATTTTGGGCTACCGCGATGTCCGTCGTGGTCGCTCTCCGTTGCTCCCGCGGCCTCACCCGTCCGCTGTTGCTTGCGGTTACTGCTGCGCCTCCGGCGGGGCCTCGGGCTCCGGCCGGGCCGTCCCCGGCTTGGTTCGGTTTGGGGATGTGGCTCGGCAGGTGGGCGGCACCATGATCGTTAGCCCGAAATGGGCGTGACACGGCGAAGAGCACGCCCCTATCGGGCTAACGATCATGCGATGCGGCCGCCGCGGTCTCGCATCTCCCACGTGACGGGAACATCGGGCCATGATCTGGAAGGCATCACCGAAGCGCGAGAGACACCGGGCTTGCGGAGCCTTGCTCGGCCGGGCCCCACGCCCGCCTGAAATCGCGAAAGTCGAGTGGTTGCCCCGGCGACCATGAGTCTTCTTGATCTACTTGGGTCGTCCCCGGCTGCCTGCGAGAAGGCGACAAACGGCCTAAAGCTGGCGGCGAAGGCGTCCTGAAAGCGTCGATCTCGGCGTCCGCCCCGGTGACGCGCACGCAGAAGCGGGGCAGCTCTACAGCGAAAGGGTGAGCGACCAACAGCGGATGGGTGAGGCCGCGGGAGCAGCGGTCCGGACCACGGCGGACATCGCGGTAGCTCAGAATCTTGAAATGCCTCGAGGTCACGGGCGCTGAAGCGGCCCGACCTCGGCGGGAGTCGCGCGGACGGTCAGAGGGTCTTGCCCCAGTGGGTGTCCTTCGGGGTGGTCATGGCGAGTGCGGCGCTGGATCGCGTGACAGACACGTTGGGCTCCTATCCGGTTCGGACTTTCGGTTACCTCGTACCCAACGAACGGCGACTATTGCTGGCCCTTCGTCTGACCATCGCTGGCCGGAACGGTGGCGATAGCCCGGCGATACCGTCTGCTCCCACGCTGGTCCCATGCGATTCGCATCGATCGTGGCCGCCGTCGGGCACACTCCGCTGGTCCAGCTCCGCCTTGGTCCGGGCGACGCGGTCTGCCACGCCAAGCTGGAGATGCAGAACCTCTACGGGATGAAGGACCGCGTGGCGCGGCAGGCGATCCTGCACGCGCGGGAGACCGGGGAGCTGGCGCCGGGAGCCGCGATCGTGGAGAGCTCGTCGGGCACGATGGCGCTCGGCGTGGCCCTGGTCGGCACCGCGCTCGGCCACCCCGTGCACATCGTCACCGACCCGCGTATCGACCCGATGACCCTGACCAAGCTTCAGGCGTTGGGCTGCGCCGTGCACGTCGTGCCGCGGATGACCGGCAACGGCTGGCAGAGCGCGCGGCTGGAGCGGCTCGCCGACCTGATGGCCGAGCTGCCCGGCGCGTTCTGCCCGCAGCAGTACCGCAACCCGCAGAACCCGCTGGCGTACCGGGCGCTGGCCGAGGAGCTGCTGGCCGATCTCGACCGGATCGACGTCCTCGTCGGTACGGTCGGCAGCGGCGGCTCGCTGTGCGGCACCGCCCGTGCGCTGCGCCGTCACCTCGACCGCCTGTGGGTGGTCGGCATCGACTGCACCGGGAGTGTCCTGTTCGGACAGCCCGACCGCCCGAAGCGGTTGCAGAGCGGGCTGGGCAACAGCCTGATCCCGGCCAACCTCGACCTGGACCAGATCGACGAGGTGCACTGGCTCAACGACCGGGAGGCGTTCGAGGCGACCTCGCGGCTCGCCGCCGAGCAGGCCATCTTCGGCGGCAACACCTCCGGCTCGGTGTACCGCGTGCTGCGGCACCTGGCCCGCGAGCGCGGTCCCGGCGCGAGCGTCGTCGGCCTGCTCCCGGACCGCGGCGACCGCTACCACGCGAGCGTCTACAGCGAGGACTACCGCCGCGAGCACCGGCTGCACGAGCTGGCGACCCGGGACGAGCCGGAGCTGGTGACCTGGCGGACCGAGGTCGGCGCGTGGTCCCGCGCGCTGGTGCCGCCGGAAGCGGAGAGGAGTCGGGTTGCCCAGGCGGCTGCTGTTCGTTGAGTCGAACACCACCGGCACCGGGATGCTCGCGCTGGACATCACGCGACGCCTCGGGCTGGAGCCGGTGTTCCTCACCGGTGACCCCGGCCGTTACCGGGGCCTGGACGACACCGGCGCGGAGGTGGTCGGCTGCGACACCAACGACGCCGGCGAGCTGCTGCGCGCGGCCGCGCGCGTGCCCGACGTGGCGGGCGTGACCACGACCAGCGAGTTCTATCTCCAGGCGGTCGCGGAGGTGGCACAGGCGTTCGGCCTGCCCGGCAACCCGCCCGACGTCGTGCGGGTCTGCCGCGACAAGGCCGCGGTGCGCCGGGCGATGGCGGCTCGCGGCGTGCACCAGCCCCGGTTCGCGGAGGTGCGGTCGCCCGGCGAGGTGCCGGCGGCGGTGGCACACACCGGATCGCCGTACGTGCTCAAGCCGGTCGACGACTCGGGTTCGGTCAACGTCCGGATCTGCACCGAGGTGGCGGAGGGGATCGTGCACGCGGCGACGATCCTGGCGGTCCGGACCAACGTACGCGGCCAGCCGGCGGCCGGGGCGGCGCTCGTCGAGCAGTACGTCAACGGCGCGGAGTTCAGCGTCGAGATGTTCAGCGCGGGCGGGCGGGCCCACTGCGTCGGCGTCACCCGCAAGGCGGTGAGCCCGTCCCCGTACTGCGTGGAGACCGGCCACGTCTACCCGGCCGACGTCGACGCGGCGACCGGGGAGGCGTTGGTCGGCGCCGCCCGCGCGGTCCTCGACGCCACCGGCGTCCACTTCGGACCGACGCACACCGAGCTGCGGCTCGGCCCCGACGGCCCGGTCGTGATCGAGCTCAACTGCCGGCTCGCCGGCGGCATGATCCCCGAGCTGGTCCGGCTGTCGACCGGGGTCGACCTCATCGAGCAACAGCTGCGCTGCGCCACCGGCGAGCCACTCCGGCTGCCCGAGATGCGCACCGGCCGGTGGGCCGGGATCCGGTTCGTCACCGCGCCCCGGCGGGGCGTCTTCGCGGGCGTGACCGGGATCGAACAGGCCCGCCGGCATCCCGGCGTGGTGCGCGCGGCGGTCACGATGCGTCCGGGCACCGCGGTCGACCGGCCGCGAAACGCGTACGACCGGATCGGCTACGTCATCGTGGCCGGCGACTCGCCCGCCGGGGTGGCCGACGCGCTGGCCGCCACGAGCCTCATCGAACCGATCCTGCGGTAGCGGTCTGGGTCAGCGGCGAGCGCAGCAGCCAGAGCGCCGACACGCTGATGCCGGCGGCGGCGGCGAAGAGGGCACCGCGGGCACCCAGCCACGTGCCGAGAACCCCGCCGACCATGCCACCCACCGGCACCGAAGCCCAGGCGAGCACCCGGATGGCCGCGCCCACCCGGCCGAGCGTCCCCTGTGGACAGATGACCTGGCGGAGGCTCAGCTGGGTGACGCTGTAGAGGGCGCCGCCGTAGCCGAGACCGAACCAGCCGGCGGCGAACAGGACGGCCCGCCAACCCGGCCCGGTCAGGGGCAGCAGGAAGGCGAGCGGTTGGGTGGCCACAAGGGACAGCCAGATCGTCCGGTACGAGCCGAGGCGTGCCGTCCACACCCGCGCGGTCGCCGCGGCCGCCAGCCCGCCGGCACCGGTCGCGCCGAGGATCAGACCGACCGCCCCCGGCGACAGGCCGATGTCGCGGGTCAGGAAGTACACCGCGAGGGCCGCCAGCATCGACATCCACAGGTTGACCCAGCTGGAGCAGCAGGCGATCGCCCGCAGCACCGGATCCCGGCCGACCCACCGTAGCCCGTCGACCATTCCGGCGAGGACCGCCCGGTTACCCGATCCGCTCCGGGCCGGCTCCGGATCGCACCGCATCCCGCGCAGGGTGGCCGCGGAGCCGAGCAGCAGGGCGGCCGACCCGAGCAGGGTGCCGCCCGCACCGGCGACGGCCACCATCACGCCGCCGGCACTCGACCCGGACACCGTGGCGGCCGACTGGCTCGCCTGCATCCGGGCGTTGGCGTCGACGAGCCGGTCCGGCTGTACGAGCGCGGGCAGGTAGGCCTGCTGGGCGAGGTCGAAGAACACCGTGGCGACGCCCATCACCAGGGCCACGGCGACGAGCTGACCCAGGGTGAGCCACCCGGCCGCGAGCGCCACCGGGACGGTCAGCAGCGCGAGCACGCGGGCGAGGGAGGCGGCGATCATCAACGGCCGGCGCCGGACGCGGTCGACGACGACCCCGGCCGGCAACCCGACCAGCAGGACCCCGACGGTCTGCGCCGCCGCGAGCACGCCCATGTCCAGCGGTGTCGCGCCGAGCCCCCGCACCGCCAGCAGCGGGATCCCGATCTGCGCGATCCGGGCGCCCAGCAGGCTGGCGGTGGTCGCGGTCCACAGCCTGGTGAAGTCACCGGTCACCAGGCGATCGGCAGCTCGGCCGGTCCGCGCCCGGACAGGCCGGCCTTCCACGGCACGTCCTCCACCTCCACGCCGAGCCGCAGCGCGGGGAACTTGTCCATCAGCGCGCGGATGGCCTCCTGGAGCTCCATGCGCGCCAGTGACGAGCCGAGGCAGTGGTGCACGCCGGGGCCGAAGACGACGTGCGGGTTCGGGGTGCGACCGAGGTCGAGCGTGGTGGGGTCGTGGAACACGCGCGGATCCCGGTTGGCCGCCGCGGTGGAGACCATCACGGCGTCGCCGCGACGGACCAGCACACCGCTGATCGTCACGTCCTCCTTGGCGATCAGCGCGAGGCTCACCCCGGTGCCGATCACGACGTAGCGGAGCAACTCCTCCATGGCGGTGGGAAACAGCTCCGGCGGGATGCCACGCAGCCGATCCAGAAGTCCGGGGCGGGCCAGCAGCGTGTAGATGATGTTGGCCAGCTGGTTCGCCGTGTTTTCGTGCCCGGCCACGAGCAGCACGCCCACGAACGTGAGGAGCTCCTCCTCGCTGAGCAACCGGCCGTCGTCGCGGGCGCGGACCAGCGCGCCGAGCAGGTCGTCGGTGGGACGTTCGCGGCGTTCCGCCACGAGCTCGGCGACGTAGTCGGAGAACTCGTCGATCGCCTGGTCGACCTCTTCGGGCGTACACGCGGTCGTGGACGTCAACGCCACGACCCAGCCCCGGAACCGGCCCCGGTCCTCGTACGGGACGCCGATCAGTTCGCAGATCACCATCGTGGGCAGCGGCAGCGTGAAGTGCCGCACCAGGTCGGCCGGTGCGCCGTTCTCGGCCATCGCGGTCAGCAACTCGTCCGCGTGTGCCGCCACGTGTGGCCGCAGCTGCTCCACCCGCCGGGTCGTGAACGCCTGTGCCACAAGCCGGCGCAGTCTCGTGTGGTCGGGCGGGTCGGTCAGCAGGATCGACGCCTGCCCGCTGGGCAAGGGCTTCATCCGCGGGACGCCGGGGCCGGTCGCCTGAGCCCGGCTGAACCGCGGGTCGGACAGTACGAACCGGACATCCTCGTGACGGGTGACCAGCCAGGCCTCGCCGTCGTACGGCAGCTTGATCCGCGACACCGGCTCGTGCTCGCGCAGCTCCTCCAGGAGCGGGTCGACATCGAGCTTGTGCGGAACACTGAACGGGTACGTGCGCACCGTGCTCTCGGTGATCACTGGCCCTCCATCCTCGTCGTCGATTGGTGTGCGCCGCGGACCGGCGGGAAGGAGCAGCCGGGCCGCGGCGCACGCGTGTCAGCAGGCCGCTAGCTCGTCGTGCCCGCCGTGCCGGACGGCTTCGAGCCGGTTGGCTTCGAGCCCGCCTTCTTCACCCGGAACTGTGCGTCGACAATGTGCCGCATCGGTCCACCTCCCTCCCACCGCTCGCCGTTGACAGGACGCGGGCGTGTTCGACGGCCCGCGTCAGGTCCTCGTCGGTGACCTCCGGCCGCTCCAGCAGCAGGCAGGTCCCCATCGGCGTCGTGGCCAGGTCCAAACCGGACCGGCGGTGTACCACCAGCCGCGGCCCCTCGCCTCGCGCCGCGTCCAGCGGTAGTCCGAATCGTGTGGCGTAGATACCCGGTCGACCCGTCCGGCGCCGGGCCGTCTCCTCCCGCGCCAGTGGCCGCAGACGCGCCAAGGTGTGTCCCCAGGCCGCGGAGAGCGGCACCCGCTCGTCCGTGCTCGCGACGAGCCGGCACAGCTCCGGGGCGAGCGCCAGCTCCGCCGCGTGGCCGCAGACCACGTCGGCGAGCCGGTCACCCAGCCGCGACTCCAGGGCCCGCGCGAGGACCAGCAGGTCGAGCCGGTCCTTCGCCCGGAACTTGTGCTGGAACCGTTCCTCGGCCACCGCGAACAGACCGGCCAGGTCGTCCGGCCCGGGTGCCCGCACGCGCAGCGGGACACGCTTGAGATCCCCGCCGAACGCGTAGGTGGTGATGTCGACGCCCATCGGCTTGTCCAGGAAGGGCTCCTCGGCGGGCCACTTCAGAAACACCGCGACGTGCGTCTCCCCGCCGGACCGGAGCACGCTGACGCACCGCGGCACCGCGCCGAGACGCTCGCGCAGGTCCAGCGCGGCGTTCCACAGGGCGTCCTCGTCGGGTGCGACGAGGTCGCAGTCGCCCGACTGCCGCAGCAGGCCGGGCGGCATGTATGCGGCGATCCGCGCGCCCTTCAGCACCCGCAGCCCGTAAGCCGTCGCCAACCGGTCGCCAAGCCCGTGCAGCTCCGCCACGCGACGCCGGACCCGGTCCAGGTAGGACCGTGCGCCCGCACCGATCGCGATACCCCGGAGGGTGGCGGAGGACAGCCAGGTGGCGAGGATCCGCGCGCGACTGGCCGCGTCCGCCGCCTGCCAAGCCGGCAAGCCGGGCGGCAAGCCCAACAAGCGCTCGACCACATCGGGATCAAGCGAATCCTCGTTCATACGGGCACTTTCGAGCCGCCGGTTATCTTCCGGGTCTCGCCGCGCTATCGACCCGGGGCAGGGGCGGGAGGATCGACCAGGCAGGATGGCCACCATGACGAGCGGAGCTGACACCGTAGGCCTGGCCGGGGCGCCGTTGCTACAGGCCCGTAACTCCGCCGCCTTCTGGGCGGCCACCGGGCGGTCGCGCGGCCACGAGGTGATCCGCCGTCCCGGCTTCCTCGCCGTCGCCGGTGACGAGCGCGCGGGCACGCGCGTGCTGATCCAGGAGCCCGACCTCGACGCGGGCGCGCTGGCCGAGATCACCGAGCTGGCCCGCCAGGCCCCGGGCCCGGTGGACGCCGAGGATCCGTTCAGCGCGACCGATCTGAGCCACCTGGGCATGCGCAGCTGGCAGATGCCGGTCATGCTGCGACAGCCCGGCCCGGTCGCCGCACCGGCGATGAGCGTGACCCGGGTGCGCGACGAGGAAGACCTGCGCGGGGCCGAGCGTGCCGTGATCTCCGGCTTCGAGCTGACCAGGTTCGAGCCCTATCGCGGCGGCGAGATGTTTCCGATGGCGCTGCTCGACCAGCCCGGTGTGGACGTGTTCGTCGCCCACCTCGACGGCGAGGTCGCCGGTGCGTGCGTCACCGTCGTGGCGAACGGCTTCGGCAGCCACTACTGGGTCGGCACGCCGCCGGCCTTCCGCTCCCGCGGCGTGGGGCGGGCGGTGATGCTCGGCTCCCTCGCTCCTCTGGTGGACCTGCCGGTCACGCTCACGTCCTCGCGACTGGGCCGGCCGCTGTACGAGTCGCTCGGCTTCGCCGCCGCGGCGCCGTCGACGTGGTGGTCGTCGCGCTGATGCGGATCGTCGTGGTGGGTGGCAGTGGTTTGATCGGCGCTCACGTCGTAGACGTGCTGCGCGAGCGGGGACACGCGGCGACCGCGGTGGCGCGCACCGCGCATCCGGGCGTCGATCAGGTGCTCGATCTCGGGTCCGCCTCGGTCGACGAGCTGCGGGCACTCCTCGCCGGCCACGACGGTGTGGTGTACGCGGCCCGCACGGACGAGCAGCGACCGCTGCGCAAGCCGATCTATCCGGTGTTTCGCCGGAGCATGGTCGAGCCGGTGGTGCGCCTGTTCACCGCGGCCCGGCAGGAGGGGCTCACCCGCGGGGTCGTCATGGGCTCCTACTACACCTACTTCGACCGCCTGCATCCACAGTGGAGACTCGCGGCCCGCCACACCTACATCCGGTGCCGGGTCGAGCAGGCACGCGAGGGACGCGCGGCCGCCGGCGCCGACCTTCCGGTCGCCGTGATCGAGCTGCCGTTCGTCTTCGGCCGGGCCGGCGACCGGCTGCCGAACTGGTCCGGTCCGCTGGACCGGTGGGCCAGGTCCCGACTACCCCTCGTCGTGCCCACCGGCGGGACCGCCGCGGTCTCGGCGCGCGGCGTGGCCGAGGTCGCGGTCGACGCCCTGGAGCAGCGCAGCGGCGGCGACATCCCGGTCGCGGACGAAAACCTGACCTGGCGCGACATGGTCGCGCGCATCGCCGAGGCGGTCGGCCGGCGACGCCGCGTCGCTCGCCTTCCCACCGGCGTCGCGGGCGCCGCCCTGCGGCTCGGCGGCGTGCTACAGGCCCTCGGGCGCAAGGAGTCGGGCGTCAATCCAGCCCACGCCGCCGACCTCCTGCTCGCCGAACTGTTCGTCGAGCCGGCGACCGGTCGGTCACTCGACCCGGCGCTGCGCCAGACCTTCACCGGCCCGGCCCAAGGCTGACAACGTCTCCGGGCTGCCCGTGTCGAGGGCTGTACGCGGTGGTACCCGGCTGCCCTGGGAGGGTGGCCGGGTACCAGGTTTGCCGGTGGCTACGGGGTGACGTCCGCGCACGGGGCGGTGCCGCTCACGACGCAGTTGGTGGGCGGGCTGCCGATGCCTCCCAACGGCAGGGTGATCTGGAAGGTGCCGCCCGGCCGGATCGGGTACGGGTCGGTGGACGCCCGGCTGACCGTGATGTGGCGGCCGTTCGGGATGTTGGCGATCTGTATCCGGACGAACGGCGACGGCCACGGTGTCGGCCAGGTGTCCAGCGGCAGGTCGAACTCCACCCGCCAGTCGTAGTCGGGTTCGCTGGTGTCGTTCGTGACCACGAAGGTCAGGATGTGGAACGTGTGCCCGTTGTGCACCTTGCTGGTGCGCGCGTACGTGGCCGTGGCGGCATTGGCGACCGCGGCCGGTGCTAGGGCCATCAGCGCGCCGGTCAGGGCGGCGGTGGCGACGAGGAGGGGGCGGCGGAATGCCCCGCGTCGAAGAATCATGGTCAACAGTGTGATAGGCGTCAATGGGTGGCAACAGGATCGATCGACTGATGTAACTCCACATGGCCTTGTGCTATTAACGATAGGGCGATCTTCGTGATGCAGAAGTAGAAGTGTGCGGGATGCAGAAAAGTCGAGTAGCTATTTAGCTGATTTCAAGTCATCGCTGAGACGATTGTCGTCAGATCGGTGCTTGTCTCGTGTCGGTGAAAAGGGGAGGCTCACACATGTCATCCACCAAGCGGCGCGGCTTATTGAGGTCGCTTGTCACGTCGCTCGTGCTGCTGGCGGGCGTTCTGGCGCCCGTCGGCCCGGCGCAGGCGGCGTGGGGCACCACCGTTCCCGTGACGATCCAGGTCGTGGGCTACTTCAACGGCTACACGCTCAACCTGGGTCGGGCGGAGGGCTCGGTGCAGTTCGACGACGGCGGCAGCGCGTTCCGGTATTCGTTCACCTTCTGCCGGCAGTCCAGCTACCAGTTGCCGTACATGCGGATCTCGGCGAATGTGACCTACAGCGGTGGCCAGCGCCACGCCACGCCGCTCGCCACCGTCCACGCGTCCTACACGGGGAGCTCGACCACGCAGCCCTGCTACTCGTCCGTCGGCACGGCCGCGGGCGAAAGCAGCTATCCGAACTTCTACAATCTCGAGCTCCAGCTATTCGGCAGCACGTTCGTCGGCCAGAGCCATGTGGAATTCATGGAGGACCAGACGCTCTACAACCCGTACTGACGGATCCCTCCGTCCGGGCCCGGCCGCCGAGCGCGGCCGGGCCCGGCGCGCGTGGGCAACACCGCGGGTGCTCGCCGGCCGTGAAGTCGAATTGAAGGCGGCGCGCGTTACGGTCGCCTCGTTGCAGAGCGATTGCAGCGGTCCTCCAGCCGCCCAGGTCAGCATGCCCGCCTGGGGAGGCGAGCGGAGGACCGGTGACCGACATGGTGTTGCTCAGCGACGAGCGGATCGCGGCCGTGCCCGTGCGGGATTGCGGCGAGCCACTCGTCGACCTGCGGACGGTGGGGGAGTTCGATGTGGACGACCGGCAGGCCGACCCCGACGGCTGGTACGCCCAGGTGCGCATCGGCGTCGCCGGGCGGCTGCGGGCCGCGCAACGGGCGTTGCCGGCGGGATACCGGCTGGTGCTCGTCGAGGGCTACCGCCCGCCGGAGCTCCAGGAGCGGTACTTCGCCGAGCACGTCGGGTTCCTGACCGGGCGATACCCGGGCCTGCCGGCGGCGCTGGTGCGGGAGCGGGCCAGCGCGTACATCGCGCCGCCGGAGGTGGCGCCGCACCCGACCGGCGGGGCGGTCGACGTCACGCTGCGCGGCCCGGACGGATCGCTCTGCTGGATGGGCACCGAGGTCAACGCCTCGCCCGAGGAGAGTGACGGCGCCTGCTACACGGACGCGCCGAACATCACCGCGGGCAGCCGCGCCAACCGCACGACGTTGCGGGCGGCGATGGGCGTCGGCGGCTTCGTCAACTACCCCACCGAGTGGTGGCACTGGTCGGTGGGGGAGCGGTACTGGGCGTTCGTGACCGGCGCGGGATCCGCCCGGTACGGCCGGCTGGCGGCGGCACGGGGGATCGATGGAATTCCGCCTCCTCGGGGCACCTGAGGTCTGGTTGGACGGCCGGCGGCTGGAGCTGACCGCCGGTAAGCCGGTGGCACTGCTCGCCGCCGGGCTGTTGCGGGCCAACCGGATCGTGTCGACGGCGTCCCTTGTGGACGCGATCTGGGGCGACGCGCCGCCGGCGACGGCCGCGGCGCTGGTGCAGACGTACGTCTCGAACCTGCGGCGCACCCTGCACACCGGCGGGCGGCAGGTGATCGTGACCCGCCCGCCCGGCTACCTCTTCGACGTGGTGCCGGACGCCGTGGACGTGGCCCGCTTCGAGGCGCTCGCCGCCGACGGGCGCGCGGCCGCCGCCGAGGGCCGGTACGGGCCGGCGGCCGAGACGCTCCGGTCCGCGTTGGACATCTGGCGGGGACCGGCGCTCGACGGCCTCAACAGCGCGATCCTGCGGCAGGCCGCGAACGGACTGGACGAGCTGCGCCTCACCGTCATCGAGGAGCGGGTGGCGGCCGAGCTGCGGCTGGGCCGGCTGGCCGCGCTGGCCGCCGAGCTCGCCGCCCTCGTCGCCACGTACCCGCTGCGGGAGACGCTGCGCGCGCAGCAGATGCTCGTGCTGTACCGGCTGGGGCGCCCCGCCGACGCCTTGGAGGCGTACCGGCGGGCCCGGCAGGTGCTCCGTGACGAGCTCGGTGTCGAGCCCGGCGCGGAGCTGCGCCGCCTGCACCAGGCGATCCTGCGGGAAGACTCGGCCCTGACCGGCGAACCGGCCGCCAGGAAGGCGCCGCCGCCGGCCGAGCCGGTCACGCCCGATCAGGTACCCCGCCAGCTGCCGACCCAGGCGGGCGAGCTGGTCGGCCGCGACGCGGAGGCGGCGGCGCTCGCCGAGGCGCTGCGCACGGCGGCCACCGGCGACCGTCCAGTGTGCTGCGTCATCACCGGCAAGGCGGGCAGCGGCAAGACCGCGCTGGCCACGGCGGTCGCGCACGGGGTGAGCGACGCGTTCCCGGACGGGCAGCTGTACGCGATGTTCGGCGGCGCCGGCCCCGCGGAGACCCGTGAGGTCCTCGGCGCGTTCCTGCGCGCGCTCGGCGAGCCGGCGGCGCAGCTGCCCGAGTCCGTGGAGGAACGGGGTGCGCTGTTCCGCAGCCGGATCGCCGGCCGGCGGGTGCTCGTCGTGCTCGACAACGCCGGTTCGGAGGCGCAGATCCGGCCGCTGCTGCCGGCGCACGGCGGCGGCGGGGTCGTGCTCACCAGCCGCACCGCGCTGCTGGGCCTGGAGGCGCGGTGCCACCTGACCCTGGACGTCCTGGCGCCGGACGACGCGCTCCGGCTGCTGGCCCGGCTCGTCGGCGCCGACCGGACCTCGGCGGAGCCGGACGCGGCCGAGGAGATCGTCCAGCTGTGCGGCGGGCTGCCGCTGGCCATCCGCACGGTCGGCGCCCGGCTCGCCCTGCGGCGGCGGTGGCCGCTGAGCGTGCTCGCCGGCCGGCTCCGCCACGAGCACCGGCGCCTCGACGAGCTCGTCGCCGGTGACCTGGAGGTCCGGGCCAGCCTCCAGCTCAGCTACGCCGGCATGGCCGACCCGGTGCGGCTGGCGTTTCGCCGGCTCGGCGTCGTGGGCCCGGCGCAGTTCTCGCCGTGGCTGCTCGCCCCGCTGCTCGACGTCACCGCGGCCAAGGCGGAGTACGTCGCCGACCTGCTGACCGACGCCCTGCTCATCGACGCCACCGGGGTCGCCGTCGACGGCCACCCGCGATACGTCATCCACGAGCTGACCCGACTCTTCGCCCGGGAACGGGCCGAGGCCGAGGAGCCCACCGAGGAACAGCGCCGGGCCGTCGAACGCCTCGGCGGGCTGCTGCTCGGCCTGATCGACGAGCTGCGGATCCGCACGCCGGGCGGGGGTGGCCGCGGCGCGTTGGGCGCGCGACCGGCGCGCACCCTGGCGGTCCCGCTGCCCGACGACGTACCGGCCTGGTTGGAGCAGGAGCGCTCCGTGCTGGTGCGGACCGTGGTGCGGGCCAGCGAGCTCGGCCTGCACCGGCTCGCCTGCGAGCTGAGCGCGGCGCTGCTGTCCTCGTTCCGCCTGCGCAACAGCTTCGACGCCTGGTGGCGCACGCACGAGGCGGCACTCGGCGCCGCGCGTACGGCCGGCGACCGGCTCAGCGAGGCGATCCTCCTCCGTGGACTCGGGCAGCTGCGGTACCAGCAGGACCGCCTGGCCGACGCCGCCGACCTGTACGGGCAGGCGCTCGCCACGTTCCGCGCCGAAGGCGACGTGGGCGGGGAGGCGGACTGCCTGATCGGTGTCGCCGCCGCGTACCGCGAGCTGGGCCGCTTCGGGCCGGCCCGGCAGCTGCTCGACGAGGCCGGCGTGCTGTACGCGCGGCTCGGCGACCGCGCCGGCCTGGCCGAGTGCGCCTACGGCATCGGCTACGTCGACCGGGAGGTCGGCGACATCGCCGGCTCGCTGGCGGTGCTGGAGCGCGCGCTGGCCGCGTACCGGGCGACCGGCGACCCGCGCGGCGAGGGCCTGACCCTGCGCTCGATGGCGCTCACCCACCGGGCGGCCGGGGCGCTCGCCGAGGCCGAGCGGCTGTCGGTGGAGGCGATCGCGATGCTCGCCGGCATCGGGGACGACCTGCTCGTCGCGTACGGCCGGCAGTGCCTGGCGAAAGTCCACATCAGACAGGGGCGGATCGGGGCGGCGGCGGAGCCCCTGCGCGAGGCGCTGGCCGTCTGCACCACCCTCGGCGACCGCTTCGGCGAGGCGCTCGTGCGCCGGACGATCGGCGAGCTGCACCTGGCCGGCGGCGACCTCGACCGCGCGGCCGAGCACCTGAGCGCCGCGCGGGAGCACTGGGCCGCGATGGGCCTGGACCTGTTCCGGGCCCGCGCCGAGCGCGACCTGGCCGAGGTGTACCGGCGCCGCGGCGACCACGCCGCCGCCGGCGAAACGCGTGCGCTGGCACTCGCGACGTTCGAGCGGTGCGGCAGCCGCGAACGGCTCGAGCTGGCTGTACAGGCGGGCTGAAGCCGGCCTGCTGCGCCGCTGAAGGGCCGCTCCAGCGACGGCCTCCACCGTGGTGCGCGACGACGAGCGTCGTCGCGTGAAACAGGAGGAGTCTCGTGACCGTTCGAGAAAGAACCCGGCGGTTGGTCGGCGCGCTGGCCGTCGCCACCGCGCTCTCCGGCGCGGCGGTGACCGCGGGCCTGGCGCACGACGTCGCCGACGGCGCCCGGTACGCGTACGCCGCGCCCAGCCGCCAAGCGATCGCCAACACGGCCAACGCGGAGGTCGGCAACAGCGAGGGCAACGGCGGCTGCCTGAAGTACGGCCCCTGCCGGACCTACGAGTGGTGCGCCATGTTCGCCGAGTGGGTCTGGAAGACCGCGGGGGTCTCGCCCGCGCCCACCTCCTGGGTGGCCACGGCGGTCGGCACGTGGGGGGTCGATCGCGGGCTGTTCAAGCGGCGGCCGGCGGGCCAGCGGGGCAACCCGCTCCCCGGCGACATCGTCGTCTACGGCGAGCCCGGCTCCGGCGAGGGCGGCCACGTGTCCATTGTGTACTCGGTGAACGCGGACGGCTCGATCACCACGATCGACGGCAACTACAGCGCCCGGGTCGCGCGCCGCACCATCGACCCGAGGACCGCCCGCGCGGGCGGCCGCAACGTGCTGATCTCCGGATACGTCTCGCCGCCCGGCGTCGTGGACACCCAGCCGCCGGCGGGGCCGCCGTCCGGTCCGATGTTCCACCAGGTGCGCGACACGGAGGGAAACTGGTCGGGCTTCCAGCCGCTGGCCGGATACCTGACCACGCTCCCCGGTGACGCGCGGGACATGTCCGTGGCCGCCATGCCGGACGGCTCGGCGCAGGTGCTGATCGTCGGCGCCGACGGCGGCGTGTACCACGAGGTGCGCAAGGCGGACGGCAACTGGACCGGCTTCCAGCCACTGCCCGGCCTGGGCACCCCGGACACGGCCCAGGCCAGCCGGGTCGCCATCGCCGGCCTGCCGGACGGCTCCTCGCAGGTGCTGATCATCGGCGCGGACGGCGGCGTGTACCACCAGGTGCGCGACAAGGACGGCAACTGGACCGGGTTCGCGCCGGTCGCCGGCATGAACACCACCGACATGGCCAAGGGTGGCGACGTCGCCATCGCCGGCCTGCCGGACGGCTCCGCGCAGATCCTCATCATCGGGGCCGACCGCGGGGTGTACCACCAGACCCGCGAGCCGGACGGCCACTGGACCGGCTTCCGCCCGCTGGCCGGGCAGGGCACCACGGACACCGCGCAGGGCAGCCGGGTCGCGATCGCCGGCCTCGAAGACGGCACGTCACAGGTGCTGCTCATCGGCGCGAACGGCGGCGTGTACCACCAGGTGCGGTACCCCACCGGCAGCGTGATCCCGGACTCCGACTCCGACACCGTCCGGGTCTGCCGGGACCTCGACGGCTGCTGGACCGGCTTCCGGTCCGTCGCCGGCATGGGTACGACCGACCCGGCTCGTGGCGGTGACGTGGCGATCACGGGCATGCCGGACGAGTCGGCGCAGGTGCTGATCGTCGGTGCGGACGGCGGGATCTACCACCAGATCCGGGACGTGGAAGGCGAGTGGACCGGCTTCCGGCCGCTGGCCGGGCAGGGCACCACGGACACCGCGCACGGCAGCGGCGTCGCCATCGCGGGCATGCCGGACGGCACCGCCCAGGTCACCATCGTCGGCAAGCGCTAGGAGCCGGACATCATGAGAATCACCGCCTCGTTGGGCGCGGCGGCGTTCGCGTTCGCCGCCATCCTGACCGCCCACGCCGCACCGGCCAGCGCGAGCCCGCAGAGCGACTACATCGCCGTCGCCGGGCCGGCCGCGCAGACCGTCCGGCAGCAGTACGACATCCCGGCGTCCGTCACGGTCGCACAGTCCATACTGGAGTCCGCCTGGGGGCAGAGCCGGCTGTCCGTCAACGACCGCAACTACTTCGGCTTCAAGTGCACGGCGGCCGGCCAGCCCGGCCCGATCGCGACCGGCTGCCACGACTACCCGACCCAGGAGTGCACGCCCGGGTGCCACACCGTCCACGCGTACTTCCGGGTGTACGCCTCGATGACCGACTCGTTCCGCGACTACGGCCGGCTGCTCACGACCAGCGCGACGTACGCCGACTCGCTGCCGTACCGGCACGACCCGGACCGGTTCATCCAGGCCGTGGCGCGGCACTACGCCACCGACCCCAACTACGCCAGCAAGGTCATCAACCTGATGCGCACCTACGACCTGTACCGGTTCGACACCGGCGCGCCACCGGCACCGGCCGGCGGGCCGATGTTCCACCAGGTGCGCGACACGGCCGGAAACTGGTCGGGCTTCCAGCCGCTGGCCGGGTACGGCACGACGCAGCCGGGTGACGCCCGGGACATGTCGGTCGCCGGGTTGCCGGACGGCTCGGCGCAGGTGCTGATCGTCGGCGCGGACGGCGGCGTGTACCACCAGGTGCGCAACGCCGACGGCAACTGGACCGGCTTCCAGCCGCTGCCCGGGATCGGCACCACCGCGACCGCGAAAGCCAGCCGGGTCGCGATCGCCGGGCTGCCGGACGGCTCGGCCCAGGTGCTCATCGTCGGCGCGGACGGCGGCATCTACCACCAGGTGCGCGAGCCCGACGGCGACTGGACCGGGTTCGCGCCGGTCGCCGGCATGAACACCACCGACATGGCCAAGGGTGGCGACGTCGCCATCGCCGGCCTGGCGGACGGCTCCGCGCAGATCCTCATCATCGGCGCGGACGGCGGTGTGTACCACGAGATCCGCGAGCCGGACG
This sequence comes from Phytohabitans sp. LZ39, assembly GCF_059359075.1. NCBI lineage: Bacteria > Bacillati > Actinomycetota > Actinomycetes > Micromonosporales > Micromonosporaceae > Phytohabitans > Phytohabitans sp. LZ39. The sequence goes on along the minus strand of NZ_JCADBM010000008.1, from coordinate 297,999 downwards.
GCGACTGGACCGGCTTCCGCCCGCTGGCCGGGATCGGCACCACCGACACCGCGAAGGGCAGCCGGGTCGCCATCGCCGGGATGCCGGACGGCTCCTCCCAGGTGCTCATCATCGGCGCCGACGGCGGGGTGTACCACCAGGCCCGCTACCCGGAGCGCTACGTCATCCCGGCCTCCGACCCGAACCTCGTCCGGGTGTGCACCGACACCGACGGTTGCTGGAGCGGGTTCCGGCCCCTGGCCGGCATGGGTACGACCGACCCGGCCCGCGGCGGTGACGTGGCGATCGCCGCGACGCCGGATGAGTCGGCGCAGGTGCTGATCGTCGGTGCGGACGGCGGGATCTACCACCAGATCCGGGACGCGGAAGGCGACTGGACCGGCTTCCGTCCGCTGGCCGGGCAGGGCACCACGGACACCGCGCACGGCAGCGGCGTCGCCATCGCGGGCATGCCGGACGGCACCGCGCAGGTCACCATCGTCGGCCGGCGCTGACCCACCACCGAGGCGGGCGGCTCCGGCCGCCCGCCTCACCATCCGTGACGGTCCACAGTGTACGTCGCAGCCGGGTAGGCGAATCCGGCGCGAAGTCGAAATGAAGCAGCTCTCTGATGCCATGTACGCGCCGCCGGCGTTCGGCGGCGTCGTGGCGTCCTGTTCGCGAGGGGAAATCAGCCGTGCGCACAACTGATGGAAAGACGATCGCCGCCGCGCTCCTGGCCGGGGCGCTGCTGGCGACGGGCGGCTGGGTAGCCGCCCCGGCACTGGGCATCGCGGACGGAGCACCGGACACCGGTGCGGCGTACGGGTTCGTGGCCCGCCTCGACGTGGGTCTGGAGAAGCGCGGGTGCTCCGGTACCCTCGTCGATCCTGAGTGGATACTCACGGTGAAGTCCTGCCTGACCGGCGCGGTGCCGGTGCCGGGCGGGCCACCGCTGGTACCCATGAGAGCGAGCGTCGGCGCCACCGTCGACCGTCCGGTGGTCGAGATACAGGGGCATCCCGACCGCGACCTCCTCCTCGCCCGCCTCGCCAAGCCGGTGACCGACGTGGCGCCGGTGCGGGTCGGCACGGGCGCCCCGCAGGTCGGCGAGGCGCTGCGGGTCGCCGGCTACGGCCGGACCGCCACCGAGTGGGCGCCGGAGAAGGCGCACTCCGGCACGTTCACGGTGCGGGCGGTCGGTGCCGCCAGTATCGACGTGGCGGGCGACGCGGCCGCTCCGGCGACCGTGTGTCCGGGAGACGCCGGCGGTCCGGCGCTGCGCCAGACCGGCACCGGCCTCGAGGTCGTCGCGGTGAGCAGCCTGTCCTGGTCGGGCGGCTGCCTCGGCGTCCCGGCCTCCGAGACCCGCCGCGGCGCCGTGCAGACGCGCGTCGACGACGCGAAGGAGTGGATCCGCCAGACGCTCCGCGAGACGTTCGTGCGCCTCGCGTCGAGCGCGCAGGTGCTCGACACCCGGTCCGGCATCGGCACCACGGCCGGCACCCGTGCGGCGCAGAGCACCACGACGTTCCAGGTCTCGGGTGTCGGCGGGGTGCCGGCGACCGGCGCCCACGCGGTGCTCGTCGACGTCACCGCGGTCCCGGCGGCGGGCACGAGCACGTTCTTCACCGTGTATCCCGCCGGAGTCGCACCGGGCGGGCCACTGTCCATGGTGAACGCCCAACCCGGCGAGATCATCTCGAACACCGCGGTCGTGCCGCTGCGCGCGGACGGCAAGCTCTCCGTCTACAACCACGGCGCCGCGGACGTCGTCGTCGACGTGCAGGGCTACTACACGCGGGGCGCGGGCGGTGGCTTCGTGCCGCTCGACCACACCCGCCTGGCCGACACCCGCACCAGCGGCGGGGCCGTCCCCGCCTGGGGCAGCCGCGTGTTCAACGTCGCCACCACCGGCGGTGCGGTACCGGCCGGCGCCGGCGCCGCCTTCCTCGACGTCATCGTCGTCGGCGCGACCGCCGGCGGCTGGCTGGGCGTGTACCCGACCGGCGGCGCCAACAACCGCAGCGCGATGGACTTCGTACCGGGTGAGACCGCGCACGCCGTGTCGGTGAAGCTCGGCACGGACGGGAAGGCCACCTTCACCAACAACAGCGGTGCCCCGATCCACCTCGTGCTCACCGCCACCGGCTACCACACGGCCACCGCCACCACCGGCTACGGGCTGCGGACGGCGCCCGCCACCCGGATCCTGGACACCCGCCTCGACAACGGGCCCGCGGTCGCGGCGAACGGTGTCGTCGACGTCCCGCTCGGGCTGCCGGCCGGCTGGGGCGCGCTGCTCAACCTCACCGTGGTCGACAACACTCACGGCGGGTTCCTGCGCGCGTGGCCGGTGGGCGGCGCCGAGCCGGGGACATCCCTGAGCAACTACCCGGCGCCGGGCGGTGTCCGGGCCGGACTCACCGCCGTCAAGGTCGGCACGGACGGCAAGGTGCGGATCCGCAACGTCGGGCCCGGCACCACCCACCTCCTCGTCGAGATGCAGGGCTGGTACGCCCCGCCGATCGCCTGACCCGCGCCTCCACAGTGGATTGGAGTACGTCATGCGCAAGACCAAGGTAAGAGCGGTCGCCGCCGCGGTGGTGGCGATCCTCGCCGGGGGCCTGCTCGTCGCGCCGGAGCGCGCGGCCGCGGCCGAAGTCGAATACGACCGGGGGTTCGCCGTCTTCCTGCTGTCCGAGGGCGGCCCCTCGACCCGCCGGGCGGCCGAGACCGCGCTGCTCGGCTCGGACGGCGACCTGCGCGAGTTCCTGGCCTCCGGCCGGGTCGCCGCGCAGCGGGCCGACGACCGGGCCGCGGCGCAGGTCCTGGCCGGGATGGACGGCCCCGCGGTACGCGAGGCCGCGGTGCGCGCCCTCGACGGGCCGCCCGAGCAGCTGCGCCAGTTCGTCGAGGAGGGCTGGAAGCAGCCCTGGGCGGCGGACGAGCGGCTGCGCGTACACCGGGTCTGGGAGGCCGGCGGCCCGCGGACCAAGCAGGCGGCGGCAGCCGCGCTGGCCGGTGACGCCGCGGACTGGTCCGAGTTCCTGCTGACCGGCCGGGCCACCGCCGAGCTGGCGGACGACCGCCTCGCCGCGACGCGGATGCTGGCCGGTGCCCCCAACGCCAGCGGTCCGAACCTCGACGCGGCCGCCCAGCGGGCGCTCGGTGGCAGCGCCGACCAGCTGCGCGAGTTCCTGGTGTACGGGCAGTTCGTGGCCCGCGCGCGGGACACCGAGATGGCCTCGATCAAGAGCCTGACCGAGCAGGCCAAGCAGGCCGGCGAGACCACCGCGCGGGAGTCGCTGGCCGCGGCGGAGGCCTCGGCACGGGCGGTGAACGCCGCGGCCGAGGCGAAGAAGGCCGCGGAGACGGCGGCGGCCGAGGCCGAGGCGGCCGGCGGCGCGGCGGGCAAGGCGTCCGCGGCGGCCGGCCGGGCGGCGGACGCGGCGGCGGGTGCGGCGCAGGCGGCGCGCGAGGCGATCGCCGCCTCGAACGCGGCCATGCGGGCGGCCCAGGTCGCCGCCGACGGGGCCCGGCAGGCCACCGCGGCGGCGTCGCTCACCGCGCAGGCCGCCACCCGCGCCCAGCGGGCGGCGGCGAACGCGCGCACCGACGCCGGCCAGGCCGCGGCGGCGCGGCAGGCGGCGCAGGCGGCCCGGGACGCGGCCGCCAAGGCACGCGAGCTCCAGCAGATCAAGGCCGAGCGGGACCGGGCGATCGCCCAGGCCCAGGCGGCGGCCCAGTCGGCACACAGCGCCGCCGCCAACGCGGACGCCGCCGCCGTCGCCGCGAACGAAGCCAGCCACCACGCGGGGGTTTCGGCGGCCCAGGCGGAGCGGGCCCGCGCGGCGGCCGCGGCCGCACAGCGCGAGGCGCACGCCGCCGCGCGCGCGGCCGACCGGGCGCTGTCGTTCGCCCGCGCCGCGGCCGCCGCGTCCGACGAGGCGTTCGCGTTCGCCGCGCAGGCGGCCGACCACGCCGAGCGCGCCGCCGCGGCGGCGGACACCGCGGCCGAACAGGCCGGTATCGCGGAGAAGGCGGCGGAGGAGTCGGCCAAGCACGCGGCCGCCGCGGTCGAGGCGGCCAACGTCGCCGTCGCCGCCGCCAACCAGGCCGTGACCCTGGAACAGCTGGCCCGGCAGGAGGACGCCGCCCGGCTCGCCGAATGGACCGAGCAGGGGGTCAAGGACGCGCAGGACGCCGTCGCGCAGGAGCAGGCGCGCGGCACCGACGCGGGTGAGTACACCGCCTGGAACCGCAAGCTGCTGTGGGACACCGCGGAGCAGGACCGGGTGCCCCCGGCCACGCGGACGCTGCTCACCGAGGCGGCCGCTCCCGGCGCGCCGACCGCGGTGGTACTCGACAAGGGCCGCCGGGCCGCACTGACGCTGGTCTCCACCGGCGGCGAGTGGACCCGGGCCGCCGCCGAGGACGCCCTCGCCGGCGACGAGTTCGAGATGCGGATCTGGCTCGCGACCGGGCGTATGGCCGCGGCCGGTGAGGACGACCGGGAGCGGGTCTGGCGGCTCGTCGACACGCTGCCGGACGGCCCGGAGAAGACCGCCGCCCGCGCCGCGCTCGACGGCGACAACGCGGCCGTGGCCACTTTCCTGCGTACTCGCGCGTACACGGGCAAGGCCGCCGAGGACCGCCGCAAGATCTTCGCGATCCTCAACGCCAACCCCGGGCCCAACGTGCGGGCCGCCGCGGAGCGGGCGCTGGCCGGCACGCCCGCCGACGCGCACCAGTTCCTGCGCGCCGGACAGCACCCGGCACGGACCGCCGACGACCGCCTGGAGATCAACCGGATCATGGCGGCGGGTGGCCCCGAGGTGAAGGCCGCCGCGCAGGTGGCACTCGCCGGACCCGGCTCCTACGCCTCGTACTTCCTGGCCGCCGGCCGGTACCTGGCCGCGCAGCGGGACTACGAGCAGGCCACCCACGTCGACGCGGTACACGCGCTGATCAAGCAGGCGCAGCAGTACGCGGAGACCGCCCGGGCGGACGCCGCCGAGGCCAACCGGGTCGCCGCGGTGGCCCGTAACGCGGCGGAGGAGGCTCGGCGGTGGGCCGACCAGGCGGCCGCGTCGGCGGACCTCGCCGGCCAGCACGCCGCCGCCGCGCAGGCGTCGGCGATCGCGGCCAAGCGTTCGGCGGACGAGGCCGCGCAGTCGGCGGAGACCGCCCGCAACGCGGCCAACTCGGCGCAGGCCAGCGCCAACGCCGCCGCCCAGTCGGCCGCCACCGCGACCGCGGCGTCCCGGCGGGCGCAGGCGGACGCGCAGACCGCGCAACAGGCGAAGCTGGACGCGCGGCAGGCCGCCATGGATGCCAGCAACGACGCCCAACTGGCGGCGCAGGCCGCCAAGGAGGCGATGGACATCTACACCAACCGCCTGCGGACGATGCAGCAGGAGGACCGCAGCACGGACCCGGGCAGCGGCCCCGGTGGCAGCGGTACGGCGGCGGACCAGCACCGAAACTGGTCGTGCCTGTCGATCGAGGCCGTGACGATGCCGAAGGACTGCCTCAACGTCTACCTCAGCTTCACCGAGGCCCTCGTCAACCCGATGAAGTGCGCGTCGCCGGCGGGCAAGGCCACGGCGGGCTGCCAGATGCTCCACGACATCCAGCAGTTCATCGAGGAGAACCCGGAGATCATCCTCGACTTCCTCCAGCTGGCGCTGATGGCGTGCGGGCTGGTGCCGGTCGTCGGCGAGCCGTGCGACGCCATCGACGCGGCCATATCGTTCGCACGCGGGGACATCGTCGGCGGCTTCCTGTCGCTCGGCTCCCTGGTGCCGGTCCTGGGCTGGGGTACGGCGGCGGCCAAGATGTCGGACAAGCTGCGCGACGTCATGCGCATCGTCGACAAGTTCAAGGACAGCTGCAAGACCACGAGCAGCTTTGTGCCGGGTACCCGGGTGCTGCTCGCCGGCGGGCGCACCGTGCCGATCGAGGATGTGCGTGTCGGTGACACGGTGGTCGCCGCGGAGCCCTCCGCGGGCCGGACGGCGCCGAGACCGGTAACCGCCCTCGTCGGCAGCTCCGGCGACAAGGTGATCGTCGACATCGCCGTCGACGACGACGGCGACCGCCACACCCCGGCGCGGACCGTCTCCGCGACGGCGGGCCACCCGTTCTGGGTGTCGCAGCTGGGCCGTTGGGTGCCGGCGAAGTCGCTCGTCTCCGGGGTGTCGCTGCGCACCGCGGACGGCACGACGGCCGACGTGGTGGCGGTGTCCCGGCGGACCGTACGGACGGCGGTGCACAACCTCACCGTCGACGGCCTCGCCACTTACTTCGTGGTCGCGGGAGACGCGCGGCTGCTCGCGCACAACTGCACGAACCTCAAGAAGGACGAGGAGAACACCCCCGCCCACACGATCGAGGAGCACGTCGACCCGAGCGACGCGGACATCCTCGCCCGGGCCGCGGACACCGGCAAACCCGTCGGCCGTTGGACGGACGTCGACACGGCGCAGAAGGTCGTCACCGACGTGGTGGCCGGCAAGCGGCCCGAGATCGACGGCTGGGTCAACCGCGCCTCCCAGGGCGGCAACAGGGAGAAGGTCATCAACGGCTACGTGAAGGACGGCGGGTCGCTCGGCGTCGTCGCCCTGCCGAACGGGCAGATCGTCCCCGCAGGCAACAAGTACCGGATCGTGCTCCAGTACCGGCCGGGTCACAAGAACGGGTTCATCGTGCTGACCTCGTTCCCGCTGAAGTAGTCAGGAGATCGACCAACCATGAAGACACCGCACTTTCTCGTGGCTACGACACTGGTGGCCGGATCGGTGCTGGCACTGACGAGCGGCGGCTCGGCCGCCCGCGAAGCGGCGGACGCACCGGCACCGGCCGTGGAGAACTACGCGTATCCCAACGCCGACCAGGTGCTGGCCCAGCACAACCTGAAGGTGTTCCGCGGCGACGGGCGCATCGTGCTCGACAGCTCCCGCACCTACGACGACGGGCAGTGCGCCCCCGGCCAGATCCAGGTCGAGAAGGCGCTGCCCGACGCACCGTACGGCGTGTACTACTGCTTCCGCACGTGGGGCACGCGGGGCTTCCTCACGCTGGAGGTGCCGGCCACGTTCGGCGTCCGGGGCGGCGACCGGCCGTTGCAGGCCACGGCGGATCTGCCCGAGGGCGAGGACCGGACGTACGCGGTGCCGGCCAACGGGTACGTCGCCATCGAACCCGGCGAGGGATCCGAGCTGCCCAAGGCGATCCTCGTCGAGCTGCGGCTCACGCCGTAGCCACTGGCCGGCGTGTGCCACCCTGGCGCGGTGACTCTGGGAAGGGTGGTCGCGCGCCAGGTCGGGTGGATGCTGCTGGCGGTCGGTGCCGTCCTGCTGGTGGCCGGCCTGTTCCTGCCGTGGGACTGGGCAGGGACACGCCGGCCGCCCACCGCCGCCGTGCTCGCGCTCGTCGGCCTCGGCCCGGTCACCAGCGCCGCCGTCATCCTGCGGTACTGGTGGCCGGGCTCCCGTCCACATCGGGGGCCCGGCCCGCCGCTGGCAGCGGCCGGCGCGGCCGCCCTGGCCACGGTGATCGCGGCCGGGCTGCTGCTACGGATCGACCCCGAGCGGGGCATCCGGATCGGCGGGCCGGAGGCGACACTCGGATGCCTCGGCCTCCTCGCCGGCTGGCTGCTGGTGGCCGCCGGGCGCGACGGCCGTCTCAAGTGGACCCTGACCGCTCTGCTGGCCGCCCTGGTCGTGCTCCTGCTCGGCCCTGCCGCGGCGCCGGCGCTCAGCTGGTACGCCGACGGCCGCTTCGTCCGGCACGACACCAGCACCGCACTGCCCGACGTGGTGCCGGCCGCGCCGGCCGCCCCCACACGCACCAGCTGGCAGGCACGCGTGCCGCTGGTCGAGACCTACCAGGATCCGGCCGCACCGCTGGTGGCCGGCCGCTACCTGGTCCTCACGCACGCATACGGCGCGAGCGCGGTCGACGCGGTGACCGGAGAGACCCGGTGGTCGTACACCCGCTCGGACGGGCTGACCGTGGTCGCCGCGGTGGTCGCCGGCGGCGGCCGGACGGCGGCCGTGCTGTTCGACGGCTACATCGGCGGACTCGTGGTGGGGCTGGACACCGCGACCGGCCGCCAGCTCTGGCAGCGCCGCGACCGCGGCTGGGGCCGGGCGACGACGATGTTCGGCACCGACGCCGCCGTGCTCGTCAACGACCGCACGGCACGCGGCGGCGAGGCGGTGACCCAGGCGCTGGACCCGCGCGGCGGCGTCCTCCGGTGGACCTGGCGGTCGGGCACCGGGGAGCGGCACGGCTGCTGGGCACAGACCGGCACCCCGGCCAGCGACGTGGTGGCGATCGTCGTGCTCTGCGACGCCCGCGAACAAGACTTCGTCGCCGCCTTGTCCACGCAGGACGGCCACGAGCTCTGGCGGTGGCAGCCGGGCGGCGGCGGCGACCGGACCCCCTTCCCACGGTCGATCCGGGCCACCGGCGCCGGCTTCTGGGTCGCGACCACCACACCCGCCACCCGCGACGGCGCCCCGGCCGTCGACACCGCCCGGGTGCTGGACCCGCGGACGGGCACGCCAAGCGCCGAACACCCGCTGCCGCCGGGCCTCCCGGTGTTCGCCGGTGCCACCGCCGTATACGTCGGCGACTCCACCACCGCCGTCGACCTCACCACCGGCCGCGAACGCTGGCGCCGCGACGTACCCGACCTCGCCGGCCGGGCACCGGCCGCGGTCACCGAGCGGGACGGCGCCGCCTACGTGCTGGCGGCAGCCGACGGCGACGCGGCCGCCCCGGGCACCCGGCTGCTCGTGCTCGACACCACGACCGGCACGGTCCGCGCCCAACACCCCTTCGACCCGCCCGGCTGCCCGGCCACCCCACGCTCGACTCTGTCGCTGGCCGCCGCGGCGCTGGTGGTCGCCTCAACCGACCGCTCCGGCGACACCACCTGCCTCACCGCACTCGGCTAGCCCTTCCCCCAAGAGGGGTGAGCGCGACCAGCCGCGAAGGGTGAGGCCCTGACAGGAACTCAGAGCGAAGCCACCTCGGCTCCGGAAGGTCATGGAGTCTTTGCTGTCGAGGTTGGTGGCTCCGTCGGCGCCGGCCCGGTCAGTGTGGCGATGAGGTCGCTGGCGGGTGCGTGGAGCCGCGCGTGGACGTCGTGCCCGTGGATCGACTCGTGGCTCTCGGCCTCGACCTCGACGACGAGGCCGTCCTCCGCGACGATCAGGCCGTCCTGGTCGGCGGCGAGGCCGCCCTGGTCCGTGCGGAGTGAGCGGACGAAGCCGCTGGCGACCGAGCGGACCACGTCTTCGACGAACTGCGGCGCGAGGTGGGCGCGGCGGACCAGGTCGTACTCGTCGGGGCGTTTCAGCAGCTCCTGCGTCAGCGTCGTGTGCGCGGCGAGCGTGCGGTAGAGGTGCTGGTATCCGGGCAGGGCCCCGGCGCTCGCGGCCTCGACGCCGAGCCGCACCGTGCCGCGCTGGCTGTGCGTGGCGATCGGCAGCCGGCGCAGGAGGTCGCTGCCCTCCTCGGTGGTGAGGCCGACCTCGTTGATGAGCTCGGTCAGGGCGTACCCCTGCATGCACGGGCACGCGGTCATGTTGGTGGCCGTGACCCCCTGGCCGACCCTCGGCTCGGGCCCGGCGGTCGCGACGGCCGAGATCTCGACGGTGTCCGGGGAGGGGAGGCCGCTGACCCGCGTGCGCGTGGCGAGCGGGACCCTGGCGCGGAGCCGCACCTCGGCCGCCTCCTGCCGCTGGGTGTCCTGGACGCGCGCGGCGATGGCGGCGGCGAGGTGGCTCAGCGGCAGCGACTCCGGCGCCTGGAGCGCGGTCTGGATCCGCGACATGTGGATGCCGCGCTGGTCGGCGCGGAGCGAGACCCGGACGTCCACGTCGCAGAGCAGGGGCAGGGTGCCGCCGACGAGGTCGTCGGCGACGTGCAGCAGGACCTGCTGGTTGCGCACCGACACGACTTGCAGGGCGACGGGCACGGCCGGGCGCTGGTTGGGCACGTCGTAGAACGCCTCGTCGTATCGGACCGGCGAGGTGACGGACGACATCGGCGTTGGCATGGTTGCCAGTGTGCCGCCCGCCTACTTCAAATCGCTTGCACAGACCTTTCAGGTGGCCGTGGGGACGTGGTAGCTCATCCCTTGCTGCCGAGCTGCCCCATTTGTGCGAGCAGGTCGACAGCCTCCCTGGGATGCACAACCCTCCGGTGTTGTCCCGTCGGCCATCGAGACCACGACGGACGTCGCGGCAGCCCAGGTCTCGCCGGTGGCCGGGTCAGGCTTGGCCGACGAGGTGGCGGGCGTAGGCCTCGATGGTGAAGAACGGCGGCAGCTCCTCGCCGAGCGCGCCGGCGGCGAAGATGGCGGCCGCCTCGGCGAGCCGGCCCTGGTCGCTCGGGCCGCGGTCGAGCCGGAGCGCGGCCAGCTCTTCGTCCATCATGGACCGCACCAGGTCGGCGGTGACGTGGCCACCGCCGGCCAGCGGCGTGCCGTGGTGGATCCATTGCCAGATCTGGCAGCGGGCGATCTCGGCGGTGGCCGCGTCCTCCATCAGGTCGAAGATGGCGACCGCGCCCGTGCCGCTCAGCCAGGCGTCGATGTACCGGAGGGCCACGGCGACGTTGTTGCGGACGCCGTGATAGGTGACCTGGCCCGGCGTCCGGTCGACGGCGAGGAGCGCGTCGGCGGTCACGGTGACGTCCTCACGCAGGCGGTCGATCTGGTGGGGGCTGTCGCCGAGCGCGGTGTCGAACGCCTCCCGGCACACCGGCACCAGGCCCGGGTGCGCGACCCACGAGCCGTCGAAGCCGTCGCCGGCCTCGCGGTCCTTGTCGGCGCGGACCTTGTCCATGGCCACCCGGTTGACCGCCGGCTCCTTGCTGGGGATGAAGGCCGCCATGCCGCCGATGGCGTGCGCGCCGCGGCGGTGGCAAGTGCGGACGAGCAGCTCGGTGTACGCGCGCATGAACGGCACCGTCATGGTGACCGCCGAGCGGTCGGGCAGCACGAAGTCGTCGCGGTTGCCGAAGTTCTTGATGATGCTGAAGATGTAGTCCCACCGGCCGGCGTTGAGACCGGCTGAGTGCTCCCGCAGCTCGTAGAGGATCTCCTCCATCTCGAACGCCGCGGTGATGGTCTCGATGAGCGTCGTGGCGCGGATCGTCCCCTGTGGAATGCCCACATAGGTCTGCGCGAAGCGGAAGACGTCGTTCCACAGCCGCGCTTCCAGGTGGCTCTCCAGCTTCGGCAGGTAGAAGTACGGGCCGCGGCCGGCGTCGATCTGTCGCTGCGCGCAGTGGTAGAAGTAGAGCCCGAAGTCGACGAGGCTGGCCGAGATCGGGCGGCCGTCGACGACGATGTGCTTCTCCGTGAGGTGCCAGCCGCGCGGCCGCACGACGATGGTGGCCGGGTCGTCGCCGAGCTCGTAACGCTTGCCGTTCGGCGCGGTGAAGTCGATGCGGCGGTCGATGGCGTCGATCAGGTTGAGCTGGCCGCTGATGACGTTGTGCCACGTGGGCGACGTCGCGTCTTCGAAGTCGGCCAGCCAGACCTTGGCGCCGGAGTTGAGCGCGTTGACGGTCATCTTGCGGTCCGTCGGGCCGGTGATCTCGACGCGCCGGTCGACCAGGCCCGGTGCCGGCGGCGCCACCCGCCACGACAGGTCTTCGCGGATCGCCCGCGTCTCGGGCAGGAACCCGGGCAGCTGGCCCTCCGCGTAGCGGGCCCGCCGGGCGCGGCGGGTGTCGAGCACCTGCACCCGCCGCGTGGCGAACTCCCCGTCGAGCGCCACCAGGAAGTCGAGCGCCTTCTGGTCGAGGACCTCGCCGAAGCGGTCCTCCATGCGTCCGGTGACCTGGATTCTCATGAAAACTGGGCCTCCTCGGTCGAGCCGCGCAGGGCGGTGGTCTCGGCGTCCGGGTTGAGCACGGTGCTGATGAGGTCGAAGTAGCCGGTGCCCACCTCGCGCTGGTGCTTCACCGCGGTGTAGCCGTCCGCCTCGGCGGCGAACTCCCGCTCCTGGAGCGACACGTAGGCCGGCATGCCCTCGGCCGCGTACCCGCGCGCGAGGTCGAACATCGAGTAGTTGAGCGCGTGGAAGCCGGCGAGGGTGATGAACTGGAACTTGTACCCCATGTGGCCCAGCTCGCGCTGGAACTTGGCGATCGTGGCGTCGTCGAGGTGCTTGCGCCAGTTGAACGACGGCGAGCAGTTGTACGCGAGGAGCTGGTCGGGGTGCTCGCGCTTGACCGCCTCGGCGAAGCGGCGGGCCACCTCGAGGTCGGGCGTGCTGGTCTCCATCCACAGTAGATCCGCGTAGGGCGCGTAGGCGATGCCGCGCGCGATGCACGGCTCGATGCCGTCGCGGACCCGGTAGAAGCCCTCGGCCGTGCGTTCGCCGGTGACGAACGGCCGGTCGCGCTCGTCGACGTCGGTGGTGATGAGCGTGGCCGCCTGCGCGTCCGTGCGCGCGACGATCACCGACGGGATGCCGGACACGTCGGCGGCGAGCCGGGCGGCGTTGAGCGTGCGGATGTGCTGGCCGGTCGGGATCAGCACCTTGCCGCCGAGGTGGCCGCACTTCTTCTCCGACGCGAGCTGGTCCTCCCAGTGCACGCCGGCCGCGCCGGCGGCGATCATCGCGGTCATCAGCTCGTACGCGTTGAGCACGCCGCCGAAACCGGCCTCCGCGTCGGCCACGATCGGCGCCAGCCAGTCGAACGGCGGTTCGGCCCCCTCGGCCGTGGTGACCTGGGCGGCGCGCAGCAGCGCGTTGTTGATGCGGCGCACGACCGCGGGCACCGAGTTGGCCGGGTAGAGGCTCTGGTCCGGGTAGGTGTGCCCGGCGAGGTTGGCGTCCGCCGCCACCTGCCAGCCGGACAGGTAGATCGCCTTGAGGCCGGCGCGAACCATCTGCACCGCCTGGTTGCCGGTGAGGGCGCCGAGCGCGTGCACGTACGGCTCGTCGTGTAGCAGCGCCCACAGCCGCTCGGCACCCCGGCGGGCCAGCGTGTGCTCCTCCTGGATCGCGCCGCGCAGGCGCACCACGTCTTCGGCCGTGTATGTCCGCTCGACGCCTCGCCAACGCGGGTCTGTCGTCCACTCGTCCTGCAAGCGTTGCGCGTTCGTGTTCATTCGCAGAACTTCGCATCCGGGCCGTCGACCCGTAAAGGGACGGAAACAGCCAATTATTGAGAAGCCTCTACGCGATTTTGCAAACTTGCGAATTCACTCCTTTTCAAGCCTGCTAATCTGTCGTGATGACCAAGACATTCGCGGGGGCACGGCTGCGACGCCTGCGCGAAGACCGCACGATCAGCCAGGTCGACCTGGCCCGGCAGCTTGGCATCTCGGCCAGCTACCTCAACCAGATCGAGCACGACGCGCGGCCGCTGACCGTGCCGGTGCTCATCCGCATCACCGAGCTGTTCGGCGTCGACACGACATTCTTCGCGCCACACGACACCCCCCGACTCGTACACGACCTGCGCGAGGCGTTGCCGCCGCGGGTCACCGTGCCCGACCTGACCGAGCTCGCCACCAAGCTGCCCGAGGTGGCCGAGGCCGTGATCGAGCTGCACCGCCGCTACCGCCAGGCCGGCGACCAGCTGGCCGAGATCCTCGGCGACCGCGAGCTGGTGGCCGGGCGCAGCCCGCACGACCAGGTGAGCGACTTCTTCTACCGCCGGCAGAACTACATCCCCGACCTCGACGAGGCGGCCGAGGCCCTCGCCGAGCGGATCGGCGTGCGGCGCGGCGAGACCCGCGCGGTGCTGGCCGACCGCCTCGCCGAGCGGCACGGCATCCGCATCACCCGCGACGACGCCGCGGCGCTCGCCGGCGAGCTGCACCGCTACCGCCCGGAGACGCGCACGCTCCACCTCTCCACGTCGCTGCGGCCGGGCCAGGAGGCGAGCCGCATCGGCGCGCAGATCGGCCTGCTGGAGTGCGCCGACATCATCGACGAGATCATCGAGGAGGAGCAGGTCGACGACACGCAGACCCAGATCCTCATGCGGGTCGGCCTGGCCAACTACTTCGCGGCCGCGCTCATCTTCCCCTACCAGCGCTTCCTCACCGCGGCCGAGACCATGCGCTACGACATCGAGCTGCTCACCAACCACTTCGCGATGGGCTGGGAGTCCGTCTGCCACCGGCTCAGCACCCTCCAGCGCCCCAAGGCCCGCGGCGTGCCGTTCTCCTTCGTGCGCGTCGACCGCGCCGGCAACATGTCCAAACGCCAGTCGGCCACCGGCTTCCCGTTCTCCCGCTCGGGCGGCACGTGTCCACTGTGGAACGTCTACGAGGCGTTCAGCGCGCCCGGCCGGGTGACGAGGCAGATCGCCGCGATGCCCGACGGCCAGCGCTACCTGTGGATCGCCCGCACCGTGACCCGCCACCGCGGCGGCTTCCGCCAGCCCGGAAAGAGCTTCGCGATCGGCCTCGGCTGCGAGACCCGCCACGCCGGCCGCCTCGTCTACTCCGACGGCATGGACCTCGACGCGACCGGCGCCGCCACCCCGATCGGGCCCGGCTGCAAGACCTGCGAGCGCCTCACCTGCGCCCAGCGCGCCGCCGCCCCGATCGGCCGCCGCCTGGACCTCGACGAAAACCGCAGCACCTTCATCCCGTACCCCCTCAAGACGGACGGCATGTAGCGCTCTACGACGTTTCGGAGTCGGGGTGGCTTCGATCCCTATTAGACAGAGATGTGAGCTACCGCGATGTGCGTCGTGGTCCAGGCCGCTGCTCCCGCGGCCTCACCCGTCCGCCGCTGGTCGCGCCGTTGGTCGACGTTTGTCCACAATGTCTATTCCCGGATCGGCGATCCGGGAAAGCAACGGGGTTGTCGTCGCCGCGTGTAACCGCCACGAGGGTGTGAGCCGCGCGAGATTCGAGATCTAGGAGAGTAGGGCGCTATTTCAACCCCAAGTCTCCTAGATCTCGAAGTCCCGACCTCTGGGCTGGTGACGGTGCGTCAGGATGGCGGAGGTAGGGTCCGCGACGGACGCCTTCGGGCTTGTCTCGCGGAGCTGGCAGTGGACGGCCGGGGGTTTCGGCGAGATGGGGGCCTTCGCGGGCCGGTTGTGGCTGGTCTGTTGGGAAGGCTGTCGAGCTGAGCGCACCGCTGCGTTCACGCCGTCGTGCGTGCGGCGGTGGGTCGATGGGGGTGGCCCAC
Source organism: Phytohabitans sp. LZ39 (assembly GCF_059359075.1). NCBI lineage: Bacteria > Bacillati > Actinomycetota > Actinomycetes > Micromonosporales > Micromonosporaceae > Phytohabitans > Phytohabitans sp. LZ39. The sequence continues at coordinate 282,829 of NZ_JCADBM010000008.1, read as the reverse complement.
TGTAGGAAGCAGAGCAAAGGCATCCCGCGCGCACCTACCCCCGGCCGGGGCCCGTGAGGCCCGGCGCAGCCGCTGGGGTGAGCGTGACCAGCGGCGGACGGGTGAGGCCGCGGGAGCAACGGCCTGGACCACGACGGGCGTCGCGGTAGCTCACATCTTCTGTCCAAGTAGGGATCCAGAGGGGGCCGAAGCTACCCCGACTCCAAAAGGTCTCTATATAGGGTGGCCGGGTGTCGGTGGAGGCGTCGGGGCGGTTGCTGGCCGAGCGGGACTTCCGGCGCTGGTTCGTGTCGCGCTCGACGTCGTTCGCCGGCACCGTGGCGAGCGCGGTGGCGCTGCCGCTGCTGACCTACCAGACGAGCGACTCGCCCGCCCTGACCGCCGCGGTCGTCGGGCTGGAAGCGTTGCCGTACCTGCTTTTCGGGCTGTTCGCCGGTGCGGCGGCCGACCGCCTGCGGCGCAAGGCGATGATGGTGAGCGCCGACATCGCGTGCGCGGCGCTGCTCGCCACCGTGCCGCTGGCGCACGCGCTCGGCGTGCTGACGGTCGGGCACGTGCTGGCGGTCGCGTTCGGCGTGGGGTGCGGGTTCTGCTGGTTCGACTCGGCCGCCTGGGGTGCGCTCGCGCGGCTCGTCGGCAAGCCGAGGCTGCCCGCGGCCAACAGCCTGATCTGGTCGACCGAGATCGTGCTCGCCATCGCGGTCCCGGCCGCCGCCGGCCTGCTCGCCAGCCTGGCCGACCCCGCGGTGGTCCTCGCCGGCGACGCCGCCACCTACCTGGTCTCCGCCGCCCTCCTCGTGCGGATCGGGACCGACCTCGACCCGCCGGTCCGCGCGGAGTCGCACGTGCGGGCGGACATCGCCGAGGGGCTGCGCTTCCTGTGGCGGCAGCCGGTCATCCGCACGATGAGCCTGACCGGCTTCGGGCTCAACCTCGCCGGGGGCGGCGCCTCCGGGCTGCTCGTCGTGCACGCCGACAAGGTGCTCGGGCTGAGCTCGCCGGACCGCCGGGTCGGCCTGCTCTACAGCGCCGCCGCGGTCGGTGGCCTGGCCGCCGCCGTGCTGCTGCCGCGCGCGGCCCGCACGCTCGGCGCGGGCAAGGTCTCCATCGTCGCGTACGCGCTGTTCGTGCTGGCGCTGCTCGGGCTCGCGGTCACGCCGGTGTTCGCCGGCGCGCTGCTGCTGTGGGCGGCCTGGGAGCTGGGGCGCGGCGCCGGCAACATGAACGGCATCACCGTCCGCCAGCAGCTCACGCCCGACGAGCTACAGGGGCGGGTCAACACCACCGGCCGGATGATCTCCTGGGGCGGCACCCCCTTCGGCGCGCTGGTGGGCGGCGGGGTGGCCGAGCTCGCGGGTGTCCGCGCGGCCTACGTCGTGCTCGCCGTGCCGGTGGCCGTCGGCCTCGTCGCGCTGGTCGCCTCCCCGGTTCGGCGCCTGCGGGTTCCGGCCGGATAGGCGACTGTGCGCGGCGCGGCGCGGTCCTACGATGCGGGGATCGAGAGCCTGCGCTGGGGGAGGGTTCGATGGAGATCGACGGTCTGCGACCCGATGAGCTGCAAGAGCTGCTGGAGAGCCTCGACGTTCCCGCCGGCCGTGGCGGCGCGCGCCTGTGCCGGGTGACGGCGGCGGCCTGGCCGGGCGGCGTGAGCCCGTGCCGGGTGGTGGTGGCCGGCTGCGCCGACGTGGTCAGCCGGTGCCGGGTGACCGACGCCGGCGCCAACCTCTGCCGCACCATGCCCAACGCCTGCCGCGTGCGGCCCGCTTGACGGTGCGCCTGCGCGACCGGGTGCCCAAGGCGCGTGGCACACAGCGCGAGTGCACGGCCGAGGAGACCTACGAGCGGATCCGGCCGCACCTCGCCCGCGCCGGCATCACCGAGGTCGTCGACGTCACCGGCCACGACCGCCTCGGCATCCCGGTCTTCACCGCCCTGCTGCCGCGGTCCGTCGACGACGTCCCCGTCTACGGCGGAAAGGGCCTGACCCCGGCCGAGGCGCGGGCTTCGGCGGTGATGGAGGCGGTCGAGCGCTTCGCCGCCTGGCTGCCGCTGCGCCCCACCGCGATCGCCTCGTACGCCGAGCTCGCCGCCGCGGGCCGCGCCGCCGTCCGCCCGGCCGACCACAACCTCGCGCCGCACCCGGAGTACACCGACGACGCGCCCGTCTTCTGGGTCACCGGCCACGACCTGCTCCACGACGAGCCGGTGCTGGTGCCGCACGGCGCCGTGGCGTACGGGCCGCAGCCCGCGTCCCCGCACTGCTACACCGTCACCACCACCAACGGCCTGGCCTCGGGCAACAGCGTGGAGGAGGCGGTCTGCCACGCGCTCTGCGAGGTGGTCGAGCGGGACGCCATGACGCTGGCCGAGGTGACCGGCGACCGGATGCGCTCCATCGTGGACGGTGTGCCCGAGACGGAGTGGCTCGACCCCGGCACGCTGCCGGCGCGGGCGCGGGCGCTCGTGGCCGGCTTCGCCGGTGCCGACGTCGAGCCGCGGCTGCGGTCGATCGCGACGGACCTCGGCGTGCCCAGCATCCTGGCCGTGGCGGCCGAGGGTGGGCGCCAGCACTCCGGGTTCGGCACCCACCCCGACCTGGAGGTCGCACTCACCCGCGCGATCACCGAGTGCGCCCAGCTCCGTGCCGCCGGCGGCCCCGGCGTGGAGTCTACTGTGGACGAGGCGGCGATCTTGGATGCGTCCGCGCTGCCGACCTACCCGAGCGACGACATCGCCGCGGACGTCCGGTTTCTGCTCGACCGCCTCCGCGCCGCCGGCCTGGCGCGCGCCGTCGTCGTCGACCTGTCTCCGCCCGGCATCCCGGCACACGTGGTCCGCGTGGTCGTGCCCGGCCTCGAGTCGTGGGCGATCGACCGGTCGCGGCTCGGGACGCGGGCCACCGACGCCTGGAACAACGCGGTGGCGCTCATCACGCATACATGAGGGTGCGACGGGGTAGAGCGATCACGACATTCACGCGCCAATCGAAAGCGATCGCCATGTCGATCTCCCTTGAGGACCAGGTCGTTTCCCTGGCCTACCGCGAGTACGTCCACTACCTGCGCGGCCGGCTGGCCAAGGCCGAGGCCGGGCTCGCCGCGATGAACGACAGGTACGAGCGGGCGAGGACCCACTTCAACCAGACGCAGGCACGCCGGGGCATTACCCCCGAAACGGACGTGGTCAACTACATCGAGCTGAAGTCGATGAACCCCGAGCTCAAGTTCTGGTACTCCAAAGTGGAGCACTACCAGCGCGAGCTCGCCGCCTACGGCACGGCCCTGACCGGCCTGGAGGCCGCGCACCGGCTGCTCGGCCCGGACGACAACTGGATGTCCGCGGCCGACTGACCCGGGGGTCAGCGCAGGTAGGAGGCGCCGTTGAGGTCGAGGACGGCGCCGCTGGCCCACTCCGCCTCGGGCGAGGCCAGGTAGTGCACGGCGGCGGCGATCTCCGCGGGCTTGGCCACCCGGTTGAACGGGCTCTGCGCGCGGATCCCGTCGCCGCGCGGCGCCTTGAGGTGCTCGTTGGTCATGTCGGTCTCCACGAAGCCCGGCGCGACCGCGGTCACCGCGATCCCCTGCGGGCCGAGGGCGAGGGCGAGCGACTGGGTGAGGGCGTTGAGGCCGGCCTTGCTCGCACCGTACGCCGGCTGGTCGGGCTCGCCGCGGAAGGCGCCGCGCGAGGAGACGTTGACGATCCGGCCACCGGGCCGCATGTGCCGCACCGCGCACCAGCACACGTTGGCCGGACCGACGAGGTTGACCGCCAAGGTGTGCCGCCAGGCCTGCTGCCACTCCTCGTACGACGTGGCGATGACCGGGTGCGGCGGAAACACCGCGGCGTTGTTGACCACGACGTCCAGCCCGCCCATCGCCTTCGCCGCCTGGTCGACGAAGCGGCGGACCGCGCCCGCGTCGGCGACGTCGCCGTCGACCACGACATGGCCCTCGCCGGGCAGCTCGGCGCGGAGCGACTCGGCCAGGTCGGCGGACGTCCGGTGGTGGATGGCGACGCGGTCGCCGCCGGCGGCGAAGGCGCGCACGATGGCCGCGCCGATGCCCCGCGAGCCGCCGGTGACCAGAACAGACCTCATCCGATCATGGTAGAGGCGCGGCCGGCGGTGCTCTCCCGCACGATCAGGCGGTGCGGGGCGCGCAGCTCGAGGCCGGGTGGGGGAGTGGCGCTGCCGATGCGCAGCAGCAGCCGCTCGACCGCCGTCGTCGCGATCATCTCCTTGTCCGGGCAGATGGTCGTGACGGTCGGGTTGGAGTAGCGACCGTCCTCGATGTCGTCGTAGCCGATGACCGCCACGTCCTCGGGCACCCGCAGCCCGCGGCTCACCAGCGTGTGGATGGCGCCCAGCGCCACCAGGTCGCTGTAGCAGAAGACCGCGTCCGGCGGGTGGTCGCGGTCGAGCAGGTGGGCCATCGCGCCGGCGCCGTCCACCCGGTTGAACCGCGGCGTGCCGATGATCAGGTCTTCGTGCACGGGTAGGCCGCGCCGCTCGTGCGCCTCGCGGAAGCCGCGGGTGCGCAGCTGTGCCGCCTCGCCCGTCTCGTACGGCTGGTCGCCGATCGCCGCCAGCCGGGTGCGGCCGAGGTCGAGCAGGTGCTCGGTGGCCTGGCGGGAGGCGGTGACGTCGTCGATGCCGACGTGGTCGAACGTGCCGTCGCTGACCCGCTCGCCGAGGATAACCAGCGGCAGGCCGGGGTCGCGGTCGGCGAGCGCCTCCTGCGACAGGCCGAGCGGGCTGAAGATGACGCCGTCGAAGAGCAGCCGGCTGGAGCCGTGGTTGATGAGCATGCGCTCGTGCTCGCGGTCGCCGTCGGTCTGGTCGATCAGCACGTTGTAGCCCTGCACGCGGGCGGCGCGGATGATGCCCTGGAGCAGCTCGGAGAAGTACGGCGTGTCCAGGTACGGCACGACGACGGCGATCTGGCCGGAGCGGCCGCGGGCGAGGTTGCGGGCGAGCACGTTGGGGGTGTAGCCGAGCTGCTCGACGGCCTGCTGCACGCGCAGGCGGGTGCGCTCGGTGACGTTCGCGTAGCCGTTGACCACATTGGACACCGTGCGGCTGGAGACGCCCGCCAGCTCGGCCACGTCGCGGAGGGTTACCTCCCGTCCTCGTCGCATGGGCCTCCGTTCGTCGATGTGCCTCGACCTGAAGTTTCCGGCACGTTACCCCTTGTCCACCATCGTCGATGAGTGCATGCTGTTTGCAGCGCTGCAAAATCGTAGCAGGGCGGGGTGGATGAAAGCCCATTCCCGCAGCACAGCGGCCGTGAGCCACGGCGAGACTCGACGGCCGGCCCTTGGTGTGCCAGCACCGCGGGCCGGCCTACCTAACACGCGTGTGAAGCGTTTCGAATCCCCTCGGAGGGACCGATGAGTGTCAGGCACTTCAGTGTAGAACGGAGCCGGATTCGATTTCTGCTGACCGCTTTCCTGGCCGCGACCGCACTTGTCGTCGCCGGCTGTGGCGGTGGCGACGACAGCGAAGAGCCGAGCGGGCCCGTCAAGATCAAAGTCTGGGCCTGGTACCCGGCGTTCCAGGGTGTGGTCGACCTCTTCAACCGCACCCACACCGACGTGCAGATCGAGTGGGAGAACGCGGGCGCCGGGCAGGACCAGTACACGAAGCTCCAGACCGCGCTCAAGGCCGGCAAGGGCGCGCCCGACGTCGCGATGCTGGAGTTCCAGGAGCTGCCCACGTTCCAGCTCACCAAGCACCTCGTCGACATGGGCAAGTACGGCGCCAACGACATCAAGGGCAACTACGTCGACTGGGCCTGGAAGCAGGTCAGCAACGGCGATTCGGTCTACGCCGTCCCGGTCGACGCCGGCCCGATGGCGATGCTCTACCGCGAGGACATCTTCCAGAAGCACAAGCTCACCGTCCCGAAGACGTGGGCGGAGTACAAGGAGACGGCGCAGAAGCTCAAGGCCGCCGCGCCGGGCAGCTTCATCACCGACTTCGGCGCCAACGACGGCGGCTTCATGACCGGGCTCATGTGGCAGGCGGGCGCGCGGCCCTTCGAGTACACGGCCGCCCAGTCGCCGAACGTCGGCGTCCGGCTCAACAACGACCCGGCGAAGAAGGTGATGGCGTACTGGGAGGACATGGTCGACAGTGGACTCGCCGACACCGTCGCCTACGGCACCACCGACCAGTACGCCGGGCTCGGCAGCGGCAAGTACGCCACGTACATCGCGGCCGGCTGGGGCCCGGGCTACCTGGCGAGCGTGGCCAAGACGACCTCGGGCAAGTGGCGGGCCGCTCCCATTCCACAGTGGAACGCGGGGGAGAACGCGCAGGGCGACTGGGGCGGTTCGTCGTTCGCGGTGACCGACCAGACGAAGTATCCCGAGCAGGCCACGAAGGTGGCGATGGAGATCTTCGGCGCCAACAAGGACGCCTGGAAGATCGGCATCGACGAGGCGTTCCTCTTCCCGACCGCCACACCGATCCTGGAGTGGGACTACTTCGTCACCAAGGAGTACGAGTTCTTCGGCGGCCAGAAGGTCAACGAGGTCTTCGTGCCGGCGTACAACGGGATCGGCGAGTTTCAGTGGAGCCCGTTCAACAGCTACTACTTCAACCAGCTGACCACGAACCTCAACCAGGCCATCGAGAAGAAGACCTCCTGGACGGCCGCGCTCGACACCGCGCAGCAGAACATCACCACCTACGCCTCACAGCAAGGTTTCAAGGTCGCCTCATGAGTGTTGTCGCCCGTCGACCGAAGGTGGGCCGGCAGGCCGTGGCGGGGTGGCTCTTCGTCGCCCCGTTCACGGTCCTGCTCGTGTTCTTCCTGCTGCTGCCCATGCTGTACGCGGCCAAGCTGAGCCTCTACCGCTCCACATTGGTCGAAGGTGAGGTCTTCGCCTGGCTCGACAACTACCGGCAGGCGCTGAACGACCCCGAGTTTCGCCGCGGCGTGGTGCGGGTGCTGGTCTTCGGCGCGGTGCAGACGCCGGTGATGATCGGGATCGCGCTGGCCGCGGCGCTGCTGATCGACGAGGTGACGTCGCGGTTCTCCCGGATCTTCCGGCTCGCCGCGTTCGTGCCGTACGCGGTGCCGGTGGTCATCGGCACGCTCATGTGGGGCTTCCTCTACAGCCCCAACACCGGCCCGTTCCGCGCGGATTTCCTCTCGTCCGGCACGGTGCTGTACTCGCTCGGCAACATCGTCACCTGGCAGTGGGCCGGCTACAACATGATCGTGCTGTACGCGGCGCTCCAGGGTGTGCCGCGCGAGGTCTACGAGTCGGCCCGGATGGACGGCGCCGGCGCGGTGCAGACCGCGCTGCGCATCAAGACCCCGATGATCTCGACCGCGATCGTGCTCGTCACGATCTTCACCATCATCGGGACGCTCCAGTTCTTCACCGAGCCGCTGATCCTCCAGCCGCTCAACCCGGGCGCGATCACCAACAGCTACACCCCCAACGTGTACGCCTACCACCAGGCCTTCTCGTACCAGCAGTACAACTACTCGGCCGCCATCTCGTTCCTGCTCGGCGCGGTGGTGTTCGTCGGGTCGTACATATTCCTGTTCGTCACCCGCCGAAGGAGCGCGTTGCGGTGAGCAGGCCAGCGAGAACCACCGGCGGCCGGATCGCCTCGCACGCCGTCATGGCGGTCATGGCGGTGTACTTCCTGCTGCCCTTCTGGTGGCTGCTCGTCGCCTCCACAAAGGACAACGACGGGCTGTTTGGCTCGGCGCCGTTGTGGTTCAGCGACGACTTCAAGCTCTTCGACAACCTCTCGACGCTTTTCAGCAACGAGGGCGGCGTCTACCTGAAGTGGCTGCGCAACTCGGCGCTGTACTCGGTGGCAAGCGGCGTCGGCGCCACCGCGGTCGCCGCGCTCGCCGGGTACGCCTTCGCCAAACTGCGCTTTCCCGGCCGCAACATCCTCTTCGCCACGCTGCTCGGCCTCATCATGGTGCCAGCGACCGCGCTCGTGCTCCCCACCTACCTGCTGATGAGCGAGGCCGGCCTCACCGATACCGTGTGGGCGGTGATCCTGCCGTCGCTGCTCAACCCGTTCGGCGTGTACCTGCTGCGGGTCTACGCGCACGACTCGGTGCCGGACGAGATGCTGGAGGCGGCCCGCATCGACGGCGCGGGCGAGCTCCGGGTGTTTCGGAGCGTGGCGCTGCCGGCGATGCGGCCCGCGCTGGTCACCGTGCTGCTTTTCACGATGGTGGCCACCTGGAACAACTTCTTCCTGCCCCTGGTGATGCTCAGCGACAACGACCTCTTCCCGCTCACCGTGGGGCTGCGCACCTGGTATCAGCAGGCGACCCTCGGCAACGCCGGCCCGGCGCTCTTCAACGTCATCGTCGTGGGCGCGCTCGTCGCCATCGTTCCCCTCATCGTCGCGTTCCTGATGCTCCAGCGATACTGGCGCGGTGGGCTCACCATCGGCGCCCTCAAGTGACCCCTCGAAGGGATGACATGCGCGCTGCATCTTGCGTCCTCGACCCGGCCGCGGTCGTGGCCCCGGTCCGCCGCCGCACCTTCGGCTCCTTCGTGGAGCACCTCGGGCGGTGTGTCTACACCGGACTCTACGAGCCGGGTCACCCGCTCGCCGACGAGGACGGGTTTCGCACCGACGTGCTCGCGCTGACCCGGGAGCTGGGCGTGACGCTGGTGCGCTACCCGGGCGGCAACTTCGTCTCCGGGTACCGGTGGGAGGACGGCGTCGGCCCGCGCGAGCGGCGACCGCGCCGGCGCGACCTCGCCTGGCACTCCATCGAGACCAACGAGGTTGGCATCGACGAGTTCGTGCGGTGGGCCGGCAAGGCCGAGGTCGAGATCATGTACGCGGTGAACCTCGGCACCCGCGGCGTGCAGGAGGCCCTCGACGTGCACGAGTACGTCAACCACCCGGAGGGCACGGCGCTGTCCGAGCTGCGGCGGGCGAACGGCGCGGCGAAGCCGTACGGCATCACGATGTGGTGCCTCGGCAACGAGCTCGACGGCCCCTGGCAGACCGGGCACAAGACCGCCCACGAGTACGGGCTGCTCGCCGCCGCCACCGCGCGGGCGCTGCGCTCGGCCGAGCCGGGGCTGGAGCTTGTCGCGTGCGGCAGCTCCAGCTCGTCGATGCCGACGTTCGGCAGCTGGGAGACCACGGTGCTGGAGCACGCGTACGACGTGGTCGACTACGTCTCCTGCCACGCTTACTACGAGGAGGTCGACGGCGACCTGGGCTCGTTTCTGGCGAGCGCGGTCGACATGGACCACTTCGTCGACAGCATCGTCGCCACCGCCGACAGCGTGGGTGCCCGGCTGCGGAGCAAGAAGAAGATAAACATCTCCTTCGACGAGTGGAACGTCTGGTACCTGTCCCGCTTCCAGGGGCAGGAGGGCGACGACGGGTGGCCGGTCGCGCCACGGATCATCGAAGACGAGTACAACGTGGCCGACGCGGTCGTGGTCGGCAACCTGCTCATCTCGCTGCTGCGGCACAGCGACCGGGTCACCGCCGCCTGCCAGGCGCAGCTCGTCAACGTCATCGCGCCGATCCGCACCGAGCCGGGCGGGCCGGCGTGGCGGCAGACCATCTTCCACCCGTTCGCGAAGACCGCGGCGCTGGCCCGGGGGAGCGTGCTGCACACCCGGCTCGACGCGCCCACCTACGCGACCGCGAAGCACGGCGAGGTGTCCCTTGTGGACGCCGTCGCGACCTACGATGCCGAGAGCGGCGACGTGGTCGTCTTCGCCGTCAACCGTGACCAGAGCGACCCCGTGGAGCTGACCGTGGACCTGCACCTCTTCGACGGCGAGCGGCGCCTGGCCGAGGCGTGGACGCTGGCCGACGACGACATCCGCGCCACCAACACCGTCGACGAGCCCGACCGCGTCACGCTCCGGGCGGCGGAAGCCGTCTCCGTCGACGGCGCCGCGCTGCGGGTCGTGCTGCCGCCGGTCTCGTGGAGCGCCGTCCGCCTGGAGGTGTCGCGATGAGGCGCGCGCTGGCGGTGCTGGCCGCACTCGCCGTCATGCTGGTGCCCACCAGTGCCTCGGCGGCGACGTCGCCGGATCCCATCGCCCACGACCCCACGCTCCTCAAGCAGGGCCGCTACTACTACGAGATCATCACCGGCGACATCGGCACCCGCACGTACCTGCCGATCCGCCGCTCCAAGGACCTGGTGCACTGGGAGTTCCTCGGCACGGTCTTCGCGACCCCGCCGCAGTGGGTGGTCGACGAGCTCGGCATCACGCCCGGCGACTTCTGGGCGCCCGACCTCAACTACTTCGACGGCGAGTACCACCTGTACTACGCGGCCTCGTCGTTCGGCACCAACAACTCCGTCATCGGCCTTGCCACCAACGCCACCCTCGACCCGGCCAGCCCCGACTACCGGTGGGTCGACCGCGGCATGGTGCTCCGCTCGCGCGGCACCGACAACTTCAACGCCATCGACGCCGACGTCGCCTTCGACGAAGACGGGGTGCCGTGGCTGTCGTTCGGCTCGTTCTGGGACGGCATCAAGATGCGCCGCCTCGACCGGGTGACCGGCCTGCTGTCGAGTGTGGACCCGACGCTCTACTCGCTCGCCTCTCGCGGCGGCGCGGCCATCGAGGGCCCGTCGATCGTCCGCAAGGGACGATACTGGTACCTCTTCGCCAGCTTCGACTTCTGCTGCCGCGGCGTCAACTCCGACTACCAGGTGGTCGTCGGCCGCGCCACGAGCATCCACGGCCCCTACGTCGACCGTGACGGCGTGCCGATGCTCCAGGGCGGCGGCACCGTGCTGCTGCGCGGATACAACGGCTTCCAGGGCACCGGCGGCGGCGACGTGTACGCGGGCGCCCTCTACGTCCACCACTACTACGACGCGGCCGACGGAGCGCTGCCCAAGGGCTCGGTCCGGCCGGTCTCGTGGGAGGGCGGTTGGCCGAGGCTCGGCGACCCGCTCAGCGGCAACCGCGGCTTCGGGCACGGCCCCGCCTACATGACGCTCGTCGACCGGGCCGGCGGCGGCGTGCTGGCCAACCCGACCTGCGGCTACGAGGGCGCCGACATCCGGCTCGCCGCCCCCGCGTCCGCGGATCCGTGCCAGCAGTGGCGCTTCGAGTACCGCGGCGCCGGCTGGTCGAGCCTGCTCAACCGGCACAGCAACAAGGTCGCCGAGGTCGCCGCCTGCGTCGACGCCGACGGCGCCCGGGTCGCCCAGTGGGGCTGGCTCGACAACGACTGCCAGAAGCTGCGCGCCCTGCCCACCGACGCCGGCTGGTCCCGGATCGAAAACAAGATCGCCGGCCGCGTCCTGGACGCATGTGGCGGCGCCGTGGTGACGTCCACTTGGCGGGGTGACGCCTGCCAGCAGTTCCGCCTCCAGCCGGCCGGCGACGTAATCGTCACCGACCCGGCCAACACCACCCGCGTCGGCCGCACGTGGCGCTTCGTCCACGCGGGCGACGGCTTCTACCGGATCGTCGACCGGCACGGCCGCCGCCTCTTCGGGGTGCGCGCGGAGTGGCGGATCGAGGCCACGGACTCGGGCACCTACCGCCTCGTCACCCGCGACGCCGCCAAGACCCGGGAGGTGCTCCTGCTAGTCCCCTAGCCAGATCTCGCCGTACGGCACGGATAGCTCGCGCTGCGTCTCCTCGTGCAGGGCGGAGCCGGACCAGGCCCGCCGTGCCGTCGGCGTGATCTCGATGGCGACGTCGTCCAGGCGGCCCCAGGCCCGGTCGACGTCGGCCAGGGCGTCCGGCTTGATGTACTTGGCCCGCAACCGGTGGTTGAGCTCCTGCGCCCCGGGCCCGCGGATGACCCGCGCGGTGCCCTCGAACGACACCATCAGGCTGCGCCCGCTCGACGCGTGCCCCTGGACCAGCACCGAAGCCCGGCCGGTGCGCTCGGCGTTGCGGGCCTTGCGGGTCACTGACGAGGTCTCGAAGTACACGCGGCCCTCGTGGTGCAGGAAGATCACGTAGGTCAGGTGGATCGAGCCGTCGGCGTTGAGCGTGCCGAGGGCGGCGACGGCTCGCTGGGAGAGCACTTCGGCGATCTCCGCGTCGGTGGGGCGGGCGCGGTAGACCTCTGCTGCATCGGCCATACCCGCCGACGCTACGCCCCATCCGTCTACGCCGGCGTCACGGCGACATCGTCACGGCATGGCCCCTGCTGCGCCACGCGACCCAGCACCCCTGACCGGCGTCTGGGAGGGCCAGACCGAGCCGCTGCCGCTGGTCCGTGCCACTCCGCGCTGACGCCCTGGACAAGGCCCCGTCATCCCTTACCCTGGCATAGACCGCTGTACATTCGGTCTGCCCGCGGGGAGATGGTCGCATGGGTGCCGAGGATCCAGCCGCCGGTGCGGGGCGGGTCGACCGCCTCATCGACTTCGAGCGGGCCGACGTCATCACACCGATGATCCATCCACCGCGTCCCCGCCTCGTCGTCAGCGGGGTGACCACCTTCCCGATGGCGGTCTCGCTCGTTCCGCTGACCTACGTCAGCCGGCCGGTGTACTGGGGCATCCAGGTCGTCGGCTCCACCGGCGATGACGGCGGGCCGCGCCCCACGCAGCCGATCAGCTCCGTGCCGTACTCCGTGGAGCTGGATCTCGCCAGCGTCACCGGCACCGAGGGCATCGAGGTGGTCGGTGCGACCAAAACCGAGCGCATCCTGGTGCCGACCGCGTAGGGGGACCGTCCGATGTCGAACCCTGGCCAGCCGACCGTCAAGAAGGGCGACAGCGGCGACGCCGTTCGCCAGGCCCAGCGCGCGCTGCGGCGCACGCCCAACACCACGCTGGTGGTCGACGGCAGCTTCGGACCGGCGACGGAGACCGCGACCAGGGAGTTCCAGAAGCAGGCGGGCCTGCCCGTGACGGGTGTCGTCGACGCGGCCACGTGGGCGGCTCTGCCCACCGGCAACCCGATGCCCGTCCTGTCCGAGGGTTCCTCCGGGCCGGCGGTGAAGAGCCTGCAACAGGTTCTGACCAGCGGCGCCGCGGGGTTGTGGGAGACGACGCCGGGCGGCGTCGACGGCATGTTCGGCCCCGGCACGGGCAAATCGGTGCGCGCGTTCCAGCTGTGGGCCGGGTTGCCCGCGGACGGGGTCGTGGGGCAGAAGACCTGGGATGCCGCCAGCGCGCTGGAGTTCGTGGTGGGCCTCCAGTACGTGGTGCCGTAGACGGCGCATGGCCGCCGCGCCCGGCGACGGCCATGCTTTGTGGGGACCGCGGATCAGGTCAGTTCGATGTAGTCGAGCTCGGCGTAGCCGGTGCCGCCGCTGAAGAACGGCGCGCCCTTCGCCAGCCGGATCGCGTTGTACCCGGCCCGCAGGTTGACGCTGGTGCTGACCGTCGCGCCGAACTGGCCCCAGGCGCCGGTGGGCGGGTAGCTCACCGTGGACCAGCCGCCGCCGTTGTAGGCCAGGCCGTGCGTCGCGGTGGCGCCGGTCCCGTTGGCGTACCCGATGCGCATCGTGTAGGCGCGCGCGGTCGGCACGTTCACGATGAAGTCGACGTAGCTGGCGGTGCGCGGGTCGCCGGTGTTGTCGATCTGTCCGACGTAGGCGCCGGCGGAGGCGCTGGAGCTGCCGAAGCGGTTGGCCCGGAAGATGGCCGCGTTCTCCGCCTCGTACCGCTGCTGGTAGCTGGGCACGCCGCTGGTCGGCTGGATGACGATGTGGTAGGCGCTCGTGGTGCTCATGTTGGGCACGGTGACCGTCAGCTCGCCGTTGGTCACCGACGCGGTCGTGTTGCTGATCGTCGTGGGCGCGGAGACCTGGGTGAACCGGCCGGAGGCCGGCGTCGACTCGACCAGCACCCGTACCTGGCTGCCCAATGAGGACAGTCCGGTGACGCGCACGAAGTTGGTGCCGGACTCGCCGCCGAACGCGACGTTGACGATGCGCCGCGTGGGGTCGTACGAGGCGAAGCCGTCGAGCCCGGTCTGCGCGCGCGGCGCCGTGTTCACCATGTTGCCGGCCATGTCGCCGTACCACTTGTACAGCCACCAGCTGCCGGTCGGCTGGTTGTTGACGGTCAACCCGTTCACCGTGCCGTACTCGTACCAGAAGGCCCGCTCGGCGTCGTACACGCCGGCCCGTTCGAGCTTGGCGATGTAGCTGGCCACCGGTCCCGGCTGGTCGATCTCGGTGGGCGTGGCGTACTCGTTGATGGAGATCCGCCGCGGGCTGATGCCCAGCGACGACTCCAGCGCGCGGTAGTTGGCGACGTGCGCGGCGATGTTGGCGGAGGTTTGCAGCTCGTGCCAGCAGATGATGTCCGGCAGCGTGTTGGTGTTACGCGCGTGCGTCAGGAACGAGCGCATCCACGACTCGTTGTAGGTGGCCGTGCTCGGCCCGACGATCGGCGTGAGCGTGTCCCGGGCCCGCACCCGCTGGAACGTGCGCACCCAGCCGGCGTTGAAGTCGCCCGCGGCCGAGGTGTTCCACGTGTAGTCGGGCTCGTTCCACAGCTCCCAGCCGGCGATGTTGCTGACGCTGGTGGCGGCCAGCCGGTCGTTCACCTGGGTGTCCACCTTGGACAGCCAGTCGTTCCAGCTGACCCACTGGTACGGGAAGTTGGGGTAGATGTCGGGCATGCGGATGTACTCGGCGGCACCGACCCGGGTCGCCTGGGGCGCGACGAGCAGCGCGTCGCCGCCGGGCGGCTGGCCGTTGGGGCGCTGGCCGACGCGGGGCGCGGGCTGGGTGAGCGTGTTGAGCTTGAGCGGGAGGAGCATGTTGTCGGCGGGCCGGTTGTTTTCCGCCAGGGCGTAGAGGCCGCCGGCGGCGACGTGGCTCACCGGGCGGAACGGGCTGCCGGCGTTGACGGTCAGCGTCGAGTTGGCGGCGCTGGCTGTGCCTTCGGTCAGGGCGACGCAGGCGACGGTGGCCGTGACGGCCGCGGCCAGCGCCGCCGCGGATACGCGGGGCGATCGCACGGGGTGCCTCCTCGGGACGGGCTCGGCGCGGCGGGGGAGTGCCGCGCCGAGCGGGCTGTTTCAGCGCGGCACCCGCCCGGAGAGCGCCGTGCTGAACGGGGCGACCGTGATCCTGTCGATCACGGGGGCGTACTGGGAGCGCAGGAGGATGCCGGGGAACGTCTCCGACGCGTACGTCTCGCCGTCGAAGTTGGGCAGCTCGGCGGCGGAGAAGCGGACCGTGTTGGCGCCCTTGGCGAGCCGGACCGGCACGGTGAGCTCCCAGAAGTTGTTGTCGTGGAACGAGTGCGGGAAGAGCACCCGCTGCGCGGCCCCGCCGTTGACGGAGATGTCCGCGTGCCGGGCGAGCGGGTCCGGGTTGTAGTGGGTGGCGTCCGACTGCTCGGGGTTGGCGTAGCGCACGCGCATCGCGTACGTCCCGGCGCGCGGCGCGGTCACCGTGAACGTGAGCGTGTTGCCGTTGCCGGGCGCGCCGCCGACCCCGGTCACGGCCGACTGGCCGCTGGCGAGGGACTTGGCCGTGACGGTGGCCGTGCCGGCGCGCGCGGCGGTCTCGGCCTCGTGGGTGGTCGCCGGCAGGTGCGTGGCGGACGGCGTCACGGAAAGGCGGTCGACCACCGCCAGCCCCGTGACGACAACCTTGTTGATGCCACCGGAGAGGGACACCGCCGCGCGCGGGCTCGGCACCTCGATCCCGTTGACGGTCATCTTCGCCAGGCCGATCGCGGACAGGTCCAGTGTGGACTCGCCGTCCGTCGCCGAGTACACCCAGAACGTGGCGGACTGGCCGGGGCCGAGCGGGACCCCGCTGCCGAGCGCGCTGTAGACCGGACGGGCGCCGCGCAGGTCGGCCAGCTCCGCCTGGTACACGGAGGTGGCCGCGGCGGGGTTGGGCAGCCCGAGGGTGATCCGGTCGACGATCGCGTCGCCCTTGGTGGCCCGGCTCCCGTCGGCGCTGCGCGCCGCGAGCGAGATCGTGTGCCGGCCGGCGGTCAGCTCCACGGTGGTGTCGGTGTGGTCCCAGACCACCCACTTGTAGCCGAGCGGCAGGTAGATCTCCTGCTCGGCGCCGCCGTCCACGCGCAGGAACACGTTGGTCGGACCCTGCTCGCGTACCAGGTCGTACGTGTTCAACGAGTTGGCGAAGACGCGCAGGTCGTACCGCCAGGTGGTGGGCACGTCGACGGTGAAGTCGAGCCGGCCGTCGCTGCCGGTGCGCAGGCCGCCGACGTCGAACCCGCCGGAGGTGTAGAACTTCGACACGTCGGCGGGCGAGCCCTCCGGGCCGTTGCGGCTGTAGCCGCCGCCGGTGTAGGTGGCGTCCTCCGCCTCGAACGAGCCCTCCCAGAGCTGCGGCTTGGGGGACGTCGCACCCCGGGCGCCGGTGGGGGTGAGCACGATCTCGTACGCCGACGACTCGACCAGCCGGGGCAGGTCGCCGCTGCCGAAGTCGAAGACGGCCGCGCCGTCCTTGACCGGCACGTCGCGCTCGGCCACCACCCGCGGCTGCGCCGAGTCGCCGATCTGGCCGGTCCACGGGATCTCCCGGATGTACGCGTGCACGGTGCGGCCGAGCACGTTCTTCGGCACCCGCTCGAAGCGGATGTGTGCCGCGCCGCCGGCGCCGCCGATGATGGCGCGGGCCTGCCGCTTGCCGGGGTCGAGGGTGGCGACGCCCTGAAGCGTGTAGTTCTGCCCCGGGTAGGGCGGCGTCACCTGCACGGTGTGACCGGTCATCCCGCCGTACGCGTTGAACAGCCACCACTGCCCGTTGCCCCGGTTGGCCTGCACGGCCGAGTCGCTGAGGTTGCCGTCGATGTTCCAGTACGCGATGTCGGCGTCCACCTTGGACTCTTCGATCGCCGAGATCCACTGGATCATCTGGCCGGGCACGGAGGTGTGGTAGTTGAAGGCGTACTCGTTGACGTTGATCGGCAGCTGGCGGTCGCCGAGGACCTCCTTTTCCCACTGGCGGTAGCGCCGCACGCTCTGGCGCACCTGCTCGGGGTGGCTCAGCTCGTGCCAGGTCATCACGTCCGGCACCGTGCCCGCCGCCTTCGTGTGCTGGAGGAAGCCCTTCACCTGGGCGTACAGCACGCTGGTGTTCGGGCCGGCGATGCGCGCGCCGGGCATCTTGCCCTTGATGAGCGCGTACACGTCGTCCCAGGCGCGGAAGTAGTCGGTCGGGTCGCTGAGCCAGCTGACGCGGTTGTAGGACCACTCGCCGGTGCCGAACATGTTGCCCTCGGGCTCGTTGAACGGCACGAACACGATGTTGTCCCGGTACTCGGGCGCCATCGTCAACACCTGGTCGACCTGCTTGGCGATTTTTTCCTTGAACAAGTTCAACTTCTCGTCGGGCGTGCTACCGGGCCACTGGTACGGGAAGCCACGGTGGATGTCGGTCATGTAGATGTACACGTCGCCGTCGGTGCTGTCCGCGAGCGGCCGCACCACCTCGAGCGCGTCGGCGCCGGGGTGCTGCGCCCCGTCCTGCGCCTTGGTCGCCACGGTGCGCAGGCGCATGCCCTCGATGAGGTTGTTGGTGGGCACGCCCGGTCCGTACAGGCCGTAGAGGGTGCCCGAGGCGCCGCCGTGGAACGCGCCGGTGTCGGTGCCGAGGTCGATGCTCAGCTCACCCTCGCGGATCACCGTGACGGTCGCGGTGACCGCCCGGCCCGCCGCGGTGCCGTTCGCGGTGAACGTGCCGCGCGCCGCGTAGTCGGCCGGGTCCACGGGGGACCACGCGATCGGCACGTCGCGGTCGTACCCGTCGGAGAACGTCCCGCGCACGGCGGCCGGCAGCTGCGGCGCGACGCCGATGGTGGTGCGGACGTCGAACGCGGTGTTGGCCAGCCCGGTGGGCGTGGGCGGCTCGGTGCCGGCGATCTCGGCCACCTCCTGCGCGGACAGTGCGGCGGCGAAGACCTGGAAGTCGTCGACCGCGCCGTCGAAAAGCGGGTCCTGGTAGAACGAACGGCCGATGAAGCCGGCGCCGGTGGTGGCGGCGTCGATCAGGTCGGCGGCGCTGACGGTGGTGCGCGCGGACGCCACCGCCGCACCGTCGAGGTAGGTGGTCACCCGGTCGGCGGCGGTGTCGAGCGTGACGGTGAGCGTCTTCCAGGCGTTCGCGGGCAGCGGGGCGTAGCCGGTCACCTGCGCCTCACCGCCGGCGAACGAGGACGTCACCGCCGTGCGCAGGCGACCGTCCCCGTTGTACGGCGTGGAGAACATGTAGCGGCTGGTGTCCTTGCCGAGCGCGTAGATCCACTGCCACGGCGCGGTGGTGCCGTCCCATCGCACGCGCGTCTGGACGGTCAGGTCGGTGCGTCCTTCGAGGAGGGCGCGGGGCAGCCGCACGTACGCGCCGGTGGAGGTGGGCGCCCCGCCGGGCAGGTCGATCGCGTGGCCGCCGCCGGGAGTGTCCACAAGGGAGGCGGTGCCGCCGTTGACGAGCGTGCCGTCGAGCCCGTTGCCGGAGGAGTCGGTGACGGTGCCGGTGGCGAGGTCGCCGGCGTCGAACTCGTAGTGGAGCAGGGGAGCGGGCGCGGCCGCGCTGGCCGGGACGGCGAAGGCCGTGGCGCCGACGAGGACGGCGGTGGCCAGGACGGCGGCGGTCTTCGGCATAGCGGCCTCCGTGTGAACGCTAACAAGGGTGGTGCGGAAAAAGTTGCCGGCATATCGACGTGGTTTCGCGTAGGTTACGAGCGCTGAAGGCGCCCGTCAACGGCCCACTTGAGGCAAAGGTTTTCCGTCTGTACGGTTTGGCACATGGCAGGCAGGCGGCCCCGCGTGGGCATCGTCGACGTGGCCCGGCGGGCCGGCGTCTCGGTCGGCACCGTGTCGAAGGCGCTCAATGGCCGCGGGCAGCTGCGCG
This sequence comes from Phytohabitans sp. LZ39, assembly GCF_059359075.1. NCBI lineage: Bacteria > Bacillati > Actinomycetota > Actinomycetes > Micromonosporales > Micromonosporaceae > Phytohabitans > Phytohabitans sp. LZ39. The sequence continues at coordinate 264,024 of NZ_JCADBM010000008.1, read as the reverse complement.
CCGAGACCCGCGACCGGGTGCGGGCCGCCGCGCAGGAGCTCGGCTTCGTGCCCAGCGCCGTCGCGGCCAGCCTGCACAGCGGCCGCACGTACACGGTGGGCCTCATCATGACCGACCACCATGGACGCTTCAGCCTGCCGATCCTCTCCGGCGCCGAGGACGCGCTGGGCTGGGACGAGACGCTCGCGTTCGTCTGCGACACCCGCGACGACCCGATCCGCGAGCAGCACTACGTGCGCAGCCTGGTCCGCCGGCGGGTCGACGGCATCATCGTGGCCGGCCGCCGCACCGAGCCGCGGCCGCCGCTGTCCGGCACGGTGCCGGTGCCCATCGTGTACGCGTTCGCCCGCTCGGCCGACCCCGCCGACTCCAGCGTGGTGGTCGACGAGGAGGGCGGCGCCGCGCTGGCCGTCCAGCACCTGCTGCGCACCGGCCGCCGCCGCATCGCCCACGTCACCGGCCCGCACGGCCATGCCTCGGTCCGCACGCGCGTCGACGGCACCGGCCGGGCGCTGCGCGAGGCGGGGCTGGAGCTGGTGGGCGAGCCGTGGTACGGCGGGTGGAGCGAGGTGTGGGGCCGCTTCGCCGCCGCCTCCCTCGTCCGCGAACACCCCGAGGTCGACGCCGTCTTCTGCGGCAGCGACGCGATCGGCCGCGGCGTGGCCGAGGGCCTGCGCGACAGCGGCCGGCGGGTGCCGGAGGACATCGCGCTGGTCGGCGTCGACAACTGGCTGCCCACGGCCGAGGGCTGCCGGCCCGCGCTGACCAGCGTCGACCTCAACCTCCAGCAGGTCGGCCGCACCGCGGGCGCGCTGCTGCTCGAGGCGATCCAGCGCGGCACCACCGAGCCCGGCATCCACACGGTGCCCTGCCGGCTGGTCGTCCGCGCCTCCTCCGCCCCAGCGGCCGGCTGAGCTCAGCCCCTACAGGTCGCGGACCTCGATGACGCGGGTCGTGGGCGCGGCCGCGCCGGCGCGCTCGCGGAGGGCGCGGCGCTCCGGGTCAACCATGAACGCGTCGTAGCCGTCGCGGGAGGCGAACCGGATCACGTGCACCTCGGTCGGGCCGTCGGTGGCGCGCATGCGCCTCTCCAGCGACCCGCCGTGCCGGGGCAGGAACGCCAGCACCTCGTCCTCGTATCGCTGTCCGGCCTCGGTGTGGCCGTCGGCCATCTCGACGATGGCGACCAGCAGCAGCTCAGCGGGTGTCGGCATGCGCCGAACGTATGCGAGTCAGCGGTGGCGGTCCAAATCGATGACGCGGGGGCCGGGCGGCGCCGGCGGTGTCTCACCGTGGACGCGGACATCGGTGGCGACCGCCAGGCGCTCGACGGCCTCGGCCATCATCTCCTGGAGCGGCTGTGCCAACGAGGCGTCCTCGGACAGGAGGTCGGCCAGCTTGGCCCGCCAGACGCCGGCCTCGACCTGGGGTGCGTCGAGCCTCGCGCTGGCCCACATGCGCAGCCGGGACTCGACCAGGGCCGCCGCCGGCGCGGGGCCGAGCCGGATGGCCATCTGCTCGTGCAGCCACCGGCCGACCTGGTCGGAGCAGAGCACGCGCACCACGATGCGGGCCGCGTCCCAGGCCAAGCGCTCACGATTTACCGTGCGTGTCGTCATCGGGCACCGCCTGTTCCACGATTGTGGACGGAGCGTACCGCCGGCGCCGCGCCACCCGCCAGGCCACGAAGCCGGCGAGCAGCACGAGGGCGCCGACCGTGACCCGCCACCAGATCGGCCACGGGCCGCGGTCGGCGCCGCCGGTGTCCCGCACCTCGGCGCCGGCGACCAGGTCGGCGGCGAGCTGGATCCGGGTGACCCGGGCGAGGTGCGCCGGGCCGTGCGAGATCCGGCTGACGACCCGCGGCTGTCCACCGTGGATGGACATCTCGGCGATCTCGTAGTGGCCGTCGTCGTCGATCCCGACGAGCATGGTGTCGGCGGTGCGCCAGCCGAGCAAGTCGGGTACCCCGTCGCCGCGCACCGTGATGGGCGGTGGCACCGGCCGGGCGCTGGCGGTGGCGTCGGCGAAGGCGAGCCGGACAGACGTGCCGTCGGCCTCGGACAGCACCAGCAGGCGGCCGTCCGGCGACCAGCTCGGCCCTTGGACCAGCGACTGGTTGGGGCCGAGCGGGAGCCGCCGGCGTACGGGGCCGACGATCGACAGTCCACTCTTGGACGGCATCGCGACCTGGGTGCCGTCCGGCGAGAACGATCCCGTCCACATCGGACCGGTGGTCTCGCCGGCTGGCGTGACGGCACCGGTGGCCAGGTCGAGCAGCTCCAGCTTGCCGATGCTTTCCTCGTCGGGCCGCGCGCCGCTCCGGGCCAGCAGCAGCCGCTCGCCGTCCGGCGACCAGCTCACCGGGACCACCGAGCCGGAGGGCGGGACGGCTCGCGAGGTGGTCCGGCCGGTCGACAGGTCGACCAGCTCGACCCGCGCGGCCGTCGTGCTGTCGTCGCCAAGCGCCACCCGCTCGCCGCCGGGGGAGAGCAACCTCGGCGCCGCGTGCCACTCGCCGTCCGCCCCGTCCGAGCCGGACTTCTCGGCCTCGTCGAGCCGCCGGTACGTGTGGCCGTCCACGCCGGTGACGAGGACCTGGCTCGTGCCGAGGTGCTGGGTGCCGAGCGAGCCCTGCCCGTAGAGCGCGATCACCGGACCGGGTGGCGCGTCGCTGACGGCCGCGGTCAGCGGCGACATCCCGGCGAACGTGGCGGGCAGCGTCGCCGCGGCGGGACCGTCCGCGAATCCCGGTGCGGGATCGCCGGTACCCCTGGATGGAAGAAGGGCGACCACGGCGGCGATGGCGATGACCGCGGCCGCGGCCAGCGCGGGGGCCGCCCGGCGGGACGCGGCGCGCGCGGGGCGGTCGCGGAGCGCGCCCGGCGGCGGTGGCGTGACGGGCGGTGCGTCGGCGATGGCGCGGACCGCCGCCGCGATCCGGGCGTGCGGGTCAGTGCTCATCGAGGTGCTCCCTCAGGACGGCCAGCGACCGGTGCAGCAGCGACTTGACGGTGCCCGGCCGGCAGCCGAGCGCCGCGGCGATCTCCTGCTCCGGCAGGTCGAGGTAGAAGCGGAGGAAGACGGCGGCCCGCTGGCGCGGGTTGAGCCGCAGCAGCGCGGCCCGGACCGCCGGTGTGTCGACGTCCGGCGGGGTGGCGGCGTCGAGGTGGGCGGTGGCGCCGTGGCGGCGTTCGAGGATGCGGCGGCGCACCCACGAGGTGCACCGTGACACGACGGCGCGGCGCAGGTAGGCGGCCGGGTCGCGCACCGTGTCGACCCGGCGGAACCACTCGGCGAACACGTCCTGGACCACGTCTTCGGCGGCGGGCAGGGTGCCGGTCGTCAGGTAGGCGAGGCGGACGAGTGGGACATAGTGGGCCGTGTACACCACGTCGAACGTCTCGCCATCGCGCACCTCCGGGGCCACCGTCACACGTGGGAGGCGCACGAAGGACCGGTTAGGTTCCCAGGGTGGCGGCGACCGCCTCGGCGACCGGGGTGTCGCCGCCCACCAGCTCCAGCGTGAGCCCGGCGGTGGCCGGCGTGTCGAGCAGGGTGACCAGCACCGCGGCGACGTCGTCGCGGCTGATCGCACCGCGGGCGACCTTCGGCGCCAGCGACACCCGGCCGGTGCCCGGCTCGTCGGTCAGCCGGCCCGGGCGCAGAACGGTCCACTCCAGGTCGCGGGCGCGCAGGTCTTCCTCGGCGGCCGCCTTCGCCCGCAGGTAGGCGGCGAAGACCTCGTCGGTGCCGGGCGGCGGCGGCCGGTCGGCGTTGATCGAGGAGATCAGCAGGTACCGCCGCACGCCGGCGAGCCGCGCGGCGTCCGCCAGCAGCGCCGCGGCGGCCCGGTCGACGGTGTCCTTGCGCGCCGCCCCGCTGCCCGGCCCGGCGCCGGCCGCGAAGACGACCGCGCCGGCGCCGCCCAGGTCGGCGGCCACCTGCTCGGGCGTGGCCGCCTCCAGGTCGCGCACGACCGGGGTCGCGCCGGCGGCGCGGACCTCGGCGGCGTGGTCCGGATTGCGGATCAGGCCCACCACCTCGTCGCCCCGCGCGGCCAGCCGCGCCGCCAGCCGCAGCGCGATCTTCCCGTGCCCTCCGGCGATCACCACCCGCATGGTTGCCAGCGTAGTGGTGGCCGCCAGGTGAACATGCGCCGCCGACCCTCTGCACGGCCGCGCCGCAGGCTTTAGCGTGATCGCATGGCCGACACGAACGAGTCGCTGCTGGAGCGCTTCGGTGGTTACCAGGTGGTCGACGACGATGACGACGACCCGGTGCTGGTCAACCACGAGGGCGAGCCGGTCGACACGTGGCGGGAGGGATACCCGTACGAGGAGCGGATGAGCCGCGCCGACTACGACCGCGAGAAGCGGCTGCTCCAGATCGAGCTGCTCAAGCTGCAAAACTGGACGAAGGCCACCGGCACGCGGCTGGTCGTCCTCTTCGAGGGGCGGGACGCGGCCGGCAAGGGCGGCACCATCAAGCGCTTCATGGAGCACCTCAACCCCCGCGGCGCCCGCGTCGTGGCGCTGGAGAAGCCCAGCGAGCGGGAGTCCACCCAGTGGTACTTCCAGCGGTACGTCGCCCACCTCCCGGCCGCGGGCGAGATCGTGCTGTTCGACCGTTCCTGGTACAACCGGGCGGGCGTGGAGCGCGTCATGGGGTACTGCACGCGCACCGAGTACCTGGAGTTCATGCGACAGGCGCCGGAGCTGGAGCAGATGCTCGTGCGGTCCGGCATCCACCTGGTCAAGTTCTGGTTCTCCGTGTCGCGCCGCGAGCAGCAGACCCGCTTCGTCATCCGCCAGGTCGACCCGGTGCGCCAGTGGAAGCTCTCCCCGACCGACCTCGCCTCGCTCGACCGCTGGGACGAGTACACGGAGGCCAAGGAGGCGATGTTCTTCTACACCGACACCGCCGACGCCCCGTGGACGGTGATCAAGAGCAACGACAAGAAGCGGGCCCGGGTCAACGCCATGCGCCACCTGCTCAGCCTGTTCCCGTACGACAACAAGGACGTCGAGCTGGTCAGCGCGCCGGACCCGCGGCTGGTCGGCAGCGCCATCGAGATCTTCGAGACCGACGAGCGCCCGACCCGCCAGTTTCCCCAGCTCTAGAGATCTTTCGGTGTTAGGGTCGCCGCGGTCTCGAATGCTCGATTCGGAGCAGGCTTGAGCTGCCGCGCGACGGCCTCCGCTCGCAGAGGGGCGGGATCCCTCACATGGTTGGTCCGGAATCTCCCCTGTCTAGTGGGCGGGAGGTCGTAGGTAGGGGCTTGCCCCGCGCAGATGGCAGTGGACGGCCGGGGATTTCGGCTCGCCCTGGCGAGCCGCCGGCCGGGAGCGGTGCCCGCGGGAGCATACGGTCTGCCGCTGACACGGACCTGGGAAAAATTCTGCCTCGGATTTGATCGCGCGTTGTGGCCGAGCCCGCGAACCCTGACTCCGAAAGGTCTCTACGGGCGCTCGTCGCTCGACCTGATCTTGCTCAGTGCCAACTCACCCTAAGTTGATCAAGGCGTTGACCTGGGCAATCCGAGACACGCGGGGGACAGGACCGGCAAGGGCCCACGGCACCACATTGATTTCCTGCCCGCGCGGGGTGGGCCGGACTCGCCGGCCACCGTCTGTGACGCAGCGTCAGCCGGATCAGGTGAGAACTTCCAGATCTAGGACAGTTAGGGTTGATATGACGCCGTAACTCTCCAAGATCTCGAAACTTGGGCCGCGCATACGACCGCGGCGGTTACTCAGGGCGACGGAAGTCCTATTTTGATCTCCCGCCGCCTGCTCGGCAACAGGCATTGTGGACAAACACCGCCGCACCGCGCGAGGCTCCTGCGGGCCGAGACCTCTAGGCGGGCCAGGCGATCTTGGTGAGGAAGTCGTCGACGGCGACCACCACGCGGGCCAGCAGCGTGACCGAGTCGGTGAGGGGGCCTGGTACGTACATGCCGTGGTCGGCGTCCGCCACCTCGAAGACGTGCGGGGTGAGCCGGCGGGCGACGGCGCTGTCCCAGAGTTTGTCGGCTGTGCCGCCCACCAGCATGAACGGCGCCGTGGCCCGGCCGAGCGCGTCGACCACCCAGGGCACGGTGAGCACCGGGGTCAGCCACACCGCCGGGAGGGACCGGTCGGCGGCGAGGGTGGCCGCGTGCGTGCCGAGTGACTTGCCGATCAGCAGTGGCCGGCCGCCGAGGCGGTCGAGCACCGGCGTTACCTCGTCGGCGACCCACTGCTCGATCGACGGCTGAAACGGGTCTGGCGACCGCCGCGACCACTCGAACCGGTGGAGGGTGGCGCCGCGCCGCTCGGCCACGTCGCCGGCGTACATCGGCAGGGGCGCGCCCGGCCCGTACAGGCGGCCGGGGATCACGACAGCGTCAGCCATGGGACGAATCTATGCCGTCCGCGTCCTCGGTGGCGGTCGGCGGGGCGCGGGGCATCATGGGCTCGTGGGCCATCTGCACTCCGTGCCGGCGCGGCCTCAGCTCGCGCCGTGCGAGACGTTCGCCGGGCGGGCGCATCCGCGGCTGCGGCCGTACGTGCTCGGCTACGCGGGCTTCCGCTCCGGCGACGGCGCCGCCCTGGCGCACCGGATCCTGCCGGTCAACTCGACCACGATGATCCTCGACTACGAGGCCGGCGGGCGGGTGGTGACCGGGCCGAGACGTGACCCCGCCGTGTTCGAGCGGACCCGGTGGGGGCACGGCGTCTCGGTCGGGCTCACGCCGCTCGGGGTGAGCGCGCTGCTCGGTGTACCCATGCGGGAGCTGGCCGGCGCGGCCGTGCCCCTGGCCGACGTGCTGGGCGGCGGCGGCGAGGCGTTGGCCGAGCGGCTCGACGCGGCTCCCGACTGGCCGTCGCGCTTCGCGGTGCTCGACGAGGTGCTGGCCGCGCGCGTCGGCGCGATGAGCACCGACCGGCTCGCGCTGCACGCGTGGGCGCGCCTCCAGCGGCCCGACGCGCCGAGGGTGGGCGCGCTCGCCGCGGAGCTCGGCGTGAGCCGCCGCAGCCTGGAGACGCGGTTTCGCCGGCAGATCGGGCTCTCGCCGGCGGCGGTCGCGCGGGTGGCCCGGTTTCAGCGGGCGGTGTGGATGCTGGCCCACGGCCGTGGCCTCTCCGCGACGGCGGCGGACAGCGGATACGCGGACCAGCCGCACTTCAGCCGCGAGGTGCGGGCGCTGGCCGGGTTGACCCCCGCGCGGCTCTGCGCATTCCTTCAATACCGGGAGCTCGCACCCCGCTAGCGTCCGGAGCCATGAGCCTCGACGGCAAGACCGCGCTGGTGACCGGTGGTACCCGGGGGATCGGCCGGGCGATCGTGCGGCGCCTGGCCCGGGACGGCGCCCGCGTGGTGTTCACCTATCGCGACAGCAAGGCCGCGGGCGAGGAGCTGGCCGGCGAGGTGCCGGGCGCGGTCGCGGTCCGGGCCGACCAGGCGGAGGTCGGCGCGGTGGAGGTGATGTTCGGGCCGGTGCGCGACGGCCTCGACATCCTCGTCAACAACGCCGCCATCAACCCCCGCCACCCGCTCGCCGAGCTCACCGCCGCCGATTTCGACCACGTGATGACCGTCAACGCCAAGTTTCCGGTCCTGGCGATGCGGGAGGCCGCCGCGGTGATGCGCGACGGCGGCGCCATCGTCAACATCTCCACGCTCAACACCGTGGTGCCGTCACCTGGGCACGCGCTCTACGGGGCGAGCAAGGCGGTGCTGGAGCAGTTCACGATGGTGGCGGCCCGCGAGCTCGGCGGGCGGGGCATCACGGTCAACGCGGTCTCGCCCGGCGCCACCGACACCGACCTGCTGCGCGCCACGAACCCGCCGGAAAACCTCGCGCAGGCGCCGCTGCTGACCGCGCTGGGCCGGCTGGGCACGCCGGACGACATCGCCGCGGTGGTCGCGTTCCTCGCCGGCCCCGACGGGCGGTGGATCACCGGCCAGAACATCCGCGCCACCGGCGGCCTCTTCCTCTGACCCGCCCGGCCCCTTCGCCGGCGGGCTGGCGGCTCAGGCGTCCCGACCGGGCCGGCGCGGCGTGCCGTAGAGCGTGCCGCGCCCGTCCGGGACGGGCTCCGGGGTGTCGCGCCCCCGGCGCCGCCGGGCCAGGCGGGAGATGACGAACCAGCCCACCGCCAGCGCGCAGGCGACGATCACGACCTTCTGGAACACGCCGGCGTACCCCTCGACCGACTGCCAGTTCTCGCCGAGCAGGTAGCCGGCCATCACGAACACCGTGTTCCAGATCAGGCTGCCGGTCGTGGTGTAGAGCAGGAACCGGCCGATCGGCATGCGCTCGACGCCGGCCGGCACCGAGATCAGGCTGCGGAAGATCGGGATCATCCGCCCGAAGAACACCGCCTTGCCGCCGTGCCGCGCGAACCACGCCTCCGTGCGGTCGATGTCGCCGACCTTCACCAGCGGCAGCCGCGCCGCGATCGCCCGGATCCGATCGCGCCCGAGGGCGGCGCCGATGTAGTACAGCGCGAGCGCGCCGACGACCGAGCCGAGCGTGGTCCAGGCGATCGCGCCGAACAGGCTCATCTCGCCCTGGCTCGCGGTGAACCCGGCCAGCGGCAGGATCACCTCGCTCGGGATCGGCGGAAAGAGGTTTCCAGCGCCACTGCGAGGCCGGCGCCGGGCCCGCCCAGCCGCTCCACCAGATCGGTGACGAGTCCGACGAGGCCGCCCTCCGGCGGATCGGACTGCTGGGCGAGGACATCAGCGTGCGTCGACAGGATCATGGAATCGACGCTATGGACGCGCACGCCGCCGAACCATGAGGCCGGCCACCCGCTTGGGTGTGGAAAACCTCAGGTCCCGTGCGAGGTTTTCGCATGCAACAAAACCGGGGGTCGGCACGTCTTGCCAGAAAGATCCGGGCTGCCCTTCCCTCCCAAGGAGTCTCGCGTGCTGTCACGCCTATTTGCCATGCCCGAAAACAGGCCCGCGCCGGAAAACGGGCCCACGAACCGCCGTGCGGTCGCGCTCGGCGCCGCGGCCGTCGCGGGGGCGGCCGTGGTCAGCCTGCTGCGTACGAGCGGCACCGGCCCGTTGCAGAGCGTCTTCGAGGAGGACGCGCGGGACGTGCTCACCGACGCGCTCGACACGTCCACCGCGAAGGCACTCGTCGAGCCGATCGCCGGCTACTACGTGCTCGGCCCGCGCCTGCTCGGCGAGCTCGCCACGCTCTTCCCGATCAGCTGGATGCCCGCCGTGCTCTCGCTGTCGTCGGCCGCGGTCTGCGGCCTTCTCGGCGTGCTCGTGTACGTGGCCAGCGGCGCGCACCTGCCGCACCGCCTCGCCCGCCTGCTGGTCGCCGCGCCGATGCTGCTCGCCCCGGTCGCCGAGAACCGCGCCGCCGAGGTCTACAACCGGCCCGTCTGCCTGCACTTCTTCGCCCTGTACGCGCTCGTCTGGGTGCTCCTCTGGCCGGCCGCCACCCGCGCGTCGCGGCTGGTGGCGCTCGTCACCGCCGGGCTGACCGCGGCCAGCACGATCCTCGCCGCCGGGCTCGTGCCGCTGGCCCTGCTCCGCCTCGCCGCCCGCCGCGACCGGCACGGGCTCGCGCTGGCCGCTCTGGTCACCGCCGGCGCGGCGGTGCAGGTGGCCGGCGCCTTCTCCACGCCGCGAGGCCGGCTGGGCGAGGCGCGCTTCGATCCACTGTGGGCGGTGAGCCAGTACGCCGGGTGGGCGCTGCCCGAGTCGATCCTCGGCTTCCGGGCGACCAGCGGGCTGTACGTACCCGACGCAGAGTTTCCGGAAGCCTTGTCCCGCAACGCGTTTGTCGTCGTAGCGGCCTGGTCGGTGGTGCTCCTCGCCGTCGCCGTGGCGGTGGTCGGCGGCCGTCGTGGCCTGCTGCGGCCGCGCTGGACACTGGCGGCCGCGCTCGCCGCGCACAGCGCCGGCCTGCTCGCGCTGGAGATCATGGCCAACGGCTGGATCTCCCAGCGCTACCTGCTCGCGCCGTCGATGCTGCTCTTCGCGGCGCTTGTCGCCCTCCTGGTGCCCGCGGCGAAGACGGCGACGGGCTTGCGGGCGCTGCCCCTCGCCGGGCTCGCCGCGCTCCTGCTCGTCACCGCCGCGTTCAACTTCCGGTGGACCGACACCAACCGGCACGACGCGCCACGCTGGACCGACCAGGTGCGCGCGGCGGCCGTCCGCTGCAACCAGGACCGCGCGCTCGCCGCCGTCGCGGTCCGCGGCGGCTCGGCCCGCCACCCCTCGTACGTCGTGATCCCGTGCCACGAGCTGCGCGGCGGCGCGGTCCGCTGCGACGGCCGGACCTGCGTCAAGGTGCACGGGGCGGCACATGCCGCGCCGCAGATCACGCCCTACAGGAAGCGCACGCCGGCGGAGGTCGAATTTCCTTGACCTCGATCCGGGGCTTGTACGAGCGTTGGGCGGTGACTGGCGAGGAGCGGCTGCCCGGCGGCAATACCGGGGGCGCGGTGCGGGTGGGTGACACGGTGCGCCGGGCGGCCGGGCCGTGGACGCCGTCGGTGCACGCGCTGCTGCGGCACCTGGAGGCGGTCGGGTTCGAACGGGCGCCGCGCGCGCTCGGCTTCGACGGACAGGGCCGGGAGGTGCTCTCGTACCTGCCGGGCGAGGTGGTCGGCACGGCGCGGCCGTGGCCGGCCTGGGTGTACGGCGAGGCGGCGCTCCGCGAGGTGGGTGGCTGGCTGCGCGAGTTTCACGAGGCGGTGGCGAGCTTCGTCCCGCCGGCGGACGCGGTGTGGCGCGAGGGCGGCACCTGGCGGCCGGGACTGATCGTGGGGCACAACGACTCCGCGCCGTACAACGCGGCGTGGGACGGCGGCCGCCTGGCCGGGTTCTTCGACTGGGACTTCGCCGCGCCGGTGACCCGCGAGTACGATCTCGCGTTCGCCGCGTTCTCGTGGGTGCCGCTGCACGCCCGGCGCGTGGTGTCGGCGGAGGGATTCACCGCCTTCGAGCGGCGGCCGGCGCGGCTGCGGCTGATGCTCGACGCGTACGGGTGGGCGGGGCCGCTCGGGCCGTTCGTCGAGACGGTCCGGCGGCGGGTCGGCGACTCGGCTCGGGGCATCCGGCGGATCGCGGCGGCCGGCGACCCGGCCTACGTGATGATGGTGGATCGGGGCGTGGACGCGGCGCTGGATACCGCGGTCGCGGAGCTGGCCGACTTCCCCGACGAGTAGGTTTCGTCAAAGCCTTTCGCCGCAGGAAACAAAAGTGTGAGCATTCCTAACGGAAGATGTAGACATCTCGATGGCAAGTCCGTTAGGGTCTGACAACGTTAGTCTCATCGAGGTGACCGGCGGCGCGGTGACCTCGACGTCCGAGGGTTGTGTCCTTGCCGGGGGAGTGGCACCTCCTTGTCGATGACATGGCCTGCATACACATAGGCGCGTCGGCGCGCGCCTTGGCCGCAACACGTCAGCCCTAGCCGCTGGCTCTCCATTCGCCGACGAGTTCCAACCCCCTGACCCAAGACACCCCAGCCCACGCACGGGCCGGCGGCGGACACCGCCCGGCTCGGCACCGTGGGTCGGCTGACGCTGCCTGCCGGCGTGCGCGCCAACGCCACCGTCCTTTGTGGCGCGTGCGCGGCAGAAGACTCGCGAAAGGTTGTGTCGGACATGCCACTCCTCCCTGTGCGGCGGAGACCACCCCGGGGGCCCAAACGGCCGCTCACGGTGGTCGCCGCGGTCGCCGTCCTGCTGGTGAGCTCCGTGCTGTCGTCCGGGCCGGTGAGCGCGCGCCCGGTGGACGCCGCGCCCGGCGGCGCCGCGCCATCAGCGCAGCTCCTGGCCCAGACGCTCACCTGGACGGCCGGCGACAGCACCCAGGCCTACGCCTCCGCGCCCACCACCGCCGTCGCGGGACCGACCACGCTCGTCTTCGAGAACAGCCGGGCCACCGGCAACACCACCGACATGCAGCACACGCTGACGTTCGAGACGGGCGACCCCCGGTACAACAACGACGTCAACGTCAACATCCTCGCCGAGCCGACCGACGCCAACCGGGGCCGGCACACCGTGGACGTCGTGCTCACGCCGGGCACGTACCGTTACTTCTGCGCGATCCCCGGGCACGGCAGCATGACCGGCCTGCTCGTCGTCACCGACGGCCCGGACGACACCACCCCGCCGACCGTGACCGCGCAGGTGACCGGCGACCGCGACGAGAACGGCAACTACGTCGGCGCGGCCACCGTGACGCTCGCCGCCACCGACACCGGCTCCGGCGTGTCCAAGGTGGAGTACGCGGTCGACGGCGGCGCCTACGGCACGTACACGAGCCCGGTGACCGTCAACACGCTGGGCAACCACACGGTCAGCTACCGGGCGACCGACGTCGCGGGCAACACGTCGACGCCACAGTCGGTGTCGTTCACGGTCGTGGACGAGCCGGACCCGGACACCACCGCGCCCACGGTGACCGCGTCGGTGACCGGAAACCGCGACGGCAACGGGGCCTACATCGGCACGGCGACGGTGACGCTCTCCGCCACCGACACCGAGTCCGGTGTGGACACCGTGGAGTACTCGCTCGACGGCCAGCCGTACGCGGAGTACACCGCGCCGCTCAGCATCACCGCGGTCGGGCAGCACACCGTCAACTACCGGGCCACGGACGTCGCGGGCAACACCTCCACGCCACAGGCGGTGTCGTTCGCGGTGGTCGAGGAGCCCGACCCGGACACCACACCGCCGACCGCGACCGCCCAGATCAGCGGCGAGCCGGACGGCGAGGGCAACTACATCGGCTCGGCGACCGTCACGGTGACCGCCACCGACGCCGACTCCGGGGTCGACTCTGTCGAGTACTCGCTCGACGGCGCGCCGTACGCGGCGTACACCGCGCCGGTCGTCGTCAGCCAGCCGGGCCAGCACACGCTGAGCTACCGGGCCACCGACAACGCCGGCAACACGTCGGCGCCGCAGACGGTGTCGTTCACGGTGGTCGACGAGAACGAGCCGGACACCACCGCGCCGACGGTGAGCGCCGGGGTCACCGGCCAGCAGGACGGCAACGGCGCGTACGTCGGCGCCGCCACCGTCACGATCACCGCGACCGACACCGAGTCGGGTGTGGACAGTGTGGAGTACTCGCTCGACGGCGGTGCCTACGCGGACTACACCGCACCCGTCACGGTCAACACGGTGGGACAGCACACGGTCAGCTACCGCGCGACCGACGCGGCCGGCAACACCTCCGCGGTGCAGTCGGTGTCGTTCACGGTCGTGGCACCGCAGCAGGACACCACCGCGCCGACGGTCAACGCCACCGTCGCCGGCAACCGCGACGGCAACGGCGCGTACGTCGGTGCCGCCACCGTCACGGTGACCGCCACCGACGCCGGCTCCGGCGTCGACCGGGTGGAGTACTCGCTGGACGGCCAGCCGTACGCCGCGTACACCGCGCCGGTGACGGTGAACCAGCCCGGCCAGCACACGGTCAGCTACCGCGCGACCGACAAGGCCGGCAACACCTCGACCGCGCAGACGGCCTCGTTTACCGTGGTCGCGCCGCCCGGTGACACCACGCCGCCGACGGTGACCGCCGTGGTCGCCGGCCAGCTGGACGGCAGCTGGTCCTATGTCGGTAGCGCCACCGTCACGCTCAGCGCGGCCGACACGGGTGGGTCCGGCCTGCTCCGCGTCGAGTACGCCCAGGACGGGCACGGCTACATCGTCTACACGGGACCGGTCACGGTGAACACTCCGGGCCAGCACACGTTCAGCTACCGGGCCACCGACCGGGCCGGCAACGTCTCCACCACCGGTTCGACCACGTTCAACGTCGTCGAGAGTGGGGCGCAGCCGCGCACCTGCCCGGTCGCGGACACCCGCTCGACCGTCTGGATCGGCACGAAGAACAGCGGCGTACCCAACAAGCTGGTCTCCGGCGGCTGCTGGATCAACAACCTGATCGAGGACGAGAAGCCGTGGGCCACCCCCGCCGACTTCATCGCGCACGTCCAGGAGGTCGCCGAGCACCTGCACCACCGCGGCCTGATCACCAACGCCCAGCGCAACACGCTGGTCCGCACCGCCCGCGAGTCGGGCGTCGGCAAGCCGGACGACAAGCAGGGCTACCTGCCGCTGCTCGACCGCACGCCGGCCTCGTTCAACCTCTGGGAGCACGTCGGCGCCGGCGGCTTCCGGCGCAACGCCGACGGGTCGATCACCAGCACGTCGGTCGACGGGCTCGGCATGCTCTGGTTCCCGGTCCGGGAGTACGGCGACTTCTCGCTCAAGCTCCAGTGGCGGGACGACGCGCCGGGTGACGGCCGGGTCAACAGCGGCGTCTTCGTCCGCTTCCCGCAGGTGCACCAGCACCCGCAGGAGCCCCGCCCCGAGTGGGTCGCCATCAAGTACGGGCACGAGCTCCAGATCTTCGACCGGACCGACGGCGACATGTACAAGAGCGGCTCGGTGTACGGCTTCGACCGGGTCGACATCGCGGGTGCCGGCGTGACGCCGAAGGGCACCTGGAACGACTACGAGATCCGGGTCGTGGGCCAGCACTACTCGCTGTTCCGCAACGGCGTGCTCATCAACGAGTACGTCAACGACCCCGCCGCGGTCTTCGACCCGCCCCGGGCGGACGACCCGGGTGGCGCCGGACGCGAGCACCCGACCGGCTACATCGGACTCCAGAACCACGGTGCCACCGACATCGTGAGCTTCCGCAACATCCGGATCGCTGCGCTGACGCCGTGAGATTGGACGGGATTGTGAAAGCCAGAAGGCTATTGGTGCTCGCGGTGCTGGCCGTGACGCTCGCCGCGGCGGGCGGACTGGCCCGTGGCTCGGGCCGTGGAGCCGGCGAACCGAGTGCCGCGGCCGGCGGCCAGGGGGTGACGGCCGCCAACGTGGCCGCCGCCCCGGGGGCCGAGCGGCCGGGCGGCTGCACCGTCATCGACCGCCGGATCAACCTGTACGCGGTGGAGCTGCCGAAGGACCCGATCACCAACCAGGTCCGGCTCGGATACGGCCTCACCCCGGAGTCGGCCTCCTACCCGGGGCCGCTGATCGAGATGATCGAGGGGCAGTGCTTCGCGATCACCCTCTACAACCAGGTGCCGGCGGCGACGCTGGAGGCGCTGCGCAGCACCGCCAACCCCAACCATCCGCTGGGCGTGTCGCTGCACACGCACGGGGTCAAGTACACCCAGAAGTCCGACGGCACCGTGCACAGCAACTCGTTCGTGCCGCCGGGCGGGTCGTACACCTACATCTGGTACGCCCAGCCGCGCAACACGAACACCGGCGCGCAGGGCACGGCCGGCTACTGGTGGTACCACGACCACGTGGTCGGCGGGCCGCACGGCACGGCGGGCATGCGCACCGGCCTCTTCGGCGGGGTCGTGGTGCGGCGGCAGGGCGACCCCCGGCCGGACCGCACCTACGTGCTCGCGTTCGGCGACCGGCAGACCATCAACCTGCGGCGCAGCAGCGAAGCCGACACCTGTGACGAGGCGAACCCCGTACCGGGCCCGACCTGTGTCGTGGCGAAGGTCGGTGAGAAGGTCGAGTTCCTCGTCATCGGCATGGGCGACGACATGCACACGTTCCACGTGCACGGACACTCCTGGGCGGACACCCGCACGGGCGTCGTCGACGGCACCGGCGCGCTCGCCAACTCGGTGCCGATCATCGACAACAAGACCGTCGGCCCCGGCGACACCTTCGGCGCCCGGGTGATCGCCGGCGAGTCGGTCGGCCCCGGCCACTGGATGCTCCACTGCCACATGCAGTTCCACTCCGACCTCGGCATGTCCACGACGTTCCACGTCCTGGACGAGAACGGCGCGATGACAGCGCACGCCGGCCACGCACCGGGAAACCCGGTACAGGCCGCACCGGCAGGCGGCGGCCAGGCACCGGCCGCCCACGGAAACCACGGTTGATCCCGGAGGAGACGAGATGAGACCCATCTGGAGGCGCGCGGCAGCGCTCGCCTCGGCCGCCACGCTCGCGATCGGCGTGCTGTCCGTACCGTCCGCACCCGCGTCCGCGGCTCCGGCCCCGGTCGACCTGCCGCCCACCTGGGGCAAGGCCGCGGTCAACGTGCTGGTGTTCCACGGAGCCGTGGACCAGCAGGACGACCCGGTCACCCGCGCCGTCGCCGCGATCCGCAAGCTGGGCCGGGACAACGGCTTCTACGTGCACGACTCCTCGGACCCGGCGGTCTTCAACCCCACCAACCTCGCCAGGTACCGCAGCGTCGTCTTCCTCTCCGCCAACGGTGTCACGCTCAACGACACCCAGGAGGCGGCGTTCCAGGCGTACATCAAGGGCGGCGGCGGCTTCCTGGGCGTGCACGACGCGGCCCGCGTGCAGCCGAGCTCGGAGTGGTTCACCGGCCTGATCGGCACCCGGCCGGCGGCCGGCCTGCCCAACGCCGAGAAGATCGTGGAAGCCACGGCCAGTGCCCAGAACACGCCGAACGAAGGCGTGGCACAGCTCATCGACGGCTCGCTGGGCACCAAGTGGCTGACCTTCGCCCGGACCGGGTGGGTCGTCGCCAAGCTCGGCGCGCCGGTCGTCGTGTCCCGCTACGCCCTCAGCTCGGCCAACGACTTCCCCGGCCGGGACCCGCGGGACTGGACGCTCGAAGGCTCCGCCGACGGGCAGAGCTGGACCACGTTGGACACTCGCAGCGGTGAGACCTTCGGGGGCCGGTTCGAGACCAAGCAGTACACGTTCACCAACACCACGGCGTACCAGCACTACCGGCTGAACATCACCGCGAACGGCGGCGAGCCGATCATCCAGCTCGCCGAGCTGTGGCTGATCGGTCCGGACGCCGGCCCGCCGCCGGAGTCCACGGTGCAGCAGGCGACGGTCAGCTACACCGACCGCCAGCACCCGGCGAACAAGGGCTTCCCGCTCACCGCCAAGCGCGCCGACCAGTGGATCAACTGGAACCCGAACCCGATCGGCCGCGTGCACACCGTCGCGCAGGTGCAGGAGCACACGTACAACGCGGGGCTCAGCCGCAACGGCGCGTTCCATCCGATCTCCTGGTGCCGTGACTACGACGGCGGCCGTTCCTTCTACACCGGCATGGGACGCACCGAGGCGAGCTACACCACCGACACGCAGTTCCAGAGTCACCTCCTCGGAGCTCTACAGTGGACGGCAGGTCTGGTGCGCGGCGACTGCCAGGCGACCATCGCGGCCAACTACCGCACCGAGCGGCTTACCACGAACAACGCGTCCGGGCAGCTCGACCAGATCGGTGAGCCGCACGGCCTGACTGTCGCCCCGAGCAACGGGCGGGTCTTCTACATCGGCAAGGCCTCCTGCGCGACCGCGCCGGTCGTCGACTGGGCCGACCCGAACGTCGGCCTCGGCTGTGGCACCATCCACCAGTGGGATCCGCAGACCAAGCAGGTCAAGCTGCTGGCCACCCTGCCCGTCATGGGTCACCGGGGCAGCGGCGGCGAGCTCGTCAAGAACGAGGAGGGCCTGGTCGGCATCACGCTGGATCCGAAGTTCGCGGAGAACGGCTGGGTCTACGTGTACTGGATGCCGCACGCCTCCATCGACCGGGAGAAGCGGGTCGGCAAGCGGACCGTCTCACGGCTCACCTACAACGCGACCACGCAGACTCTCGACCTGGGCACCCGCAAGGACCTGCTGTCGTGGGACACGCAGATCCACAGCTGCTGCCACGCCGGCGGCGGCATGACGTTCGACGACTCCGGCAACCTCTACATCGGAAGCGGTGACAGCAACTCCTCCGGCGGCTCGAGCGGATACTCCGGTAACAACTGGACCCAGGAGTTCGCGGGCATCTCGTTCCAGGACGCCCGCCGCACCGCCGGCAACACGAACGACCTCAACGGCAAGATCATCCGGATCCACCCGGAGGCCGACGGGACGTACACGATCCCCGAGGGCAACCTCTTCACCGGCCAGGAGGAGGGCGGCGGCAAGACCCGGCCGGAGATCTACGTGATGGGCGTGCGCAACATCGCCCGGCTCGCCTGGGACCCGGTCAACGACTGGCTGACCGCCGCGTGGGTCGGCCCGGACGCGGGCGCGCCGAGCCCGGAGCTGGGGCCGGCGAAGTACGAGACCGCCACGATCATCACCTCGGCGGGCAACCACGGCTGGCCGTACTGCATGGGCAACCGGCAGCCGTACCGCGACCGGTCCAACACCGACGCCGAGGTGCTGACCGGCTGGTACGACTGCGACAACCCGAAGAACGAGTCGCCGCGCAACACCGGTCTCGTCAACCTCCCGCCGGTCCGGGACAACATGATCTGGTACTCGCCGCAGGGCGGCGGCCCGGTCTTCCCCAAGCGCCCGGACGGCATCCCGACGTACGTGCAGTCGGAGTCGACGTACACCCGGCCGTACATGACAAGTGCCGGTTGCCAGGCCGTCATGGACGGTCCGACGTACCACCGCTCGCGGGTCGACACCGGCAGCGGCGTCGCGTGGCCGGCCTACTGGGACAACAAGTGGTTCATCGGTGACGAGTGCCAGAACAGCAACCGGGTGGCCATCACCGTCAACCCGGACACGGTGCGACAGGCCGGCGCGCCGGCGTTCGCCGAGGACCTGCGGCAGATCATCCCGCACGGCAGCGGCGGCACGCAGCTCCAGTCCTGGATGGACGCCAAGTTCGGCCCGGACGGCGCGCTCTACATGCTCGACTACGGCAGCGGCTTCTTCAGCCTGCACGCCAACCAGAAGCTGATCCGCGTGGCGTACCAGGGCGGGCCGGCGACCCCGCACCCGAGCCTGGCGACGGCCCGCTCCATCGCGCAGGCCCAGCCGCGGACGATTTCGTTCTCGGCCAACAAGGCCGGCGGCGTGGCGTGGGAGTGGGACTTCGGCGACGGCACCGCCAAGTCGACGGCGCCCCACCCGACCCACACCTACAAGCGGTACGGCAGCTTCGAGGCGACACTGAAGGTGACCTACGCCGACGGCCAGGTCGTCACCTCGAAGATCCCGGTGCTCGCCGGGTGCGCGGCGCCCGACGCCCGGCCGACCGTGCAGCTGCTCGAAATCGAGACCGGCGTCGCCAACCGGGTCGCCGGCGGCGGGTGCACGATCAACGACCTGATCGACGACGAGGGCAACTGGCCGAACCACAACGAGTTCGTCAACCACCTCGACGAGGTGCTGGCCGAGCTCACCGCGGCCCACGTCATCGACAACCGGGAGGCCGGCGTGCTCCGGCGGGCCGGAGCCGGGTCGGCGATCGGCTCGATACCCGGGTACAAGGCCATCTTCGACGGCACCGCGTACTCGCTGTCCGGCTGGCGCCAGGCACCGGGCGGTTCGTTCCAGGTGCGGCCGGACGGCACGATGCGCACCATCGGCGGGCTCGGCATGCTCTGGTACGCCGACCAGCAGTTCGCCGACTACTCGATCAAGCTACAGTTCCGGGACGTGTCACCCGAGGGCACCCGCGCCAACAGCGGCGTCTTCGTCCGCTTCCCGGACCCGCGCACGCCGCTCAGCCAGCGGCCGCCGGGCAGCTGCGGCACGGTCGGTTCGGCCGCGTCCTCGCAGGCGTGGGTGGCGATCTACTGTGGACACGAGATCCAGCTGTACGACGGTGACACGGGCGAGCCGCAGAAGACCGGGTCGGTGTACAACTTCGACCCGAACAACCTCGCCCAGTCCGGCGCCACCGCGAAGAACGTCTGGAACGACTACGAGATCAAGGTGGAGGGCCAGCACTACACGATCATCCGGAACGGCGTGGTGATCAAGGAGTTCGACAACACGCCCGGCAAGCAGTCGTCCCGCGCGGGCGATCCGCCGACGGACCTGCGCCAGTTCGTCAGCGGCTTCATCGGGCTGCAAAACCACGGCAACAACGACCTGATGGAGTTCCGCAACGTACGGGTGCGCGAGCTTTAGTTCTGGGTTCTGGGGTTGGTCGCCCCGTCCCGCCGTTACTGGCGGGGCGGGGCGACCGTCGTCTCCAGGGTGTGCGTGCACGGCACCAGGATCTGCCGCTCGTAGTCACCGTCCGGGTCGGTGAGCAGCGAGGTCAGCAGCCGCACCGCCCGGCGGCCCATCGCGTTGCGCGGGATGCGCAGCGACGCCCACGGACCCGGCCCGACCTCGCTGCCCGGGTCGTCGACGAGCAGCACCACGGAGAGGTCGTCCGGGATCGAGAGGCCACGCAGCTTGACCATCGCGGCCAGGACCCGCAGCAGGTTGACCGACTCCACGAGGATCGCGGTGGTGCCCTCGGCGAGGGTGCTGTCGAGCCACTGCGCGGTCAGGTCTTCCGGCCGGACGCACGCCGGCGCGGGCACCGCCAGGCCGAACCGGTCGAGCGCCGCCGCGAAGCCCTCCCAGCGGTCGACCTCCGGCTCGTGCCGCACCGCCTCGCCCAGATACGCGAAGCTGCGGTGACCGAGCGCGACGAGGTCGTCGACGATCCGTCCGGTCGTCGCCCGGTAGTCGCCGCCGACGTAGCAGATCTCGGTGCCGGGCACGTCGCGGTGGCCGATGTAGACGAACGGGTGCCCGTCTTCGACCAGCCGGGCCAGGTCGTCGAGGTTGGCGTGGTGGCCGAGCAGGAGGCTGCCGGCCGCCTGCCGCAGGCCGTTGACGCCGCCGTGGTAGATGCGGCGGACCCCGTCCTCGTGCTGCGCGGCGGTGAAGAGCACCAGGTTGCAGCCCTCGACGCCGGCCTGCTCCTCGATGCCCTGGAGGAACTCGAAGTAGTAGTCGCGGGCGCTGGTCGGGAAGATCGGCTCGAACGTGTGCACGCCGAGCAACAGCGGCGCCTGCCGGCTGGGCACGGCGGTGGCGGTGCGCTGCTGCCCGACCGGTGTGTAGCGCAGGCGGCGGGCCGCGCTGAACACCCGGCGCTGCGTCTCGGCGGAGATGCGGCCCAGGTCGCCGGCGCCGCTGAGCACCATGGACACAGTGGACTGGGAGACGCCGGCCTCGCGCGCGATGTCCGCCTGGCGCGAGCTGCGACCGCGTGGTTTCGTCACGCCCTCATCCCTCCTTCACTCGGTACCCGCCCAGGCCAGGATCGCACCCGTGTCCACCAGGGACTTGCGCAGCGTCTCGTACTCGACGTCACGGGTCGCCACCCCGGCCGTGACGGCCTGGGTCGCCGCGCAGCCGGCGGCCTCGCCGAGCATCATCAGCACCGGCTCCATCCGCACCGAGGCGAACGCCACGTGCGAGGCGGAGATCGCCGAGACGACCAGGAGGTTGTCGCATTCTCCGGTGCGCGGCACCAGCGACCGGTACGGCACGCCGAACGGCGCCGCGAGCGGCTGCTGCACGTTTCCCTCGTTGCGCGGGTGGCCGTCGACGAGCACCCGCTTGGCGTTGTGCGAGTCCATCACGTACGACGCGAGCGCGACCGGGTCGTCGGCCCGTGCGGCGCCGGTCGCGTCGTGCTGGGTGACCACGCGGTCGGCGACCATCCGCCGGGCCTCCCGCACGTAGATCTGGTGCGGCCAGTGCCCGCTGTCCGCGAACTCGCCGGGGGCCAGCCCGTACTCCCGCGTCGCGGTCCGGACCGCGTCGGGCAGCCGCGGGTCGTTCGCCAGGAAGTGGAGCAGGCCGGCCTGGTAGCGCACGTGGTCCTGGAAGATCTCCTCACGGCGCGCGTGGTCGGCCTCCGGCCAGTCGTAGTTGGCTCCGATGTGGTCGGAGGAGAACGCGCCGTGGTTGTTCATGTCGAAGACGTCGCCACGCACCCGGGTGGTCCGGCCGAAAAGCTCGTAGACACCCGCCTCGACGTACCGGCGGAGCAGCTCGTACCGCGCGGGGTCGTAACCCTCCGGGCGGGGGAACGGGATCCGGCGCGGCGACGTCGTGACGTGCAGCCGGAAGTTGTACGCCTGCACCCGGTGGTCGCCGTCGCCGACCGTGCCGTACGGGTCGGGCGAGATGCCGGGCAGGAGGCCGCTGGCCGGCTGCCCGGGCACCACGTACGGGTCCACCGGGCGCTCGAACTGGTGGTTGACGCTGTGTTGCACGCCGGCGAGCGACTCGCCGTACACAGTGGACGCCTCCCGCCCCACGGTGTAGGAGACGCCCGCGGCCGCCAGCAGGTCGCCCTCGTAGGACGCGTCCACGTAGACCCGCGCCCGGTAGCGGTGCCCGTCGTCGGTGGCGAGCTCGACGATCCGGCCCGCCTCGCGGCGCACGGAGGCGAGGTGGGCCCGGCGCACCACCCGCACGCCCGCCTCGGCCAGCCAGCGCTCGAAGATGTCTTCGGCGACGTGTGCCTCCACGTCCCAGTGCGGGTCGGCGGCTCCGTAGGCCGCCGCGACCTCCGCGTAGAACGCGCGGGCCAGGCCGCCGACGGTGTCCGGGTGTCCCACGTCGGTC
This sequence comes from Phytohabitans sp. LZ39, assembly GCF_059359075.1. Lineage (NCBI taxonomy): Bacteria > Bacillati > Actinomycetota > Actinomycetes > Micromonosporales > Micromonosporaceae > Phytohabitans > Phytohabitans sp. LZ39. Next base: position 241,678 of record NZ_JCADBM010000008.1, on the reverse strand, counting down.
GTGCCGAGGCCGGCGGTGGTCATCCCGCCCGCGCGGTCGCCGTACGCGAGCAGCACCACCGAGCGCCCCTCCCGGGCGGCGCGCACCGCGGCGGTCACCCCGCCGGAGGTGGCGCCGTAGACCGCGACGTCCGCGTCGACGGTCGCGGCGCCGGTCGGTGCCGGTGGGGCCGGGCGGTAGTGGCGCACCCCCGCAAGGGCGGGTCCTGAAGTCATGGCCTCGGTTCTAGCATCAGCGGATAGGAGCGGTCCATAGCTAATATTTGCTAATAGATCATTGACTCTTGACACGTCGCTAACCGCGATGTGTAACGTGACCGCAATCATTTGGTCGACCTTGGTTCGACCGACGAGCGCAAATATATCAGCGATCCTCGGGAGTGATTGCGCGTGCAGACCGAACTCCTCGTCATCGGCGGTGGCCTGGGCGGCGTGGCCGCCGCGCTGACCGCCGCCCGGCTCGGCCACCGCGTCGTGCTGACCGAGGAAACCAACTGGCTGGGTGGGCAGCTCACCGCCCAGGCGGTCCCGTCCGACGAGCACCCCTGGATCGAGAGCGCGCACATCTCGGCGGGATACCGCGAGCTGCGCGGCCGGATCCGCGACTACTACCGGCGCAACTACCCGCTGCGGCCGGAGGCCGCCGCCGACCCCGAGCTCAACCCCGGCCTGGGCAACGTGAGCAAGCTCTGCGTGGAGCCGCGCGTCGCGGTCGCCGCGATCGACGAGATGCTCGCCGGGTACGTGTCCGCCGGCCGGATCACGGTGCTGTACGAGCACGTGCCGGTGGCCGCCGAGACCGACGGCGACCGGGTCACCGCGGTCACCGTGGAGGACCGCCGCACGGGCGGCCGCGTCACCCTCACCGCCCCGCTCGTCGTGGACGCCACCGAGCTGGGCGACCTGCTGGAGCTGGCCGGCGTCGAGCACGTCATCGGCGCCGAGTCGCAGGACGAGACCGGCGAGCCGTACGCCGCGCCGGTCGCCGACCCGACCGACCAGCAGGCCATCACCTGGTGCTTCCCCCTGGAGTACCGGCCGGGCGAGGAGCACGTGGTCGACCGCCCCGCGTCGTACGACCACTGGAAGACGCACGTCGACCCGTTCTGGCCGGGGCCGCAGCTGTCCTGGGAGAAGATCGACATCCACACGATGGGCGGCAAGACCAACCGCATCTTCGAGGCCGACCTCGACGCGGTGCGGGTGCCCGACCTCTGGCACTTCCGGCGGATCCGGGCCCGCACCCAGTTCGCCCCCGACCTCGTCGATACGGACATCTCGCTGGTCAACTGGCCCAACATCGACTACTGGGAGGCGCCGCTGCTCGGGCCGGGCGTCGACGAGACGGCGCGCGAGCGGGCGCTGCGGCGGTGCAAGGAGCTGTCACTGTCCTATCTGCACTGGATGCAGACCGAGGCGCCACGCCCGGACGGTGGCCACGGCTACCCGGGACTGCGGCTGCGCCCCGACCTGACCGGCACCGCCGACGGGCTCGCCAAGACCGCGTACATCCGCGAGTCGCGCCGCGTCAAGGCCCGCTTCACCGTGCTGGAGCAGCACGTCGCGGTCGTCGACCGGCCGGAGGGCGCGGGCGCGGAGCAGTTCGCCGACGGCGTCGGCGTCGGGCACTACAACATCGACCTGCACCCCAGCGCGGCCGGCGTCAACTACGTCAACCTCGAGGCGTACCCGTTCCAGATCCCGCTCGGTGCGCTGATCCCGGTGCGGATGCGCAATCTGCTGCCGGCCAACAAGAACATCGGTACCACCCACATCACCAACGGCTGCTACCGGCTGCACCCGGTGGAGTGGAGCATCGGCGAGGCGGTCGGCGCGCTCGCCGCGCAGTGCCTGGCCACCGGCACCGAGCCGCACGCGGTCGCCGACTCGGCTACCCGCACCGAAGACCTCCAGCGGCTGCTGACCGGCACGCTCGGCGCGCCCGTGCGGTGGCCGGACGCGATCCGGGTGCTGCGGCCGTCGCAGGCATCGAGCAGCGCCACGCCGGTGCTCGCCCTGCCCGAGCGGCGCACCGCGCCGGCGGCATAGGGGTGGCGGCGATGGACGAGCCCGACGTCGTCATCTACGGGGCGACGCTGGCCGGCGTCATGGCCGCGCTCCGCCTGCGCCTGCGCGGCCTGCGCTGCCTCGTGCTCGAACCGACCGGCCACGTCGGCGGCATCGTCGCCGGCGGCCTGGTGAAGACCGACACGCCCACAGTGGACAGTGCGCTCGCCGGGCTCACCCGCGACCGCTTCTTCGCCGGCATCGGCGCCGAGTACGGCGTGGACGGTCCACAGTATCTGTTCGAGCCCAAGGTCGCGTCGCGGGTCGCCCAGCGCCTGCTCGACGAGGCGAAGGCGACCGTCTACACCGGACACCGGATCCACGGCCCGGCCGACGTCGAGGTCACCGGGCGGCGCGTCACCGGGGTACGCGTGGCCGGTCGGTGGGTCCGCGCGACGTTCGCCATCGACGCCTCGTACGAGGGCGACCTTCTCGCCGCCGCCGGCGTGCCGTACACGGTGGGACGGGAGCCGGCCTCCCGCTACGGCGAGCCGCTCGCCGGCTTCCAGCCCGCGCGGGCGTACCGGCGGGGGCCGTTCCGGCCGAATACCGGCTACCCGGTCGGCCCGGTGCCGGACACCGCGCCGGGCGAGGGCGACGCCAAGACACAGGCGTACAACTTCCGGGGCGTGCTCGCCACCGGTCCGGACCGCCTGCCGTTCCCGCGGCCCGACGGCTACGACCCGCGCCGGTACGGCCACCTGCGGCAGCTCATCACGGATCGGGGCATCGCCGGCCTGTCGTCGATCGTCACGCACACGGCCGCGCTGCCGGGCGGCAAGTACCAGACCAACCAGGCGCTCTTCTTCGGCTTCGACCTGCCCGGCGCCGCCTGGGACTACCCGGACGGCACCTGGCGCCGCCGCGACGAGGTGATCGCCGAGCAGGTGCGCTGGCACCAGGGCATGCTCTACTGGCTGGCCAACGACCCGGCACTCCCGGCGAGCTTCCGGGCGGACACGCGGCGCTTCGGGCTGCCGCCGGACGAGTTCGTGGACAGCCCGCACGGGCCGGGCTTCCCGCACGCGCTCTACGTGCGCGAGGCGCGGCGTATGGTCGGCGCCCACGTGCTCACCCAGCACGACCTGCTCCGGCCGGACAACACCAAGGCGACGCCGGTGTGCTGCTGGCAGTACCCGATGGACAGCCACGTCGTGCAGATGTACGCCGAGGGCGACGACACGGTCGTGGGGGAGGGCACGCTCAGCGGCACCGAGCAGAACCCGCCCGCCGACCCGTACCAGATCCCCGCCGAGTGCCTTTTCCCGGCGGCCGGCGGCGTGGAGAACATCGCGGTGCCGGTCTGCTTCTCGGCCAGCCACGTCGGGTTCAGCTCGCCCCGTATGGAGCCCACGTTCGGCATGCTGGGCGAGGCGTGCGGGGAGCTGGCCGCCCAGTCCGTCCACACCGGACGGCCCGTGCAGCGGTACGACTACGCCGCGCTGGCGGCGGCGCTCACCGAGCACGGTGCGGCGCTGTCCATCCCGGGTCTGGCGCGATGATCGAGCCGCTGACGTTCCAGCCCGGCCCCCTCGACGCGGCCGGCGGCTGGCGCTCCCACACCGTCGAGGCGGCGTTCACCGTGCCGTCCGCCGGCGCGTGGACGCTGCGGCTGGAGTTCGCCGCCGGCCACGGCCCCTGCCCCGACCTCGCCGTCGAGGTGGACGGCACGCACCGCGGCTTCTTCCACCCGGCGGTGCGGCGCGAGGACCGGGCCACCGTGTACCGGCACGGGCCGATCGCCGGCGACGTCACGCTCGACGTGCCCCTGCCCGCGCTGGCGCCCGGCGACCACGTGGTGACCCTGACGACCACACTCGACTCGGCGGCGGCGACCGGGCTGGCGGTCGAGGTCGAGAAGGGCCGGCACCGGGAGCAGTTCGGCCACCACTTCGGCAGCGGCATCACCTGGTACGCGATCACGCTGGTCGCCGGGTCGGTCGAGACGCCGCCCAACCTTGTCGCCACGCCGCTCTACGTCGAACGCGACGGCACCCTGCACGAGCTACTGGAGCTGACCGTCTCGGTGCCGCCGGACACGCCCTGGCCGTCGCGGGCCACGGTGCGGATCGGCGGCGCCGACCACCTGCTCTACCTGGCCCGGCCGGACCGCGACTTCGGCCACGTCCGGGTGCGCTTCCCGGTGCCGGCCTTCACCGGACCGACGGTCGCGCGGGTCACCGTCGACGATGGACAGCCGGTCGAGGCGGTCCTGGAGCCGGCGCGCAAGTGGACACTCCACCTCGTGCCGCACGTGCACCTCGACGTGGGCTACACCGACGTACAGGGCAAGGTGCTCGAGCTGCACAGCCGCAACCTCGACCGGGCCCTCGCCGCCCTCGACGGCGACTTCTGCTTCTCGGTGGACGGCTCGCTGGTCGTGGGGGAGTACCTGGCGACCAGGTCCGGCAAGCGCGCCGAGGCCCTGATGGAGGCGCTGCGCTCCGGGCGGATCTCGGTGAACGCCTTCCACAGCCTCTTCCTGTCCGGCGTCGCCAGCCTGGAGGAGGTCTACCGGGCCGCGTACCTCTCCGCCCGCCTGCGCGACGAGCACGGCGTCCCGGTCACCTACGCCAACCTCACCGACGTGCCCTCGTACAGCGCGGCGCTGCCGTCCATGCTGTGCGCGCTCGGCGTCGACGCGTTCGTCGGCATCGAGAACCACCACCGCGGCGGCAATGCCGACAGCGACGCCCAGCACCTGGCCAGCCCCGTGCAATGGGAGGGCGTGGACGGCAGCCGGGTGCTCACCCACTTCTCCGACACGTACTCGCAGCTCCGCTTCATGGTCGGCGACCCGCAGACGATCGCCGGCGGCGCGCACGCCTTCTGCCGCCTGCTGGCCCGCTACGAGCGCCCGGACTACCTCCCGCACGACCTCGCGGTCATCGGCACCCACGCGGACAACGAGGACCTCGCCGATGGCGACGCCGGCTTCGCCGCCCGGTGGAACGCGGTCTACGCCTACCCGCGGCTCGCGGTGTCCACGATGGCCGGTTACCTGGACGCGGTTCGTCCGCTCGCCGACCGGCTGCCGGTGTGGCGCGGCGACGGCGGCAGCTACTGGGAGGACGGCGTCGGCACCGGCGCCACCGTGACCGCCGAGCACCGCCGGACGCAGGCCGTGCTGCCCGCCGCCGAAGGGCTCGCCGCGCTCGTGGCGCACGCCGACCCGGGATACCGCCCGCACCGGGCCGCGCTCGACGCCGCGTGGGAAGGCGCGCTCTTCGGCTGCGAGCACACCTGGACCTGGGCGCACGCCAACGCGCACCCGCACGGCGAGCAGGTCGGCGACCAGCTCGACTGGAAGCGGTCCCGGGTGCACGCCGCCTACCGCACCGCCGTCGACGAGACCCGCCGGGCGCTCAGCCAGCTCGGCGAGCTCGTCACCACCGGCGGCCCCACCCTGCTCGTGCACAACCCGCTCGGCTGGGCGCGGGACATCGACGTGGAGGTGGAGGCGCCGGCCGGCACCGCCTACCCGGTGCCGGCCGAGCTGCTCGCCGACTCTGCCGGGCTGCACCGCTTCCGGCTCACCGTGCCGGACGTACCCCCGTTCGGCTACCGGGCGCTGCCGGTCAGCGATGGACGCACGCTCGCACCGGGCGAGGAGGACGGCAGCGGCGCTGTCGTCGCCGCCCCGGACGACGGCTGGCGACCCGTGCCGCCCCGGCTCACCACCGACCGCTGGTGGGTCACCTGTGACCCCGAGACAGGTGCGGTGGTCGGCCTCACCCACCGGGAGACGGGCCGGGAGCTGCTCGACGGCACCGTCGGCGAGGTGCTCTACGTCCTCAACGGACCGGACGCGCTGACCCGCACCAGCATGCTCGGCCGGCTGCCCGGGGCCGAGCCACCCGACCTCACCGTCACCCCGGCCACCATGCGGCCGGTCGGGCTGCGCCGCACCTACGACGGCTGGCGGCTGCGCGCCACCGGGAGCGCCCCCAGCCTGCCCCGGGTCGAGGTCGACGTCCTGCTGCGCGACCACACCGACCGGGTCGACGTGCTCGTCCGCCTGGACAAGGAGCGGGTGCTCGCCAAGGAGTCGGTGTACGTGGCGTTCCCGTTCGCGGCCGACGAACCGGTCTTCCGGTACGACCGGCAGCAGGGCTGGATCGACCCGGCCCGCGACCACGCGCCCGGCGCCTGCCAGGAGTGGTTCACCACCCAGCACGGCGTCGTGGTCGCCAGCGGCCCGGACGGCCCGGCGACCGCGTGGACCTCGGCCGACGCACCACTCTTCACCGCCGGGGACATCGTGCGCGGCACCTGGCCCACCGAGTTCCGCCCGGCGAGCGGCGCGGTCTTCTCCTGGGTCATGAACAACTACTGGCCCACCAACACCCCGCCGGAGCAGGACGGCTCGCTGCTGTTGCGGTACGCGTTCACCCCGCTGCCCGCCTTCGACCCGGTGGCGGCCGGGCGGTTCGGCCGCGAGGTCCGGGCCGCCGAGGCGGTCTCCGAGGTGACCCGGCTGGACAAGTTCGACACCGACCCGAGGCCGCTGCCCGGCACCGCGGCTTCCCTGCTGGACCTGGAGCTGCCGGCCTGGGTACACGCCACGGTGGCCGAGCCGCGCACCGGCGAAGGGCTGCTCGTGCGCATCCAGGACCTGGGCGGCCGGGGCGGCACCGTGCGGCTGCGCCACCCCGCGACCCTCTGCCGCGCCGACGAACACCCCCTGGCCGACCTGCCCGCGGAGGAGGACGGCCGGGTGCCGGTCGACCTCGGCCCCTGGCAGGTCGTGACCCTCATCCTCCACTGACTAGGAGACGCCATGCGTGACATGTCCTTGAGCCGGCGACGCTTCCTCACCCTCAGCGGCGGTGCCGCGCTCGCCACCGCCGGCGGCGGGCTGCTCGCGGCGTGCGGCGGCGACAGCGCCGACTCCGGCGGCCAGCCCGTCGCCAGCACCGTGAAGCTGCCCGCGTACCAGCCGTCCACATTGGTCAAGCCGGACCTGGCCAGCACGGCCGACGGCGTGATGTCGGCGTACTACGACTTTCCACGCGACGCGGTCACCGCCGTCACCGGCAAGCCCGCCGAGGGCCTCGGCGAGGTCAGCATCCTGACCAACATCCTCGCCGCGGTGCCGCCCGCCCTCGGCGGCAACGCCTACTGGCGGGAGCTGAACACCCGGGCCGGCGCCGAGCTGGACATCACCATGACGCCGCAGGGCGACTACCTCCAGAAGCTCTCGACCGTCGTGGCCGGCGGCGACCTGCCCGACGTCATGCTCATCTCCAGCACGCTCGCCAACCGGGCCGACGTGCTCACCCGGCTCTGCGCCGACCTCACCGAGCTGCTGTCCGGCGACGCCGTCAAGAAGTACCCGAACCTGGCGAACTTCCCGACCGACTCCTGGCTCAACACCGTCTACAACGGAGGGATCTTCGCGATCCCGATCCCGCGGGCGATCGTCGGCACCATCATGTTCGCCCGGCAGGACGTGATCCGGCAGCGCGGCCTGCCGGCGGCGCCGGCCAGCTACGCCGAGTTTCACGAGCTGGCCCGCGGACTGACCGACACCAAGGGCAACAAGTGGGCCTTCGGCAACATCAAGCAGGTCATCGTCTACATCGGCAACATGCTGAACGTGCCGAACGTGTGGCGCGAGCAGGGCGGCAAGTTCACCCACGAGATCGAGACCCCGGAGCGCAAGCGGGCCGTCGGGCTGGCCGCCGAGATGTTCAAGGAAGGGCTCTTCCACCCCGACGCGCCGGGTAACAAGCTCCAGTACCGCGACCTCTTCGGCGCCGGCACCCTCTCGCTCGTCCCGGACGGATACGCGGCCTGGGACATCCTCGCCAACACCTACCCGGAGGCGGAGGTGGGCGGCATCCCCGAGCCCGGCTTCGACGGCGGGCAGGGCACGCACCGGGCCGGCACCACGTCGTTCGGGCTGACCGCGTTCAAGAAGGCGGACAAGGGCCGGCTCGAAGGCCTGCTGCGGCTCTGCGACTGGCTCGCCACGCCCCTCGGCACCAGCGAGTACCTGTTCCGCAAGTACGGCGTCGAGGGCGTGGACTTCACCTGGGTGGGCGGCAAGCCGAAGCGCACACCCGTGGGCGAGACGCAGGTGAAGCTGCCGCTGGAGTACATCACCGACGCGCCGCACGTGCTCGGCCCCGGCCCGCGCGAGCGGGTCGACGCCCAGCGCGCGTACCAGGAGAAGGTAGTGCCCAAGGTGGTGCGCAACCCCGCCGAGGGCCTCTACTCGCCGACGGCGGTGAGCAAGGCGAGCGCCCTCGCGAAGATCGTCGACCAGGCGGAGCTGGACATCGTCGCCGGCCGCAAGCCGCTCGACTCCTGGGACGACGCGGTCAAGCAGTGGCGCCAGGCCGGCGGCGACAAGGCCCGCGCCGAGTTCGAGTCCGCGCTGAGCCAGAAACCGAGCTGAGGCGCGATGGTGACCCTGACCTCGCGGCGCCGCGCGGCCTCCACTGTGGACCCGCGGCCACCGGCCGCACGCCGCGGCCCGGCCACCGGGTGGCAGCGCTTCAAGCGGGACCGGTTTCTGCTGCTGCTCGGCCTGCCGGGGCTGCTGCTGGTGCTGCTGTTCCAGTACGTGCCGCTGCTGGGCAACGTGATCGCCTTCAAGGACTACCAGCCGTACCTCAGCATCTGGGAGGCGCCGTGGGTCGGGTTCCAGAACTTCGATGTGATCTTCAACGGCGACCCGGCGTTTCTCGACGCGCTGAAGAACACCCTGATCATCTCGTTTCTCCAGGTCGCGTTCGTCTTCCCGGTGCCGATCGCGCTGGCGCTGCTGCTCAACAGCCTCGTCAGCGAACGGATGAAGCGGCTCGTGCAGTCCGTGCTGTACCTGCCGCACTTCATGTCCTGGGTCATCGTGGTCGCGCTCTTCCAGCACATGCTCGGCAACGCGGGCATCTACAACAACTGGGCGCGCCAGCACGACTTTCCGGGCCTGTCGATCATCGGCAACCCGGACCTCTTCTACGCGCTGGTCACCTCGCAGGTCATCTGGAAGGACGCCGGCTGGGGGACGATCATCTTCCTGGCCGCGATCTCCCGGGTCGACCTCCAGCTGTACGAGGCGGTCGCGGTCGACGGCGGTGGGCGGATGCGCCAGCTGTGGCACGTCACGCTGCCGGCGATCCGGCCGGTCATCGTGCTGCTGCTCATCCTCAAGCTCGGTGACGTGCTCTCGGTCGGCTTCGAGCAGATCATCCTCCAGCAGGGCCAGGTCGGCCTGGACTCCGCCGAGGTGCTCGACACCTACGTCTACAACCACGGCGTCGTCGGCGGCGAGTGGGGCACGGCCGCGGCGGTCGGTCTCGTCAAGGGCGTGATCGGCGCCGGGCTCGTGCTGGCCGCCAACAAGATCGCCCATCTGTTCGGCGAGAGAGGGGTGTATTCGCGATGGTGAGCGGCACCCTCAACCCGGCCAAGCCGCCGGGCCTCGCCGTCCGCGGTCTCAAGGGCGTCGTGCTGGCGCTGTGCTGCGCGGTCGTGGTGGTGCCGTTCGTCGCGGTCATCGCCACCTCGCTCGCCGACCAGAAGCAGATCGCGGCCGCCGGCGGGTACGTGCTGTGGCCGGAGAACCCGTCCCTGGACGCGTACCGCGCCATCTTCCGCGGCGGGGTGGTCACCCGCGCGCTGCTGGTCTCCGTCGGCGTCACCACCGTCGGCACCGCGCTCTCCGTCGCGGTCGTCGCGATGCTGGCGTACGCGCTGTCCCGGCCGGAGAGCTGGGGGCACCGGCCGATGCTGCTGCTGGTGCTGTTCACCATGCTCTTCAGCGCTGGCGTCATCCCCAACTACCTGCTCATCAAGCAGCTCGGGCTCATCGACTCGTACTGGTCGCTGATCCTGCCCACGATGGTCTCCGGTTTCCAAGTGATCATCATGCGGGCGTTCTTCCTGGAGGTGCCCCGCGAGATAACGGACGCGGCGCGCATCGACGGGGCGAGCGAGCTCCAGATCCTCACCCGCGTCATGCTGCCGCTCTCCAAGGCCGTGGTCGCCGTCGTCGGCCTGTTCAACGCGGTCAGCTACTGGAACGCCTTCTTCAACGCCGTCCTGTACATCAACTCCACCGACAAGTGGCCGCTCCAGCTGGTGCTCCGCACGTACGTGATCGACAACGCGGTGCTCGGCGGCGGCGACGTCTCCGGCGAGGTGCTGCCCCCGCAGCAGTCGCTCCAGATGGCCATCCTGGTCGTCTCCCTCGTACCCATCTGTCTCGTGTACCCGTTCCTCCAGCGGCACTTCGCCAAGGGCGTCGTCATCGGCGCCGTGAAGGGCTGACCCCCCACTTAGGAGGCACAATGACCAACCTCAGCCGACGCGGGTTCTCCGTCCTGGGCCTCGCCGGCGCCGCTCTCGCCGTCTCGGCCACCCCCGCACACGCCGGCCCGCGCCGAGCGCTCGGCGTCGACGACATCGCCACCGTCGACGCGCTCCGCACCACCCGCGGCACCAGCCACGGGCAGCAGCTGCACCTGCTCGGCTACCACCTCGACACCCCCGGCCGGGGCGGCGGCCCGGTCTACTGGGACGCCGACGCCACCGAGCCCGACAACGGCGGCACCGTCTTCGCGGTCGCCGGGGTTGCCACCGGCCGGTGGAAGCGGCCGTACGAGAACCGCGTCGACCTGGCCTGGTGGGGCTGGCGCGGCACCGGCGCCGAGGACGACTCCGGCAAGGTGCGGGCCGCGGTCGCCGCACTGCCGGCCGGCGGCGTCGTCGAGGCCGGTCCGGGCAAGGTCCGGATCCAGAGCACGGTCACCGTCGAGCGCGTCCCCATCACGTTCGTCGGCGCCGGCGCCACGGACAGCCTCGACCCGGGTACCCAGTTCGTCGTCGCCACCGTCGACAAGGACGGCTTCCTCCTGCGCGGCGCGCATGGTGGCGGCTTCCGCGACCTCGCGATGCGCGGCGAGGGCTTGACGGGCGGCAACCTCGTCGCGACCGAGCGGATCGGAGCGGCCACAGAGGACGGCAACTATCTGCTGACGTTTCTCAACTGCCGCTTCCGCGACGGGTACAACGGCATCCGGCTGCGCTCGTGCAACACGGTGCGTTTCCACAACTGTGTCTGGAACGGCTTCAGCGGCCAGCAGGTGATCCTCCTCAATGGAGAGAAGACGACCTCCCGCGCCGACCCGGTGGAGTTCGTACAGTGCGCGATCGCCGCCGGCACCGCCAACCCGGGCACCGACAACGTCGTGGTCGACGGGCAGGGCGGCTCCATCAAGTTCATCTCCACCGCTGTCCTCTTCGGACGGCATGGGGTGTGGATGCGCAACACGACCGGCGAGGGGCTGCCCAAGTTCCTCTACTTCGAGGGCGGCGGCTTCGAAAACGGGCACGGCGTGCCGGTGCTGCTGGAGGCGGGCGGCCAGGCCGTCTTCGCCAACACGTACATCTCCGCCGACGGCGAGCACGACAACGTGCGGATCGGCAAGGACTTCACCGGCATGGCGTCGTTCACCGGCTGCCACATCCGGGGCAGCGGGCGCAACGGCATCGACATCGCCTCCACCCGGGTTACGGTCACCGGCTGCGTCATCGGCAACAACGGGCGCACCGCGCACACCGCGTTCACCCGGGCGATCGCCGCAGTGGCGGACAACGGCGCCGGCAAGGTGCGGGTGACCACGGCGGTGCCGCACGGCTGGGAGACCGACGACCGGATCACCCTCCAGGACGTCGGCGGCACCACCGAGGCGAACGGCAAGTGGCGGATCGCCGCCGTCTCGCCGACGCAGTTCGACCTTCCCGACGTGGCGTTCGCGCACGCCTATACGAGCGGCGGCACGGCCTGGCGCAACGGAGCGGGCATCAACATCCGCGCCGACGCGTCCCGGGTCGTGGTGGTGGGCAACGCGATCGGCTCGCTCCCCGACGGCGCCGCCCGGCAGGACTACGGCATCGTAAGCGCCGCGGCGGACGTGCTCGTCGCCGACAACGACCTCAACGGCAACACCGCCGGCCCGTACCTGCTGCTCGGCGACCAGACCGCGCAGACCCGCTGGACCGGCAACAAGGGCGTGGAGCAGGTCGACGGGTGGCTCAGCGCCCGCCTGACCGGCGCGGTCGCCGACGGCCTGCACGACCTGACCAACCTGCTCTATGTGGACGGTCAGCGCCTCAAGGTCACCCGCGTGGTGCGGAAGGTGGGCGCCGGCACCTGCGACGTGCGCCTGGAGACGGCCGGCTCCACCGCGCTGGGCGCGACCACGACCGTGGAGTCGACGCGCCTCTCCCGCCCGTACACAGTGGATGGTCTGAGCGCACCGCTGAGGCTGCGGCTACGCGTGTCGAACGCGGCGGCGGCGTCCGATCTGGAAGTGCAGTTCGGGTACCAGGTGGTCGCCTAACCCGCGCGGAGGGTGAGCAGCGTGATCTCGCTGCGGGCGAAGACCCGCAGCGGTGGGCCCCAGAAGCCGGTGCCGTTGCTGGTGTAGAGCTGGGTGCGCGCGCCGTGGCGGCTCAGCCCGCTCACGGTGGGCTGGTCGAGCCGCACCAGATAGTGGAACGGCCAGATCTGCCCGCCGTGGGTGTGGCCGGAGATCTGTAGGTCGACGCCGTGGGCGACCGCGGCGCCGACCTGCTTCGGCTGGTGCGCGAGCAGCAGCACCGGCAGGTCCGGGTCGGCGCCGGCGAGCGCCGCCGCGTGATCGGCCCGGTGGCCGGCCAGCCCCGACCCGGCCGCCGTGCGGTCGTCGACGCCGGCTACGACAAGGCGGTCACCGCCCCGCTCGACCACCAGGTGACGGTTGTGCAGCGCGTCCCAGCCCAGCTCAGCCATGCGGCCCATCCACGCCTCGGCCTCGCCGAAGTACTCGTGGTTGCCGGTCACGTACGCCCGCGCGAACCGGGCCCGCACGTCACCGAGCGGTGCCGACTGCGCCCGCCGCTGCTCGACGCCGCCGTCGGCGATGTCGCCGGTGTGGCACACGACGTCGGCGTCCAGCTCGTTGACGACCTCGACCACCCGGGCCGACCAGCGGGCCCGGTCGATCGGGCCGTAGTGGGTGTCGGTCAGCAGCACGACCCGCAGGCCGTCGAGGCCGGCGCCGAGCCGGGGGAGCGTGACGTCGATCCGCTTGACCCGGGGCACCCGCATCGCCTCGACGTAGCCCCACACCACCAGGACGGCCGAGACGCCGAGGACCGCCGCGGCGACGACCCGCGACCGGGTGGGGTCGGCCACGCCGGCGGCCGCGAGGACCAGGCGGAGCAGGTTGCCCGCGATGGCCCAGACGAAGAGCACCCAGATCACCCCGAGCGTGGTGTCGCCCGCCACAGCCGCCGCGTCGAGCCGGCGCGGCCCGTGGCCGAGGACCATGAGCGCCGGGAACGCGACGACCGCCACCGCGAACAGCACTGTGCCCGTGGCGACGACGCCGGTGGGCCAGGCCGCGCCCGAGGCGACGAGCGTCCACCAGGGCACGCCGAAGAGCAGGAGCAGGATCGCGGTCAGGACCGCGCCGAACCGCAGGGCCCGCACCCACCGCCTGGTGGGCGCCGCCTCCACTGCCTCACTGACCGCCACGCCCGCACTCCTCGCTCGTCGTCAGTGCAGCATGACACCGGATGCCCGGGAACGACCACCGGCAGGTCAGGGGACCGCTTCGTCTATCTCGGTGCGTAGCTCCGGGTGGTGGTTTTTCACATGGTCGAGGATGGCGGACATCTGGGTGCCGAAGTTGACCACCGCCGTGCTCTTTCCCTGGAACGTCACCCCCTGTGCGGTACGCGATCCGCGGTGCAGCGCGACGACTCGCCAGTCGTCGTCGCAGACCGGAGAACCGGACGAGCCGCGCATCGTGTCGGTGAAGTACCGGATGCTGGTCTGGTCGGCCGCGGTGACGAGGTTGTTGCGAAACGCGACCCGTTTCTCGTTGCCGCCCGGGTGCTGGATGATGTTGACGGGGCGGTAGTCGTTGGCGGCGTGGGTCAGCGGCGCGCGGGCCAGCGCCAGCGGGGCGCGGTCGTCGACCGGCGCGGCAAGTCGCAGGATCGCGAAGTCGAGGTCCTCGCGGGGGTTCCACGCCTCGATCTGGCTCACCGGACGGTCGAGACCCTGCGCGTTCGCGCTGTCGAAGTCGAACCTGGCGATGGTCCCGGCCGCCTGCGCGCGCAGGTCCGCCTCGCCGGCGTTGGGCTCGAGGTCGCCCCTGGCGTTGACGACGTGGTGGTTGGTGACCAGCAGCTGCGGCGTGATGAGCCATCCGGTGCCGAGGTAGACGGCCGGGGCGCCGGCGGCGGTGGTATGCGGGGTCCCGTTGTCGAAGCGGGGCACCAGCAGCTTGGCCACCGACGCTCCCACGCGGGCGCCCCGGGCGAGGAACCCGAAGCTGACCATGTCGTCCTGGTGCACGATCGCCTCGTTGTTGACCACCTCGGGCAGCGACGCCGGGTCGGGCAGCTCGGCCCGGCCGGACGCCTGGCCCACCACCGTCTCCAGGTATCGGTGGAAGACCGCCGCCTCCGTCAGCGGCGCCGCGAGGGTGCCGGCCTCGCGCAGCCAGATCTGGAGCGGCACCGTGCCGTCCGCGAGGCGCTCCACCTGGTTCATCCTCGTGAGGTCGGACCGCAGCTGAAACAGCGGGTTGCCCATCTGGTTGAGGGTCAGCGCGTAGCTCCGGTTGACGTCCGACAGCAGGATCTTGCGCGCCTCCGCGTCGGCGAGGCCGGCGCCGAGCGCGGCCCGCACCACCTCCTCCAGCTGTTCGTGGGTGAGGTATCGAAAGGTCACGGCGACTCCTCGGGGGTCAGGAACAGCCGGGCGAGGACCGCGGAGCCCAGCTCACGCGAACGGCTGTCGGCCGCGAGCAGCGGGATCAGCTGCTCGTAGAACTCGCTGAGCCGGCCGGCGTCCTGGAGCCGTTCGAGAAGCTCCCGCATCGACTCGTGGGACGGCTTGACGCTGAGGCGGATGGTGCGCGCGAAAGCCGTGGTGCGCTCCCACGCCCGCAGGTCTTGCGGGACGACCTCGGCGAGCAGCTCCGCGAGCAGGTCTCGCTGGCCGGCGGTGAGGCGGGCCGCGCCGATTGTCCGCATCAGCCGCAGGAGCAGGTCAGGGTGGTCGAAACCGACTGCGGCCACGCCGCTGCGGACGAGGCCGGTGTGCGCCCGCCACTCCTCGTCCGACAGACCCGCGAGCGCGCGGGCCAGGCTTTCCCGCAGGGCGGGCGTGGGCGTCAGCTCCAGCCGCTCCAGGTGTACCCGCAGATGGCGCACCGGGTCGGCGAGGAGCGTGGCGAGCTGGTGGGCCTGGGCCAGCTGCTCCTCGGCGGCCTCGCGATGGCGCAGCTCCCGGGAGATCTGGGCGGCGAGCAGCAGGGTGTCGACCATGCGGGCCCGGTCGCCGGACCGGCTGGCCGCGCGGATCGCGAGCCGGACGCACGCTTCGGCCTCGGGCCAGTCGCCGAGGAGCGCGAGCGCCCGCGCGCGCAGCAGGTGCAGGGGGCTGGCCGCGGACCACCGGCGGGTGCTGCGCTCGCGGAGCTCGCGCAGCGCGGTGTCGTAGTGACCCTGGTTGATCGACTCTTCGGCCAGCCGCGCGGCGTACTCTTCCCACTCCTGCGTGTCGGCCTGCCGCAGCACCTCCTCGGGCAGGCGGATGCCGAGGCGCGTGGCGAGCACGGCCTGGCCCACCACCGGCAGCTCGTCCAGCGCGCCGCGCAGGTCCTCCTCGACACCGTCGAGCCAGCGCTCCTCGATCACCTCGGCCGGCTGGGTGAGCTGAAGCCGGTGGTAGATCTCCTCAGCGCGGGCCTGGGTGGCCGGCGAGAGCTCGGGGTGCCCGGCGTAGTACCGGACCGCCAGGCGGTCGATCTCCGCGACCTGCTCGGGCTTGTCGCGGCGGATGAGCTTGAGCATGACGCGGCGCACGTCGGGGCGGTGCCGCAACGCGCCGTCCGGCTCGACCGTCACCAGCGCCGCCTCGCGCCGCAACGCCTCGAACAGCTCGCGCGCCCGCTCGTCGGTGGGGACCGCCACGCCGCACGGCTCCTGGAGCACCTCCCGGATGATCTGCGGGGTGATCCGTCGCAGCACCAGGCCGGGATGCGCCAGCCGCCGGACGTCGGGATCCTTGATGTGCCTGAGGATCCGCTGGTACAGCTGGCCCTGTACGACGTTTTCACCGGCGGAGAAGAAGAGCAGCCGGGTGGTGTCGAGCCGTTCGATGCCGGTGCGGTCGCTGCCGGCCTCACGCTCCTTGCGGTAGACCAGCGCGGCGAGCTTGAGGCTGAGCGGGTTGCCGCCGACGTCGTGGTGTATCTCCGCCGCGGCGTCCGGTGCGACGCCCATGCGGCGCAGCAGCTCGGTAGCCGACTCTTCGTCGAACTCGTGCAGTGGCTTGGGCCGCAGCGCCTCGCCCGTGGTGGGCACCGCATCCAGTGGCACGCGACCGAAGACCACCAGCCGCAGCCGGGGAAACTCCTCGCGGAGCGTGTCGAGCAGGGACCACAGGCGCAGCTCGTGCTCCACGCCGCGGTTTTGCACCTCCTCGTACGTGTCCACCACGATCAGCAGCGGCAGGTGGTAGGTGCCCTCGTCGTCGGTGCGCCGGGCCAGGCGGCGCACGATCCGCGCGAACTCGCTGTACAGCTTGGACTGCCGGCCCTCCGCCGCCGCGGACCGGCGGGAAGCGTGCAGGCTGGCGGGTGCCTCGCTCTCCGCCTCCGGCTCGCGCTCGACCATCCGCTCGACATCGGCGACGAACTCCTCCAGCGTGGTGCGGCCGGACGGGTACTGCACCGCCAGCTGGCGGGCCGCCTCGCGCAGCAGGGTCACCGGCCGGGCCGCCACCAGGGCCGGGTTGTCGAAGTCGAGGTACGCGTACGGGAACCGCAGCTCCGGCGCGACGGTCGCGTGGTCGAGCAGAAACTTGGCGATGAGCGTGGACTTGCCGACGCCGCCCGGCGCGTAGTACATCAGCGCCGGCCGTTGCGGGCGGTCGAGCAGGTCGCGCACCGAGGCACGGAAGCTCGCGGCGGCGGTCGACGGCGGCCGGACACCCACGTAGTCGCTCAGCCGGCGCAGCTCGTCCGACCGGCTCACGAAATGCTCGGCCAGCTGCTCGAACGTCGATACCAGCCGCTTTTCCTCGATGAGTCGCCGGATCTCCTCGGGCTCGGGAAGCGGAAGCTGGGTGCCTTCCAGCCACCGCACCGCCTGGAGCGTCCGGGACAGGTCGTCGACCGACTGCTCGGCCAGGGGCGGCGCCGCTCCCGTGATCTGGCCTTCGAACGCGCGCTGCATCGGGTCGTCGGCGGGCCGCTCGGGGACCGCCTCCAGCTCCGCGACCAGGGCTTCGCGGGTGCCCAGCTCACCCAACGTCTCCCGGCGCAGCTCCGGCCTGAGCATCCAGCGGTTGTGGCCGGCCGCGGCGGGCGCGGGCACGAGGTCGCTGGCGAGCTCGCCGAGCGTCGCCTGCGGCTCGTCGCGGTGCGCCGCGGGCAGGAGCGCCGCCGGATCGCAGTCGGACAGCACGGCCGCCCGCCGCCGGAACGCCACGCGGGCCGGGCTCGGCGGCGGCTCCGCGGGCGTGACGGCCATGCCCGGCTGGACGAGCGACGTGGCCAGGCGGGTGAGCGCTTCGGCGACGTCGGCGGATATCTGCTCGCCGGCCGGTACGATCTCGGCGAACCGTTCGGCCGCGCGGTCGACGTCGGCCGCCTGCCCCTCGTCCGGGTCGGACGTCTGCGCGAGCAGCCGGCGCAGGACCTCGTCGGCGCTAGGCATGGGACATCAACGCCACACTGTCGCGCAGGCGGGCGTTGAGCTTGGCGAGGCGCTGCCCGTTCGCCGGCAGGTCCTTGAGGGCCAGGAAAACCGCCATCTTGACGGCCGCCGGCGGCATCTCGGTGCCGGTGGCGCCGGACAGCAGGTGGTCGAAGAACGGCTCGAGGTCGACCTCGCCGATCGGGCCGACGTCTTCGTGCACCGAGGACGTATTCGCCAGCAGGGCCGGCGGGAAGCCGATCAGCACGAGCCGGATCGCCGGCTCTTCGTTGCGGCGGGCGACCTGCTCGGCCAGCTTGGCGACGAAGCGCACGGTGTCCTCGTTGAGGTCGGGCTCGTGCAGCCGGTCGATCACCAACCACCACTGCTTGCGGGTCTTGCCGGCCTCTTCGAGCAGCCACTGGCACAGGTACTCGTTCATGCGGTCGGGCGTCGCGATGCCGGCCGGTTTGCTGGCGGTGTCTACGAGCATCGCCTCGGCGAGAATCGTGGTCAGGTCGGTCGGCATGGTGGTGGAGCCGCCGTGCCGCGGCACCCGCGCGAGCGCGACCCACGGAGGCGCCGGCCGGCTCTCCAGCGGGGTGTCGAACGCGGCGACGCGCTGGTGGCGTACGTAGTGCTCCAGCAGGTCGACGGTGTAGGTGCGGCCGCTCTTCTCCGGACCGTTGACGACGAGCACCGCGGGCGGCCGGCTCGTCCCGGCGCCCGCCCCGGCCTCCGGCGCGGTGCACATGGCGCGCAGATGCGCGCGGAGCATCTTGCGGTTGACGAACGGCATGCCCGCCGCGGGCAGCCAGATGCTGTCGAGGGGGTCGGGCATGGCCGGCCCGCACCATTCCGGCGGCTTGGCCTTGATTCGCTGGATCAATCCGTCGAGCTCCGGCAGCGTTATCTGGATATGCGACAACAACCGGTAGAGCCAGGGCGGAAGGTGCCGCCAGGCATCCTCCTCGCATCGCGTCACGGTGATGCGGGCCCATTCCAATGGGCTCTGCCCGGAGGGCAGCCGCGCCGCGAAATCGTGGTCGTCGACCAGCGTGGTGAGGGTCGCGCGGGGTTGGTCGTTTGCGTCCAGGTAGAGGGCGATCGCGTGGATCACCACTTCACGTTCCTCGGCGGTCAACATCGCGACCCCTGTTTCCATGTCCTTTCGCCGACGACAGCCAGCATCCGCCGGTCGGGAGGACCATTCAACCCCTGCCGGAGTGATAGTGAGTCAAGTATCGGACGTATCGTTTCGGCGATCACATCGCTATCCAGTCCACGTCCAGTCACTATTCCCAACTTCTGTGCGTCCCCGCTGCTCAATGGCCCGGGTGCCGCTGGTCCCGCTCAGCCGGTGAATGGCAGACTCTGGGCTCGTGGACGATCAAGGGCCCCACGCCTGACGCTCCTCACGCTGATCGCGCTGGCGGTGGCGGTGGTGGCGGTGCTGGTGCAGTACACGGTGCCCGACGCCGTACCGCTGCTGGAGCGCGACCCGGACGGGCTGCGGGAGGGCGAGCTGTGGCGCGTTGTCACGCCGCTGCTGGTGCAGACGCTGGGTTGGTACCAGGTGGTGGCCAACCTGGCGTCGCTGGCGGTGGTCGGCGTGGTCGCGGAGTGGGTGCTGGGACGCGCGCGCTGGCTCGTGTCGCTGGCCGCCGGCACCGCTGGCGGCCAGATCGCCGCATACGTCTGGCACGAGCCCGGCGGCGGAAGCTCGATCGCGATCTGCGGCCTAGCCGGCGGGCTGGTCGTCACACTGCTGGCCCGCCGCACCCCACCGCACCGGCTCGCGGCGGAGGCGGTGGTGTACTACGTCGCCGCGCTGGCCGGCTGGGGTCTGCTCGGCCCGGCCGGTGCCGTAGCCGCCTGCGTGGCGGCCGGTCTGGGCATCCGCGGCCTGGAGTGGGCGGCGGGCGCGGCGACGGCACACCGCGTAGCGCTGGCCGGTGCGGTCGCGTGCGCGCTGGGCTTGGCCACGCTCGGCGACCTGCACGGCGCATCCCTGACCGCGAGCATGGCGGTGACGGCCGCACTGACCACATGGGACAGACGGAGAGGCGGGCTACTCCGGAGCGGTGGGCAGGGATCCGCAGGTGGCGGCGCTGACCACGAACGTTTATCGGGTTGATCGCCAGGTTGGAGGGTGGCCCACCGCTCGTCACGTCCTGAGGTGGTAGGGGTTGCGGCGGGGCCGTCGGTGCGGGTCCACGTAGGCGGGTGGGATGAACTCGGGCAGTCCTTCGCCGCTGAGCCGGACGGTCCAGTGTCCACGGTGGATGATGCGGTGGTGGTAGCCGCACAGCAGCACGCCGTTGTCCAGGCTGGTGGGCCAGCCGTCGGCCCAGGGGCGGATGTGGTGTCCGTCGCACCAGCGTGGCGGCCGGTCGCAGCCGGGGAAGGCGCAGCCGCGGTCGCGTAGCTCCAACGCGCTTCGTATCCTCCCGGTGAACAGTCGCCGTCTGCGGCCCACGTCGAGCACTTGGCCGTCGCCGCCGGGGACGGCAGGGATCAGCTGGGCGTCGCAGGCCAGCTGGCGGACCTGGGTGGCGCTGAGCCTGCCGCCGGTGTCCAGCGTCCCGACCCCGACCTTCTGGTGCAGGACGTCGTAGGGGACGGTGACCACCACGTGCGGCGGCTGCCCACCGCTATCCGGCAGCTGCCCGGTGCGGGTGGCCAGCCCGCAGACCTCGACCAGGGCGTCCGCGCGGCGCTGGGCCGGGGTGCGGGGCGCGTCGTGGTCATCGCGGGGCGCGCACAGCGGGTCTAGGGCGGCGTTGACGGTGGCGGCGCTGGCTTCGTCGAGCCAGCCGGTCACCCGGACCCGACCGTCTCCCTGGCGGGTGAGGTGGAACGCCCGACCCCGGTGCGCGCGTTCTTCCATCCGCCGCAACGCGGCGGCGTCAGCGGCGTCGGCGATCTGCGGTGCGACGTGGGCGAGGATCCGCTGGCCGGCTTTGCGCAGGATCGTCGGCTCGAACTGCCCGGCCTGACCGATCAGCACCGCTTCGGCCCTGTCGACCAGCTCCGGGCCGAGGTCGGCGGGCAGTTCGTGGATCGCGGCCGCGACGACGGCGGCTTGCTCGGCGTTGACCACACCGGCTGCCAGGGCCGCATCGAGGGCGGGGCGGTGGTCGAGGGCCGCGTCCCGGACAAGGTGTAACTCCGTGGCTGTAATAGTCTGCGCGATCTCGTGAATTGCATCGAGACAATCGACGAGCTGGGCGTCGGAAAGCGACCACGCCGATGCGTTAGCACACTCGGCCCCGAGGGCCTTGAGCTGTGCCAACGCATCCACTATCACCGACTAATCGTCCCGCGCCGTCACCAAGAACACAGGCGCTATACGCCGACAATAGCGATCGATACCACAGTATCGTGGCACAAAGAATAGAAAGTCAGATGCCTTTCAAAGGCGGTGCCGGCGTCACACCTACCTCGGCGTTCAGCGGAGGTGGATGACGTTGCCGGTGATGAGGCGGGCGGCGTCGGAGACCAGGTAGGCGATCACCTCGGCGACCTCGGCCGCGGCGGCTACGTGAACCAGGTGGGAGCTGTCCGCGACCCCCTGGCGGATCGAGTCGGTGACCCAGCCCGTGTCGGTGACCGGGGGGTGGACCATGTTGGCGGTGATGCCCAGCGGGGCTAGCTCGATCGCCGCGGACATCGTGTAGTTGTTCTGGGCCGCCTTCGCCGCGCCGTAGGAGACCTCGGTCGGAAAGCCGAGGTCGCCGCCCGAGGTCAGGCCGACGATGCGGCCCCAGGTGGCGCCGCGGGCGGCGTGGCGGCGGGCCAGTTCGCCGATGAGCAGGGCGGGTGCCATCGCGTCCACGGTGAACTGCTGGGACCAGGTCGCCGCGCTGACCTGGTGGAGCGCGCGGCCGTGGTGGTCGGTGTCGGCGGGGCTGAACGTGTCCTGGATCCAGCCGGTCGCGTTGTTGACCAGGATGTCGACCGGGCCCAGGCGTTCCTCGGCGATGTCGAAGAGGCGGGCGGGCGTGGCCGGGTCGGTGAGGTCGGCCTCGACGGCGACGGCGCGGCCGCCGGCGGCCGCGATCTCGGTGACCACGTGGTGGGCGTCGCGCAGGCGGCTGTCGCGGTAGGCCTGCGGGACCGCGGGGTCTTCGGCGTCGCGGACGCGCCAGTACGCGCACAGCACCGCCGTGCCGGTGGCGGCGAGGGCGGCGGCCGTAGCGGCGCCGATGCCGTGGTTGGCGCCCGTGACAATGGCGACGTGTCCGCTCATGTCGGGCAGTCTCCCGGCGGGTCGCCACCCGCGCAACGCGGTTTCACCTGGCCAGCGCCGGCCGACCCGCGCCGCGCACCGCCCGTGCGTTCCCGCCCGGTGGAGGTTGGTACTGTCGGATGCCAGCCGACCTTCGTTGGCCCGGTCGCTGCACGGGCGGCACGTGATTTTGGGGAGTTTCGGATGCCGCTCACGCCGGCCGATGTGCACAACGTGGCCTTCAAGAAGCCGCCGATCGGCAAGCGCGGTTTCGACGAGGAAGAGGTCGACGCGTTCCTCGACGAGGTCGAGCAGGAGCTGGCCCGCCTGATCGAGGAAAACAACGAGCTGCGTGCCCAGCTGGAGCGGGGTGGTGGCGGCCGGGTCGAGGCCGCGCCCGACCGGTGGCTCGACGCCGAGATCAACGACGTGCGGGCGCAGCTCGACCGGGCCCAGCGGGACCGCGCGGCCGCCGAGCAAAACGCCCGTACCGTGCAAATCGAGCTGGAGCGGGCCCACTCGCAGGGTGCGCCGGCCGGCGGTGGCGACGGCGAAGAGCAGGCCACACGGGTGTTGATGATGGCCCAGCGCACGGCCGACGACCACGTCGGCGACGCCCGGCGCGAGGCCGACAGCCTGCTGTCCGACGCCCGTTCGCGGGCGGCCGAGGTCACCACCGAGGCGCGCGAGTCGGCCGACGCGCTGGAGCGTGACGCGCGCCAGCGGCACCAGGAGGCGATGGGCGGGCTCGACGCCAAGCGGACCGCCGCGCTGCGGCACATCGAGGAGCTGGAGCAGTTCGAGCGGCAGTACCGCCAGCGCCTCACCGCCTACATCGAGAGCCAGCTCCGCGACCACGGCGGCCGGGAGCAGGTCGAGGCGTAAATCTTCCGGCGTGTGTCGGAAACGCGGGTCCGCCGGTCGTCTTTGGGATAAGGACGACTTACGAGGAGGACCAGCGGATGTCAGAGCAGACGAAGCCCAACCCCATCCCGGACAGGTACCGGCGGATCACCCCGTGCCTGATCGTCGAGGGTGCCGGTAAGGCGATCGACTTCTACCGCGAGGTGTTCGGGGCGACCGAGCGGATGCGGTTCGACGGCCCGGGCGGCAGCGTCGCGCACGCCGAGATCGAGATCGGCGACTCGGTCGTCATCGTCGAGGACGCCTCGCCGTACCTGGGCACCAGCGCACCACCCGCCGGCGGGCTGGCCGGGACGCCGGTGTTCCAGTTCGTCTACGTGGCGGACGTCGACGCGACCGTCGCCCTCGCCGTCGAGCGCGGCGCGCGGCTGAAGCGGGCGCCGGCGGACCAGTTCTACGGCGACCGGGACGCGTTCGTGATCGACCCGTTCGGGCACGGCTGGACAATCGCCTCCCACGTCGAAGACGTGAGCATGGAGGAGATGGGCCGCCGGATGTCCGAGATGCAGGGGTGAGCATGAAGTACGTGCTGATGTTCGTCGAGACGGAGCAGTTCGCCGCCGACCTCGCCGCGATGGACGACGCCGAGCGGGAGCGCACCTACGGCCGCGTCTGGGAGTGGTTCGCCGAGCACGCCGACCAGATCACGCGCCACGTCCACCTGATGCCGGCCGAGACGGCCACGACCATGCGCCTCGACGGCGGCGCACCGGTGGTCACCGACGGGCCGTTCGTGGAGGGGAAGGAGGTCGTCAGCGGCTTCGCCGAGATCGAGGTCGACGACCTCGACGCCGCGCTCCGGGTGGCTCGGGCCTGGCCGGGCTGCCCGCTCGTGGAGATCCGGCCGGTCGCCTCCACGTGACGGGGGCGCCGGAGGCCGAGCTGGCCCGGGTGGTGCGCGACCACGCGGGCCGGCTGGCCGCCGCGCTCGTCGGGCTCACCGGTGACTTCGCCGCCGCCGAAGACCTCGTCCAGGACGCCGTCGAAGCCGCACTGACCCACTGGTCAGCCGAGGGCATCCCGGACCGGCCGGACGCCTGGCTGTTCACCGTCGCCCGCCGGCGCGGCCTCGACCAGCTCAAGCGGCGGGCCCGCTACCGCGACAAGCTCGCGCTCGTGCAGTGGCCGGTCCAGCCGGCGCCGGACGACCGGCTGCGGCTGCTGTTCACCTGCTGCCACCCGGCGCTGCCGCGTACCGGCCAGATCGCGCTGACCCTCCGGGCCGTCTGCGGCCTCACCACCGCCCAGATCGCCCGCGCCTTCCTCGTCTCCGAGGCCACCGTCGGGCAGCGGATCACGCGCGCCAAACGCAAGATCAGCGAGGCCGGCATCCCGTACCGGATCCCGGACCCGGACGAGCTGGCCGGCCGGCTCTCCGAGGTGCTCGCCGTGATCTACCTGCTCTTCAACGAGGGGTACCTCACGACCGCCGGCGCCGCCTCGCACGACCGCGACCTGGCCGGCGAGGCCGAGTTCCTCGCCGCGCTGCTGCACGACCTGATGCCCACCGAACCCGAGGTCATGGGGCTGCTCGCGCTGATCCGGCTGCACCAGGCGCGCACCGCGGCCCGCTTCGACCCGGCCGGCCGCATCATCCAGATCCAGGACCAGGACCGCCGCTTGTGGGACCAGGTCGCGATCGAGAACGCCGGCCACCTGATCGCCCGCGCCGCCACGCACCGCCGGCCCGGGGCGTACCAGCTACAGGCCGCGATCGTCGCCTGTCACGCCGAGGCCAAGCGGTGGGAGGACACCGACTGGCCGCAGATCCTCGTCCTGTACACCATGTTGCTGTGCGTGCAGCCCACGCCGGTCACCCGGCTGCACCGCGCCATCGCCCTGCGCTACGCCGAGAGCCCGCACGCCGCGCTGGCCGAGCTCGACGAGCTGGCCGGAGCGCTGGACGGCTACCACCTCTTCCACGCCACCAGCGCGGAGCTGCTGCGCGCCACCGGCCAGCCGGACGCCGCCCGCACCGCCGACGAACGGGCCCTCGCCCTGGCGGCCAACCCCGCCGAGATCGACCTGCTCCGCCACCGCCTGCGGTGGCGATAAAGGGCTGGGCGCCCCGTACGCCCACCGCCATGACGTCTTTTTTCTCTTGTCGGCGGCGACAGCGTCGAGCGGCCTTTGTCGCCGCCAGTAGCCACCGAGACGGCATCCGCGGCGCGAGCTTCGAGATCTAGAACGGTTAGGGCGCTATATCAGCCCTAACCGTTCTAGATCTGAAAGCACCTGTCCAGGCCGGCGACGCTGTGTCACCAAGCGGCGCGGCGACCACCACACCGACCCTGCGGGCTTGCGGCGCGGGCCTGGCAGCGCGGGTCGGGGATCTCGGCGAGCCCTGGCGAGCCGCCGACCCACGCGTACTCCGGCGGGAGCAGCGGCCCGCAGCTGACACGAACCCGGGCAAACTCAAGATCGAGGCACACCACGACCGGCGCCACCCTGACCCCGAAAGGCCTCTAGACGATGCCGCCGTTCGCGCGCAGCACCTGGCCGTTGACCCAGCGGGCGGCCGGGCCGGCGAGAAACGTGACGATGTCGGCGATGTCCTCGGGCGCGCCGAGCCGTTGCAGCGGCGGCCGGGCGGCGAGCAGCGCGATCGTCTCGTCGTCCTTGCCGTCGAAGAACAGGTCGGTGGCGGTCGGGCCGGGCGCGACGGCGTTCACGGTGACGTCCCGGCCGCGCAGCTCGCGGGCGAGGATCAGGGTGATCGCCTCGACCGCCGCCTTGCTGGCCGCGTACGCGCCGTGCCCCTCCGGAGCGAGCCCCACGTCCGAGGAGGAGAAGTTGATGATCGCGCCACCCGCGCGCACCCGGCGGGCGGCCTGCTGGTTGACGACGAACGTGCCCCGGATGTTCACCCGGTGCAGATCGTCCAGTTCGGACAGGTCGAGGTCCGCGATCGGCGACACGGCGGTGCGGGCGGCCGCGTGCACCACCACGTCCACACCGCCGAACGCCCGCTCGGCGCGCTCGAACAGAGCGGCCACGGCGGCCTCGTCGGCGACGTCGGCCCGTACCGCGATGGCCCTGCGGCCGGCCTCGACGATCTCCTTGACGGCCACAGCGGCCTGGTCCGCGTCGTTGGCGTAGCCGACCACGACCGCGAAACCCTCGGCGGCGAGCCAGCGCACGACCTGCCGCCCGATGCCGCGGGAGCCGCCGGTGACGACGGCTACCCGCGGATTGGACATTCTCATGCGGCGCCTCCGATCAGGCGGAGCAGCCGCGCCACCTGCTCGCCGCGCGACTCCTTGATCCGCTTGGCGAGATCCCGGGTCTGCGGGTTGACCCCGTCGCCGGCCAGGTTGGTCAGCTCGACCGCGCTGTTCTGGTGACCGGTGAGCAGGTTGAGGAACATCGCCTCGAAGTCGGCGTTGGACGTGTTCCGCAGGGCTTGGACCTGTTCGGGGCCGGTGGCCGGGAGGCCGCCGTGGCTGGCGTGCGCCGACATGTCCTGGCTCGCCGCCGTGGCCTCCTTCCAGCCGGCCAGCCACGACTCCATGATCTTGACTTCCTCGCGCTGCGTGGTGTCGATCGCGGCGGCCAGGAGCTTGACCTCCTCGCTCACCGTCCGTTCGGCCGCCAGGCCGGTCAGCTCCAGTCCCTGCCCGTCGTGGGCGATCATCATCTGGAGGAACATCACGTCCGCGGAGTTGTGCTCCGCGTTGGCGGTCGGGACGGTGTCGGCCGCCGCTTGGGCGGCGTTCGCCGGCGGGGCGGCTGGCGGCGGCTCCGTCGAGCAGCCCGCGGCGAGGAGGATGGCGGCGGCAGCGGCCGCGAAGAGAGCGCGCCGCATGTCAGACCGGCAGCCAGAGCGCGAGCGTGAAGGTCGAGGGCTCCCAGCCGGCCAGCGACGTGTGCGACTGGCGGCACCGGTACCGCTTGCCCTGGAACGTGACCTCGTCCCCGATCTTGTACGCGGTGCCGGTAGCCCAGGTGCCGTTGGTGTTGTCGCCGGGCGGGGCCGCGGTCGTCGGCGGGGGAGTGGCCGGCTTCGTCGCGGGCGGAGGAGTGGTGGCCGGCGGGTTCCCCGGGGAGCCGCCGCCGCCCACGTTGAGGTCGACGCAGCTGTAGAACGCCATCGGGGTGTCGCCGATGTTCCACACCGCGAGCACCGTGCGCCGCCCCGGGAACTTGGAGAGGTCGATCTGGTGCGACACGACCGCCTCCGGCTGCTGGTTGCCGCCGTCGACGGTGTCCACCCGCGTGTCGCCGACGAAGTACTCCCAGTTGGAGGTGCGGTGGCGGGCGGTGAAGACCCACGTGAACGTCACCGTCGAGCCCACGGCGCGGGCCGGCCAGGCGCGGCTGTTGTCGTTGAGCACGGCGAACTGGGCCAGGCCGCCGTCGCAGCTGCGCAGCCCCTTCGGGCCCTCCACGCTCTGCGGCTCGAACTGGATCGGTCCACAGTCGGCCACGGCGCGTGACGCGCAGAGCGCCTGGCGGCTGGGTGGGGCGGAGACGTAACCGTGTGCGGACGCGGCGGTGCCGGTCGCGACGAGGCCGGCGGCGGCGGTGCCGGCGATCACCAGGGGATAGACGAGTACCTTACGCATGCCGAGGGACGCTACGGAGAGCGACCATAAACAGACCTTAAACGTCTTATAAATCGCGCGTTGGTAGCAGGAGCGCCACCCGGGCCCCGCCCAGGCGGCCGCGGCCGATGGCGAGGCGGCCACCCGCGGACTGGGCGATGCGGTGGGCGATGTCCAGGCCCAGGCCGGTCGAGCCGCTGCCGCTCACCCCGCGCCGCACCGCCGCGGCCGGGTCCGCGATGCCCGGCCCGGCGTCGTCCACCACCAGGCCGTCGGGCGAGACGTCGACGAGGAACGCCGTCCCTTCTGGAGTGTGCGCGAACACGTTGCCCAGCAAGGCGTCGATGGCCAGGATCAGCTCGCCGCGGGGGAGGGGCACCGGCACCGGGCGGTCGCCACCGACCACTGTGGTCGGTCGGCCCTGGTCCTCGGCGAGCACCGACCAGAAGGCGAGCCGGTCGGCCAGTACCTCGACGAGGTCGGTGGAGTGGTTGGCCCGCGTGCCCGAGCTGAGCCGCGCGCCCGTGATGATGGCCTCGAGCTCGTCGTCGAGCAGGTCGAACGCCTGCGCCATCCGGTCCGCCACCGGCCCGCGGGGCAGCGCCTCCGCGTCCAGGCGCAGCGCGGTCAGCGGGGTACGCAGCCGGTGCGACAGGTCCGCGGCGAGCTCCCGCTCGTTGTCGATGAGCTGGCGCATGTTGTCGGCCATCGTGTTGAACGAGCGTGCCGCGTCGCTCAGCTCCGGCGGGCCGGCCGGCTCCACCCGCACGCTCAGGTCACCGCCGCCGAGGCGGCGCGCGCCCGCGGCGAGCTCGCGGGTGGCGCGCACCAGGCGGGCGCCGAGCCGGTCGGCGACCAATGTGGACCCCGCCACCAGCACCACGGCGAGGCCGGCCAGCGCCAGCCACGCCGGCCAGACACCCCGGTAGATCTGGTCGTCCGGCACGAACACCTCGATGACCGCCGTCCGCCCTCCATCCAGGACACTCGGCTGGAGGTAGGCGAGGCCGCCGTCGTACTCCACGATGGAAGGCCGCCGGGAACGCGACGCCGCGGCGACGTCGGAGGCCGCGGCGCGCGGCGATCCGATGGCGTCGAGGTCCGGCAGGTGCACCGCGAGGCGGCCGTCGCTGCCGGCGGCGGTGCTCGCGACGGCCTGGTCGAGCAGCGCCGGGTCGGTGTCGACGGCGAGCGCGACCACGATGGCGGTGGCCTGCTGCCGCGCGTCGCCGACCGCCCGGTCGTGCGCGATCTGGCGGGTCAGGATGGCCAGCGGCACGAGAAACGCGAGCGCCACCATCGACGTGATGGCCAGCGCGAGGCGGGTGAGGGTCAGCCTCATTCCGGCTCCACCAGCTTGACGCCGACGCCCCGCACCGTGTGCAGGAAGCGGGGCCGCGCGGCCGTCTCGCCGAGCTTGCGGCGCAGCCACGAGATGTGCACGTCGATGGTCTGCTCCTCGCCGATCCGGTCCTGCTGCCACACCTGGGTCAGCAGCTCCCGCCGGCTCACCACCCGGCCGACCCGCCCGGCCAGGTACGCGAGCACGTCGAACTCCCGCCGGGTCAGCCGGATCGGCGCGCCGTCGAGCCGCACCTCCCGCCGCTGCGGGTCGATGACGAGTGAACCCACCGTGATGCTCGCCGCCTCCTCCGCCACCGGCCGGCCGCGCCGCTGCACCGCCGCGATCCGGGCCAGCAGGTGGCCGCCGGAGAAGGGCTTGGTCACGTAGTCGTCCGCGCCCGCGTTCAGCAGGTTGATGATGTCGACCTCGGAACGGCGGGCGGTCGCCACGATCACCGGTACGTCCGAGACGCTCCGCATCATCCGCAGCGCGTCCGCGCCGTCGATGTCCGGCAGGCCGAGGTCGAGGATCACCAGGTCGGGCCGCTCGTCGGCGACGATGCGCAGGGCGTCGACCGCCTGCGCCGCGCCGCGCACCACGTGACCGGCGTCGACGAGCGCGCGGGTGAGCGCCGCCGCGACGATGCGGTCGTCCTCGACCAGCAGGATCATGGCCATGCGGCTCACCATAGGCGCTGGACCGCGCCGCGGTCGCTCCGTGCCCCGCCGCCGGTGGTTCAATGGCCCGCATGCGGTTGCGCGGTTGGGTCCCGGTGCTGGGGTGGTGCGCGGCCACGCTCGCCAGCATCGGCCTGGCGACGGTGGCGCTCCAGCCGGTGCTCCGCACGGCAACGCCCGACCTGGCGTCGGCGCCGCTGAGCGAGCCGCCCGTTTCGGTCACGACCCCACAGCCCTCGCCTTCCTCGTCGCCCTCGCCTTCCTCGTCGCCGTCCCCGTCCCCGACTCGGGCCTCACCACGCCCGACGACCGCCCGCCCCAGCCCGCCGACGGTCGTCGACGGGTGGACGGTGACCACTGACGCGGACGGGCAGACGACGTACACGCGCACGTTTCGCGTCGGCGGCGGCACCGCGGTCGTCCGGATGACGCCCGGCCGGGTACAGCTGGTGACCGCGACCCCCAACCCCGGCTACACGGTCGACACCGTGCAGAACGAGCCGGGCAACCTGGCGATCCAGTTCACCGAGCCCAACCACTACTTCGTGATCCACGCGGTGTGGCAGGGCAAGCCGGTCGCCCGGGTCAGCGAGGTCGGCGGCTGACCGGCGCCAGGCATGACACCCGCGCGCCCGCGCGCTAGCGTGCCGGCATGGAGCACGTGGCGGACGGTGAGAGGGTGGCCGCCTCACTCGGCGAATGGCTGGCCGAGGTGACGTTCGCCGACAAGGACGCGGACGAGGTCACCGCCCTGCTCGTCGACGCCGTGGTCGCGTGGGCGGAGCGCCAGGGCTGGCGTGCCTACCGGCGGGCACCCAGCGTGATGCCGCTGCCGCCCCCGTTCGCACACCGGCACTCCTGGATCGACGTCGGATGCGCCCGGCCCGAAGGCGCCCCGGTCGCGATCGAGGTCGACCGCACCGACCGCCGGCGCACCGTCGACAAGCTCCTGGCCGAGGCGGAGGCCGGCCGGGTCGCGATCTGGGTGCGCTGGGGGAGCGGACCGTTCACGCCGCCGCCGCCACCGGTCGCGATGGTGACCTGCGAGGTGAGCGCCCGCAAGGGGCACTACTCCCGGCTGCCCGTCCGCGAGCTGCCCCCGCCCGCGCACACCACGGGCAGCGTGACAGCCGCCGAGCAGGTCGACCTCTTCTAGCGCGCTTTCGGAGCCGGGGTGGCTTCGACCCCCTATTTAGATTGAGCTACCGCGATGCCCGTCGTGGTCCAGACCGTTGCTCCCGCGGCCTCACCCGTCCGCCGCTGGTCACGCTCACCCCGGCGGCTGCGCCGGGCCCTTACGGCCCGGCCGGGGGCGGGATGCGTTTGCTCTGCTTCCCTGGAGTGGCCACCCCGGTCGGCCCGCCGCCACCCGTGGGAGGCCGTCGGGCTTGGACGCGCATTGCTGCCTTCAGCTCGACAGGCTTCCCGACAGATCAGCCGCAGCAGGTCCGCGAAGGCCGTCATTTGAAGATCGTGGACCGCGGGCCTGGCGGTGGAGGCCGGGGGTTTCGGTGAGCGCTGCGAGCCGCCGGCCGTAGCGGTCTCCGGCGGGAGCGGCGGTCCGCGGCTGGCGCGGATCCGGGAAACCTGTTTCTTGCGGGCCTGATTCCTCAAGTCTCTAGAGGCCTTTCGGAGTCGGGGTGGCTTCGCCCACTGAATCCCTTATTTGGAAAGAGATTTGAGCTACCGCGACGTCCGTCGTGGTCCAGAGCGCTGCTCCCGCGGCCTCACCCGTCCGCCGCTGGTCGCGCTCACCCGTGCGCGCGGCCGGCCGGCAGGAAAGGGGGCGGGGTGACGGAGCTCGCGCCAGGCGGTGGTCGACGTTTGTCCACAATGTCTGTTCCCGGCTCGGCGATCCGGGAAAGCAACGGGGTTGTCGTCGCCGTGTGTAACCGCCACGAGGGTGTGAGCGGCGCGAGGCTCGAGATCTAGGAGAGTTTGGGCGCTATTTCAACCCTAAGTCTCCTAGATCTTGAAGTCTCGTCCCCTTTGGCTGGTTACGTTGCGTCAGGGTGGCGCGGGTGGGGCCGCGCAGACCCGCTCGGGCTTGTCTCGCGGACCTGGCAGTGGACGGCCGGGGATCTCGGTGAGCGCTGCGAGCCGCCGGCCGGGAGCGGTGCCCGCGGGAGCATACGGTCCGCCGCTGACGCGGACGTGGGCAAATATGCCTCGAAGCAACACACGACGAGCGGCGACCCTGACCCCTAAAGGTCTCTAGAGATACCCGAGCAGGCGCAGCGCGGCGGCGTTGTCCTCGCGGGACAGGAAGAGGGTGTGCAGGTGCTCCGGCATCTCGTCGCGGTGGCTGCCGGTGCGCCCGCGCCGGAAGAAGAGGTCGTCCGTGCGCCGCAGCTCGTCGAACGACGGGATCCGCGCGTCGGCGAGCGGCCGCAGGTCGGGCACGAGGGCGGCCAGCGCGCCTTCGACCACCGCTCGCGGCCGGGCGGCCAGCTCCTCGTAGCGCAGCGTCACCCGGTGGGGGGCTTGCGGGCGTACCCAGCTCAGCACGTTGCGTCCCCAGCTGCCGGTGCCGACGGTGTCGCGCCGGTCGATCAGCGCGCGCATCTCGGTCTCGAACCGGTCGGGATCCGCCTCGCTGAGCAGGCGCGCCCAGGAGACCACGGCGTCGCGGCCGTCGCGGACCAGGCAGATCGCGGGGTCGGCCTCGTCGACGTCGGCGTCGCGCTGCCGGTGCGTCTTGACGAAGTAGACCTCGGCCGACGCGCGCATGGCCTCGATCGAAGCCACGGTATCGGTGTATCCGACCAACTCGCGGCCGACCCGCTCGGCTACGCCGTCGACGTCGTAGACCACCGACGTACGCACGCCGAACAGGTGCTTCAGCACTATGCGCAGGAACGTGTTTCCGGAACGGGGGTAGGAGCAGACCCAAACGATCATCGAGGCACCGTAGCGGCCCGGCCTGGAAGGGCACCAGTATTCTCTTTGGCGGCACTCGTACGGCATGAAACACGGCAATGAAAGGGGTCTCGGTGAGCAGGGAAACGCTGGAGTTTCAGGCGGAGACGCGGCAGCTCCTGCATTTGATGGTCCATTCGATCTACTCGAACAAGGACATCTTCCTCCGCGAGCTGATATCCAACGCGTCCGACGCGCTCGACAAGGTGCGGCTCGAGTCGCTGATCGACAAAGATCTGCGCGTCGACACCTCCGACCTGCACATCGCGATCGAGGTCGACAAGGACAAGCGCACGCTGACCGTCCGCGACAACGGTGTCGGCATGACCCATGACGAGGTCGTCTCGCTCATCGGCACGATCGCCAAGTCGGGCACCGCCGAGCTGCTGCGCAAGCTGCGCGAGGCCCCCGACGCGGGCGCGTCGCAGGAGCTGATCGGGCAGTTCGGCGTCGGTTTCTACTCGACCTTCATGGTGGCCGACCGGGTGACCCTGGTGACCCGCAAGGCCGGCGAGAGCCAGGGCACGTTCTGGGAGTCGACCGGCGAGGGCACCTACGAGATCGAGACGCTCGACGAGGCGCCGCAGGGCACGTCCGTCACCCTCCACCTCAAGCCGGAAGACCGCGACGACCAGCTGTTCGACTACACCGCGGAGTGGAAGATCCGCGAGGTCGTCAAGCGATACTCCGACTTCATCGCCTGGCCGATCCGGATGGATGGCGAGGAGCAGCCGCTCAACTCGATGAAGGCGCTCTGGGCGCGGCCCCGCAGCGAGGTCAGCGACGAGGAGTACCACGAGTTCTACAAGCACGTCAGCCACGACTGGACCGATCCGCTCGAGACGATCCACATGAAGGGCGAGGGCACGTTCGAGTACGAGGCGCTGCTCTTCGTGCCGTCCCGCGCGCCCTTCGACCTCTTCGCCCGCGACGGCAAGCGCGGCGTCCAGCTGTACGTCAAGCGCGTGTTCATCATGGACGACTGCGAGGCGCTGATCCCGCGATACCTGCGCTTCGTCAAGGGCGTCGTCGACGCGCACGACCTGTCGCTCAACATCTCCCGCGAGATCCTCCAGCAGGATCGCCACATCCAGGTGGTGCGCCGCCGGCTGGTCAAGAAGGTGCTGTCCACGCTGAAGGACCTCAAGGCCGCCGACGCGGAAAAGTACGGCACGTTCTGGGGCGAGTTCGGCCGGGTGCTCAAAGAGGGCCTGCTCGAAGACCCCGACAACCGCGAGCAGCTGCTCGACCTGACGCTGGTGCCGTCGACCGCCGCCGAGTCGACCTCGCTGCGCGAGTACGTCGAGCGGATGAAGGACGGCCAGAAGGACATCTACTACATGACCGGCGAGTCGCGCGCGATGGTCGAGCACTCGCCACACCTGGAGGCCTTCCTCGCCAAGGGCTACGAGGTGCTCGTCCTGACCGATCCGGTCGACGAGGTGTGGGTCGAGCAGGTGACCGAGTTCGACGGCAAGCCGCTCCAGTCGGTGGCCAAGGGCAAGGTCGACCTCGACGGCGCGGAGCCGCCGGCCGAGCAGGCGGCCGGCTTCGCGGCGCTGCTTTCGTGGCTGGGCGAAAAGCTCCAGGACGACGTGAAGGAGGTGCGCCTCTCGACCCGGCTCACCACCTCGGCCACCTGCATCGTCGGCGACGAGCACGACATCACGCCGACGCTGGAGAAGATGTACCGCGCGATGGGCCAGGAGCTGCCGCGCACCAAGCGGATCCTGGAGCTCAACCCCGACCACCCGCTCGTCACCGGCCTGCGCACCGCGCACGAGTCCAATGCGGACGATCCGGCGCTGGCCGAGGCCGCCGAGCTGCTCTACGGCATGGCGCTGCTCGCCGAGGGGGGCGAGCTGGCCGACCCGCCGAGGTTTACCCGGATCCTGGCCGACCGGCTCGCCAAGTCCCTCTAGCGAGGCGGCTTTACCGGGTGAGCGGCGGCCGAAGGCCGCCGCTCACCCGGGCCGGCGAGGCCGGCCAACATTTGTGGCCACCCTGCCCTGGTTACCCCCGATCAAGGAAACCTTGTCGCAAGGACGCCAGGAGGCTTGTCCCGCAGAGCCGGCAGCGGACGGCCGCCGACCCCTACCTGCGCCGTCCTGACGTAGCGTCACCAGCCCTGGGTCTCGGCGCCGTGCACACCGCCGCAGCGGTTACTCGCGGCAACGAAATCCCCTTTCCCTCCGGTTGCGCGGGGGTGGGCGTGACCAGCGGCGGACGGGTGAGGCCGCGGGTCGCACGGTGCCGGCGCCCGAAAAGCCGCCGAGCACCGTAACCCACTAGCGACCGGGCATCCGCGCCACGTGCACGTCGAAGGCGCTGGGCGCGGTGGTCAGCGCGTAGGTGAACAGGGTCCCGTCCGGGCTGATGTCGCCGGCGAACACGTCCGACGCGAAGTCGTACGTCGCCGCCGGGGTGCCGGTGGACGTGTCGCTGAACGTCAGCGTGCGCCGGGGCGCGACAACGCGGCCGGTGAGCATCCGCGCGCCGTCGTCGGTCACGTCGGACACGGTGTCGTACGGGGCCAGGGTCACGGTGCGCAGTGCCGTGCCGCCGGGCACCGCGACGAGGTGGGCGGTGGTGGGGGCGGCGACCACGAGGGTGGCCGTCCAGATCGCGGTGCTGTCGGGAGACCAGCGGACGAGCAGGCTGCCGTCGCCGGCCGTCGTCACCGCGGCCCAGTCGGCGGTGCGAAACACGCGCACCACGGAGACAAACCGTCCACCCACGACGCGGCGACCGTTCGCGGCGAGGAAGCGGCCGTCCGGCGAGAAGCGTACAGCGGCGGTCGTGGCGTCGGTGGTGAGCAGCGCCACCCGCCCGCCGTCCGCCACGCGGTGCACGTGCACCCGGCCGCCCTGCTCGTAGGAGCGAGCGTCCATCGCGGCAACGAGCCGCCCGTCGGCGGAGAGGTCGAGGCTGGAGAGGTCGCGGGTCGCGGCGGTGGGGACGGCCCGCAGCAGGGCGCCGTCGCTCACCCGGTAGAGGCGGATCGTGCGCACGGGCAGCCCGGACGAGGTGTCGTTGAGCGTGACCGCGACGGTCTGCTTGTCCGCCGACAGCGCGGCGGCGTTGAACTTGTACGGGCTGCTCAGCGCCCGCACCAGCGCGCCACTGCCGGCGCCGCGGATCTCCAGCCGCCCACCGGCCGAGGTGTTGCCGGTGAGGACGACGAGCGCACCGTCCACTGAGAACGATGCCGATGACAGCCCCGGCGCGGACCACACGGCGGTGGGCGCGGCGGCGGCCGCCGGTGTGGAAACGAGCAGCAGGGCGGCGGCCACCACGGCCGCCGTGAACGACCGACGTCCGAACATGCCGCCCATCGTCGTCCCCACCGTCCCACCCCACCACCAGGCGCGGATGACGGGTAAGCCAACAATTAGGCCAGCGCCGCGCGCCACCCGCCGGCCCACGTCACGTCCGTCGCGTCGCGGACGGCGTCTTCCGTGGTCAGGAAGCCGGCCACCGCCGTGCCGTCGTCCAGGCCGACGCGGCCGAGCCCCAGCGCGGCCGGCACCGTGTCGAGCAGCGCGCCGACGGCCTGGTGCGGCACCCGCCACACCTCGACCGCGATGCCCGCCGCCGGCCCGTCGCCGGTGCGCAGCAGGCCGGGGCGGGGCACGCCCGGCCCGTTCAGGCGGTAGAGGCGGTAGCCCGGCGCGGTGCGGGCTCGAAACGCGAGCCGGCCGCCGGCG
Organism: Phytohabitans sp. LZ39; assembly: GCF_059359075.1. NCBI lineage: Bacteria > Bacillati > Actinomycetota > Actinomycetes > Micromonosporales > Micromonosporaceae > Phytohabitans > Phytohabitans sp. LZ39. The sequence continues at coordinate 205,554 of NZ_JCADBM010000008.1, read as the reverse complement.
TCGAGAAGCTGGTGGTTGAGCGGCAGCCCGGAGAGGTGGGCGCCGGCCACGGCGAGCAGCGTCGAGCCGGGTGGGGCCGCCGCCGCCGGCACGGGCTCGCCGCACCACGCGGCCGCGAGGTCGAGCAGCGGCGCGTCGGCGAAGGCCGGCGCCACGAACTGCACGCCGAACGGCAGCCCGTCCGCCCGCTCGCCCGCCGGCACCGCCACCGCGCAGAGGTCGAGCAGGTTGGCGAAGGTCGTGTACGTGCCGAGCCGCGCGTTCACCCCGACCGGGTCGGCGGCAACGTCGGCGAGGCGGGGGTGGCCGGGCGTGGTGGGCAGCATCAGCGCGTCGACGTCGGCCCACACGGCCTCGGTGCGGCGGCGGAGCGCGGCCAGCCGCTCGAAGCCGGCGAAGACGTCCGCGCCCGCGATGTCGCGGCCGCGCAGCACGATCCGCCGCACGGTGGGGTCGAGGTGCGGGCCGTCCGGCTCAAGGTAGCGGCCGACCGCCGCGTACCGCGCGGCCAGCCACGGACCTTCGTACAACAACCGGCCCGCGTCCAGGAACGCGCCGATGTCCACCCGTACCACGTGCGCGGCCACGCCGCGCAGCCGGTCCAGCGCCGCCCGCCAGGCCTCCTGGTGCGGTGGGTCCAGCTCCGTCTCAGCATCTGGTACCGCCACCACGCGCATCCGTCCGGCGATTCCAGCCGGGGCCCGGGGCGGGGTCGGCCGTGACCGGGGGTCGTCCGGGTCCGCCCAGGTGAGCGCGGCGATCGCGGGGCGGGCCGCCGAGACGGTGCGGGTGAACGTGGTGACGCAGTCGAGGTCGGCCACCGCGGGCATCACGCCGGTGTTGGAGACCAGCCCGCGAGTGGGTTTGACGCCCACGATCCCGTTGAACGCGGCCGGCACCCGCCCGGAGCCGGCCGTGTCCGTGGCCAGCGCGAGCGGCACCACGCCGGTGGCCACCGCGACCGCGCTGCCCGAGCTGCTGCCGCCGGAGACGTGCGCGGGGCTGGCGACGCTGTGGCAGGCGCCGTACGGGCTGCGCGTGCCCACCAGCCCGGTCGCGAACTGGTCCATGTTCGTCTTGCCGACCGGCACCGCGCCGGCTTCGAGGAGCAGCCGCACCGCCGCGGCCGAGGAGCCGGCCGGCCGGGCGGCGAGCGCCGGGCACGCGGCGGTGGTGGGGTGGCCGGCCAGGTCGATGTTGTCCTTGATGGCGAAACGCACGCCGGCCAGCGGCGCCTCCGGGTCGGCCCGCGCGCCCGACGCGTCCACTTCGGACGGGTCGAGCTGAAGCGTCCACAGTGGCTGGTCGCTCATGAGACTGTCCCCTGACATGCGCTCCATACGATGCCGAGATCGTTACAGCCTCGTGTCACGCCTGTAAAGCTCTACTCCGGTCGGGAACAGCACGCCACAGCGCGGCGGCCAGCCAGACGCAGCCCGCCGCGAGCAGGGCGCCGTGTGCTATGCGGATCGGGGCGGGCGTGAAGAACTGGGGGAGGAAGAGCAGCAGGCCGAGCCCGAAGAGCAGCCCGCTCGACCGGGGCAGCACCCCCGAGCGGTGCGCCGCGACGGCCGTGAGTACACCGCCGAGAGCGAGCACGAGCAGGCCAACGCCGAACATCGTGATCGCGACGGGCTGGTTGCGGACCGCGTCGACGGCGGCGAGGAAGTCGAAGCGCTCGCCGTCCGCGTAGCGGCGGGCCAGCGCGTGCAGGCCGAAGTCCTCGGCGCCGTAGTAGGGAAGGACGAGGCCGGCGCCGACCCAGGTGGTGACGGCGGCGGCCGTCGCCGGGCGGCCACCGGCCACGTCGCGGAGGGCGAGCAGGCCGAGGGCGGCGAGCACGAAACCGACCATCGCGAACGCGTGCGAGGCGACCCATGCGCCGGAGCCCATCGAGGCGACCGCGCCGTCCACGGTGGACTCGTCGTGCCACGGGCGGACGGCGGGGTAGAGGAGGAACAGCACGCCGGCGGTGGCGAGCGAGACGGCGCCGAGCTTGTTGCTACGTTTCATAGCCAAAAAGCTAATAGCAATAGCTGGAGGCGTCAAGCGCCTGTGGCCGGTGCCACGTGAGCGCCGTACTAATCGGTCTGAGTAGGCCTTTCGGCGGCCAGGGCCCGCAGCACGTCGGCGACCGGGCCGAACGTCAGCACGCCGCTGCCCGCGCCCGCCAGCTCGCCCGCCGCCGGCAGCAGGTCGTCGTACACCTGGCGCATCGCCGTGCGGTCGCCGAGGGCGGTGGCGGCGCGTGCGGTGAGGCACAGGCGGGCCTCGCGGAGCAGGTCGTGCGGTGACTCCGGCCGGGATCGCAGCGCCTCGGCCGCCGCGTCCGGGCGGCCCTCCGCGAGCAGTTTCAGCGGGCGGGTCCAGGGCTCGTACGGGCCCCAGTCCCATGTGGACCACTCCACTGTGGTCGGCTCGCGCAGCGAGAGGAGGGCGAGGGGGAGCAGGCCGCGCTCCATGCCGGGCATCCCGCCGGCGGCGAGCTTCGCCTGCGCCGCGTGGTAGGCCGCCTCCGCCTCGCCGCGCCGCCCTTCCACGGCCAGGCGCAGCCCGGCGTACCAGGCGGTGAAGACGCCGACCAGCGGCAGCTCGTAGCGGGCGGCGAGGTCGTCGGCGGCGCGCGCGTGCGCGTCCGCGGCGGCGAGGTCGGCCAGCGCGGCGTGCGCCTGCATCGCGACGAGGTGGCCGAGCACCTCGAACGTGACGAGGTCGCGCCCGGCGGCCACCTCGACGAGCTCGGCCCCGATCTCGGCCCGCTCGGCGGCCAGCCCGGTGCGCCCGAACGCGTGCATGAAGCGGGCGTTGAGCGCGAAGGCCAGCAGCGTGGGATCGCCCTCCGCGCGGGCGAGGGCCTCCGCCTCGCGCGCCGCCCGCGAGCCGCGGTCCGTCGTGGTGCCGCGCAGTTCGAGCGCGAGGGTACCGAGCAGGCGTGCCCGCCGCGCACCGTCCTGTGTGGGCAGTGCGCGTTCGGCCGCGGCCACGATCCGGTGGGAGAGCGCCTCGTCGTCGTTGGCGGTCCAGATCGCCGGCACGACGAACCCGGCGAGCACGTCGGCGACGAGCCGCGGGTCGTCCACCGTGGCCAGCGCGTCGACCGCCTCGGCGCGGAGGCGGCGGGCGTCGTCGAGGTGTCCGGTGACCGCGCGCGCCCGGCCCAGTCCCATCAAGGCTTCCAGCCGCCCGGGTAGGTCGGCGCCGCCGGTCCGGTCGTGCGCGTCCACGGCCTGGCGCCACAGCCGGGCGGCGGTGTGCGGGTCGGCACGGCGCTCCGCGTCCTCGGCGGCGGCCCGCGCGTACCCGGCGGCGCGCGGCGCGGTGGCCCGGCTGGCGGCGAGTCCGAAGTGGTGGGCGAGCGCGGCGTTGTCGTACGGACGCACGTGTTCGATCGCCTCGCCGGCGGCGGCGTGCCAGCGGGCGCGGCGGGGCGTGGAGAGGTCGCCGTACAGCGTGTCGCGCACGAGGATGTGGGTGAACCGCGGCTCGGGCCCGTCGCCGCTCAGGAAGCCCGCCTCCACCGCGCGGTCCAGTGCGTCCAGTGTGGAGGCTTCGTCGCCGGTGAGCGCGGCAAGCACCTCCGGGTCGACCGCGCGGCCCAGCACCGCCGCCTGCCGCAGCACCGCCCGCGCCGGCTCGGGCAGCTGGGCGAGCCGGTGGCGGATCACGTCGCGCACGCCGGCGGGCACCGCGTCCGGCTCGGTGTCGCCGGTGCCTTCGCCGGCGAGGAGGCGGGCCAGCTCGCGGACGAAGAACGGGTTTCCGCCGCTGCGGTGGTGGATCAGCCGCACCTGGCGGGGGTCGAGGTCGCGTCCGGCGGCGGCGCGGGCCAGCTCGGCGGTCGCCGGCTCGGGGAGGCCGCCGAGGTACACCCGGATCGGCTCGACCCGCGCCACGCGGGCGAGGGCCGCGGTGAGGGTGGCGGGGATCGCGGTCGCCCGGAACGTGCCGGCGACCAGCAGCTGGCCGGTGGCCGGCTCCGGCCCGGCGAACACGGCGGTCAGCGCGTCGAGCGTGCCCTCGTCGGCCTGGTGCAGGTCGTCGAGGACGACGAGCAGCGGCCCGCGCAGGCTGGCGGTGGAGAGGCGACCGACGATCTCCCGGTGCAGCCGGAACCGCGCGGCGGCGGGATCGGCGACGAGCTCGCCGGGGCCGAGCGAGCCGGTGATCTGGGCCCACGGCCAGGCGGCGGGCGCGCCGTCGTACTCCGGACTGCGACCCCACGCCACCGACCAGCCGGACGCGGCCAGGCGGCGGGCGAGCTCCTCGGCGAGCGCGGTCTTTCCGGCGCCGGCCTCGCCGGAGATGAGCACGAGGCGAGGTTTGACACCCTCGGCCGCCCGCGCCAGGGTCGCCAGCTCCTCGGCACGCCCAAAGAACGGCGCCGGCGCCGGCGGCTCGCCAATCCGCCCGGCGATGCCCACCGAGGCGAGCGCGGCGGCGGTCTCGGCCCGACCAACCGCACCGGCGGGCTCGAGCGCCGCCCGGCCGGCGGCGGACGCGGGCGCGGCGGAGGTGGGCGCAGCCCCGCCGACACCGGGAGCCTCGGTGGGGGCGGGCGAAGGGTTCAGGCGCGGGGACTGGGCCAGGATGTCGGCCTCCAGCTGGCGCAGCGCCGGCCCCGGGTCGAGGCCGAGCTCGCGAGCGAGTGTCTCCCGGGCGCGGCGCAGGGCGGCGAGCGCGTCGCCCTGGCGGCCGGCGCGGTACAGCGCGGTGGCCAGCAGCCGCCAAGCCTCCTCGCGCAGCGGATGGGCGGCGGCATGAGCACCGAGGTCGGACGCGGCTTCCGCCGCCCTTCCCAGCGCGAGCAGCGCCTCGGCCCGCCGCTCCACGGCCAGCATCCGCAGCTCGTCCAGCCGGTCGATCTCGGCGCGGGCCCAGGGCTCGGCGGCGAACTCGGCGTACGCCGGCCCGTGCCACAGGGCGAGGGCCCGCTCCGTCCCGGCCAGCGCGTCGCCGGCGGGAAGCCGCCCCGCCTCGCCCACCGCCGCCTCGAAGCGGGCGGCGTCGACGGCGTCGGGCGTGACCCGCAGCACGTACCCGGGTGGGGCGGTGACCAGCAGGCGGGCCGGCTGCCGGGGCGGGCGATCGGGCTCCAGCGCCCGGCGCAGGTCGGCCACGAACGTGCGGATCGCCGCGACCCCGCCGTCCGGCGGCTCCGTCCACAGGTCGCCGGCGAGCCGGTCGACCGGCACGACCCGGCCGCGGGCGATCAGCAGGCGGGCGAGGATGGCCCGCTGCCGGCCGCCCCGGAGCGGCACCGGCTCGTCACCGCGCGCCGCCGCGAGTGGCCCGAGCACGGTGAACGTCACGTCGGGCCTGGTCACGGCCCCACCGTAGCCGGTACTCATCCGTTGCTCAGCCATTGCTGATCGCCGCCGCGCAGGCTGGACCGCATGACACTCCAGATCACCGGATTCGAGTACCACCGGGTGCCGGTCGCCGACGGCGTCGCGCTGAACGCGGCGGTCGGTGGGTCGGGCAGCCCGGTCGTCCTGTTGCACGGCTTTCCGCAGACCCACCTGATGTGGCGGCACGTCGCCGCCGACCTGGCCGCCGACCACACCGTCATCGCACCCGACCTGCGCGGCTACGGCGCCAGCGACAAGCCCGCCGACCCGGACGGCACCGCGTACGGCAAGCGGGCGATGGCCGCCGACGTGGTGGCGCTGGCCCGCGCGCTCGGGCACGAACGCTTCGCCCTGGCCGGGCACGACCGGGGCGCGCTGGTCGCCGTCCGGGCCGGCCTCGACCACCCCGCGAACGTCACCCACCTGGCCTCGCTCGACGTGCTGCCCACCCTCGACATGTGGGACGTGCTGCGCGGCACCACGGCGGCGATCGGCTTCCACCTGTACCTCATGGCGCAGCCGCCCGGCCTGCCGGAGGAGCTGATCGGCGCCAGCCCGGACGCGTTCTTCGGCCACTTCCTGGACATCTGGACCCGTGACCCGGAGGCGATCCCGGCCGGGGTGCGGGCCGAGTACCTGGCGGCGTCACGCGCGGCGGTGCCGTCGATCGTCGCCGACTACCGCGCCTCGGCCGGCGTCGACGTCGAGCACGACCGCGCCGACCGCGCCGCCGGCAACACCCTGCGCATGCCGGTGACGGTGCTCCAGCAGGACTGGGGCGCGCTCCTCGGCTTCGACGCGGCGGCCCTCTGGCGCGCCTGGGCTCCCGACCTGCACCACGAGACCGTCTCCTGTGGACACTTCATGGCCGAGGAGGCCCCGGCCGAGGTGGTGAAGGCCATCCGCGCGCTGCTGTCCCGCTAGGCCCGCTGTACCACCGTGGGGTGGCGCAGCGGTGCCAGGTCGTCGATGGCGCCCTCGTCGAGCAGGGCGAGGAAGGCGTCGGCGACCGCGGGGTCGAACTGCGTGCCGCGGCCGCGTTCGATCTGGTGGCGGGCTTCGTCCTCGCTCAGCGCGGAGGCGTACGCGCGGTCGGCGCGCATGGCGGCCCACGAGTCGCAGACCGCGATGATGCGGGCCTCGATCGGGATGTCGTCGCCGCGGAGGCGGGCCGGATAGCCGGTGCCGTCGTAGCGCTCGTGGTGCGCGCCGACCAGCGGGGCGAGGTCGGCCCGGTCGCTCAGCTCGGTCAGCAGGCGGGCGCCCTCCTGCGGGTGGCGGCGCAGCACCTCCCACTCGTCGTGGCTGAGGCGGGCGGGCTTGGTGAGGATCGCGTCGTCGACGTTGATTTTGCCGATGTCGTGCAGCCGGGCGGCCGCGGCCGTGCGGCGCAGGGCGGTCTGGTGCAGGCCGAGGCGTTCGCCGGTGAGCAGTGCCCAGCGCGACACCGCCGTGCTGTGCTCGTGGCTGCCCAGCTTGGCGTCGATCTGGTCGGCCAGCCACACCAGCGCCTGCGGCAGGTCGGGGTCGGTGTCCAGCGCCAGGTCGGCGAGGCGGCTGGCGGCGGCGACCTGGTCGCGACCGCGGGCCTTGGCGCGGTAGAGCGCGCCGTCCGCGTCGTGGATCAGGCCCTCCAGGTCGCCGTGCGGCCGGCCGCCGCGGGTGCCGGCGCTGGCGACGCCGAGCGACGCGGTGAGCCGCACCTCGCGGCCGGGCACGGCCAGCGGCGTGCGGGACAGCGCCCGGCGTACCTGCTCGGCGACCTCCAGCGCGGTGTCTTCGCCGGCGCCGGGCAGCAGGCACACGAACTCCTCGCCGCCGTAACGCGCGACGAGGTCGCTGGGGCGTACCGCGCGGCGGATCCGCTCGGCGGCCTCCACCAGCACGCGGTCGCCGGTGGGGTGGCCGCAGGTGTCGTTGACCTTCTTGAACCGGTCGAGGTCGATCATGATGATGCTCATCGGGGTGCCGTTGCGCTCCGCGCGCTCGGCGTCCAGCCGCAGCATCTCCTGGAAGAAGCGCCGGTTGTACAGGCCGGTCAGCCCGTCGGTGATGGCCAGCCGCTCCTGCTCACGCAGGGCGGTGGCGAGGGCCCTGGCGAGGCGGGTGCGGTCGCGGGTGACCAGCACCTGCCGCAGCAGCAGCCCGCTGACCAGCAGCACCGCGATGACCAGCGTGGAGTGGGTCAACCGGCTGTCGGTGACCCGGTCGGTGACGGCGATGCCGATGATCGAGAGGACGGCGACCGCGGCCGGCAGCACGGCGAGGTCGCGGTCGAGCCGCCGCACCTCCGGCTCGGGCTCGGTGTGCCGCGCGGCGACGGCCGCGGCCATGCAGAGCAGAACGGCCTCGGCCTGCCAGCCGAGGTTGATCCAGCTCGTGTCGCCGTACGAGTGGATCATGAAGAGGTAGGTGTAGCCGGCGTCGGTCAGGCCGGCCACCGCGAACCCGGCGCCGGCCAGCAGGAACGACGGCGGCACCGTGCGGTGGCCGCAGAGCCCGACCGCGACGAGTGCCGTGACGATCGAGACCGCGAGCAGCGGCTGCGCGAACGTGACGATCGCGCCCGCCTTCGTCGTGCCGGGCATCAGGGGGCCGATCACCAGCGCCCAGCCGACCGCGCCGAGGCCGAGCGTGACGAGGGCAGCGTCGACCATGCACCGCACCTGCCGCTCGGCCCACGTGCCGCCGAAGCCGATCACGATGGCGGGCAGGGCCACGGCGTACGAGGAGAGGTAGGCCACGTCGGCGACGGAGGGCGACGGGGCGCCGCCCGGCCGGGTGTAGGCGTAGACGGTCCAGATCAGCTCGCCGACCAGCCACAGCAGGTTGGAGAGCGCGAGCAGCCACCAGGCCGACCGGAGCCGGCCGCGGGCGCGCCGCGCGGCGAAGTAACAGAGCGGGACCAGTAGTACCAGGGGTACGAGGTACACCACGTTGGCGACGAAGCGGGCCAGCGTCTCCGAGTCCTGGCTCAGGCCCGTGAGCACGGCGAAGATTGCGAGCCACGCCATGCCCGCGATGGCCATCAGGCGCACGAAACGCGGTTGCTCCACGTCGCCTCCATGTGGGTCCGCCTCCTGCGTCCCGGCCAGGCCGCAGGAAATGTATTCTGGATCACACCCTCACGTTCTGTGTACCCCCAAACACGCACAAATATGGGAGCACAGGTATAAACCCGCGCCACGGTAGGGGACTTTTCTCCCGCGGGCAACATGCGACCCCTGGGCGTGGAGGTGGGGTTGTCCCTACCCCAAGACGGTGGCAGGCACCATCGATTCGCCGGCGCGTCGATTCCAGACTCAGGTCATGGTGGCGAGAAGGGCGGGATTCCGATGCCGGCGATCGCTCGGATGATCCTCGCCGTCCTGGCCGGTGGCGCGCTGCTCTCACTGGCGGTGCTCGGCGGGATGGCGCTGTGGGTGTGGCGGCGCGGTGGGTTCGGGGTCGTGGCGAGCGTGCTGCTGCGCACGCTGGCGGCGGTCGGGGTGGGGCTCGGCGGATGGTTCCTGGCGATCCTGGTGGTGGCGGGCATGCGGCCGGAGCTGATCGCGAGCACCGGTCTCGCCGCGGTGGCGTCGGGGATCGCGGCCGGGCTCTGCGTGTACCTGGCCTGGGTGCGGCGCGACGCCAGCCCGCGCCTCCGGTACGGCGGCCTCGTGGGGGCACTGGCCTGGAGCCCGGCCGGCGCCTGGCTGGGCGGCCACGCGATCGAGGGCGTGGCGGGGGCGCTCACCGCGATCGTCGGCGCCGTGCTCGCCGCCAACCTGGCATTGCTGATCGTGGACCGGGGCCGGGCCCGCTCAGACGAACGGCTCGGCGGTCGTGGCGAGCGCCTGGCGTACCAGGTCGACGAGTGGGACCTCCGGGTGCTCCAGCCATTCCTGGTTGGCCACCCGAACGGCCGCGAGGAAGGTGGCGGCCAGCAGCCTGGCGCGCAGCGGGCCGTCCGGCGCGGCCGGTAGCCGTCCCGCGATCACGCCGGAGAGCTCGCGCTCGGCCACCGCGTCACCCACGACCTGGCCGCCGCCGGCCTGCCCACGTCGGGCGGCGGGGGAGCGAGCACGCTCAACCTCGACGCGCTGCCGGAGACCGTGCGGCACATCGTGCGGGCCGCGTACGGCGATGCGACCGGTCACATCTTCCTCATCTCGGCCGCGATCGGCGTCCTCGGCGTGATCGCCGCCGCGCTGCTCAAGCCGGCACCGCTGCGCACCAGCCTCGACTCCGTCTCCAGCGCCCCGGCGGAGGATCCCGTTGGCGTAGCGGGGCACTAGCGAGGGGAGCGGACGGTGTCGCACCAGCTGTCGAGCAGTACGGGCCACGCTGGGCGCCGCCACCGTTCGAGCGCGGCACCGACGGACCGCGCGTGATCCTCGTCGGCGTCGACGGCTCGGACACCTCGATGCGCGCCGCCGCGTACGCCTGCGGCCTCGCCCGGCGGCAGCGCTGCCGGCTGGTCGTGGCGTACGCGGCGCCCGTGCAGCCCTGGGCCTGGGCGATCCCCGGCGCCACGCCCATGCTGGACGCCACCCACCAGGAGGTGGAGGCCGGCCTCCGCGGGGAGATCCGGCAGATGGCCGAGGAGATGCGGATCCCGGTCAGCTTCGTGTCCCGCCGCGGCGACGCGTACGGTTGCCTGCGCCAGGTCGCCGCCGAGGTCAAGGCCGACATCGTCGTGGTCGGCGCGTCCACCCAGGCGCACCACGCGTTCGCCGGCTCGGTCGCCAGCCGCCTGGTCCGGCTGGGCCGCTGGCCGATCACCGTCGTGCCGTGACAGCCGCGGTACCCGGAGCCCCTGTTTTTCAGCCCAGCCAGGCCGCGACGAGGACGAGTGTGGCGGCCGCGGCGATGGTGCTCAGGACGATGGCGTCGCGGGCGAGGGATACGGCGCGGTCGTAGCGGCTGGCGAAGACGAAGACGTTCTGCGCGGTCGGCAGGGCGGCGGTGACGACGGCGGCGAGCAGCGCCGGCCCGGTCAGGCCCAGGGCGTAGCGGCCGATCAGGTAGGCGATGAGCGGCTGTCCGAGCACCTTGAGCGCCACCGCGGTGTAGCGGTCGCGGCCGTCCTCGCCCGCGGTGAACGGGCGGCTGCCGCGCAGCGACATGCCGAGCGCGAGCAGTGCCAGCGGCACCGCCGACGAGGCCACCAGGTCGAACGGGCGCAGCACCTCCTCCGGCGGCCGCCAACCGGTCGTGGCGATGAGGATGCCGGTGGCGGAGGCGAGCGTGAGCGGGCTGCGCAGCGGCAGCATCGCGAGCGCGCGCGGGGAGGGCCGTCGGCCGCCGGTGGTGACGTCGAGCACGGCCAGCCCGATCGGCGCGGCGAGCAGCGTCTGGAAGAGCAGCACCGGCGCGATGAACGACACGTCGCCGAGTACGTATGCGGCGACCGGTATGCCCAGGTTGCCGGCGTTGACGTAGGAAGCGGCGAGCGTGCCGACGGTGAGCGTGCCGGCGTCCGGTCTGTCCTTTTTGCGGTGCGCCAGCAGCATGATCGCCAAGTAGGCGCCGGCGACCAGCACGGTGCTGAGCACGAACGCCGCGAGTGCCCCGGTGAACACGTCCCCCGGCGACGAGCGGACCAGGGTGGTGAGCAGCAGCGCGGGCGCGGCGACGAAGAACACGAGCCGGGCGAGCACGGTCGGCGCGGACGGGCCGAGCAGTTCGTACCGGCCGACGAGATAGCCGACCAGCGTCACCACCCAGATGGCCGCGAAGCCGGCCAGCACGCCACGCACCGGGTAAGCATGGCGGGCGGTTGCGAAGCGCCCGACGGGGTACGGGTGGCATGAGGGGGTGACCACACATGGCGGTTGTCAATCCGGAGCTGGAACGCGTGTGGCAGGAGTTTCACCGTGCGGTCAACATGACGTCGCCCCAGCTGCGGGACTGGCTGCTGGCCGAGACGGCGCTAAACGACACGTACGACTCGGAACCCGGCGTCGACGTCACCGATCTCGGCAACCGGGTCCTCCAGGTGCTGGGCAAGCGGCGGGTCGACCTGACCACCGCGGACGTCGGCCTGATGCGCGAGGTGACCGAGCTGATCAACCGGCGGCTCTCCCAGCGGCCGGCCGACCAGGTGGACCAGGAGCCGTGGCGGCACAGCCTCATGGCGGTGGGCCACGACCCGTGGCGCGACGCCGGGTAGGGAGCGCTCGGCCGGGGTACTGGAAGGCATGAGATCTGTGACCGACCCACCGGCGCCGCCGCAGCCCGGTCCGCCGCCGCGGCCGCCGTCCCCGGTCGAGCCGCCACCGCCGGGGCCGCCACCCGACCCCGCACCCGTGCCCCCGCCGGCACCCGGCCCGTCACCCACCGACCCGACCGGCCCCGTGCCGCGATAGGGAAGCTTCGGAGTCAGGGTCGCGGTCCGTGGTGGCGTTTTCTTCGAGGCATATTGCCCACGTCGGCGTCAGCTGCGGACCGTATGCTCCCGCGGGCACCGTTCCCGGCCGGCGGCTCGCAGCGCTCGCCGAGATCCCCGGCCGTCCACTGCCAGGTCCGCGAGACAAGCCCTGCCATCCTGACGCACCGTCACCAGCCCAGAGGTCGGGACTTCGAGATCTAGGAGACTTGGGGTTGAAATAGCGCCCCAACTCTCCTAGATCTGGAATTTCGCGCCGCTTACACCGTTGTGGCGGTTACTCGCGGCGACGAAAACCCGCCGCTTTCCCAGATTGCCGATCCGGGAACAGACATTGTGGACAAATGCTGACCGCCGTGTGGCGCGACCTCAATCCGGCCGCCCCCTTCTCCCCCGCCGCTTGCGCGCAGGGTTAGCGCGACCAACGGCGGACGGGTGAGGCCGCGGGAAACGCACCCCAAGAAAACGCTCCGCCGCGCTCCACGTTCCCCCGGGGACCCCGCGCGACGGTCTGGACCACGACGGACGTCGCGGTAGCTCACATCTCTGTCTGAACAGGGATTCAGGGGTCGAAGCCACCTCGACTCCGAAGGGTCTCTAGTGCGGTGACCACACACCTTCGCCGGGGGAGCCGCCCACCACGGCGGCGCGGGTGTCGCGCACCGTGGCGCCGACGGGGTGGAAGCCGCTCGTCCGCAGGGCGTCCGCCACCTGGGCGGCGATGGCCTCGACGGCCGCGTGGGCGGGGCGTTCGGCGAAGACGTGGAGGGTGCCGCCGGGTGCGAGGAGCCGGCCGATCCGGTCGAGGAGGCCGGGCGGCGTGGCCAGCCAGAAGAGGCTCACGTTTACCGCGAAGACCGTGTCGAACGACCCCTCCGGCAGCTCGGTCGCCGCGATGTCGGCCTGCCGGACCTCGACGGTGCCGGCGGCGACGTGTGCGGCGTTTCGCTCGCGGGTCTGGCGCACCGCGCTCGCCGCCCGGTCGACGGCCAGGATGGTCCCGGTGGTGAGCCGCTCGGCGACGAGTGCCGTCGCCGTGCCGCCGCCGCAGCCGATCTCGAGCAGCCGGCCGGCCGGTCGGACGGCCAAGGTGTCCACCACCCAGCGTTGCCGGTCCACCCCGCGACCCGCCATGGTCGCGAGCCTACGTGGCGGCGGCGCTCAGCCCGTGTTGAAGTTGTCGTCCACGTCGCTGCACAGCTGGCGCATGCTCTCGTCGAGCACGTCCCGCACGTCTGCCGGGTCGAGGTCGGCCCCGTCGGCGCTGACGACCACGTGCACCCGGCTGCCGCCCGCCGCGTCGTCCTCGACGCGGGCGGTGCCCCGCACGTGCGGCGGCTCGAGCGACCGCAACGTCAGCAGCATGTCCTCGGCCACCGCGTCGACCTCGCACTCCGTCGAACCGAGCGGCGCCACGAGGCGCACCCGGTCGGGACCGCGCCGCTCCAGGTACACGCCGAGGGGCAGCCACCGGTGTACCCGGTCGGGGTCCGTGAGGTTGTTGAAGACCACCTCGGACGGCGCGTGAAACCCGTATCTGCCACTGATCTCCATAGCTGGGTCATACCCAGTGCGGCCGCGGTTACCGGGGACGGCGGCGGGTATGCCGGACGCATGTCTGAGCGAACCCCTGGTGAGAGCGGCGAAACCCTGGACGAGGAGATCCTGCGCGACGGTGGCCCGACGCGCGGCCACGGCGCGGTGACCACCACCGGCGGCACCGCCGGCCCGGCCAGCGTGCGCCGCCGGACAAACCGGGACACCGGTGACGGAAAGGTGGCGCCGACCACCACCGGCGACGCGACCAGCGGCGGAATGAGCACGCCCGCGGGCGGCACGACGAGCGACGGCACGAGCGGCGGCGCGACGGCGGGAAACTTCACCGACCGATGAGTCGGCGGCTCCCGGAGAGTCTGACCGGTCACGATAAGACGATCATCGACTCCGAGGAGCGGCACCATGAGTGACACCACGACCGGCCGGTACGCCGACGTCAACGGGATCAGCCTCTACTACGAGACGCACGGCACCGGGCGGCCGCTGATCCTGTTGCACGGCGGCCTCGGCACCGGCGAGATGTTCGGCCCGATCCTGCCCACGCTCACCGAGCGCCACCAAGTGATCCTGGTCGACCTACAGGGCCACGGCCGCACCGCCGACATCGACCGGCCGATCGACATCGCGCTGATGGCGGGCGACGTCGCCGCCCTCATCGACCACCTGGGCCTTGACCGCCCCGACGTCGTCGGCTACTCGCTCGGCGGCGGGGTGGCGCTCCAGACCGCCGTGCGGTACCCGGAGAAGGTGGGCCGGCTCGTCTCCGCCTCCGCGCACGTGCGCACCGACGCGATCCCCGCGGAGATGCGCGAGCAGCAGGGCCAGGTCAGCGCGGCGGCGGCGGAGTTCATGAAGGACACGCCGATGTACCAGTCGTACGTGAAGGTCGCGCCGCGCCCGGAGGACTTCCCGCGGCTGCTCGACAAGATCGGCGAGGCGATGGCGCAGGACTTCGACCTCACCGAGGAGGTGCGCGGGCTGCGGGTGCCCACGCTGATCGTGGCGGCGGACGCCGACATGGCCCCGCCGAGCCATTTCGTCGAGGTCTTCAAGCTGCTCGACGGCGGCCTGCGGGACGGCGGCTGGATGGGCGAGGGGCGGCCGAAGGGCGGCCACGCGCTCGCGATCCTTCCCGGCCTCACGCATTACAACCTCTTCATGTCGCCGCTGTTCGCCGCGGTGACGCTCGCCTTCCTCGACCAGGAAGAGGCCGTCTGGGCCGGTTAGCCGCGGAGATCACTGGGTACGGTCAGGGCGTGGAAGAACTCGGCGAACCGGTGGCATACACCGTCCTGCCCGACGGTGTGCCCGTGCACGACAGCAACGGCATCCTCGCCGGCGAGGTCGCACACGTCCTCGCCGACGAGGGGCCGGACATCTTCCACGGCCTGATCGTGCGCACGCCGGACGGGCACCGCTTCGCCGGCCGGGACCAGATCGCCGAGCTGCGCCGTGGCGGTGTCGTGCTGGCCGTGCCCGGCACCGAGCTGCGCGAGCCGAGCGCCGACCCGGTCGCCGCCGAGGCCGACCGCCCGGTCGGCGAGCAGCTCCAGGAGGGCCTGCGCCGGGCGTGGGACTGGGTGAGCCAGCCCCGTTAGCTTGACAGACACTACATTCGCATATTTCGATAGCTGTTCCCGGTGGCTTTTTTTGTGGGGGACGGCATGCGAGTCCTGGCGGCGGCGATCCTGGCTCTCGGCGGCGTGGTGGGTCCAGGGGCGGGCACGCTGCCCGCGCCCACCGACCTCAGCGTGGTGGGCGGTGGCGAGACGGCGGTACTCACCTGGCGGCAGCCGCCGGGCGAGCGCGCCCGCGCCTTCCGCGTCTACGAGGGCGACGTCGAGATCACCCGCAACACGACCACCTCGGCGCAGCTCACCAACCTCGGCTTCGCGCGCACCCGCACGTACACGGTCACGGCCGTGGACGGCGCGGGCCGCGAGTCGCCGCACTCGGCCCCGATCAGCCGGTGGATCGGCATTTCGGGCGTGCCCCCGACGTGTCCGGCGGCGCACCCGAGCGGCCTCGTGGCATCCGGCGTCACCGCGTCGGCGGTCACGCTGACCTGGACCGGCAACGGCGATCCGGGCACGAACATCGTGCGTGGCGCGCCCGCCGGCCCGATCTCCACCGACGGGTCCGGGGTGCGTGTCGGCGGGCTCAGCCCGGCCACCACGTACACGTTCGAGGTCACCCACCTCCCGGGCTGCTTCGGCCCCATGCCGCCGCCGCTGCGGGTCACCGTCACGACCGCGCCGGGGGTGGGCGGCGCGCCCGCCCCGCCGACCGGCGCCGCGGTGACGGCCGCCACCGACACGACGCTCGCGCTCGCGTGGCAGCCGCCGGCGGGTGGCGCCGCGCGCTACGCCGTCTACGACGCGGGCCGCCGTGTCGCCACCACCGCGGGGACGTCCACTGTGGTGCGTGGGCTCTACCACGCCGACCACTACACCTTCCAGGTCGCCGCGCTCGACGCGCGTGGCAACGAGTCACCCGCCGTCGCGGTGGGCGGATCCACCGCCGCGTGCCAGGCCCGCCCGCCGCGCCCGGCCGCGGTCACCGCCACCGCGCTCTCCGCGTCGTCGGTGCGGCTTTCCTGGGTGTACGACGCGGCGGCCTCCGGCTACACGATCTACGACGGTACGGGGGCGGCGGTGGGCGTGAGCGCCGGCACCAGCACCGTCCTGAGTGGACTTGCGTCGGCGACGGCGTACTCCCTCCGGGTGGCCGCGACCCTCGCCGGCGAGTGCGGCCGGAGCGGCGCGAGCGCGGCGGTGGGCGTCACCACGCCGCCCGGCCCCGCCGGACGCGCGACCCGCCCCGCCGACTTGCGCATGGTGTCCGGCGATCCGCTGACCGGTGTGGTGACGCTGGAGTGGACGCAGCCGCCCGGTGGCGAACCCGCGGTCTCGTACCGCGTCTACCGCGGCGCGGAGGTGCTCGCCACCGCGGACACGACGCGGATCGCGCTGGCCCTGCCACAGGCCACGACACAGGTGCTCACGGTGGCGGCGGTCGACGGGCGGGGTCTGGAGTCGGCGCAGAGCGCGCCGCTCACGATCCGCGTGCCGTACCTCCCTCCGCCGTAGTCGTAGCCGCACGCCGCCGGGTGGGTGGGGCCCGCGGGTGAGCACCGCCACGCTTGAACATGTTCAAATCCGGGGCTACGGTGAGCGTGATTTGAACATGTTCAAATCCGGAGGTGTCTTGGGTGTCCGAGCCGTCCGGGGCGTCACCCGCCCACGGTGAGCGCACGCGCGAGCTGATCGTCCAGACCGCGCTGCGCCTCTTCGCCGAGCGTGGCTACGAGCGCACCACCATGCGGGCGATCGCCGACGCGGCGGGCCTCTCGGTGAGCAACGCGTACTACTACTTCCGCTCCAAGGACCATCTCGTCCAGGAGTTCTACGCGGAGATCCAGCGCCGCCACCGGGAGGAGTCCGCCGAGGCGTTGCGCCACCGGGGTTTCACCGACCGCCTGCGCGGCGTGCTGCACGCCGGCATCACCGTGATGGGGCCGTACCACGACTTCGCCGGCTCCTTCGTCGGCGTGGCGATCAACCCGAGGTCGCCGTCGAGCCCGTTCAGCGACGAGTCCGCCGGAGCCCGCGACGCGGCGATCGACCTCTTCCGCGAGGTGGTCGAGGGCGCCAAGCCCGCGGTCGACCGCCAGGTGCGGGCCGAGCTGCCCGAGCTGCTGTGGTTGGGCTACCTGGCGCTGACGCTGCACTGGGTGCACGACATGTCGTACGAGCAGGATCGCACCCGCCGGCTCGTCGACCTGGCGACCCCGTTCGTCGGGCGGCTGATCCGCCTCAGCCGGCTGCCCGGCATGCGCCCGATCACCAACGACCTGCTGTGGCTGGTGCGAAAGGTGCGTTCGTGAGCGCGTGGAGCCGCGCGCTGCTCGACCTGCTGATATGTGCCGGCCTGCTGCTGGTGATGCCGCTGGGCCTGCGGCTGCTGGCGGCGCCGGGCCTGGCCGGTGTGCGCCGGCTGTGGCTCCTCGCGGCGGCGCCGGCCGCGGCGTCGGTGTGGCTGCCGCGCGGCTGGCTGGCGGCGTCGCTGGCCGCCGCCTACGTTCCGGCCACCGCCGCGCTGGCGACCAGCGCCGCCCGCCTGGTTTCCGCGCGCTGGATCCCGGCCGCCCGCCTGGTCTCCGCCGTGCGCCGGGCCCCCGCCGCCGTCGCGGTCCCCGCCGGTCCCGCGGGCCCTGGCGGCGGCGTGGGCCTCGCCCGGGTGATGGCGGGGCCGCGGCTGGTCGCCGCCGCTACCGCGCTCGTCGCGCCGGCGGTCGCGGGGAGTGCGCTGGTGGCGGAGCGGGCCGGCTACCGGCTGTTCGGGTTCGACCTCGACGTGCTGGCGCTGACCGTCGCGCACTTCCACTACGCCGGCTTCGCGGCCGCGCTCGTCGCCGGCCTGGTCTGCGGCCTCGACGGCGACGGACCGGCCGGGCGCCTCGCCGCGATCTCCGTGCCGGCCGGCGTGGCGGTCGTCTTCGTCGGCTTCTTCACGAGCGAGTGGGTCGAGCTGGCCGGCGCCGCGGTGCTCACCGCCGGCATGTGGCTGGTCGCCGCACTCACCTGGCGGCTGGCCCGCGATGGGGCCGTGTCGGTTACGCGCGGCGGGGCCGTGCCGGCCCCGAGCGGCCGGGCCGCGTCGGTCACGGGCGGCGGGGCGGCGCCGGCCCCGAGCGACCGGACCCCCTCGGTCACGTGCGGCGGGGCGGCGGCGCCGGCCCCGAGCGGCGGGGCCGTGCCGGCCCGGAGCGACCAGACGCCCTCGGTTACGCGCGGCCGGGCCGCATCGGTCACGGGTGGGCTGCTCGTCACGTCGGCGTGCACGCTCGGAGTGACGATGCTCCTGGCCCTCGACTGGGCGCTCGGCCGGGCCACCGGCCTGCCACACCTGCCGATCTCCTGGATGGTCGCGACACACGGTCTCGCCAACGCGCTCGGCTTCGCGCTCTGCGCCCTGGTCGCCTGGCAGCGGATGGGAAGGGGCAGCGAGTGGGGCTGACGACCACGTACCCGGAGAAGGGCGCCACCCGGCGCGGACCACTGCCGGCGGGATATCGCCACCTGCGCTACCGGACGCGGGTGGGCGCGGGCGAGACGGCGTTCGCGCGGGCGGTGGAGGCTGTGTTCACCTGGCGGATGCACGCGGCGATGGGCGTGCCCATCCGGGCGTCCGCACCCCGTGCCGCGACCGGCGGCGCCGTGACCGCGCGGCCCGGTATCGGCCCGATCCGGATGACCGCGCCGTGCGTCGTGGTCTGGGCCGAGGAAGGGGAGCGGCGGGCCGGCTGGGGATACGGCACGACCACCGGACACCCGCTGCGCGGCGAGGAGGCGTTCGTCGTCACCCTGGACGGGGACGGCGCGGTGTGGCTGGAGGTGGTCGCGTTCAGCCGCCCGGTGCGCTGGTGGGTGTGGCTCGCCGGCCCGCTGGTGCCGCCCTTCCAGCGCCTCTACGCCCACCGGTGCGGCGCCGCCCTTCGGCGGTTGCTGGCCCAGAAACCGTAGAACGGGGTGCGGGCCCAGAAAACCGTAGAAGGCATGTCCAGAACGCGGGTGGCGGCTCCGACCACGGGGCACGCGCCCGTCCGGGGCGCCGGAGCCAGGGAGACACGATGAAGTACATGATCATGATGTTCGGCGGGTTGGGTGCGTCGCTGGAGGGGCGCTCGCCGGAGTGGGTCAAAGGCCTGCACGAGCTGATGGTCACGATGGACGCCGAGCTGAAGGAGGCCGGCGAGGTCGTCGCCTCGCACAAGCTGATGGACCCCAGCCGGGCCACGACCGTGCGCTTCCACAACGGGGCGCCGGCGCCGACCGACGGGCCGTTCGCCGAGATCAAGGAGTCGCTCGCCGGCTACTGGATCGTCGAGGCGACCGAGGAGCGGGCCCTGGAGATCGCGTCGCGGGTGGTGGCCTACACCGAGTACCCGATGGAGGTCCGTCGGATCATGGAAGGGTGACCGGCCCGGCCGCCTTCGAGGACCTGCTGCGCGACCTCGCGCCGCGGGTCCTCGGCGCGCTCGCGCGGCGGTACGGCCAGTTCGACGCGTGCGAGGACGCGGTGCAGGAGGCGCTGCTCGCGGCCGCCCGGCGGTGGCCCGTCGAGGGCGTGCCCGAGCGGCCGCGCGCGTGGCTGTCGACCGTCGCGACCCGTGCGCTGGTGGACCACTGGCGGGCGGACAGCGCCCGCCGCCAGCGGGAGGTCGCGGTGGCCCTGGATCCCGCGGAACACCGGCCCGACGACCCGGACGACACCCTCGTCCTGCTCTTCCTCTGCTGCCATCCCGCGATCTCGCCGCCGTCGCAGCTCGCGCTGACGTTGCGCGCGGTCGGTGGGCTCACGACCGCGGAGACAGCGGCCGCGTTCCTGGTGCCGGAGGGGACGATGGCCAAGCGGATCACGAGGGCCAAGCGGCAGATCCGCGAGGCCGGCGCCCGCTTCACGCTGCCGCCCGCCCCGGAGCGCGGCGCGCGGCTCGGCGTGGTGCTGCACGTGCTCTACCTGATCTTCAACGAGGGTTACACGGCGCGGCGCGCCGACCTGACCGCCGAGGCGATCCGCCTCGCCCGGCTGCTGCGCCGGCTGCTGCCCGGCGAGGGCGAGGTGGCCGGCCTGCTCGCGCTGATGCTGCTCACCGACGCCCGGCGGGCCGCCCGCACCGACGCCGAGGGCGCGCTCGTGCCGCTCGACGAGCAGGATCGGTCTCGCTGGGACGCGGCCGCGATCCGGGAGGGGGTCGGTCTGCTCACCGCGACCCTGGGCACCGGGCCGGTCGGGCCGTACCAGCTCCAGGCCGCGATCGCCGCCGTGCACGACGAGGCGCCCACCGCCGAACGCACCGACTGGCCGCAGATCCTCGCGCTCTACGAGGTGCTGGCCGAGGTGGCGCCCGGACCGCTGGTCACGCTGAGCCGCGCGGTCGCGGTGGCGATGGTGCACGGCCCGCGTGCGGGTCTGGCCGTCGCCGGCACCCTCGACGTGGACGAGCGGATGGCACACACCCACCGGCTCGAGGCCGTCCGCGGCCATCTGCTGGAACGGGCCGGGGAGCCGGCGGCCGCACGGGCCGCCTATCTGAAGGCCGCGCGGATGACCGCGAACGAGCCGGAGCAGCGCTATCTGGCGCGGCGCGCCGCGCGCCTACACTCCACAGTGGAGTGAAACCGATGGCGGCCGGCGGGCGAGAGAGGAGTCCGCCGGCCGCGGCGGGGCCAGCGCCCGCGAGGGGCGCCGGCCGCAGCTAGCCACAAGCTGTTGCTATGTAACGTAAGCCGTGCGATCCGTTGTGGCAACGGAGTTTCAGCGGCTCTGGAGCGCGTCCAGCCCCACCGCCATCGCGATGACCATCCGCCGGTCGAGGCGCGGGTCGTGGATCGTCACGACGTACTTGTCGCGCAGGCCCCACTTCTTCACCACGGAGAACGCCGGCTGCTCGCCCTCGAAGACGAAGTCGAAGTGGTACGGCAGCCACGACAGCGAGTCCATGAAGCGGCGCAGGATCGCGACGAGCTGGCTGCGCTCCTGGCCGGTCGCGGCCGGCAGGCCCGGCTGCTCGAAGATCCAGGTCGAGCGGAGCAGCGACCGCTTGAAGTCCTTGCGGAACACGCCGATCGCCGCGCCGGACGGGTCGGTCACGTCGTACGCCGAGCCGAGGTCCATCACCTTGCGGGCCTTGAACCCGAGCACCGGCTGCTGCTTGGTGTCGTCGGAGTAGAGGGTGACCTGCTCCTTGAAGGCCATCCGCTTCTGCTGGGCGAAAGCGATAAGCCCGGCCTCGGACCCGTCGGGACCGGCCGCGTGCACCTCGTACTGGTTGACCATCATGCGGATCCGCTGCCGCACGATGAGAGTTTGCAGGCTCTGAAGTTGTTGGGTGCTCATAAGTGCGCGAGTCTGCCACACGGTCACCACGCGCCGCCGCCCCGAGGTGTCAGAACGGGAGGCGGAGCACCGCCCCGCTGACGTCGGTGCGGTTGGTCTGCCAGATGTCCCGGACTTCGGTGACGGTGAGCGCTCGCCGGTACACGCGCAGTTCGTCGAGCGTCCCGTCGAGCCGCTGGGTGCCGTCGAGGCGCTGGCCGGCGTACATCCGGAATGGACGGTCGGGGCTGACCGTGCCGGCCGGCGAAGTGACCGAGCCCACCTGCGTGCCGTCGACGAAGAGGCGGAGCGTGGTGCCCGCGCGCTGGAGGGCGACGTGGTGCCAGGCGCTGTCGTCGTACGCCTGCGCGGACACCACCTGGGCGCTGCCGTTCGCCGTCTGGAGCCAGCCGCGGATCCGGTTGGCGCCCGGCTCGGCGCGCAGCCATACCTGCGACACGCTGGTGCCCTGGTTGTACGCCCACAGCAGCGCCTGGTCGGTCTGCTTCGCGCCGTACCGCACCCACATCGTGGCGGTGAAGTCGCCGCCGCCGATCGCGAGCGACTCGGCGAACGGCGGCTGCACGAAGTCGTCGGTGCCGTCGAGGTCGAGCGCGTTGTCGAAGCGGCCGGCCACCCGGGTGGGGGAGCCGCGCAGGTACGCGTCGTTGCCGCGGCCGGAGACGTCGGGCGTGGTCGGACCGGTGGCGCCGTCGGGCAGGCCGAGCGCCGCCTCGGTGAAGCGGGCGAAGCGCACCTCGTCGCGGGCGTCGACGGTGCCGCCCTCGTACAGCAGGCCGATCTCGCCGCCGCCCAGCAGCGCCAGGTCCGAGTATCCAGAGTAGGCATCCGCGGTGACGTCGGTGCCCTGCGGGGGCGTCTGCCAGCGCGCGCCTTCGTCCCACGAGGTGCGGACGCGGATGTCCTGCCGCAGCGTGGGATGGGTCGGCGCGGTGAAGAGCACGCGGTTGTACCGGTCGCCGTCGGCGGTGGACCGGATGACGAGCGTGGCGCCCTGTACGGCGTCCGCGGTCAGGCCCGGCACGTTCGCGAACGGCGCGGCGAACGTCTCGCCACCGTCGCGGCTGAGCGCGAACGCCCGGTTGACGCCGTCGGCGGACTGGCTGTTGTCGCGCGCGGCCGCGTAGATGGTGCCATCGGCGCGTTCGAAGAGGCTCAGCTCCTGCGGCACGATCGTGTCGTTCGGGCGGATGTCCTGCGCGCCGATGTGCCAGGTGGCGCCGGCGTCGTCGGTGTAGACGAGCTGGGCGCCGTTGCGGCCGGCGCCGTCGGAGAAGTTGGTGCCGACCACGATCCGCCCGGCGTGGGCACCGCGGCGCAGCTGGATGCCGTGGCCGGGACCGGTCGCGTACCAGCCCCAGTCGGGCTTGTCGATGGCGGCGGCGAGGCTGCGCGCCCGGCTCCAGGTGACGCCGTCGTCGGTGCTGACCTGCATGTACGGCGTGCGCACCGCGTCGCTCGTGCTTGTGTTGAACGTGCTCAACAGCAGGATCGCGCCGGTGGCCTGGTCGACGACTGGCGCCGGATTGCCCCGGGTCGCGGGCGCGGCCGGGTCGGCGTCGGTGCCCTCCAGCACGACCGTGGGTGGCTGGGAGAGCGGCGGCTGCCAGGTGCGCCCGTTGTCGGTGGACCGGCGCATGACCAGGTCGATGTGGCCGACGTCGTGGCACCACGCGGCGCCGGAGATCCGCTTTTCCGCGAACGCCAGCAGTGTGCCGGCCTTGGTACGGATCAGCGCCGGGATCCGGTAGCACCCGGCACCGAACGTGTCCCGGTCGAATAGCACCGTGTGCGGCAAGGCCGCGCGAGCCGGCGGCGCCATGGTCACTGCCACCAGAACACCACAAAGCAGACCAATCCCGATTCGCTTCACATAGGACATCCTATGTATCCCATTGCCTGAGTTCAATGGCCGGTGTCGGGTTGGCGACAGGCGAAAGGTGTTGGTGGCCACCGGGCGCGGGTCTCGTTCCGGTGTCAACCCCAACGACACCTGGAGGGATCATGATCTATCTTTCGCAGGCCTGGCGGCGGGCGCGCCGGTTACGCCGCCGCGGCCGCCTCGCCGTCGCCGGCCTCGCGCTGGCCGGTCTCGCCGCCACGCTCGTCGCCGGTGGGCCGGTGGCGAGCGCCCACCCGGGCCAGCCGTCCGCCGTCTTCGACCCGAACGAGGTCGACTGGGTCGAGCGGCGGGAGCGGACGGAAGAGGAGTTCGCGCGGGACATCGACGAGTGGAAGCAGATCGGCGCCCTGCCGGTCGACATCGAGGCCGACGGCTTCGGTGGGGAGCCGTGGTTCGCCAGCGTCGTCCAGGACAACCTCGACGGCCGGGACTGGCGGGTCGAGCCGCGGATGACCAAGGCCGAGTACGAGGCGGCGGCCGCCAAGGCGAAGGCGGACGGCCTACGCCTGGTCGACCGGGAGATCTACAGCGTGGACGGCGCCGGGTACTTCGCCGCGGCGTGGGTGCAGAACGTCGAGGGCCTCACCTCGTTCTCCTGGTTCGGGCTGACGCTCGCCCAGCTCGCGGCGCGCGAGCAGGAGCAGCGGCGGGCCGAGCGGATGCCGATCGACTTCGACATGTACCGCGACCTGGGCGGCATCCGTTACAGCGTCGTGTTCCTGGACAACCCCGAAGGGCTGGACTGGCACCTGCACGGCGACTTCGACAACGCCCAGTACGCCGCCGCGTTCGGCGAATACGACGCCGACGGCTTCCGGATGCTCTCGTTCGACTCCGCCCTGAGCGGGGCCAAGCAGCTCTTCGGCGGCATCTGGGTGGAGAACGCGAACGACCGTCGCTGGCGCGGATGGCGGGAGATGACCGCCCACCAGTTCGGGAACAACTGGCACCTGAACGTGGACCAGGGCTACCGGCAGATCTTCGTCGGCCGCTACCAGACCTCGACCGGCGTGAAGTACGCCTCGATCTGGCGGCAGAACAGCGACAAGCCCGACTGGCGGCTGCGGCCGGACGTGGACGCCCTCATCGCCGGGGAGATGGGCGAGGACGACGTGCCGGGGATCGCCGTGGCGGTCATCGAGAACGGGGTGTTCCGGTACACGCGCGGCTTCGGCAAGGCGGACATCGCAGGCGACATCCTGATGGACGCCGACCACGTGCTGCGGTGGGCCTCCGTGAGCAAGGCGGTCGGCGGCGCGCTCACGCTTCGCCTGGACGAGAAGCCGGACGGCGACGTTGACCGCCACAAGACGGCGAACTCCTACTACGAACCGCTGGATGACAAGCACCAGGCGACTCTGGAGCAGCTGGCCGGCAACAGGGGATGCGTGCGCCATTACGCCGGCCACCCGAAGTCGTCCCTGGAGGCGACCGACCCGGAGCAGTTCGAGGTGGAGAAGGCGGCGGACGACAACATGGCGCAGTCCTGGTACAGCGACGCGCAGGCGGTGGTCGGGGAGTTCGACGCCGACCCGCTGCGGTCGTGGACCGAGGGCGGCGGGGTGTCGACGGCGTGCACGCCCGGCGACTCGTACCTGTACAGCACGCACGGCTACACGATCCTCGGCGCGGCGCTGGAGGAGGCCACCGGCGCCGGCGTGAAGGACCTCGTGCGGCAGGAGATCAGCGAGCCGCTCGGCCTGACCACGCTCCGCCAGGAGGAGCCCTACGGGATCGGCGAGCCGGTGCGCCGCGCCAAGCTCTACGAGGGCGCGGACAACGACGAGGTGGCGCCGGACGACACCACGTGGAAGACGCTTGGCGGGGGCCTGGAGTCCAGCGTGCGGGACATGGCCCGGTTCGGCGCCGCGATGATCGCCGGGCAGGTCGTCGCGGACGACGACTACATCTGGGACGGCGGCGACGAGGGGTGGTCCTACGCGTACGGCTGGGCGCTCGACACCGAGGGCGGCCACAAGGTCGCGGACAAGGACGGCAAGCAGCTCGGGTCCGACGCGCACCTGCGGGTGTACCCCGACGACGGCATCGCGATCGCCGTGATCGTCAACCGCGAGGAGTTCGACGGCGGCGCGGGCGACCACGCCACCTACATCGCCGAGGAAATCGGCGACCTGATGGTCTGAGCGCCGGACAGCCGGGGTGCGCGAGCGAGCTACCGTGCCGGAGATGGACGACCGCGGGCTGGTGGCGGCGATGGTCGCCGGCGACCCGCGGGGTCTCGACGGCGCCTACCGCCGCTACGCACCCCGGCTGTACGCGTACTGCCGGGCGACGCTGCGCGACGCGGACGCGGCCGCCGACGCGGTGCAGGACACGTTCGTCATCGCCGGCCGGCGGGCCGGGCAGCTGCGCGAGCCGGAGCGGCTGCTGCCGTGGCTGTACGCGATCGCCCGGCACGAGTGCCTGCGCCACATCCGGGACCGGCGGCGGGAGGTGCCGGCCGAGCTCGACGATGCGAGCGCGGACACCGCCGACCTCGGCGCGGGCGTGCGGGCGGCGGAGGTGCGCGAGCTGGTACACGCCGCGGCCGCCGGGCTCGGCGACGGCGACCGCGAGGTGATCGAGCTGGCGCTCCGGCATGGACTGTCCGTAGTGGACATCGGCGCGGTCCTCGGCGTCTCCGGCAACCACGCGCACGCCCGCCTGTCCCGGGCCCGGTTCCAGCTGGAGCGCGCGCTCGGCGTGCTGCTCGTGGCGCGGGCGGCGGCCTGCCCGGCGCTGCGCGAGCTGGTGCCCGGGTGGGACGGGCGGCTCACGCCGTTGCTGCGCAAGCGGCTCGGGCGCCACGTCGACGGGTGCGCCCGCTGCTTGGCCAGCCGCGCCACGCTGCTCAGCCCGGCCGCCCTGCTGACCGGGTACGTGGCGGTGCCGTTCGCGGTGCTCCCGGCGGTCTCCTGGCGGCCGGCCGGGCCACCCGACGTCCGGCTCGACCGCGACGGGTTCCCGGCGCGGCGGCGGCGCGGCGCGCTGGCGGCGGCGGGGGCCGCGGCCGCCGTGGCGGTGCTGGTGGTGATCGTGCTGACCCGTCCCGGGGAACCGGCCCCGCCACCCGACCTGGCGAGCGGGTCCGCGCCGCCGGCGACGTCCCCGACCCCGATCCCGACCGCGGGACCGCCTACGCCGCCGGTCGCGCCCATGACGTCACCCAAGCCCACGACCTCACCCACACCCAGGCCGACCCGCGAGGATCCCACGCCGCCGTCCACAGAGGAGCCCGAGAGCCCGGTACCGTCCACGAGAGAACCGCGGCCGGCGTTCGCGGTGACCGCGAGCGGGCAGGCGCGGTGCGGGTCGGATGGGGCGACGTACACGCTCTCGGCCGACGCCACCGCCAACCGCACCATGACCGCGAGCCGGCTCTTCTGGCGGCGCGCCAGCGGTGCCGCCACGGAGAGCGCCGCCATGACCGCGACCACGCGCAGCGCGGCCAGTGGCAGCCGCACCGGCCTGCGCTACGCGCGGGTCGTGTGGTGGGTGCGGGGCACGGCCACCGACGGCAGCACCGACGACAGCCCACACAGGACACTGGCCAACCCGTGCGACCACGACGGGTCCGGTGGCTTCACGGCGCCGTCGGCACCGGCCTCGCCAGGCCCGCGAGGGCGGCGTCCAGGTCGGCGGGGCGCTCCCACAGCGCCCGGGGCAGCCGGGCGTTGCTGCCGGTCCAGACCATCCGCAGCTCCGGCGCGCCGCCGCGCAGGTCGAGGGCGAGCATCGGGCGCCGCTGCTGGTTGAGGCCGGTCAGGCCGAAGAGCGGCACCGGCCCGCCGGCCGGGCGGCCCAGCGCGACCCGCTCGCGCCGCCACGTGTCGTACGCGGCCGCGAAGCGCCACGGCGCCGACCGGGCCAGCCCGGCGTAGAGGGCGGCCACCCACACGTCCGTGTGCCCGGCGCGGAAGTATCGGGTCGGGAAGCCGTCGAGCAGCCCGGCCACCTCCGCGTCGGTGCGGACGCCAGCGGCCTCCAGCGCGGCGGCGACGTCGTGCGCGTCGAGGAGCGCGGCGAGCGGGCGCGCCTCTTCCGGGCTCGCCACCTGCCACCGCTCGTGCGCGGTGGCGTGCCGGCCGGCCTTGCTCCACAGCCACGGCGTCGCGTCCCACCGGTGGTCCTGGTTGACGCCGATTAGCGGCTCGACGCCGAGCACGAGGGCGCCGTCGCGGGCGCGGGCGGTGAGCCAGGGGCCGCGTTTGGTCGGGTCGGCGCCGTGCGGCGCGAGCGCCACCACCGCGCGGCGGGAGTAGCGGCCGCTACGGTCGCGGGGAAAGTGCCAGCACAGCAGCCCGGCGTCCAGCCGGTGCGGGTCGCCGGCGGCACCGTCGGTGCGCAGGTCGGGAGCTGCCGCCGCCGCGTCGCGCCGCTCGACCTCGCGCCGCAGCCGGGCGTGCTCGCGGCGGGGGTCGGCCTTGGGCGGGGTGCCGCGCAGCGTGTGCCGGTATCCGTACCAGAGCCGGGCCGTGTCGACGACGGCCTGCTCGTCGGCGGTCGCCGTGCGCTGCGCGGACGTGTCGCGGCTGTGTCCCAGGCCGTCGTCCGGGTCTTCGAGCATCGTGACCTCGAACGCCGGCTCGCCGTCGCCGTCGAGGTCGTAGACCACGTCGGCGTCGCGCACCCACGAGCGCCGGTCGGGGGAGAGGCCGCCGTGCCCGGGTGGCAGCGTGTGGCGTAGCAGGATGGCGGTGACCTGGAGCCGCGCGGTGGTCGGCGGCTGCTCGCAGACCAGCCCGGTGGTGCCGGCGGGCAGCGTGCCGTAGAAGTCCCGATAGGACTCCAGCGCGCCGAACGCGGGCTCGATGCCCACCTCGCGCAGCCGTCCGGCGATCCCGGCCAGCAGCGCCCGCCGGCGCTCGCGGTGCGGGTCCGGCGGCGGTGGGGAGGCGGTCGGCGGAGGCATGTGCCACGATCTTGCCATGCCGGCGGTGCCGGTACGGGGCACGACGCAAGCCGAAGTTTCGCCGGGACCGGCGCCAGGACGATCCGCCCGACCGTCCTGACGCCGGCGTCACCGGCGCGGTGGCAGGCGGTCGAGCAGGCGGACGGCCTCGTCGGCCCGGCCGGAGTCGACCTCGACCGCGTACTCGCTGGCCCGCAGCCCGCTCACGGACGAGAAGTCGCGCTGCCCGCCGGTCATGGCGTGCGCCACCGCGCCGAAGACGGTGCCCCAGATCAGGCCGAGGACCACGGCGGTGGCGATCACCCACCACCAGTCGCCGCCGGCGAATATGCCCAGCAGCAGGCCGATCAGCAGGCCGACCCACGCGCCGGTGGCGGCGCCGGACAGCGCCGCGCGGGCGACGGTCATGCGGCCGGTGACCTGTTCGACCGTGCGCAGGCCGGTGCCGACGATGGCCACCCGCTCGACCGGGAAGCCGTTGTCGGACAGGTGGTCGACCGCGTGCTGAGCGGGCTGGTACTCGGGGTACGAGGCGACGGTCACGGTCGGGCGACCGTCGACGAGCGTCGTCGTCATCGGGTGGACTCCTCCTTCGGCGTCAGCCGCCGGGTGATGTCGGCAAGGCGCTGCCCCTGGTACCGGGCGGCCCGCAGGGTCTGCTCGTCGGGCGGCTCGGGTGGCTGGCCGGTCGGCCACGACACGCCGTACGGGTTGCCGCCGGCCTCGTAGAGCACCGGGTCGGTGTACCCGGGCGGCACGATGATCGAGCCCCAGTGGGCGAACAGGTTGAACAGCGAGACGAGCGTGGTCTCCTGCCCGCCGTGCCGGTTGATGCTGGACGTGAACGCCGTGGCCGGCTTGTCGGTGAGCACGCCGTTGAGCCACAGCCCGCCGGCCTGGTCGAGAAACTGCTTGAGCTGCGCCGACACCATGCCGAAGCGGGTCGGCGTGCCGAAGGCGTACGCGTCCGCCCAGGCCAGGTCGTCGAGCCTGGCCTCCGGCACCATGTCGTGGGTCTCGTCGACGTGCGCCCGCCACTCGGGGTTCGCGTCGATCGCGGTGTCCGGCGCCAGCTCGGGCACCCGGCGCACCCGCACGTGCGCGCCGGCCTTGACCGCTCCCTCGGCCAGCGCCTCGGCGAGGCCGTGCACGTTGCCGGTCGCCGAGTAGTAGATCACGGCGATCTTGACGTCGTTGTCCATGCCTCCACGCTTTGCCGGCACCGGGTGACGCGACCCCACCCGGGCCGGGTGACCAGGGCGGATAGGGGTATCCGCGGCGAGCTACGTTCGGTGGGTCGGTCCCCAAGCGGCGGAGGCTTTGTGCAGTGGGCATCGGCGGGGGAATCTTCCTGATCGCGCTCGGCGCCGTCCTTGCGTTCGCCATCCAGGTCGATCCCTGGTGGATCGACCTCCAGGCGACCGGCGTGATCGTGATGCTCGCCGGCGGCGCGGTCGTCCTTGTCACGCTCTGGTACTGGCACGACCGCCGGCGCCGGGCGTCGGCCGCCTCCCAGTCGCGCTTCCCCTCCGACGCGCCGCCTCCGGACGTGTGAGCAGCGGGCCCGCGTCGTCCGCGCGCCCGGCGCTGGTCGATCCTGACCGGTGGATCAGGGAGTCGGCGCCCGCTTGGCGTCCCGGTGGATTTCCGCCGTCACGTCCTGCTGGATTTTCTCGTCGCCAGGTGGGGCAACGGCGGTGGTCATTCTTCCGTCCCTTCCCGAGATACGGCCGGTGCGTTTCCGAGCCTGGCCACGGGGGGTTAGGCGTGATCGCCCGGAACGGGTGAGTTGACCGGCTTGATCTCGGCTCCGGCCGGGACGGTCGGCTGAGTCGCCGCTCAGCGGTGGGCATGTCCTGGTAGGACGGCCGCGCGCACGGTGGTGAGTGTCGCGCCGATGAGGATCAACCGCTCGGGGCCGACGCCGCGGGTCAGGGCGGCCGAAAGCACATAGTGCGCCAGCCGGTCGTACTCGTCGCCGCTGAGGCGGTGCGGGCCGATGAAGGCGACGAACCCGGCCACGGCACGCTCCGCGCGCCGGGCGAAAGTCTCGCCGACGAGCAGCGTCAACGCGGCTTTCAGCGGGTCGCGCGCGGTGGCCCGGGCGACACCAATCGCCGGGCCGAGCCGCGGGTCGGCCCGGATGGAACGGCAGGCTTGTTCGACCAGTTCGCGGTAGTCCACCAACCTGGAGAGCACCCGATCAATTCGACACGTTCAGAAGCGCTATGCCAATCCGCAAGATTACCGATCCGATCCGGGTTTGAGACGCGGGCTTTGCGGAAGCCGCGAGCGCTATAGGCTGTCTGCGGGAGGCGATGCTGCATGCGCTCGGGGGCGCTCGAAATCGCCACCACGGTGGCCTCTATCGCGGCCGCTCCGGCGGGCATCGAGGAGCGGGCGGAGGCTTTGCTGGCCCCGATGCGCGGGCTGGTGCACTTCGAGGCGGCCCGTGTTTACCTGCTCGACATGGAGCGTCGTGCCGAGCATTCGCTCTTCTCCGCGGGTCTGGACGAGAAGGTGCGGTCCTACCTGGACAGTCCGGAGCACGTCGACGACATCGAGCAGGTCGGTCTCGATCGGTTCGGCCCGCCGATGCGCCTGCGCGACCTGGCTGTCCCACGCGACGAGATCCGGGCCTGGGCGGAGTACCTGACGCCCGCGGGTTTCCGCGAGGGCATCGGGGTGCGGCTGGCCACATCGGACGGCCGCTACCTCGGCCTCCTGACCCTCTACACCGACAGCACGGCGCATCCGACCGACGCGGCGCGTGACCTCCTGAGCGTCCTCTCCACGACGATCGCCAACGCGCTCGACCCGCTGCGCTCGATCGCGGCGGCGGGCCGGCTCGTCGACGACGCGGTGGCCGGCGTCCTGCTGACCCGCGACGGCCGCACCCTGCCGCTGCCCGGCCTGGCCGGCCACGCCCTGCTCGCGCCCGGGTCGGCCCTGCTCGGCGCGGCCGCCGACCAACTCGAGGAGGCGGTGCACGCGACGTTCCTGTGCCCGTACGATCCGGCCGGCGAAGACACGCACCTGCGGGTCACCGTGCTGGCCTGCCCCGACCTGCCACCGGCGCACGTCGTGGCCGCGGTGGTCGTCGCGCCCGCCGGTGACCTGGGCCGGCTGACCCGTCGCGAGCTCGAAGTGCTGGGCCTGATCGTGGAGGGCTGCTCCAACCGGCGGATCGCGAGCGCGTTCTGGCTCACCGAGCGCACCGTGACCACGCACCTGGAGCACATCCTCGCCAAGCTGCACGCCTCCACGCGCACGCTCGCGGCGGTCTACGCGCTGCGCCGCGGGCTGTACATCCCCCGCCCCCTGCACCGGGCGGCCCAGCGCTAGCGCCGTGGCCGGCTCCGCCGGCCCGGCTGACCGCTCGCCACCGCACCAGCTACGGCGCGATGCGGATGTCGTTTTCTACGTCGCGCACTCCCGGCGCCGACCAGGCGGCCCGCTCCGCGTCCCGCCGCTCCGGCCAGGAGCGCACCGCGCCGCGCAGGATGACCCGGTCGCCGTCCTGTTCGACGACGATCCGTCCGGCGTCGGTTTCGGCGCTGCGCAGCAGGGCCTGCGCGATCCGGCGTTCCAGGTCTTCGGGTTCGGTCCGCTGCCGCGGCCGCAGCGCGATCGCGTTGGTCACCCCGCGCACCCCGGCCAGGCCGCGCACCGCGCGCTCGGCCTCGCGGCGCTCGTACTCCCACTCGACCTCGCCGCGCAGCACCACCCGGCCGGCCGAGACCGTGATCTCGATCTGGTCCGCCGGCACCTGCGCGTTCCACTCCACCACCTGGGCCGCGGCGGCCGCGATGTCCGGGTCGGTGGGTTCGGCCCCGGCGGCGGGCGGGTGGATCTCGACCTCGTTGGCGACCGCGACCACACCGCGTACCCGCTGGGCCGCGCGCTCCGCCGCCCACCGCTTGACGTAGCTGTCCACCCAGCCGGCGAGCGTCACGACGCCGCCCCGCGCCACGACGGCCACCTCGTTGGGCTGCACGCGGGCGTCCCACCGCAGCTCCGCCAGGACGTCCCGCTGGATCTGTTCGTCGGTGCGTAGCTCGGGTGTCGTCGTCATCCCGGGATCGTCCGGCGGCGCCGGGTGGGTGGCCATCACCCGCCCGGGGCGACGCGGTCGAGCCACGCCGTCAGCAGCGCCTCGAGCTGGGCGGCCTCCTCGGCGGTGAGGGCGGCGAGCAGCCGCCGCTCGTTGCGCATGTGCTCGGTGAACGCCCGGTCGATCAGCTCCCGCCCGGCGGCGGTCAGCGCCACCACCCGGCCCCGGCCGTCGGTGCCGCTGCGCCGCCGGGTCACCAGGCCGGCCCGCTGAAGGCGGTCGATCCGCTTGGTCATGCCGCCGGTCGTCACCATCGTGAACGCGGCGAGCTCGCCGGGCGCCCGCTCGAACGGCTTACCCGCCCGGCGCAGGGCGGCGAGTACGTCGAACTCGCCCTCGCTGAGGCCGTGCCGGCGGTAGACCACGCACAGCTCCTCGGTGAGGTGGGCGGCGAGGCGGTGCAGTCGCCCGATCACGCCCTGCGGCGCGGTGTCTACGTCGGGCCGCTCGCGGGCCCACTCCGCCTGGATGCGTGCGACGTGGTCGGTCACACAGCCAAGATACCTTCCGAGGAAGGTATCTTGGGGAAATGACCTGGCGGTGGTCGTTGATCTGCGCGATCGCGCCGGTCGCGTGGGGCAGCAACTACTTCGTGACACACGAGTACCTGCCGCCGGACGCGCCGCTCTGGGGCGCGGCGATCCGGGCGCTCCCCGCCGGCCTGCTCCTGCTCGCGCTCGCCCGGCGGCTGCCCGGCGGGGCCTGGTGGTGGCGGTCGGCGCTGCTCGGCGCGCTCAACGTCGGCGCGTTCTTCGTGCTGATCTACATGTCCGCGCAGCTGCTGGCGACAAGCGTGGCCTCGACGATCATGGCGGCGTCGCCGGTGGTCATGATGCTGATCGCATGGGCGTTGCTGGCCGAGCGGCCGCGGGTGCTGACCGCGGTGGGCGCGGCCGCCGGGATCGCCGGCGTGTGGCTGATGCTCTTCCGCGGCGCCGTGCCGGTCGACTGGCGCGGCGTGGCGGCGTCGGTGTCAGCGATGCTGATGTCGTCGCTCGGCTACGTGCTGACGAAGAAATGGGCCAAGGACGTCGACGTGCTCGCGTCCACCTCGTGGCAGCTCGTCGCCGGGGGAGTGCTGCTGCTGCCGTTCGCCGTCGCGGTGGAGGGTGCGCCGCCGGCGCTCGACGCGCCCGCGCTGTGGGGCTTCGCGTACGTGACCGTGGTCGCGACGGCGGTGGCGTTCGCCGCCTGGTTCGCCGGGCTGCGCCACCTCGGCGCGGCCACGGTGGGCCTCGTGGGGCTGCTCAACCCGGTGACCGGCGTGCTGCTCGGCACGGCCGTGGCGGGCGAGGCGCTGACGGCCGCTCAGCTCGCCGGGATCCTGCTGGTGCTCGCGGGCGTCCTGGCCGGGCAGGTCAGGCGCTCGTCCGGTACCGCACCGGCAACAGGTCGGCCAGCGTCGTCCGGTCCACCACGTCCGCGATCGCCTCGTGCAGCGTCAGCCACAGCTCCGGCAGGCTGCTCGCCACCCCGTGGTAGCTGACCTGGTCCGGAGGCAGGCCCCGGACCGTGCTCAACGAGCCGTTGATGGCGCGCAGTACATCACCCACCGTGATCTCCGTCGGTGGGCGGGCCAGCGTGTACCCGCCGTCGGTGCCGCGCTGGCTGGTCAGCAGCCCGGCGCGGCGCAGGTCGGACATGATGTCGTGCAGGAAGCCCAGGGGGATCGCCTGCGCCTCGGCCAGCTTCGTCGCCGAGACCGGACCGCCGTCGGAGAAGCCGGCGGTGGCGATCAGCGCCCTGAGGGCGTAGTCACTCCGGGCCGAGATCTGCACTACGCCTCCACCAGCGCCTCGGGTGCCACTGCCACATGGACGGTCGAGCCCTCCTGGATGTCGAGCGCGCGGAACCGGGTCCGGGTGAGCGTGACGATCACCGGCTGGTCGCCGACGGTCACCTCCACGCGGATCTCGAAGCCGATCCGGGTGATCCGGGTGACCCTCCCGGCTAGCGCGCCCGGCTCCGGATCATCGGCGTGGATGACCAGGTCGTGCGGGCGCACGAGCCGGTCGCCGAGCTGGGTGACCGGGCCGAGGAAGCGCATCACGAAGTCGTTGGCGGGCGCGTCGTACAGCTCGTCGGGCGTGCCGATCTGCTCGATGCGACCATCGTTGATCACCACGATCTCGTCGGCGACCTCCAGAGCCTCCTCCTGGTCGTGGGTGACGAAGACGGTGGTCACGTGCACCTCGTCGTGCAGGCGGCGCAGCCAGTCGCGCAGCTCCTTGCGCACCTTGGCGTCCAGCGCGCCGAACGGCTCGTCGAGCAGCAGCACGGTCGGCTCGACCGCGAGCGCCCGGGCCAGCGCCATCCGCTGCCGCTGGCCGCCGGAGAGCTGCGCGGGCAACCGGTCGCCGAACTGTTCCAGGTGGACGAGGCGGAGCAGCTCGTCGACCCGTTCCCGGATCTCCGCCTTGGGGCGCCGGCGGATCTCCAGGCCGAAGGCCACGTTGCGGCGTACCGACATGTGCTTGAACGCGGCGTAGTGCTGGAACACGAAGCCCACGTTGCGCTTCTGCGGCGGCAGGCCGGTGGCGTCGACGCCCTCGATCCGCACCCGGCCGCTGTCGGCCTGCTCCAGGCCCGCGATGATCCGCAGCAGCGTGGACTTGCCGCCGCCGGACGGGCCGAGCAGCGCGGTGAGCTGCCCGGACGGGATGCTCACGGAAACGTCGTCGAGTGCGACGAAGCTCCCGAATCTCTTGCTCACGCTGGTGATTTCGATGCTCAACGCTTTTCCTCTGACGAAGGGCGGAGAACGGAGACGACGATGATCGCGGCGACCGCGACGAGGGCGAGCAGGAACGCGGCGGCGTAGGCGCCGCCCTTGTCGAAGTTGAGGTACTTCTCCTCGACGACGAGCGTGGTGGTGCGGGTCTCGCCGAGCACGTTGCCGGAGACCACCTTGACCGCGCCGAACTCGCCGAGCGACCGGGCCAGGCTCAGCACCACGCCGTAGGTGACGCCCCACTTGATCGCCGGGAGGGTGATCCGCCAGAACGTCTGCAAAGCGTTCGCGCCAAGGCTCCGCGCCGCCTGCTCCTGCTCGTCGCCGACCTCCTCGAGGACCGGCACGACCTCGCGGATCACCAGCGGCAGGGCCACGAACGTCGTGGCCATCACGATGCCCGGGGTGGCGAAGATGACCTGGAAGCCGGCACCTTCCAGGGCGGGGCCGAACCAGCCTTCCCGGCCGCCGTACACGAGCACGAGCGAGAGGCCGACGACGATCGGCGACACCGACAGGGGTACGTCGAGCAGCGCGCTGAGCAGCCGCTTGCCGGGAAACTCGTAGCGCACCAGCAGCAGCGAGATGCCGACGCCGAAGACCGTGTTGATCACCACGGCGACGACCGCGACCATGAGGCTCAGCCGCAGCGCGTGCACGACGTCGGGGTCCTCGACGATGCCCCGGAGGTTGTCCAGCCCGCCCTCGAACGTGTTCTGCCCGACCAGGAAGAGCGGCCAGGCCACGAGGAAGAAGAGATAGGCGACCACGATCAGGCGGGACACGTACCGCCCGGGTCCGCGGACCGCACGCGGTCGGCGCGCTGTCGCTTGCTCAGCCACGGCGGATCACCCTCCGCTGGATGACGTCGAGAATCACGATCACCGCGAACGAGATGGCGAGCAGCACCGCGGCGACGGCTGCGGCGCTGTCGATGTTGTCGTTCTCGATGCTGCTCAGGATGCGGACCGAGGTGACCTCGGTGCGCATCGGCAGGTTGCCGGAGAGGAGCACCAGCGAGCCGTACTCGCTGACGCCCCGGGCGAAGGAGAGCGCGGCGCCGGCGGCGATCGCCGGGGTCAGGCTCGGCAGGATGATCCGCCGGAACGTGGTGAACCGGCTCGCGCCCAGCGACGCGGCCGCCTCCTCCACCTCGTGGTCGAGCTCGGCCAGCACCGGCTGCACGGTGCGGACGATGAACGGCAGCGTCACGAACAGGAACGCCAGGAACACCGCGATCCGGGTGTTGTGGATGTCGATGCCGAGCGGGCTCTCCGGCCCGTACAGCGAGAGCAGCACAAGGCCGGCGACGATCGTCGGCAGTGCGAACGGGATGTCGATCAGGACCTCCAGCAGCCGCTTGCCGAAGAACCTGTCGCGCACGAGCACCCACGCGATGAGCGTGCCCATGACGACGTTGACCACCGTCACGCCGAACGCGGTGCCGACCGTGAGCCGGATGGCCGCCGCGGTCTGCTCGTTGGTCACCGCGTCCCAGAAGCCGCTCCAGCCGCCCTCCGAGGCGGTGACCACGACGGCGGTCAGCGGGATCAGGACGAGCAGGCTGAACCAGAGCATCGCGACCCCGAGACCCAAACCGGAGTAGCGGTTGAGGCGGCGGCCACCCCGGGCCGATCGGCGCGCGGCCGACCGGTCCGGGGCGAGGGTCGCAGTCGTCACTGAGTCTCCTGGTTCGCTCGCTCGTGCGGCGCTGAAGGCGACGTCTTCCTCCGCCACCCCGAAACCCCGACTTCGTCGGCGGGGCGGCTCCGTCCAGACGCCGCCGCGCCAACTCGCTCGCTCACTGAGCTTTGCCCGACTCAGCGATGATCTTCGTGATGATGCCCTCCTTCTCGTCGAAGAACTTCTTCGACAGGGCGGACCAGCTCTCGAAGTCGTTCTCGACGGTGAGCAGCTTCTTCGGCGTGGGGAACGGGTTGTTGGGGTCCGGGACGCCCTCGATGCCGGTGGTGTCGACGCCGTCGACGATCGGCCGGAAGCCCTTCAACGCGAACTGCCGCTGCCCCTTGTCGCTCAGCACGAAGTTGAGCCACTCCTGCGCCTTCGGGTTGGCGTTCTTGAGGACCGCGCCCGGGTTTTCGATCTTGATGGTGGTGTCCGGGTAGATCCATTCGAGCTCCTCGCCGCTCTGCGTGGCGAGGATGGTCTCGTTCTCGTACGCCAGCAGCACGTCGCCGCCGCCGTTGAGGAAGCTCGTCGTGGCGTCTCGGCCGCTGTTGGGCAGCGAGCTCACGTTCGCGAAGAGCTTCTTCAGGAACTCGGTGGCCTGCGCCTCGGTGCCGCCGTTGGCGGCGATGTGCCCCCATGCGGCCAGGGCGTTCCATCGGGCGGCGCCGGAGGAGGCCGGGTTGGGCGTGACGATCTTGATGCCCGGCTTGACCAGGTCGTCCCAGCCCTGGATATTCTTCGGGTTGCCCTTCTGCACGGCCAGCACGACGACCGAGGACGAGACCACGCCCTTGGTGGGGCCGTCGTCCCAGGTCGCGTCGACCAGACCCTTGTCGACGAGGCGGGTGACGTCGCTGGCGACCGAGAAGTGCACGTAGTCGGCCTTGAGGCCGGCCACCACCGCGCGGCTCTGGTCGCCGGACGCGCCGTACGACGTCTGGAACTTGACGCCCTTGCCCTCGGGCGTCTTGTTCCACTCCGCGGCGATGGCCTTGTTGGCCTGCTCCGGCACGGCGAAACCAACGATGTTGAGAGTGGTGTCGCCACCACTGCCCGAGGAGGCGTCGTCGCCCCCACCACAAGCGGAAAGAGCCAGGCCGGCCGCGAGTGCGAAGGCGATGGCTGCTCTGGAACGTATCTTCGTCACGCCTCGCAATATTCCACTTAACCCATAGACTTTCAAGGTCAAGTAGAGATTCGTAACCGACCGGTGGATGGCTGGCGGTACGGGACCGGTAACATTCGGTCGAATTCGGCCCGCCCCCGCGGCACAAGGAAACGCCATGCCCCCTGACGACCGCCCCGCTCCCGGTCAGAGCGCGCACGACCTGCTGACCCGGTGGTACGAGGACCACTACTCGACCACCGCCGCGACCGCCGACGGGTCGTTCTTCGAGCGCTACCTGCACCGGTCGATGGAGGCGGCGTACGGGCCGGAGGCGCGCTTCGCCCGGGTGCTGGAGGTGGGCGGAAACCGCGGCGAGCACGTGCCGTACGTGCGGCACCGGTTCGACGAGTACCTGCTGACCGACCTCCGCGAGCCGCGTCCGACCGAGGAGGTGGCGGCGGACCCGCGGGTGAGCGTCGCGGCCTGCGACGTGGCCGCGCTGCCGTACCCCGACGGCCGCTTCGACCGGGTGATCGCGACCTGCCTGCTGCACCACCTGCCCGACCCGTTCGCCGCGCTGGGCGAGATGCGCCGGGTCACCGCGGCCGGCGGCACGGTCACGATCCTGCTGCCGACCGACCCCGGCGTGGCCTACCGCGCCGGCAAGGCGCTCACGTCGGGCCGGGCCGCCCGCCGGCAGGGCATCGCGGAGATGTACCAGGTGGTCACGGCGCTCGACCACCGCAACCACTTCCCGTCGCTCCTGGCTCAGGCGCGGCACGTCTTCCGCACCGACCGGGTGGGGGTGAGCTGGCGGCCGTTCCGGGTGCCCGGCTGGCACCTCAACGCGTTCACGGTGCTACACGTCCAGGTATCGGATGGCGCGGGTGTCTGACCTAACATCGACTGCTATGGAAGCCGCAGCGCCCACGATCGAGCCCGAGGCCGCCTCCGACGAGCCGAAAGGCGGGTCCGGACGCGGGCGCGTCTGGCGGGTGCTCGCGCACGAGTGGACCCTCGCCGTGCTCGGCGGCCTGCTGCTGGCGGTGGTGCTGACCTGGCCCACGCTCAAGCACCCCGCCTCGACGATCCCGGGCGACATCGGCGACCCGACAGTGCAGTCGTGGCAAATCGCGTGGGGCGGCCACGCGCTGCTCACCGACCCGCTGAGCCTGTGGGACTCCAACACGTTCTACCCCGAGCGGTACACCTACGTGTACACGGACACGCTGCTCGGCTACGCGCCCGCCGGGTGGATCGGCTCCGGCCTCGAGGCCACGATCGTTCGCTACAACATCCTGTACGTGCTGCTGTACGCGCTCGCGTTCATCGGGGCGTACGCGCTGGTCCGCCAGCTCGGCGCGGGCAAGCTCGGCGCGGCGGTGGCCGGCATCGCGTGGGCGTTCGCGCCGTGGCGGCTGGCGCACGGCGGCCACATGAACATCCTCTCCACCGGCGGCATCGCCCTCTCGCTCGCGATGCTGGCCCGCGGCCACGGCTGGTCCCTCACCGGCGGGTACCAGCCGGACAAGCGCAGGCCGGGCTGGGTGGTGGCCGGCTGGCTGACCGCGGCCTGGCAGGTCAGCCTCGGCTTCGGCATCGGCCTGCCATTCGTGTACTTCCTGTTCGGCGCCGGCGTGGTCGCGGCCGCCACGTACGCGTGGTCGTGGTGGCGCAAGAAGGCCCGCCCGCCGTTCGGCCGCAAGCTGCTGATCGCCAACCTCGCCGGCGGCGCGATCTTCGGCCTGGTCACCGTCTCGATCGCGATGGCGTACCTGAAGGTCATCGAGCTCAACCCGGGCAGCAAGCGCGGCCTGGAGTGGACCATCATGTTCTCCCCGCCGGTCAAGGCGTTCTTCACCGCGCCGGCCGAGTCGTGGTTCTGGGGCGAGCGCCACACGGCCGCCCGTGAGCAGCTGACCTGGCCGCCGGAGATGGCGCTGCTGCCCGGCATCACGCTGATCGTGCTGGCGTCCGCGGGCCTGTTCTTCTCGATCTTCTCGGTGCGCCACCGGGTCATGCTGGCCGCCGGCGCGGTCGGCACCGCCCTGCTCGCCATGGGTGCGAAGCTCGGCGGCGACGGCGACCCCGGCTACATCACGCTCTCCAAGCACCTGCCGGGCTGGGACGCGCTGCGCACCCCCGGCCGCCTGATGATCTGGATCAGCCTGCTGCTGGCCATCCTCGCCGCCGGCGCGGTCAGCGAGGCGGTCCGCAACGCCGACGTGCTCAAGGGCGCCGGCCGCACCGTGGCGCGGGTGGCGCTCGTCGTCCCGCTGCTGCTGGTGCTCGGCGAGGGCGTCAACAAGACCGGCCACCCGCCGGTGCCGCAGCCGCCGGCCGCCTTCGCGCAGGCCCGCGAACCGTTGCTGGTGCTGCCCGCCACCGGCCTGATCGAGCTGCACTACATGATGTGGACGGTCGACGGCTGGCCGCGGATAGCCAACGGCATGGCCGGTTTCGAGCCGGCCACCCAGGCGCAGACCCGCGCGGCCACCGTCACGTTCCCGGACCCGACCTCCATCGCGTACCTGCGGGGGATCGGCGTCAAGGACGTGCTCGTGCTGCCCGCGGCTCTGGCCGGCACGCCCTGGGACGGTGTGCAGACCCGGCCGATCGACGGCCTCGGTATCACCCGCGAAGACATCGACGGCGCGGTGCTCTATCGCTTGTGAGCGACGGGGCGCCGCGCCGTGGGTACCGCTGGCTCCTGATGGTGGGGGTAAACCGCCGAGCCTGCGTGCTTCGGGTCGGGGTGCCTCTCCGCCGGACCCCGCAGGTTCGCCTGCCGATGTTACGGAAGCCCATCGAAATATCCAAGGCCTTCAATGAAACGCGTCAGCCGGACGGCCCGCGCACGATAGCGTGCGCGGGCCGCCGTGGGGCTGGTTATCAGCGGAACCCGAAGCGGTGCTTCCGCTTGCGTCCGGTCATGCTTTGCAGCGTGTCGGCGCCCTTGTGCAGCAACCGCGAGACGCGATTGGAGCCGCGGCGCGCCTCGACGGCCTGACCGATCCGCCGCGCACCCACCGCCGCCAGGGGAACGGCGACCGCCAGCACGGCCCAACGGCCGATGGCCCTTCTCATCGTGGTCCTCCCGTCTAGGTGGTTTCCCATCTGGTACCCGGACCTGCGATGGATCATGCGTTTTGACTACTCTCCGGTAATGACGGATCGGGCGTACGACATCGTGCTCTTCGGCGCCACGGGCTTCACCGGCCGGCTGACCGCCGAATACCTGGCCGCGCACGCGCCGGCCGGCCTGCGGTGGGCCCTCGCCGGGCGGGACGGCGACCGCCTGCGCGCGGCCCGCGACCGGCTCGGTGTGCCCGTCGACGTGGTCACCGCCGACGCCGGCGACGAGCGCGCACTCAGGGAGCTGGCCGGTTCGGCGCGTCTGGTCGCGACCACGGTCGGCCCCTACATCCGGTACGGCGGGCCGCTGGTCGCCGCCTGCGCCGCCGCCGGCACCGACTACGTGGACCTGACCGGCGAACCCGAGTTCCTCGACCGGGTGTACGTGGAGCACCACGCCACCGCGGCCCGCACCGGCGCCCGCCTGGTGCACGCATGCGGCTTCGACTCGATCCCGCCCGACCTCGGCGCCCTCTTCACCGTCCAGCAGCTGCCGGAGGGCGAGCCGATCCGGATGCGCGGCTACATCAGCGCGGGCGGCCGCCCGTCCGGCGGCACGTTCAACACCGTGCTGCTCAACTTCGGCCGCTTCCGCGCCGCCGCGGCCGCCCACGCCGCGCGCCGCCGGGTCGAGCCGCGGGTCACCGGGCGGCGGGTCCGCGGCGTGTCCGGGCGCCCGCACCGCCAGCCGGCACTCGGGCTGTACGCGCTGCCGATGTCGAGCATCGACCCGCTGATCGTGGTCTCGTCGGCGCGGGCGCTGGACCGGTACGGCCCGGACTTCACGTACGGCCACTTCATCGGCGTCCGCAACCCGATCACCGCGGCGGCGTTCGCGGCCGGCGCGGGTGGCGCGTTCGCCCTGGCCCAGCTCGGCCCCACCCGCCGCGCGCTGGGCCGGCTCCTCCCGCCGGGCGCCGGACCGTCCGAGGAGCAGCGCGCCCGCGGCTGGTTCCGCATGCGCTTCGTCGCCGAGAGCGGCGACCGCCGGGTGCTCACCGAGATGGCGGGCGGCGACCCCGGCTACGGCGAGACGGCGAAGATGCTGGCCGAGTCGGCGCTGTGCCTGACCCACGACGAGCTCCCGGCGCTGGCGGGGCAGCTGACGACGGCGGTCGCGATGGGCGACGCGCTCCGGGCCCGCCTGGAGAAGGCCGGCATGACGTTCCGCGTCATCACGTAAAGATCAGCGCCGGGCCACCTCGGCTTCACGGGTGGAGTCGAGACTCGACAGGCATGAGATCTCACATCATGCGGGCGCTCGTCGCGGCCGGCGCCGTCGCGGGCCTGCTGGCCACCGGCGCGGCCGCGCGGGCCGACGAGGATCCGCGGGTCGAGCAGTACCGGCAGGCGCTGGCCGCGCTGAAGCAGCTGGCCGCACCGCCCGCCTGCGACCAGGTGCCCGAGCCCGGCCGCTGGCTGGACGCCGGCACGCCGGACGCGGGTTCGGACAACGTCGTCATCTCCGCACACCGCGGCGCGCTCACGCTCGCGCCGGAGAACACGCTCAAGTCCTACGAGTACGCGTTCGCCTACGGCGTCGACCTCGTCGAGGTGGACGTGCAGCAGACCCGCGACGGGCGTTTCGTCGCGATGCACGACTCCACTGTGGA
Source organism: Phytohabitans sp. LZ39 (assembly GCF_059359075.1). Taxonomy (NCBI): domain Bacteria; kingdom Bacillati; phylum Actinomycetota; class Actinomycetes; order Micromonosporales; family Micromonosporaceae; genus Phytohabitans; species Phytohabitans sp. LZ39. Next base: position 163,172 of record NZ_JCADBM010000008.1, on the reverse strand, counting down.
CCGTACGACCGACGGCACCGGCGCGGTCGCCGACCTCACCTACGCCGAGATCCGCGCGCTCAACGCGGCCGACTACGAGCCGTGGAAGGGCGGCGCGTACGACGGGTCGAAGGTGGCGTCGCTGGAGGAGATCCTCGCGCTGGCCCGGCGGGTCGGCGGCGGCCTGGAGCTCGACATCAAGGGCTCGGTGACCGAGGAGGGCCAGCTGGCCGCGCTCGTCGGGCGGTACGGCCTGATCGAGGAGTCCATCTTCAACTCGGCCGACCCGCGCGTCCTCGTCGCGGCGCCGGCCGCCCGGCTGATCTACAACCGGGACGCCTGGGAACCCACCTTCCTGATCTACGAGATCGGCGAGGTCTTCAAGGTGTTCGGCTCGCGGCTCGACGAGTACACGCCCGAGTCGGTCGTCGCCGCGCACGACGCCTGCGCGATCGTGATGCCGCACGCGTACGACGCCGGCCCGGACCAGGAGGTCGCGCAGTTCCAGCTGGCCCGGTCGATCGGCGCCGACGGCGTGCAGACCAACCAGCCCGCGCTGATCGTCGCTGCGGCCGGCGAGGCGGTCCGCTCCCGCCTCACCGTGCGGCACCACGGCGACATCTGCCTGGTCAACGCCCGCAACGGGCTCGGCTTCCCAGGTAAGACCGTCTCCCTGTCCAAGGGCCGCAAGTCGGCCAGCCTGACCACCGGGTACGCGGGCTGCGTGGCCCTGCCGGCGAAGCACTGGCGCGGCGCGGTGGCGACGTTCGCCGGCGACGGCGCCGTGCACCCGTCCCGCACGCGCGTCTAGCCCAGTGCGGTGGCCACAAACGTTGGCCGGCTTCCCCGGTGAAGGTTTGTGGCCACGGCTCTAGCGGCGGGCCAGCAGGTACGCCTGCGGGGTCGACTCCAGCGGGCCCTCCGGCCGGCGCACCACCCGCGTGGTCACCTCGAAGCCGGCCGCCGCCAGCAGGTCCGTGATCCGGTCCGGCGACAGGCGGTAGGCGTCCGCCGCGACCGCGTGCCCGTAGGCCTGCTCGATCCGCCGCTTCTCGAAGTCGCCCTCCCAGGGCGCCTGGAACGCCGTCATCAGATGCCCACCGGGCCGCACCACCCGCGCGAACTCGGCGAAGACCAGCGGCAGCCGCTCCGGCGGCGTGTGGATGATCGAGTACCAGGCCACGAGGCCGGCGAGCGCGCCGTCCGGAAGGTCCAGGTCCGTCATGGTGCCGACCACGAACGAGATCCCCGGGTACAGGCGGCGGGCGACCGCCACCATCTCCGGCGACAGGTCGACGCCGCGCACGTCGACGCCGAGCTTGTCGAGATAGGTGGTGATCCGGCCGGGGCCACACCCGACGTCGGCGACCGGGCCGGCCTCGACCAGTTCGGCGAACGCGCCGAGGAGCGCCCGCTCCAGCGGCGCCCCGGCGAGATGGTCCTTGAGCGTCTCGGCGTAGTCGGCGGCGACGGTGTCGTAGGCGGTCCGCGTCTCTTCGAGGTATGGCAGGGTCTCGGTCACCCGAGCACACTACGCGAGGCTGGGCAGCACCTTCTCGGCGTACATGTCGAAGAGGCCCTGCCAGTGCGGCCCTGTGTTGGCGACGTAGACCTCGTCGAACCCGGCCTCGGCGTACTCCTCGATCTTGCGCAGGTGCGGCTCGGGGTCGTCGCCGCAGGCGAAGGACTCGCCGACCATCTCCGGTGTGACGAGCCGCGACACCTGCTCGAAGTGGCGCGGCGACGGCAGCACCTGGGAGAGCTCGCCCGGCACGCCCGCGTTGGGCCACCGCTCGTGGGCGATGCGGGCGCCCTCCTCGGCGCTCGCCGCGTACGCCGCCTTGAAGCCGCCCTGGCAGGGCTTGTCGCCGCCGCCGCCATCGCGGAAGCGGCGGACCAGGTCGCCGTCGGGCATCGTGCTGACGTAGCCGTCGCCGATCCGCGCGGCGAGGTCGACCGCCTTGGGGCCGAAGCCGGACACGTAGACGGCGGGTGGCCGCTCGGGGCGGGTGTAGATCCGCGCGTTCTCGACGGTGTAGTGCCGGCCGCGATGGTCGACGAAGCCGCCGTCCCACAGCCGGCGCATCACGTCGATCGCCTCTTCGAGCATCTCCAGCCGCACGTCCGCGCTGGGCCACGCGTCGCCGAAGATGTGCTCGTTGAGCGCCTCGCCGCTGCCCACACCCAGCACGAAGCGCCCCTCGTGCAGCACCGCGCTGGTGGCGGCCGCCTGCGCGACAACCGCCGGGTGGATGCGGACGGTCGGGCAGGTGACCGCGGTCGTGACCGGCAGCCGGCACACCTGGCTGAGCGCGCCGATCATCGACCAGACGAACGGGCTCTGCCCCTGGGCGTCGATCCAGGGGTGGTAGTGGTCCGAGATCCACAGCGCCTGGAAGCCGGCCGCCTCGGCGCCCCTGGCCTGGGCCAGCAGCTCGTCCGGGCGGTACTCCTCGCTGGACAGGAAGTAGCCGATCCGCATGCCGGCCCTGTACCCAGGTTTCGGGCTACATGAACAAGGGCGACAGCTCGCGCTCGGCGACGAGGGCGTCCATGCGTTCGTCGGACGGGCGCTCGGTGAAGCGCTCGGCCGCGTCGAGCAGGCGGGGGAGGATGTCCACGTCGCCGGTCGTCAGCAGGAACGCCCGCGGGTCGCCGAGCACCCAGTGCACCGCGAGGTCGATGTCGGCCTGCTCGGTCAGCGGCTCGTACCACGTGTTGGCGGTCTTGGGCCGGCCGTCCCACGGGCGGTAGGCGAGGCTCTTGATGGTCTGGAGCGCGACGTCCCGCTCGGCGCACACGGCGGCCACGGCGTCGAACGTCTCCGCGTAGCGGGGGTCCTTCATCTGCCGGTAGTTGTACGGCAGCAGCACCGAGTCGAACGGGAAGCGCTCCAGCGAGCGGCGGTGCATCTCGGGCACGGAGAGGCCGTGGCCGGTCACACCGATGAACCGGACCAGCCCCTCCTCGCGCGCCTCGACGGCGGCCTCGAGCGCGCCACCGTCGCGCAGCGCGGTCTCCCACTCGATGACGTCGACGAGGTTGTGCAGCTGGATCAGGTCGATCCGGTCGACGCCGAGGCGCTCCAGCGAGCGGTGGATCTGCTCGCGCGCGCCGCGGTAGCTCCGCTCGCCGGTCTTGGTGGCGACGAAGAACGTGTCGGGGTGGCGGCGCAGCCACGGCGCCACCCGCAGCTCCGCGTCGCCGTAGCCGGCCGCGACGTCGATGTGGTTGATGCCGTGGGCGAGCAGGGCGTCGAGCGTGCGGTCGGCCTCGCCCTTGGAGACGGCGGCCAGCGCCGCACCACCGAAGATGACCCGGCTGGAGGAGTGTCCGGTCGCGCCGAACGGGACCTTTGCGATCACGTACCGAAGCTTACGCGGCCAGCCGCGGCGCGGCGGCGGTGTCGTGGCTGAGCGCGTGCTGGTCCATCGCCCGCTCGTACGCCTCGACGGTGCGCCGCGCGGCCACCGCCCAGTCGTACGCGCCGCGCACCCGCTCGGCCGCCGCGACCCCGTAGGCGCGGCGCAGGTCCGGATCGGCGAGCAGGTCGCGGATCGTGCCGGCGAGCTGGTCGGGCGGCACGACGCGGCCGGTTGCGCCGTCGACGACGCTCTCGACCGGCCCGGTCGCCACCACCGGTATCCCGCAGGCCATCGCCTCGATCGCCGCGCGGCTGAACGACGCGTGCTCCGGCGTGCACACGAGCAGGTCGGCGGAGCGGTACCAGCCGGGCATGTCGGCGTAGGGTGCCGCGCCGGTGAGCCGGAGGTGCTCGTGTACCCCGTGGTTGACGGCGAGGGCGCGCAGCTCGGCGGCGTGTGGCCCGAGCCCGTTCGACGGCGGTCGCGGTCGCCCCACGACGACGAGCTCGGTGTCGCCGAGCTCGGGGAGCGCCTCGACGGCGGCGGCGAACCCGCTGGCCGCGACGAGTTGACCCACCGCGAGCACGCGGTGGGTCCGGCGGCGGGCCCAGGACCGCCCTTCGGGGGCGAACCTGCCGATGTCTACCCCGGGTGAGATGACGGACATGTTGGTCGGGGCGGCGCCCAGCCGCAGCACTCCGTCCACCTCGGCGCGGCAGAGCGCCACGACGGCGTCGGCGGTGCCCGCGATGGCGGCGGCGTCACCTTCCTCCTGCCCGTGGAGGGTGACGGCGGTGGGCCGGCTGGTCAGCTTGCGGGCCACCATCGCGGCGACCGCGGAGGGCAGGGCGTGCGCGTGCACGACGTCCGGCTCCCAGCCGAGCCGCCACGCCGCGTCCAACCACTGCCCGAAGGCGTCACCCTCCTCTTCGGGCACCGCCACGGTGGTCACGCCGTCGGCGCCCAGCTTGGCCTCGGGCTGCGACGGGTTGGCCCGCCGGGTGTAGACCCGCACGTCGTGGCCGAGACCGGCGAGGGCGCCCGCCAGCTCGGTGACGTGCACCGCCGGTGCGGCCGTCCACTCACGGCTCGCCGGGCGCACTGGCCGATGGTCGACTGAAAGCATCGCGATGCGCATCTACGCTCCATCCGCCGTGACCTTGACACACCGCGGCCTCGACGCGCCGTGACCTTGTCGAGACCTGGCCGTGATGTTCCCGAGACTCTACCCGCCAAACCCGTTCCTTGTCGGGCTTGCCTCCGGGTGCCACTATCTGGCTGGCCGTGGCGGGGGCGCGGCGCCAGCGTTTGTCGACGTCAAGGGAGGGACGATGGCGTCCGTCGTGGACCGGCGCACGATCATCATCGGGATACCGGTGCTGGCCGGCCTCGCGGCGGTGGGCGCCGTGACCGGTTACGCGCTGGCCGGCGACCCGCCTCGCGCCGGCGACGGCGGTGACGCCCCCGACGGCAGCGGCGGGCTCGGCTCGGCACCGACCGGCAGCCCGCGGCCGTATCCGAGCGAGACCATGCTCGTCCGCTTCGACCAGGGCGAGAGCTCGTTCGTCTACGGCGTCACCCCGGGCACCGACAAGCGCACCAAGCTCGCCGACTCCGGTCACGACGCGCTGCCCCAGTGGTCGCACGACCGCAAGACCATCGTGTACATCCGGGACGCGGGCAACTGGTGGCAGATCGTGACCATGAACCCGGACGGATCCAACCAGCAGGTCGTCGTCGACCGGGTGACACGCGGCACCCGCGTGTGCTGGTCCGGCGATGACAAGCGACTGGCCTATGTGGACAAGGTAGACGGGCGAAACCAGCTCTTCACGCTCACCCTCGGCGAGGCGAAGCCGAAGCAGATCACCCACACCCCGGACGACAAGGACGACCCCACCTGGTCCCGCGCGGGCGACCAGGTAGCGATGTGGATCAACACGCGGGGTAACCGCCAGATCGCGATCGTCCGGCTCGACCAGCCCGACGCCACCCCGCTGTGGCTGACCAAAGACAAGGTCAACTGCGCCGACCCCTGCTGGTCGCCGGGCGGCGAGTGGATCGCGTACACCCGCAACGGCGAGGTCTCCGGCCAGTCGGACATCTGGGTGGTGCGGCCGGACGGCACGGACAACAGGCCGGTCACCACCGGCACCGCGCAGGACATGGACCCCACCTGGTCGCCGGACGGCCAGTGGATCGCCTTCACCCGCGGCAAGGTCAAGGCGCCGTCGGTCTGGATCGTCCGTCCCAGCGGGCGCGACCCACAGCGGCTCACCGTCGGCCCGGCCTACGAGGCGCATGCCTCCTGGTCCTGAGCCTCCTGTCACCTTCTCGCCGGCGCATCCGTCAAGGCTGTGACGACGAGTTTCGGGAGGCATCATGTCCGCTCTGACCAGCACCATCGAGATCGCGCGGCCCCAGGACGAGGTCTTCGCGTACGTCACCGACCCCACCCACTTCCCCGACTGGCAGGGCGACGTCCTGCGGGTCGACGTCGAGGACGGATACCGCGCGGAGGTGGGCGCCCGCTTCACGACCACCCGCCGCGTCGGCGGCTCGGAGCGCACCATGACGCAGCGGGTCACCGAGCTGAGCCACCCCCGCCGCTGGGCCGTGGAGGGCGTCGACGGGCCGATCCGGCCGAACGCCTCGATCACCGTCGAGCCGCTGGACGGCGGGCGCTCGCGGGTCACGTTCACGCTCGACTTCGCCGGCCACGGCGTGGGGGTGGCGCTCGCGCCGATGGTCCGCCGGCTCGCCGCCAAGGGCGCGCCGCGCAGCTACGCGAGCCTCAAGCGGCTGCTGGAGGCGGCGGCCTAGGCTACGGCCCATGGCCGAGATTCTCTTCCTTCACCACGCGCTCGGGCTGACCGGCGGACAGCGCGACTTCGCCGAGGGCCTCCGCAAGGCCGGGCACGCGGTGCACACCCCGGACCTGTACGGCGGGAAGGTCTTCGACACCCTCGAGGCCGGCATCGCCCACGGCCGCGCGCTCGGCTTCGAGGCGCTGCTCGAAGACGGTGTCGCCGCCGCCGAAGGGCTGCCCGCCGAGCTTGTTTACGTCGGGTACTCCCTCGGCGTCCTGCCGGCACAGCGGCTCGCGCAGACCCGGGCCGGTGCGCGGGGCGCGGTGTTCCTGGAGGCGTTCGTGCCACCGTCCGAGTTCGGCGGGTGGCCCGCGGGCGTACCCGCGCAGGTGCACGGCATGGACGAAGACCCGATCTTCGCTGGCGAGGGTGACCTCGACGCGGCCCGCGCGTTCGTCGAGGCGACGCCGGAGGCGGAGCTGTTCCTCTACCCCGGCAAGGCGCACCTGTGGGCCGACCCGGGACTGCCGACCTACGACCGGGCGGCCGCGGCGCTGTTGACCGAGCGCGTGCTGGCCTTCCTCGACGGGCTGTCTCCAACGGGCGGGTAGCGCTCCGCTCGGATACGGTGACGGCATGTCGCGCGAAGCCTGGATCGTGATCATCGTCCTCGGCGCGATCGTCGCCGTGGCGACGCTGATCGGCGCGCTCGTGCTCGCCTTCCGCGTGTGGCGCACCCGCAAGATGCTGGGCGAGCTGGGTGCTGGCGGCAAGGTGGCGTTCTACGGTGCGCTGCTCTACACCATCCTGCCGGTCGACGTGCTGCCCGACCCCATCTACCTCGACGACATGGGCCTGCTGGCCGGCTCGCTGCTCTACCTCTCCCACCTGGTGCGCAAGCGCCAGGCCGCGAAAACCGACCTCCACCCGCCCGTGCCGGCGTCGCGACCCGGCCGCCAGCTCCGTCCCAGAGGTGAGTCCGCCCCCCGAGGCTGAGCCGCCGCGACGCCGTCCGCTGCCGGGCCCGCGGTGTAGGCCCGCGGGCAAGACCTTGGCCGGCGGCCAGCCCGGTTTACCGCGGGGCCTGCCATCAGAGCTTGGATTTGTCGGCCCCTTGACTTTCGCGGCTTTTGGCCGGGCTTGGGGCTCGGCCAAGCAGGGCTCCGCGAGCCCCGGTGTCCGCCGCGCTTCGATGATCGTTAGCCCTAGAACCGCATTTTCGCCCGCGTGTCACACAGGTTCCGGGCTAACGATCACCACGCCTTCCAACTGCTGACCCGGATTGTCCCGTTACGTGGGAGGTCCGGGACTGCGACGGCCGCGACGATCATGGCGCCGCCCACATGCCGAGCCACATCCCCAAACAGTGGGAAGGCGGCACGGCTCCCACCGCAACCACCCACCAAGAAAAGAAGACAAGCCGGGACGGCCCGGCCGGAGCCCGCGGCCCCGCCGGAGGCGCACTAACCGCAACCAACAGCGGACGGGTGAGGCCGCGGGAGCAGCGGTCCGGGCCACGACGGACGTCGCGGTAGCCCAAATCTCCTTGGATCGAGGAGGAGGCCGCGGCGACCTCGGCTCCGGAAGCACCAAGCAGTTGCGAGGCACGACCCTCGCGCACCGGCGTCCAAGTCAACGTCGGTCACCGGGATCCCGCGCGGCGAGGTGGGCGCGGGTGCTGGCGAGTAGGTCGGCCACGCGTGGGTCGTCGAGGGCGCCGGGGCGGTGGAACGCGTAGTACGGGACGTCGGGCAGGTCGGCGACCGGGCGGCTGACCAGGCCCGCCGTCGGGGTGACGCAGCCGTTGACGACCGCGAGCCCCAGGCCCAGCGAGACGAAGTGGACGGTCAGGGGCCATCCCTCGGCTTCGACCGCGACCGACCACTCGACGCCGGCCGCGCGCAGGGCGCGTTCCAGGGCGATCCGATGTGGACGGTGCGGTGGCGGTACGACGAGGGCGGCGCCGGTCAGGTCGCGGAGCCGCAGCCGGCGGCGGCGGGCCAGGGGGTGGGTGGCCGGGAGGATCGCGGTCTGTGGATAGGTCGCGAGGACCTCCGTCGTCAGGTCGTCGGGCAGCGTGTCGAGCACGGCGACGCCGATGTGGGCGCGGCCGGTGCGGACCGCGGCGAGGGTCTGTGACCGGTCGCCGTTGACGAGGCGGAGGCGGGCCGGCAGGGCGTCGCGCACCACGTCGCCGAGCAGGTACAGGTAGGCGCCCTGGCCGGCGGCGAGGATCACCGGCTGGTGTGGGGGAGTGGCGCGCAGCTCGCCGAGGAAGCGGGCCAGCCGGTCGTCGTGGTCGCGGGCGAAGCGGGCCACCGCCTCGCCGTCGGGCGTGAGGACCAGCCGGCGGCCGCTGCGGTGGTAGAGCGGTCGGTCGAGCGTGCGGGCCAGCTTGGCCACCTTGACGTGCAGGGCGGGCTGGGAGATGTGCAGCTCGGCGGCCGCGCGGGTGAAGTTGAGGTGCTCGGCGAACACGGCGAACGCGGTGAGCGCGTCACCGGAGACCGACGGCACCAAAGCCATAACCGTGGACTATAGCTGAGCCCATCAAGAATAGTTCCGCTCAAGCGCCGCTGGGCCCCACGCTGGGACTATGAGACTTGGTATCGACATCGGCAAGGTCATCATCAACGGGCCGGCGCACCCCGAGGGCGGCGACACCGCGTTCTTCACCGGCGACACCGCGCGGCTGCTGCGCACACCCTCGATGCCGGGGGCTTTCGAGGCGATCGCGCGGCTCGTGACGCTTTTCGACGGGCGGGTGTGGCTCGTCTCCAAGTGCGGCGAGCGGGTGGAGCGGCGCACACTCCAGTGGCTCGCGCACCACGACTTCGCCGGCCGCACCGGGATCCCGCCGGACCATGTGCGCTTCTGCCGGCAGCGGCGGGACAAGGCGATCCACTGCGCGGAGCTGGGCATCACGCACTTCGTCGACGACACGCTCGAGGTGCACGAGGCGCTGCGCGGGCTGGTGCCGCGCCTCTACCTCTTCGGGTCCGGGGAGAGCCAGCCGCGGTGGCTGGAGCACACACCGACGTGGGCGAGCGCCGAGGAGGCGATCACGGCGACGTTCGCAGAAACCGCGGCGGGACGTGGTCGGTGAGCCACACGCCGTTCGCGCTGCGGTAGAACGCGTGCCCGGCCGCGGCCATCGCCGCCGCGTCGACGGCCAGCACCGCGATCGGCCCGCGCCGTCGCCGGCCGACGACCTGCGCGGTGGTGACATCGGGCGAGAGGTGAACATGGTGGCGCCCGCCCCGCTCCAGCCCGCGCGCCCGGATCGAGGGGAGCGCCGCGGCCGACGTGCCGTGGTAGAGGACCGGCGGTGGTGACACCTGGTCGAGGCCGAGGTCGACCGGCACCGAGTGGCCCTGGCTGGCGCGGATCTCGTCGCGGCCGTCGGGCCGGCGGCGGATCGCGTACCGGCGCTTGTCGTTGCCGGCCACCACCGCGTCGAGGTCGGCGCGGCTGACCGAGGTGCCGAGCGCGGCCAGCAGGTCGTCGACCGCCACCCAGCCCCGCGAGTCGAGCGTGAGGCCGACGCTGGCCGGGTCGTGGCGCAGGATGTACGACAGGCGCCGGCTCAGCCGGACCAGCGCGGCGCTATCCACGCTTCCAGACCGCGTCGTCCGGAGGATCAGCACGAGACGGCGGCGGCTCGGCATGGGACGGCGGCGCCTCGGCGCGTGACGCGGGCTCAGCACCGGACGGCGGCGGCTCGGCATGGGACGGCACGGCCGCCACGACCGGAGAGACCGCGCGCTGCCACCACTGGGCCAGCCCCACGCCGGCGAGCACGAACAGCGCGCCCACCAGCGCGAACCACGCCGTGATCTCGACGTTTTCGCGCTGGAGCGTGATCGAGTCGGGCAGGTCGAGCAGCACCTCGGTGAGGGCGTCCGCGTTTTCGGCCTTGAAGAACTCGCCGCCGGTCAGGTCGGCGACCTCGGTGAGCGTGCCCTCGTCGGCCTGCATGTAGCGGCCGCGGCCGCCGAAGCCGCCGAACGGGCCGCCGCTCCCGTCACCCCGGTACGCCGCGTCGCCGCTGATCTGCTCGCGCGTGCAGATCGACGGCGCGGGCTCGGTGCTGCCGAAACCGATCGTGTACACGCGGAGCTTGCGCGCGGCCGCCTCGCCCGCGGCGGTGACCGGGTCGACGCCCTGCGTGTTGCGCCCGTCGGTGAGCACGACGATCGTGTCCGGCTCGTAGGCGCCGGCATCGCCGCTCGCCGGCGGCACCTCGACGCCGGTCGGCGCTACGTCCGGGTTGATCTCGGCGATCGCGTCGACCGAGGTGAGGATCGCCTGGCCGATCGCCGTGCCGCGGGAGGTCTTGAGGTCGTCGATCGCGGCGAGCAGCGCGTCCTTGTCGTCGGTCGGCTCGACCAGCAGCCCGGCGATCGCCGAGAAGGTGACCAGCCCGATCCGCGTGCCCTCGTCGAGGTCCTTGACGAACTCGCGCGCCGCCTCCTGCGCCGCGCTCAGCCGGTTGGGCTCGACGTCGGTGGAGCACATCGACGCGGAGACGTCCATGGCGAGCAGGATCGTGGCGGAGTTGGACGGCACCGGCACCGAGGCCTGCGGGCGGGCGGCGCCGGCGGCGAGCACAACGAGCCCGGCGGCGAACAGCCAGAGCGGGACGCGCCGCCGCCACAGCGAGCGGCCGGGCAGCGCGGCGCGGATCAGCGTGACGCTGGAGACCCGCACGGTCTCGCGGCGGCGCCGGCGGCGCAGCCACCACCGGTAACCCAGCAGCAGCGGGAAGGCCAGGAGCGCGGTGAGGGCCCACGGCCAGGTCAGCGACATCAGAGGATCCGTCCGAACCAGGAGATCATGAGCAACCCGCCGATCGTGAGCAGGATCAGCGCGATCGCGACCGCCGCCCCGGTCAGCTCGACAAGCTTGTCTTCCGTGGTGATGCGCAGGTCGAGCGAGTCGTAGACGTCGTTGAGGGACCGTGCGTCCTGAGCTCGATGGTAAGAGCCGGCGGTGGTCTCCGCGACCTCGGTGAGCAGTTCCTCGTTGAGCGCGGTCGCCATCTGGTACCCGTCGACCTCGATCGTGGCGCCCTCCACCGTGCCGACGCCGACGGTCTCGATGTGTACACCCGCGGTCGCGGCGAGCTCGGCGGCGGCGAGCGCGTCGGGCCCGCCGGTGTCCTCGCCGTCGGACAGGAGCACGATCGTCGCCGAACGCCAGTAGCCGAGATCGGGCGGCGGCTCGGCCGCGTCCGGGTCGGGCAGGCTCACCGGCTGGCCGACGATCGCGGAGAGCGAGGCGAGGATCGCCTGCCCCAGCGACGTGCCGCCGGCGACGGTGAGCCTGTTGATGGCCGCGACCGTGCTGTCGTGGTCGGCGCTGGGCAGCTGGGTGGTGAGCGCGCCCTGCCCGAAGGCGACGATGCCGACGTCCACTGTGTCCGGTTGCGCGCGCACGAACGCGGCCGCCGCGGACTGGGCGGCGGCGAGGCGGGTGGGCGTGACGTCCTTGGCGCCCATGCTGTTGGAGACGTCGAAGGCGAGGATCACCGTGCCCGAGGCGCGCGGCACCGGCACTGTCGCTTGTGGACGCGCGACGCCGAGGAAGAGCAGCACCAGCGCGGCGAGCATCAGCAGCGGCGGCAGATGCCGCCGTACGCGCCCGCGCCGCCGGGTGGGCTGGAGTCCGGCGGCCGCTAGCGCCGCCGCCCGCCGCCGCTGGAGCAGTTGGTACGCCACGAGCAGCCCCGCGCCGACCGCCACCGCGACGGCCAGCAAGAGGGGGTACTCGAAGCTCACGCCCGCCTCCGTTTCGACCGCTGTGCCATGTCGACGAGCGCGCCCACCAGGTCCTGGTCGGTGCCGAGCCGGTGGTCGACGGCACCGGCCCGCCGCATCGCGCCGGTGACCGCGAACTCGCGGGCGTCGACCTCGGCCCGCAGCCGCCGGCGGAAGAGCGGGTCGCTGGTGTCGGCCAGCAGCTGCTCGCCGGTCTCCGCGTCTTCGACCAGCACCAGCCCGAGGTCGGGCAGGTCGAGCTCGGCCGGGTCGACGACCCGGATCGCCACCACCTCGTGCCGCAGGGCGAGCCGGGTCAGCGCCGGCTCCCAGTCGAGCTCGCCGATGAAGTCGGATATGACGAAGACGAGCCCCCGCCGCCGCGCGGTGGCCGCGGCCAGGTGCAGCATCGCCGCGAGGTCGGTCGGGCGGCGGTCGTCGCGGGCCGGCCCGTCCTTGGTCAGCTCGTGGGTCAGGTGGAGCACGTGGGTGCGCCCGGTGCGGGCCGGGACGACCCGCTGCACCTGGTTGTCGTAGAGGATCGCGCCGACCCTGTTGCCACCCTGGGTGAACAGCCGCGCCAGGCACACCGCCAGCTCGGTCACCACCGAGGCCTTGCCGGCGCCGACGCCGAAGCGCATGGACGCGGACCGGTCGAGCACGAGCCAGGCGGTCACCTCACGGTCCTCTGTGTACTGCCGGACGTAGGGCTCGTCGAGGCGGGCGGTGACGTTCCAGTCGATGTGCCGCACGTCGTCTTCGGGCGTGTAGCCACGCAGGTCGGCGAAGTCGATGCCGGTGCCCCGGAACACCGTGCGGTAGGCGCCTTGCAGCCGCCCGTCGAGGCGGCGCACGACCTGCCACTCCAGGCGGCGCAGCAGGCGGTCCGGCGGGCTCGTCACGACACGGCCGCTCTGGCCCGCGGCGGCGCGTCCGGCGCGGGCAGCGCCTCCAGGACGCGGGTGAGGATGGTGTCCGGGGTGACGTCGTCGGCGAGCGCCTCGTACGACAGCACGAGCCGGTGCCGCAGCACGTCGAGCGCGAGGTCGGTGAGGTCGGTCGGCACCACGTAGTCGCGGCCGCGCACGAACGCGAGCGCGCGGGCGGCCAGCACCAGGTTGATGGAGGCGCGCGGGCTGGCGCCGAAGCTCACGTACCGGGCGAGGTCGTCGAGGCCGACGTCGGCCGGGCGGCGGGTGGCGGCGGCGAGCCTGACTGAGTGCTCGATCAGCGCCGGGTCCACGTACACCTGCTCGACCTTGGCCTGCATCGCGATGAGCCGCTCGGGGTCGGCGACGGCCTGGGTGGCCGGCGGCGCCGCGATGGCCCGCTCGACGATGACGAACTCCTCCGTGGTGCTCGGGTAGCCCACCACGACCTTCATCATGAACCTGTCGACCTGCGCCTCGGGCAGCGGATACGTGCCCTCCGACTCGATCGGGTTCTGCGTGGCCATGACCAGGAACGGGCGCGGCACCTGGTGGGTCTCCCGGCCGATCGTCACCTGCTGCTCCTGCATGACCTCCAGCAGCGCGCTCTGCACCTTGGCCGGCGCCCTGTTGATCTCGTCGGCGAGCAGCAGGTTGGTGAAGACCGGACCGAGCGACACCTGGAACTCGCCGGTCGGCTGGTGGTAGACCCGGGTGCCGACGATGTCGGCGGGCACGAGGTCGGGCGTGAACTGGATCCGGTGGAACTGCCCGCCGATCGCGCTGGCGAGCGCCTTGACGGCGAGCGTCTTGGCCAGGCCGGGAACGCCCTCGACGAGGATGTGACCGCGGGAGAGCAGCGCCACCAGCAGCCGCTCGAGCAGGGCGTCCTGGCCGACGATGGTCTTCTTGACCTCGTAGAGAACCTGCTCCACCGGGGTGTCCATGCCTACCACGCTCCGTCGCTCGGCGCTCGTTCGCCGTCGTGGTCGAGGCCCGTGGCCTCGCAACTCCCGCTCATCCTGTGTCCTATCGCTGTGGGCCGTTGCTGCTGCCGGGGCCGCCGCCGAGGGCGGTGCCGATCGGCACCGCGAAGCCGATGCCGATGAACGTGCCGGCCTTGGTCGGGTTGGCCAGGGCGACGACGATGCCGACCGTCTCGCCGCGGGTGTTGACCAGCGGGCCGCCCGAGCTGCCCGGGTTGACCGCGGCGTCGAACTGGATGAGGCCGCCCAGCCGGGTGCCGTCGTCGCCGGCCGCGGCGCGGTCGAGCCCGGAGACCACGCCCGCGGTCGCGCTGCTGGTCATGCCGAGCTGGTTGCCGATCGCGACGACCGTGTCGCCGATCGCGAGGCGCCCCGAGTTGCCGATCGTGGCGGGCACGAGCACCTGGGGCAGGCCGGTGACCGCGAGCGCGGCGATGTCGTTGGCCGGGTCGCTCGCCTCGACGGTCGCCGCCGAGCGCGTGCCGTCGGCGAACGTGACCCGCACCGCGCCGCCCTTGACCACGTGCAGCGCGGTGAGGATGACGCCGGTGTCGCTGGCCACGACGCCGGTGCCGGTGCCGGCGACCTGGTTACCCGCGGCGAGCCGCTCGACGATGACCACCGAGGGGGCCACCGCCTCGTAGACCTCGGCGGGGGTGAGCGCCTCGACGGCGGTCGGCTCGGGCGAGGGTGTCGGCTCGGCGGCGGGCTCGCCGCCGCCGGGGCCCCATCGGACCAGCGCGACCGCGAGTAGCAGGAGCGCCACGACCGCGGCCGCCCAGAGTACGGTCCAGCGGCGCATCACAACACGATAACGGTGGAGGAGTCACACAGGCTAGCCTGCTGTGAGCGCTCACAGTATGGTTGCCGCCATGAGCGAACGCCTCTGGTACGAATCCTTCGCCCCGCCACCGACCGCCCGGCCCGCCCGCGCCTGGCTCGACAGCGACGCCCCGCGGCTGCCGCTCGACGGGCAGTGGCGCTTCCGGTACGCAGAGCGCGCCGACGGGCCGCTGGACTTCACCGGGCCGGCGTTCGACGACGCGGGCTGGGACAGCCTGCCGGTGCCGTCGCACTGGCAGCTGCACGGATACGGCGCCCCGGCGTACACGAACGTCACCTACCCCTTTCCGCTCGACCCGCCGCACGTGCCCGACGAAAACCCGACCGGTGACTACCGGCACACGTTTCGCCTCCCGGCCGGCTGGCCGCCCGGGAGCACGCTGCTCCGCCTCGCCGGCGCCGACTCCGCCGCCCGGGTGTGGCTCAACGGCGTCGAGCTCGGCCGCACCAGCGGCAGCCGGCTGACCACGGAGTTCGACGCCACGGAGGCCCTGCGGCCGGACGGTGACAACGTTATCGCGGTACGCGTCGTGCAATGGAGCGCGGGCAGCTACCTGGAAGACCAGGACATGTGGTGGCTTTCCGGCATCTTCCGCGGCGTCGACCTCGTCGCCCGTCCCGACGGCGGGATCGACGACGTCGACGTGCGCGCCGAGTACGACCACGTGACCGGCGCCGGCACGCTGACCGTCGCCGCCAGCGCCCCGGACGCCCGGGTGCGCGTCCCCGAGCTCGGCGTCGACGTGGCCGCCGGCGAGACCGTGCCGCTGGCGTCGGTCGAGCCGTGGTCGGCCGAGCGCCCCCGCCTGTACGACGCGACGGTCAGCACGGCCACCGAGACCGTGCGCCTGCGGATCGGCTTCCGCACCATCCGCGTCGAGGACGGCGTCATCACCGTGAACGGCCGCCGCGTGCTCTTCCGCGGCGTCAACCGCCACGAGTTCCACCCCGACCGCGGCCGCGCCGTCACCGAGGAGGACATGCTCGACGACGTGCGCCTCATGAAGCAGCACAACGTCAACGCGGTGCGCACGAGCCACTACCCGCCGCACCCGCGCTTCCTGGAGCTGTGCGACGAGTACGGCCTCTACGTCGTCGACGAATGCGACCTGGAGACCCACGGCTACGGCGACGTGGAATGGCGGGGCAACCCGGCCGACGACACGCGCTGGGAGGCGGCGCTCGTCGACCGGATGCGGCGCACCGTCGAGCGCGACAAGAACCACCCCAGCGTCGTGCTCTGGTCGCTCGGCAACGAGAGCGGCAGCGGCCGCAACCTCGCCGCGATGGCCCGCTGGGCCCGGCACCGCGACCCCAGCCGCCCGCTGATCTACGAGCGCGACTGGACCGGCCGCGACGTCGACGTGTACAGCCGCATGTACCTGAACGTCGCCGAGGTCGAGGCGATCGGCCGCGGCGAGGAGGCGCCGCTCGACGACCCCGCGCTGGACGCGCGGCGGCGCCGGATGCCGTTCGTCCACATCGAGTACGCGCACGCGATGGGCAACGGTCCGGGCGGGCTCGCCGAGTACCAGCGGCTGTACGAGACGTACCCGCGCCTTCAGGGCGGCTTCGTGTGGGAGTGGATCGACCACGGGCTGCGCGCGCGTACGGCGGACGGGCGCGAGTACTTCGCGTACGGCGGCGACTTCGGCGAGCTGCTGCACGACGGCAACTTCGTCGCCGACGGGCTGCTCTTCCCGGACCGCACGCCGTCGCCCGGCCTGCTGGATGTGAAGAAGGTCTTCGAACCGGTGCGGCTCACCCCCACCGGCGACGGCGGCCTGGCCGTCCACAACGGACGTATCCACAGCGGACTGTCCGACCTGGACTTCCGGTGGGTGCTGGAAGACGACGGCGAGGTGGTCGCGCGGGGCGCGCTCGAGGTGGGCGACGTGCCGGCCGGCGAGAGCGTGCGGGTCGACCTGCCCGCCCTGCCGGCCACCGAGGGCGAGGCGCACCTGACCGTGCAGGCCGTGCTCGCCGCCGACGAGCCGTGGGCCAAGGCCGGCCACGAGGTCGCCGCTACCCAGCTGCCGGTGGGCGTCCGCCGCCCGGCCGCGCCGCCGGCCACCCCGGTCCCGGTGCGGCGCGACGGCGCCCGGGTACACGTCGGGCCGGGCGTGCTGGACGAGCGGACCGGGCGCCTCGTACGCCTCGGCGGGTGGGACGTCGACGGTCCGCGCCTGCAAGTCTGGCGGGCGCCCACCGACAACGACCGCGCGCCGCACGGCGAGGCCCTCGAACCGCTCTGGCGCCGCGCCGGCTACGACCGCCTCACCCACCGCCTTGACGAGGTGACCGTCACCGGCACCGGCGCGGTGGTGCGCGTCCGGGTCGCCCCGGCCTCGTCCGACGGCGGGCTGCTCGCCACGTACACGTGGAGCGCCCTCGCCGACGACCGCCTCGGCTTGGTCGTCGACGTCGACCTCGACGGGCATCTGCCCGGGCCGCTGCCGACGCTCGGCGTGCTGTTCGCGCTGCCCGGCGAGCTCGACCAGGTGGAGTGGTTCGGCCGGGGTCCGGGCGAGGCGTACCCGGACACCGGCCTGGCCACCCGCACGAGCCGGTGGTTCCGGACGGTCACCGACCTACAGACGCCCTACGTGTTCCCGCAGGAGAACGGCCGCCGCGCGGACGTCCGGTGGGCGACCGTGACGGCCGGGCAGGGCGGCGGCGTGCGGGTGGAGGGCCGGACCCGGTTCGGCCTCACGGTGCGGCCGTGGACCGCGGAGGCGCTGGACCGGGCCGCGCACCCGACCGACCTTGTCCCGGACGGTCGCACCTGGCTGACGCTGGACGCCGGCCACAACGGCATCGGCTCCGCCTCCTGCGGTCCCGGCGTCCTCCCGCCCTACCTGCTGCCGGCCGCTCCGGCCCGGCTGGACCTGGAGCTGCGGGTGATCTGACGATGTCGACCAGGGAGTCGGTGGAGCGGCGCGCCCGGCGACTCCCTGGCCGACTCTCAGGGGAGCGGGGTGCCGGTCAGGGTCGCGCAGGCGGCCAGCAGGGCGTCCTGCACCGCGGTGTCGTAGGCCTGCTCGTTGAGGCGGACCACCCGGCGGTCGTGGAAGAACATGCCCGTCGGTGGGTCGTCCCTTGTGGACAGCCAGACCGGGGTGTCGGCGCCGGCGGAGACGTCGAGCGGGGCGGCGACGCCGCTCATCTTCGTGCGGATCCAGCCGGGGTGGACGGCGTTGCACCGCACGGCCGGGTAGCGGCGGGCGACGGCGAACGCGATCGCGGTCATCGCGAGCTTCGAGTCGGCGTAGGCGCTGTCGGCCGTCCACTGTGTCTCGTGCTGGAGGTCGTCGAGGTCGATCCGCCCGCGCGCGATCGAGTCGGAGCTGACGTAGACGAGTCGCGACGGCAGCGGCAGCAGCGCGGTGAGCAGGTAGGCGGAGAGCGCGTTGACCTGGAATGTGCGCTCCAGCCCGTCCGCCGTCACCGGCCGCGGGCCTTCGGGCGGGAGCCAGCCGGCGTTGTGCACCACCACGTCGAACGGGGCACCGGCGCACAGCGAAGCGGCCATCGCCCGGGTGGAGGCGAGTGATGCGAGGTCGCCGACCACCACCTCGCCCGCGCCGGCGTCGCGCAGCCGGGCCGCCTTCGCCTCGTCGCGGGCGTGCCGGACCACCTCGTGGCCCCGCCCGTCGAGCACCCTGGCGATCTCCGCACCGATCCCGTCGGACGACCCGGTCACCACGACCCTCATGCGGCGACTCCCTGGAAGCCGAGCACCCCGTCGACCTCCAGCGGGCGTGGCCGCACCGGCACGTCGAAGCTGAACACCTCCAGCACCGCCGGCCCGGCCTGGAGGTAGGTCATCAGGAAGCCGCGCGGGTCGTCGTGGTGGCGGATCTCGCCGATCACCGGGTAGCCGAACGTGTCGAGCGCGGCCGGCAGGTCGTCGACGGTCACCGCCACGTGGTCGAAGCGCGGCCGCTCGCCGGGCGCGACGAGGGTCTGCGCGGCGGCCAGGTCCGGCGCGTACACGTGCTGGTAGCTCAGGTTGCCCTGGACGAACTCGAGGCGTGCCCCGTCCGGGTCGAGGAAGAACGCGATCCGCACGTCGCCGAGCACGTCGGCGGGGGGCGACAGCACGGTGACGCCGGCCGCCGCGAGGTCGCGGACGCGGGCGTCGATGTCGCCGACCTTCATGCCGAAGTGGCGGATGCCGCCCTGGAGGTCGTCGTTGACCCAGCCGCCGAGGTCGCCGCCCGGCCCGACGTCGGTGACCAGGACGCGCACCGCCCCGGCCGCGAAGCACCGCGTGCGCGGCGCCGACGTCACCTCGTCGAAGCCGAGCAGGTCGCGATAGAAGGCCGCAGACCGTTCGAGGTCGCGCGAGCCGAGCCGCAACATCACAAACGGGCACCCTACCGTGACCGCTCACAGAGGCACAACCGCTAGCGGCGCACTGGAAACAATTCCGCAACGAGCCCTTGACAGGCGCGCGACGGCGCGCAGATTCTGTGAACGCTCACAGAGTAGTGAACTCAGGAGGGCACCCCCATGACTCAGCACATCCACCGGCGCGGCTTGCTAAAGGGCATCGCGACCCTCGGCGCGGCCGCCGCCCTGCCCACTTTCCTCGGCGCGTGTACCGACGACGAAGAGCCGGCGAGCCAAGCGGCCGGCGACCCCAACGCACCGGCCAACCTCACGTTCTGGACCTGGACCACCAACATCCAGAAGGTCGTCGACATCTGGAACGCCAAGAACCCCACGCAGAAGGTCACGGTCAGCAACCAGGCACAGGGCGAGGAGCTGATCACCAAGACGCTCACCGCGCACCGCGCCGGCAACGCGCCCGACCTGATCCACGCCGAGTACCAGGCGCTGCCGGTGCTCATCACCAACGGCGTCGCCGCCGACCTCACCTCGATGGCCACCGGCATCAAGGGCGAGTTCACCGACGGGACGTGGGCGCTGACCTCGTTCGGCGGCAAGACGTACGGCATACCGCAGGACGTCGGGCCGATGATGCTCTACTACCGCGAGGACCTCTTCCAGCAGATGGGTCTCACGGTGCCGAAGACGTGGGACGAGTTCGCCGGTGTCGCGCGACAGGTGCGGCAGAAGGACGCCAAGCGCTACCTCGCGACGTTCTCCTCCGGCGACCCGGGCTGGTTCGCCGGGCTCGCCGAGCAGGCCGGCGCCAACTGGTGGGTCAACGACAACGGCACCTGGACCGTGCGGATCAACGACGAGGCGACCAAGAAGGTGGCCACCTTCTGGGGCCAGCTCGTCAACGAGGGCATCCTGTCCGGCAAGCCGATGTACACCCCGGAGTGGAACAAGGCGATGACCGACGGCACGCTGATGGCCTGGCCGAGCGCGATCTGGGGCGCCGGCGTGCTGGAGGGCGTGGCGCCGAGCACCAAGGGCAAGTGGCGCATGGTGCCGATGCCGCAGTGGGACGCCACCCCGGCGACCGGCTACTGGGGCGGCTCGGCGACGGCCATCTCCAGCAAGTCGAAGCAGCGGGCGCAGGCGGAGAAGTTCGTCACCTGGCTCAACACCGACCAGGAGGCGCTCGACACGCTGATCTCCGCGGGCGGCATCTACCCGGCCGCGACCAAGGGCCAGTCGAGCACCCAGCTGAGCAAGGCGCCGGCGATGATGCCCAACCAGCCGGACTTCTTCGCCGAGGCCGCCGAGATCGCGAAGACCGCGCGGGGCTTCAACTGGGCGCCGAACGTCAACGTGACCTACAGCCAGTACAACGACATCTTCGCCAAGGCGATCCAGGGCAAGACGGACTTCGCCGCCGCCGTCGACGCCATCCAGGCCGCGTCCGTCGCCGACCTCAAGAAGCAGGGCTTCGAGGTCAAGGAGGCCTGAGGTGGTAGCCCCGGCCGCCACGGTCCGCCGCCGCCGGCCCCGCCGGCGCGGCGGCCCGACCCCGTACGTGCTCCTGGCCCCGGCGATCGTCCTGCTCGTGCTGTTCCTGCTCGTCCCCATCGGGTACACGGTGTGGCTGAGCCTGCGCGCGGCGAGGGTGACCGGCGGCGGGTTGGGGATCCGCGAGGAGACGTTCGTCGGCCTCGAAAACTACGCGAGCGTGCTCAGCGACTCCGCGTACGTCGACGGCCTGCTGCGCATGCTGCTCTACGGCCTGATAGTCGTGCCCTCGATGCTCGGCCTCGCCCTGCTATTCGCGCTGCTGCTGGACACACCGCGGGTGCGCTTCGCGACGTTCTCCCGGATCGGTATCTTCCTGCCGTACGCGGTGCCCGGCGTGATCGCGTCGCTGCTGTGGGGCTTTCTCTACCTGCCCAACGTGAGCCCGATCCGGGACGCGTTCGAGGCGGTCGGGCTTCCCGCGCCGGACTTCCTCGCGGCCGGCTCGGTGCTCTTCTCGGTCGCCAACATCGGCGTGTGGGGCGGTGTCGGGTTCAACATGATCGTGCTCTTCACCGCGCTGCGCGGCCTGCCGGGGGAGATGTACGACGCGGCCCGCATCGACGGCGCCAACGAGGTCCAGATCGCGCTCCGGGTGAAGGTGCCGCTGATCATGCCGGCCGTCATCATGACCGGCATCTTCGCGATGATCTCCACGCTCCAGGTCTACACCGAGCCGGCGACGCTGCTACCCCTCACCGACACCGTCTCGCAGACCTGGGTACCGCTGATGACGATCTACCGGGACGCGTTCGTCAACGCGGACCTCTACAGCGCCGCGGCCGCCTCGGTGGTGCTCGCGCTCGGCACGCTCGTCGTGTCGGTCGCGATGCTCACGCTGCTCCAGCGGCGCGCCTTCGGGAGGGACCGATGACGACGCTCACCGCGCCCCGGGCGGCGGCGGACACCCGGCCCGCCCAGCGCCACCGCGGGGCCGACAAGCGCACCCGGTGGGTGCCGACGGCCCTGCTGCTGCTCGGCGCGCTGTACTGCCTCGTGCCCGTGGTCTGGGTCGCGGTCGCGGCCACCAAGGGGCCGAGCGAGCTGTTCAGCACGTTCTCGTTCTGGCCGAGCTTCCACGGCGGGTTCCAGTACAACGTCACCCACCTGCTCGACTTCCGCGACGGCGTGTTCCTCAAGTGGGCGCTCAACAGCCTGCTCTACGCCGGCGTCGGCTCGGTGCTGTCGGTGGGCGTCTCGACGATCGCCGGGTACGCGCTGGCCAAGTACGACTTCGTCGGCCGCGAGCTGATCTTCATGACGATCCTCGCCGGCGTGCTCGTCCCGCAGATCACGCTCGCCGTGCCGCAGTACCTGCTGATGTCCGAGCTCGACCTGGTCAACTCGTACTGGTCGGTGCTGCTGCCGAGCATCATCAGCCCGTACGGCATCTACCTGTCCCGGATCTACGCCGCCTCGGTGGTCTCCGACGACATGCTGGAGGCCGGCCGGATCGACGGTGCCGGCGAGTACCGGCTGGCCTGGAAGGTCGGGCTGCCGCCGATGATCCCGGGCATGGTGACGCTGCTGCTCCTCCAGTTCGTCGCGATCTGGAACAACTTCCTGCTGCCGTACATCATGATCTCGGACGATGGCCGCTTCCCGATGACCGTCGGCCTCTTCACGATGCTCAACCAGGGCGCCAGCCAGCCGGCCCTGTACTCGCTGGTGGTCATGGGTGTTCTCCTGTCCGTGCTGCCGCTGGTCGCGCTGTTCCTGTTCCTCCAGCGGTACTGGCGGCTCGACCTGGTCAGCGGGGGAGTGAAGGGATGACGTCGGTGCGTTTCCCGACCGGTTTCGTCTGGGGCACGGCCACGGCCGCGTACCAGGTGGAGGGCGCGGTCGCCGAGGACGGGCGCGGACCGTCCATCTGGGACACGTTCTGCCGGGTGCCGGGCGCGATCGCCGGCGGCGACACCGGCGACGTGGCGTGCGACCACTACCGGCGGTGGCCGGAGGACGTGGCGCTGATGGCGTCGCTGGGGCTGGGCGCGTACCGCTTCTCCGTCGCCTGGCCCCGCGTGCAGCCGGACGGCGCCGGCCCGGCCAACCAGAAGGGCCTCGACCACTACCGCCGGCTCGTCGACGGGCTGCTGGAGCGGGGCATCGTCCCGTACCTGACGCTCTACCACTGGGACCTGCCGCAGGCGCTGGAGGACCGGGGCGGCTGGCCCGCACGCGACACCGCCTACCGGTTCGCGGACTACGCGGCGATCGTGCGGGACGCGCTCGGCGACGTGGTCGACCACTGGGCCACGCTCAACGAGCCGAAGGTGGCCAGCCACGCCGGGTACGGCGAGGGCATCCACGCCCCCGGCATCCGCGACCGGGCGCTGCGCGACAGGGCCGCCCACCACCTGCTGCTCGCGCACGGGCTGGGCCTGTCGGTGCTGAGCGGGAGCGGGGAGGTCGGCGTCACCCTCGACCTCAGCCCGGTGGTGCCTTACGGGGGGAGTAGGGCGGACGCCGAGGCGTACGACTACGACAACCACGGGATGTTTCTGGAGCCGATCCTGCGCGGCGAGTCCCGCCTTCCGGATGATCTTGTCCACGCCGGCGACCTCGACCTGATCAGCGCGCCGATCGACTACCTCGGCGTCAACTACTACCGGCCCCTCTACGTCCCGAGGGTGCCGCCCGAGCTTCCGGTGACGGCCGTGGGGTGGCCGGTGGTCCCGTCCGGCCTGCGTGACCTGCTCGTCGGCCTGCGCGACACCTACCCCGACCTGCCGCCGGTCTACATCACCGAGAACGGCGCCGCCTACGACGACGAGGTCGGCCCGGACGGGTGGGTCGACGACCCGCTGCGGGTGGCCTACCTGCACGCGCACCTGCTCGCCCTGCACGAGGCGATCGAGGCCGGCGTCGACGTGCGCGGCTACTTCCTGTGGACGCTGCTGGACAACTTCGAGTGGGCCGAGGGCTACTCGAAGCGCTTCGGCATCGTCCACGTCGACCACGCCGACCAGACCAGACGACCCAAGACAAGTGCCCATTGGTACGGACAGGTGGCCCGCACCGGCGCGGTGCCGCAACCCGGGCCGGAGCTCACGTGGAAAACTGAGTCCGATGAGTAGCGAGATGGCGCAGCCACACCCCAAGTCGCGCGGCGCGGCGCGGCGGGCGATGCGCCGCGGGCCGACGATCGATGACGTGGCGGAGATCGCCGGCGTCTCCCGGGGCACCGTCTCCCGGGTGCTCAACGGCGCCCGCTACGTCAGCCCGGCCGCGCTCAAGGCGGTCGAGCGGGCCGTGCGCACCACCGGGTACACGGTCAACCAGAGCGCCCGCAGCCTGGTCACCAAGCAGTCCAACGCGGTGGCGTTCGTGCTGTCCGAGCCGCAGGAGCGGCTCTTCGAAGACCCCAACTTCAGCGTGCTGCTGCGCTGCTGCACCCAGGCGCTCGCCGAGCACGACATCAGCCTGATCCTGATGCTGGAGTCCAGCGACGCCGAGCGTGACCGGGTGCTGCGGTACGTGCGCGGCGGCCACGTCGACGGGGTGCTGCTGATCTCCGCGCACTCCGGCGACCCGCTGATCGCCGACCTGGCCACCGGCGTCGTGCCCGCCGTGGCCTGCGGCAAGCCCGGCGGGGCCGAGGCCGCGATCCCGTACGTGGCGGCCGAGGACGCCGAGGGTGCCCGCCAGATGACCCGCCACCTCGTCGCACAGGGCCGCAAGCGGATCGGCATGATCGCCTGCCCGCAGGTGGTCGGCGGCCCCGAGCGGCTACAGGGATACCGCGACGTGCTCGGCCGCAAGGCCCTCAAGCGCCTGGTCGTGCACACCTCCGACTACAGCTTCGCCGCCGGCGCGGCCGCGATGCGCGAGCTGCTCGCCGAGAGCCCCGACGTCGACGCCGTGTTCGCCGCGTCCGACCTGCTCGCCGCCGGTGCCCTCGCCGAGCTGCGCCGCGCCGGCCGCCGGGTCCCGGACGACGTGGCGGTCGGCGGCTTCGACGACTCCCGGATCGCCCGCGAGACCGACCCGCCGCTGACCACGATCCGCCAGCCGCTGGAGCGCGTCGCCGCCGACATGGTCGACGTGCTGCTCCGCCTCGTCCGCCGCGAGCCGGCGTCGTCCCGACTCCTCCCCACCGAGCTGGTCCGGCGCGAGTCCGCCTGAGCTTCTGACCTTTCCGGCCGCCGCGGCGTGTACTCCTGTGACAGGGCTCGCTGACATCGGAGGACACGGGTGGAGGACGGGGATGGTTTCCAGGAGTTCGCGCGCGCCAGGCTGACGACGCTTTCCCGGATCGCGTACCTGCTCGCCGGCGACCACCACGGGGCGGAAGACCTCGTGCAGAGCACCTTGATGAAGGTGGCGCTGCGGTGGCGGCAGGTGCGGGAGACGGCTGATCCGGACGCCTACGTGCGGCGGATCCTCTACAACGAGCGGATCAGCGCGTGGCGCCGGCGTGGCCGGGGCGGCGAGGTGGTCACCGACGCTCCGCCCGAGCATGCGTCCACTGTGGACGAGTCGGAGTCCGTGCTGCGCCAGATGATGCTGCGCCGGGCATTGGTCCGGCTCACACCGCGGCAGCGGGCGACGATCGTGCTGCGGTTCTTCGAGGACCGCACGGCGGCGGAGGCCGCGGCGATTCTCGGCTGCTCGGTCGGTGCCGTCAAGAGCCAGACCCACCACGCGCTCGGCCGGCTCCGTGCCGTGGCACCGGAGCTTGCCGAGCTGCTCGACCAATCGACGGAGGTTCGGGGATGAACGGTTTGCGGGGGCTTCTGGAGGACGTGGCCGACCAGGCCAGGACCTACGACGTGACCGAACGCGCGGTGCGCGCGGCCCACCGGCGTGAGCGGCTCCACCGGTACGCGCCGCTGGCGGCGGTGGCCGCGGTGGCGCTGCTGGCGGTGGGCATCTGGGTGCCGCTCCGGCCCTCCGGCGGCGAGCCGTCGCTGGTCGCGGGCCCGGTGCCGTGGCTACCGGAGGTGGTGGCGCCGCCCGCCCAGCCTCCGCCCGTCCTCGGCCCGGACCGGCGGGTGGGGCCGGGCTCGCTGCTCTACCGGGTACAGGGCCAGGCGGGCACGATCCTGTTGACGTCGGACGGGCGGCGGTACACCGTCCCGGACCGCGACGACCGGCGCGCGCTGTCGCTCTCCCCGGACGGGCGCTGGCTCCTGCTGGGATCGGATGACCTGCTGGTGATCCAGGACCTGCGTGACGGCGGCCAGCGGCAGGTTGCCGCGACCGATGGGAGGCAGCTCTCCTGGCGGTGGTCGTCGAACGGCAGGTGGCTCGCGCTCGGCGAAACGCTCGTGCCGCCCGCCGAAAGGAGCATGATGCGCCTGATCGACCTGACCACCGGGCAGAGCACTTCGTCGCGTGCGCAGCCCGTGGAGAGGTCGATGCTGGCCGTGCTGGATTCCGGAGAGGTTCTGCTCTGGCACGCCGGTACGACGTCGCTGAGCGCGGAACACCCGTCCGGTGGTGCGCGGTCGGTCCCGCTGCGGCTCGCCGGGGCGATGCGGCCGAACGAGGGGCTCAACCCGCAGCCGGTGGCCGCCCAGGCGCTGGCCGACGGCGCCAACGTCCTCATGCGGGCCTGGGCGTTGCTGTCCGGAGGGGACGGCCGGACCGCCCTGGTCCCCGACGACCTGCTGATGCTGGACCCCGGCAACGGCACGGTGCTGCGCCGGTTCGAGCTACCCGACCCGGTGTTCCGCGGCCCGGTGGGCGGGCCGCCGTCGGTCGACCCCAGCGCCGGCACGCAGACCTCGGGTACCCCGAGCGAACCGCCCCTCGGCTGGACGGACGCCGCCTACGACAAGCGCGACTCGGTGGCGGTCGCGCCGGAAGGCGTCCTGCTGGTGCACGAGATGCTGTCCGGATCGGTGGAGCTTGAGCTGCTGGACACCCGGACCGGGGAGCTGACGGTCGTCACCCGCGCCGGCGACCGGGTCGGCGACCTGCGACCCCGCGGCTACACCCGCTGACCAGGGCATCCGCCCGATGTCTATCAGGTGTCTACATCCCCGCTGGACGCTGTTCGCGGCGTCCAGTGGGCGCCACCGAGGGCTGGCCGGCCGGCGGGCCGAAACTCGCGACCGGCCGGGTGACCCGAGCCTCATCCAGGCCGTGGTTCCGCCGGCCGGCCTTCGCCTTCTAGGGTCTAGGCCCATGGACGCGGTCCGCGACATCTCGGCTCGGCTCGGCCCGGAGCGGGTGCTGGCGTCCGGCCCCGCGTTCGAGGCGGCCAGCCGGGTGTGGAACTCCGCGGTCGAGCACCGGCCGGTCGTCGTCGTGCGCCCCCGGTCCACCGCCGAGGTGGCCGTCGCCGTCGAGGCCGCGGGGGAGCACGGGCTGCCCCTGTCGGTGCGCGGCGGCGGGCACGACTGGCTCGGCCGGGCGGTGCGCGACGGCGGGCTCGTCGTCGACCTCGGCGCCATGCGGCGGGTCACTGTGGACGCCGCCGCGCGCGTCGCCACAGTGGAGGGTGGCGCGACCGTCGGCGACGTGATCGGCGCGGCCGCACCGCACGGCCTGGTCGCCGCGGCCGGCACCGTCGGCGGCGTGGGCATGGCCGGCCTCACCCTCGGCGGCGGGTACGGGCCGCTGGCCGGCCGCTTCGGGCTGGCCGCCGACAACCTGCTCGGCGCCGAGGTCGTGCTCGCCGGCGGGCGCGTGGTGACGGCCGGCGCCGACCTGCTCTGGGCGCTGCGCGGCGGGGGCGGCAACTTCGGCGTGGTCACCGCGATGCGGATCCGGCTGCACCCGGCGGCCCGGCTGCTCGCCGGCTTCGCGGTCTACCCGTGGGAGGACGCCGCCGGCCTGCTGTCCCGCCTGGACGACCACCTGCCGGCCGCGCCCGACGAGCTGACCGTCCCCAGTGGAGTCGCGGGCGCCCCCGGCCCGGCCGTCTTCCTCGCCCCGGTCTGGTGCGGCGACGAGAGCGCCGGCCAGGCGGCACTTGCCGAGCTGCTGCGCCTCGGCACGCCGCTGGAGTCCACCGTCGCGGCGGTGACCTATCCGGAGCTGCTCGCCCGGTTCGAGCCGTACGCCGCCGGCGGCCGGCACCACGCCATGCGCACCCGCGGCGTCCCCGGGCTCACGCCGGATGTCGTCGGCGCGCTCGTCGCGGCGGGGGAGCGCCGCACCTCGCCGCTGTCCGGCGTCGTCGTCCACCACTTCCACGGCGCGGCCGCGCGGGTACCCGAAGACGCCACCGCGTTCGGCAACCGCCGCGACCACCTGATGGTGGAGATCGGCGCGGTGTGGGAGCCCGGGCCCGGAGAGCCGCACCGGGCGTGGGCCGACGAGGTGTCGTCGGCGCTGGCGCCGGCGGCGCTGCCCGGCGGCTACCCCAACCTGCTCCGCCCCGACGACCATGACCAGATAGCGCACGCCTACGGCGCCAACGCCGCCCGCCTGGCCGAGGTGAAGGCCCGCTACGACCCCGGCGGTGTCTTCACCGCGACACCACTTCCATCGCCGAAGAGCTGACGCGCGGGGCGGGTGCCGTGCCACGCTGGACCGATGTCACTGACGATGGGGAGCGGCCCGTTCGGCCACGCGCCGGCCGGCGTGTTCGCACCCGGCATGGTGCTGATCGACCCCTACCCGCGGCGCATGCGCGGCGTCCTCGACGGCGAGACGATCGTCGACTCCACGCGCGGCCAGCTCGTGCACGAGCCCGGGCGGCTGCCACGGTGCTTCTTCCCGCCCTCCGACGTGCGCACCGACCTGTTCGTCTCCGGCCCGGCCGGCGTGCCCTCCGCGGCCCTCGGCGAGAGCCAGGTGTGGGACCTGCGGCTGGGCGACCGGCTCGTCGAGCGGGCCGCGCTCGCCTACCCGTCGCCGCCGGCCGAGGCCGCGCGCCTCGCCGGCCACATCGCCCTGTACTGGCGGGCGATGGACCAGTGGTACGAGGAGGACATGCCGGCGCTCGCGCACATCCGCGACCCGTACCACCGCGTGGACGCGCTCCCGTCGTCCCGCCACGTGCGGGTCAGCCTCGACGGGGTGACGCTGGCCGAGAGCGAGCGGGCGGTGGTCGTCTACGAGACCGGCCTGGTGCCCCGGTGGTACTTCCCGCGCGCGGACGTGCGCGTCGAGCTGGAGCCGAGCGACTACGCGTCGCGGTGCGCGTACAAGGGCGAGGCGTCCTACTGGTCGGTGGTGGTCGGCGACACCCCGCACGTCAACCTGGCGTGGACGTACCGCGAGCCCCGCCACGACGCCGCGCTCACCAGGGACCGGGTGGCGTTCTTCAACGAGCGCGTCGACGTGGATCTCGCCGGGGCGCGCGAGGAGCGCCCCGGCGGCCCGTGGGCCGACCCCGACTGGTGGCGCGACAAGACGTTCGAGGGTGATCTCTGACCGCGGCCGTTTGTGCCCCTGGCGGGCGGGAAACCGCACGCGATGAGCCACAGATTCGTCGCTCGTACGCTCTTCGTCGCCGCCACCGCCGCGGCGATGATCGGCACCCCGGCGCTTTCCGCGGCCGCCGCCCGCGGCACCGAGGTTTTCGTGGAGGTGACGCCGAGCACCGTGCAGGCCGGCGACCAGGTGCACATCCAGGCCAGCTGCGACGGCAACGACCGGCAGGCGCGGGTGCGCTCGGACGCGTTCGGCCAGGTCTCGGTGCGGCCGGACAACGGCCTGCTCACCGGCACCGCGACGGTGCCCGACCGCAAGCCGCCGAACACCTACGACGTCGTCCTGAACTGCCCCAACAACGTCACCGCCAACACCACGGTCACCGTCGTCAACATGAGCAAGGCCACCCGTGGTCCGGCCACCGGCGCCGGGGGTACCGCCGGCGGTGGCGTCAGCCCGTTCGTCCTGACCGGCGGCCTGGGCGTTGTCGCGGTGGGCGCCGGGGTCGCGCTGATCGTGCGCGGTCGGCGCGCCGGATCCGGCGGCTGAGCCGGCCGCGCGTGGCCGGAAGCGACGACCGGCGGTGGCCGGGCGCCGAGGCCGTCGTGAGCGCGGCTGTCGGGATCGGCCGCGAGGCGGCTCGCGCCAGCCTGGGCTCGGCGCCGGCCGGGACACCCGCCGGCGGGCAGCGGACGCAGAAGCCGCCGGTCCGCGAGCGACCGGAGAAGCCGCCGGTCCCCGAGCGACCGGAGAAGCCGCCGGTCCCCGAGCGGACGGTGAAGTCGCCGGTCCCTGACCGCACGGTGAAGTCGCCGGTCCGTGACCGCACGGTGAAGTCGCCGGTCCCTGACCGCGCGGAGGGGCGGCGGACGGCGCCTGCCGGGGAGCGCCCGGCGCCCGGTCGCCGGGCTGAACGCGGCCCCAGGCACGCCGCGCCGGGCGCGGCCGTCGCGGTGTCGCGAGTGGAGGGTGCGGGGAGACACGCCGCCCCGGAGCCCGCACCCGCGCCACCTGCGGCGCCCGCGCCTGCCTTCGCTCGCCGCCGCCGGCCGTTGCGGAGCGCGGCCCGGCGGATCGGCGGGCCCGACTGGGGGCTGCGCCTCGTGTTCTCGCTGGTCGCCGCGCTCATGCTGCTGACCGTCACGGGCTTCGCCTTCGAGCGCCTCACCGGCGTCGACGTGCTGCCGGACGGGCCGCCCGCCCGCTTCTGGCCCGCGCCGCGCGACTTCCCGGTGCTCGACCGCAGCCTGCCGGTGAGCATCCGGGCCAGGTCCGTCCGGATTGACGCCCAGGTGCACCGGGTCGGGAACACGCCGAGCGGCGCCATCGACGTACCCACCGGCGGCCGGTTCGACGAGGCGGGCTGGTACGACAAGGGGCCCACCCCCGGCGAGTACGGCCCGGCGGTGATCGTCGGCCACGTCGACAGCGGCACCGGGCCGTCGGTCTTCCACAAGCTGTCGCGCCTGCGGCCCGGCAACCGCGTCGAGGTCACCCGCGCGGACGGTTCGGTCGCGGTCTTCGAGGTGAACTCCGTCAAGCGCTTCGACCGCGACAACCTCCCCGCCGACCAGGTGTTCGGCGACTTCAGCCGCCCCGCGCTGCGCCTCATCACCTGCGGCGGCCGGTGGGTGGGCGGCACCACCGGCTACGCCGACAACGTCGTCGTGTTCGCCTCTCTGGTGAAGGCACGCTGAGGCGTCAGCGCTGGTACACCACCTTGCCTCCCACCATCGTGAGCACGGGGCGGATGCGCTTGACGTCCTCCTCCGGCACCGAGAAGTAGTCGCGGTCGAGCACCACAAGGTCGGCGAGCTTGCCCTGCTCGATCGAGCCGATCTTGTCTTCCATGTTGAGGTGCCAGGCGTTGTTCGCCGTGAACATCCGCAGCGCCTCGACCCGGGTGATCCGCTCGGCCTCGTTGATCTGGTCGCCGAGCGCGTTGCGGCCGGTGACCGCGAAGTACAGGCCGAAGAACGGGTTGAGCGGCGCGATGTGCACGCCGTCCATGTGGATGCCGGCGTGCGGGATGCCACTGTCCAGGATGGAGCGGAACGGCGAGCCGCTGGCACCCGCCGTGCCGCTCGGGTAGCGGAACGTGCCGACCTGCACGCTGCCGCCGAGCGCGGCCAGCCGGGCCAGGAGGTCCCGGGTCACAAACGGTACATGGTGGACGGTCCAGCGCAGGTCCTTGATGCCGAACTCGGCGTCGACCGCCTCGTACGCCGCCACGATGTTTTCGAACTGGGCGAGGCTGAGCGCCCGGTTCGTGTTGCGCCACCCGGCCTGCGCGATGACCCGCTGCGCCTCCAGCCACGCCGCGCCGGAGCCGTCGCCGGGCGCGCCCCACTCACCGATCGCGCCGGTCATCAGCATGTCGTCGCCGAACAGCGGGAAGACGTTGCGCAGCCGCTCCTTCAGCTCGGGCAGGGCGATGTCGTTCTGGTTGTGCAGGAAGTTGGTCTGTAGCCGCACGATCGCGTCGCCGTCGGCGTGCACGGCCAGCCACGGGTCGTACATGCGGTAGTGGTCCAGGTTGGACAGGCTCTGCGTCGGGGTGAGCGGGCCGGGCGAGGGGAAGAGCACCTGGTCGAGCGAGGCGGTGAGGCCGACGCTGGCCGAGTACGCCATCGCGTCCCGGGTGCTTCGCTTCTTGTCCTCGAACGTCTGCCGCACCCGCAGGTGGTACAGCGCGGTGGTGGACTGGGCACCGGCCGCGATCGTGCCGTCCGCGGCGACCACGACGGGGATCGACGCGGTCTCCAGGAACGCCTTGCCGAGGCTGTTCGTCCGCGCCGGCCCGCTGAAGCTCTGGAACAGCAGCACCGGCCGGTCGGGTACGGCCTCGTCGAGCTCGGCGAGCGTGGGCACCCGGCGTTCGGCGAACATGTTGGGGTGCCAGCCGCCCATCGCGGTGACGAACTCGCCGGGCGGCACGCCGCGCCGCCGCTTGGCGAGCATCTGCTGGATCTCGGCGATGTCGCGGGCGTTTTCGATGACGACGTGGTAGCCGGGGCGGTTGGCCAGGCTGACGATATGGACGTGGCCCTCGATGATGCCCGGCACGACCGTGCGGCCGCGCAGGTCGATCACCTTCAGGCCGGGCCCACCGCGCGGGACACCCCGCCCGACCGCGGCGAAGGCGCCGTCCTCGACGAGCACCGCGTCGACGACCGAGTCGCGCTTGTCCATCGTGTGGATGCGTCCGTTGACGAGTGCCGTGCGGTCGGGCGAGCCGTGCGCCGAGGCGGCTGCGGGAGTCGCGACCACGCCGGCCACGCCGACCGCGGCGCCGGTCTTCAACAGGTTTCTCCGGCCGAGTCCGGGCATGGCGGTATCACCGTCTCTGTGCATTGTGAACGCTCCTTAGTGGTCAGATGCCCAGCACGCTGCGCTGGACGGTGTCGCTGGCGCGCAGCTCGGCCGAGGTGCCGCTGCCGGCCACCCGCCCCTCGGCGAGCAGGTAGCCGCGGCCGGCGGCCTCCAGGGCGCGGTCGACGTCCTGCTCGACGAGCAGCACGCTCACCCCCTGGGCGTTGACGGCTTCGATCGCCTCGAACACCTCGTCGGTCATCACCGGGGCCAGCCCGAGCGACGGCTCGTCGAGCAGCAGCAGCGTTGGCTTGGCCATCAGGGCCCGCCCGATCGCCAGCATCTGCTGCTCGCCGCCGCTCAGGCTGCCGGCGAGCTGGCCGGTGCGCTGTCGCAGCCGGGGAAAGACGTCGTAGACCCGGTCGAGGCTCTGGCGGTACCCGGCGCGGGCGGCGCGGCGGTACGCGCCGAGGCAGAGGTTGTCGTAGACGGACATGGCCGGGAAGACCCGACGGCCCTCGGGCACGACGGCGACGCCGTGCGCGCAGACCTTGTGCGCGGGCAGGTGGGCGATGCCGGTGCCGCCCACCGCGATCGTGCCGCGGCGCTTGGCGTGCAGCCCGGCGACCGCGTTGACGAGTGTGGACTTGCCGGCGCCGTTGGTGCCGAGCACCGCGACGGTCTCTCCATCGTGGACGTCCATCGTGACGCCCCACAGCGCCTGCGCGTCGCCGTAGAAGGCGTCCAGGTCGCGGATCTCAAGCATGGGCACGCTTCCCCAGGTAGGCCCGGACGACGGCCGGGTCGGCGAGCACCTCGCGCGGGTCGCCGTCGGCGAGGCGGGTGCCCCGGTCGAGGACGACGACGCGGGTGGCGAGCTGGTTCACCACCCGCAGGAGGTGTTCGACGATCACGATGGAGACGCCGGAGCGGTGCACGCGGCGGATCACCTCGACCGCGTTGTCGATCTCGGCGGGGTTGAGTCCGGCGAGCGCCTCGTCGAGCAGGAGCACCTTCGGGTCGGCGGCCAGGGCGCGGGCGATCTCCAGCAGCTGGCGCTGGTGGAGGTTGAGCTTGTCCGGGTACGCGCCGGCCAGGTGACCGAGGCCGACGACGTCGAGCGGGCCGGCGGCGTCCCGCCGGGCGGTCGCGAGGGAGCGCGGGGAGCGGCCGAACATGATGGCCATCGCGACGTTGTCCCGCACGGTCATCGAGGTGAACGGGCGGGGGATCTGGTACGTGCGGGCGACACCCGCGTGGGCGACCCGGTGCGGCGGCAGCTTGGCGAGGTCGTTCCCGGCGATGTGGACGCTGCCCCGGGTGGGGCGGAGGGTGCCGGAGAGGATGCTGACGAGGGTGGTCTTTCCGGAGCCGTTCGGCCCGACGAGCCCGACGATTTCGCCCTCCCGCACGGTGAGCGAGACGTCTTCGAGGGCGCGGACACCGCCGAAGTAGCGGGCCACGTTCCGGCATTCGACGAGGACGTCGCCGATCTCCGGGGGCTCCGACAACACCGCTGGGACGGGCGATGCCGGCTCGGCGGCCGGAGCGGGAGGCGGGGACGCGCGACGGATCGGAAGCAGCGCCACCACCGTCGCCGCCAGCAGGCCGGCCAGGATCGCGTCGAGCGGCTCGCCCGGCAGCCAGACCGCCGCGGTCACCACCACGGCCGTCCCGAGCGCCAGCAGGGGGCGGGCGCGGAGCCTCGCGTACACGCCCTCGGGGGCGAGCACCACCAGCACGACGAGGATCGCGCCGAGCACGATGAGCTGCCACTCGCCGAGCCCGGAGGCGGTGAGCCGGTCCTGGAGCAGCACGACGAGCGCCACCCCCACGACCGGGCCGAACCAGTGTGTCCGTCCCCCCAGGACGCTCATCACGATGACGAAGAGCGGCACGGTGAGGTGGAAGACGCTGTCCACCGCGACGAAGCCGATCTGGAGCGCGAAGAGGCTGCCGCCTACGCCACCGATGACGGCACTGGCCAGCAGCGCCAGCATCTTGTACCGGAACGTGGGCACGCCCAAGCCCTCGGCCACGTCTTCGGCGTCGCGCACCGAGGCGAGCGCCCAGCCGAAGCGGGATTGCCGCATCAGGTACGCGACGAGCACCGCGAGCGCGGCGACGAGCAGGTTGAGCAGGTACAGGAAGTCCTGGAAGAGCCCGAGCCCTTCGGGGAAGGGCGGCACCGACACGATGATGCCCTGCCCGCCGTCGATGTCCGAGTTGATCCGGGCGAGCGACGCGAGGATGAACGGCACGGCGAGCGTGAGCAGCGCGAAGATCTCCCCGCGCAGCGACCGCAGCCGGAACGCGATGGCCCCGATCGCGAGCGCCAGCAACGCGCTCAGGCAGGCGGCCACGAGGATCGTCACGTAGAAGCTGACCCCGTGGCGTCCGAAGAGGACGGCGGTGCTGTACGCGCCGATGCCCACGTACGCCGCCTGGCCGAAGCTGAAGTATCCACTGTAGCCGGACAGGATGTTCCAGCTCGTCGCCTGCGTGACCCAGAAGAGCATGAGGGTGAGCAGCGCGAGGTAGAAGAGCGGGAAGCCGAGCGTCACCCGGTACAGCGACAGGCAGGCCAGCGCCGCCACCACGAGCGGAAAGCCGACGGCGAAACGGCGGCTCACCGGTGGGCTCCCGCCATCGTGAAGAGGCCCTGCGGCCGCAGGATCAGCGCGAGGACGATCGCGGAGAAGAGCACGAACGGCGCCGTCGCCGGGGAGAGCACGACCGACACGACGCTGGAGAGCAGCCCGACGAGTACACCGGCGGCGAGCGTGCCGACGAGGTGCCCGATGCCGCCGAGGATAACCACCGCGAACACCGTGCCGAACCACTCGAACGCGGTCGACGGGGTCAGGGAGTTGCCGAGCGAGAAGAGCATCCCGGCCACCGCCGCCGTGGCTCCGGTGACGGCGGCGAGGAGTACCCCGATCCTCCGGTGGTCGATCCCGAACGCGGCGGCGATCGGCCGGTCCTCGGCGTACGCGCGCAACGCCCGCCCGACGAACGTGCGTCGCAGCACGAGGTGCGCGCCGCCAATGACGAGCACCGCGATCGCGAACGCCAGCAGCGTCGGCACCGGGAAGACGAAGCGCCCCAACCGCAGCGACTCGGTCGCGTACGGGTTTACCTCCGCCGCCATCCGCTGGAAGTCAGCGCTCCACAGGTTGCTGACCGACTGCACGACCACGATGAGCAGGCCGAAGGTGATCAGCAGCGAGTTGAGCTCGGAGACGCGCAGGTAGTCGAAGGCCCACTGGAGCGCGCCGCCGAGCACGAACATCGCCGGCACGCTCACCACCAGCGTGACGAGCGGGTTGACCCGCCACGCGGTGGCGAGCTCGAACGTGAGGTACGCGCCGAGCAGGATCATGCCGAAGTGGGCCAGGTTGATGATGCGCAGCACGCCCCAGGTCACCGAGACGCCGGCGGCCATCAACGCGTACAGCCCGCCCAGCAGGATCCCGCTCAGCGCGGCTTGGATCGTGGTCATGGTGTGGGGCCGCGGAGCTGAGCGGCCGCCCGGTCGGCGGGCCACACGGTCACCCAGTCACCGTTCTGGATCTGCTTGATGGTCTGGGTGGTCGGCCAGAAGTTGTTCTGCGCCGGGTCGAACGCCAGGTGGCCGCTGAACGTCGTGTCGGCACCCTTCGCGTGCAGCGCCTCGCACATCTTCGTCTGGTCGGTGTCGCCGGCGCCCTTGACCGCCGAGGTGAGGATCTCCCAGGCGTTCCAGGAGGCGGCGGCTTGCGTCTCGAAGACCGTGTACGGCAGCTTGGCCGTCGTGGCACGGGCCTTGAACTCGTTCACGATCGTCGTCGCGTCGCCGCCGAGCTTGTCCAATGTGGCCTTGTTCGGCTCGAAGATGCTCACCGACAGCAGCCCGTCCGAGGTCGCGCCGAGGCCGAGCGGCGGTCCGGGCGCCGGGAAGAGGCTGAACATCATCGGCGGTTTGTAGTTGAGCTGCGCCATCGCCTGGAGCAGGTTGACCGGGTCGACGCCGAGCCCGTTGTTGACGACCAGGTCCGGCTTGGCGTCGCGCACCCGGGCCGCGATCGGCGCCCAGTCGGTGGTCGTCGGCGGGTACCGCACCTCCAGCACCAGGTCGAGGCCCTTCTGTTTGGTGATGGAGACGGCGCCGGTCTTGTTGTCCTTGGAGCCGTACGAGACGAAGTCCGTCGAACCGTTCTGGTTGGTGAGGATCGCGATCCGCTTCGGCGGGCTGGCGAGGCTGGCGGTCGCCTCGAAGAGCTGGTTGGGTACGAACTCGTTCGGCGCCGGGCCGATAGACCAGGCCGGAAACTGGCACTCGTAGGTCAGCAGCGGCGCGATGACGGCCGTGTGCTGGGGCATCGTGTACTTGTGGCGGGCGGCCACGGCCATCGCACTCAGGATGTTGGGCGTGGCGTACGGGCCGATGATCAGGTCCACCTTGTCCTGGCTGATCAGCTGCTCGTAGAGCGTGCTCACCTTGGCCTGGTCGGACTCGTCGTCCCGCACCACCCATCGCACCGGGCGGCCGAGCAGGCCACCGGCGGCGTTGAGCCGCTCCACGTACAGCTCGCCGGCGATCTTGTGGATGGCGCCGGTGGCGGCGAACGCGCCGCTGAGCGAGAGCGTGGAGCCGACGACGATCGGGTCACCGCTCGCCGCCGGCGCGCCGCCCGCGTCGTCGGAGGGCGACTTGGACTCGCAGGCCGCGGCGGCCACGAGGAGCAAGGCGGCCGCGGCGATCATTCCCTTCTTGAACATGTTCAACGCACCTTCCCGGTGGCATGCACGATGGACCCGCCGACCACGGTCAGCTCGGACCGCACGTGGCGGATCTCGTCCTCGGGTACACGGAAGTAGTCGCGGTCGAGCACCACGACGTCGCCGAGCCGGCCGGTCTCCAGCACGCCGAGCTGGTCTTCGTCGGCCTTGCCGAGAAACCAGGTGTTGTCCCGGGTGTAGAGGTCGAGCACCTCGCGGCGGGTGATCTGCTGGCCGTCGTTGACGACGGCGCCGAGCGCGTTGCGGCCGGTGACCGCGTAGTAGGCGTGGACGAACGGGTTCATCGGGGCGATCTGCATGCCGTCCGAGCTCATGCCCGCGTGGATGCCGTTGTCGACGATCATGCGGAACGGCGGGCCCGCGGCGGTGCCGGTGCCGGCCAGGTAGCGCCAGCCGGTGAGGCTGAGGCCGCCGCCGAGCGCCTTGAGCCGGTCCACATAGTCCGGTGTGATGAACGGGACGTGCGCCACGACCCACCGGAGGTCCCTGATGGACACTTCCGCGTCGACCGCCTCGAAGCCCTCGATCTCGGTGCGGAAGTCGGTGGGGGAGAGCGAGTGCACCTCGGCCCGCCAGCCGGCGCGGGCCACCCGCCGGGCCGCCTCCAGCCAGTTGGGGCCGAGGCCGCTGGCGATGAACTCGCCGATCCCGCCGGTGCGCACCATGTCGTCGCCGAAGAACGGGAACGCGTTGCGCAGCCGCTCGGCCAGCGTCGGCAGCGCGGGGTCGGTGTCCATGTGCAGGAAGTTGATCCGCAGGCGCACGATGGCCCGCCCCTGCTCGTGCAGCTCCAGAAACGGCAGGTGCATCGTGTAGTTGTCTTCGTGCGCGGCGCCGTCGCTCGGCGTACCCGTGGATTGGAAGGCGCCCTGGTCGAGATGGGTGGTGACGCCGACGCTGGCCGCGTAGGCCATCGCGTCGAGCGTGCCCCGCCGCCGCAGCTCGGGGGTGAGCGTGCGGCGCAGCGCGAGGGTGGCCTTGCCGGTCTCGGCACCGGCGGCGATCGCGCCGTCCGCGCCGACGACCACGCCGGCCGCCTCGAAGAACGCCTTGCCGAGGGTGTTGGTCGCCGACGGACCGCTGAACCCGACCGAGACGTACGCCGGGTGGGCGGGCAGCGCGGCGTCGAGCTCGGTGAGCGTGGGCAGCCGCACCTCGCGGAACTGGTTGAAGTGGAACCCGCCGATCGTGGTGACGAACTCGCCGGCCGGCACGCCCTTCGCCCGCGCCCGGTAGGTCCGCTGCACGTCGGCGACGGAGTAGGCGTTTTCCAGCGGGGTGTGGCGGCCGGGACGGTTGCCCATCAGCACGATGTGGTTGTGGTTGTCGATGATGCCCGGGATCGCCACCCGCCCGCGCAGGTCGATCACCCGCGGGTGGTCCGGCAGCGCGCGGCGCGCGGCGCCGAGGCTGTTTCCGGTGTACGCGACGCGGCCGTCCCGGATGGCGATGGCGCGGACCACGTCGTGGTGGTCGTTCATGGTGTGGATGGCGCCGTTGTGCAGGATCAGGTCCCGCTCCGCCGGCATGCCGTGCGCGGCCGCCGGCCGGGACTGGGTCACCGCGCCGACGGCGGTGGCGGCACCGACCGCCGCGCCGGTGCGAAAGATCGTTCTTCGGGGGACGCCTTCCTGGTCAGCCTGGGTCACGGGACACCGTCCTCTCACGGGTCACGTCGCGGCTTAGTGAGTGGGGTGTAGGCGTGTGTTTCGGGTGGGGGTCAGCCCGGTTTCCGAGCTGTCTTAGGGCCGGAGTGTAAGCTGCTAGTTCACACGTGTGCAATACCACTTACACCGGTTGCGATCTTGTGAACGCCCGGACGCACGCGCCGGCCTACCCGGCGGACTGAGTGGACGCTCAGGCCCAGCGCTCGAGCACGAACCACACGCCGACGGCGGGCTCGGTGCTCTCGTTGCGGTAGGCGTGCGGGTTGGACGAGTCGAACGACACCGCGTCGCCGGCCCGCAGCTTGTGCGTCTCGAAGCCCAGCGACAGCGTCAGCTCACCGCTGATCACGAAGCCGAACTCGATGCCCGAGTGGCGCATCAGCAGCCCCGAGCTCGACGACGTGCCGCCCGGCTGGTAGGTGATGAGCAGGAACTCCACGTGCTTGTGCGGCATCCGGCCGAGCAGCTCCCAGGTGACCCCTGAGTCGAGGGTCAGCACTTCGCGCTCGTCCGGCGTGATCACCGGGCCGACCCGCTTGCCGGCCACCTCGACCGACCCGCCCGTGCCCGCCGCGGCGAGCGCCGCGGTGAGCAGCGCGGCCGTCGCCGGACCGTCCCGGACCGCGGCGGCGTCCCCGGCCGCCGCGAACGCGGGCAGCCGCACCACCTCGACCCCGTCGCCAGCCTCCGCGACCCCCGTCGCCTCCGCCGCCGCGGGCGGGTCGGCCGTCTCGCCCGCGGTCGGCGGGCCGAAGAGCTCCTCGATGGAGATGCCGAGGGCGGTGGAGATCGCGTACAGCGTGCTGACCGACGGGCTGCTCTTCTCCGTCTCGATCTGGGAGATGAGGCTCGCCGAGACGCCGATGTCGCGGGCGAGGGCGCGGATGCTGACCCCACGGCGGATGCGCTCGGCGCGCAGCCGCGCACCGATCGGGGGCACCGCCGACGCCGCCACGACCACCTCCTGATCCAGATCGTCGAGTGTAGGTTACCGTCCCACCGGCCCGATTCCGTCAAGTACCACTTAACGCGAATGCGATTCCCGCCACTCGTCGATCACGACGACCCGGACGGGTGGGGCGCGGCTCGCGCGTCCCGGGACGCCGGTCGTCCGTTGACACTGCGGCCCCGACAGTTCGACGGAGGATCGTTGAAGCCTTCCACCTGGGTCGCCGTGGTCGCCGCCGCGGCGCTGCTGCCCGGCACCGGCACGCCGGCGCGGGCGACCCCGCCCACCGGCGTCAGCGCCACAGCGACCTTCGACAGGACCGCTGGCGACACCCGCGTCGCACTGCGCCGGATCACCATCGCGCCCGGCGGCGACACCGGCTACCACTACCACGACGGACCCGTGTCGGCCGTGGTGGTGGCGGGCACGCTCACCCACTACGGCGCGGACTGCCAGGTCGACCACGTCTACCGCGAGGGCGACGTCGTACGGGAGCCGGCCGGACCCGGCAACGTCCATATCGGACGGAACGAGGGCCCGACCCCGCTGGTGCTGGACGCGCTCTACATCCTCCCGGCGGGCGCACCCTTCGCGGTGGACGCCCCCGCACCGCCCTGCGAAACCTGACCCGTCCTCGGCGACGAGAGATTTGGGCTACCGCGACGTCCGTCGTGGTCCAGACCGCTGCTCCCGCGGCCTCACCCGTCCGCCGTTGGTCGCGCTCACCCTGCGCGCAACCGGCCGGCAGGAAAGAGGGCGGGGTGACGGGCTCGAGCCAGGCGGTGGCCGCCGTTTGTCCACAATGTCTGTTCCCGGATCGGCGATCCGGGAAAGCAAGTCCTGGCCCCGGGCTGGTTACGGTGCGTCAGGATGGCGGAGGTAGCGCCCGCGAAGACCGCCTTCGGGGCTTGTCCCGCGGACCTGGCAGTGGACGGCCGGGGGTTTCGGCGAGCGCCGCGAGCCGCCGGCCGGGAACGGTGCCCGCGGGAGCAAACGGTCTACAGCTGACGCGGACGTGGGCAAATATGTCTCCGGCCACTGACGAAGGGGAAACACCCCGGATCCGAACGGTCTCTAGGGAGTTGGGCCTCTCCGGTGGGCACCGTAGACCTCATCGAAGGTCATCTCCAGCCGCCGGACGTGCCGTTTGGGGTCGGGTGACACCCCGCTATGGCTCGCGGCGCGGTGACGGTAGCGTTTGCGGGCGGCGGGTCGCCACCCCCTCAGCCGGCGGCCCGGGCCCTCTGTCCGTCGGTTTGGGAGGATGCGCATGTCCCAGCGTGGTGAGGCGGTCGCGGCGCCCGAGGGCGCGGCGTCCCAGCAGCGGTTCCAGATCACCCTTCGTGGTTACGACAAGAGTCAGGTGGACCGGTTCGTCGCGCAGGCGGAGAGCGGGATGTCCGCCGTCAAGCGGGAGCGCGACCAGGCTCTGACCCAGGTGCGCGACATGGCCGGCCAGCTGCACCAGCAGCGGGCCGAGCTCGCCGACCTGCACGCCGAGCTGACCGAGCTGCGCGACCGGCCGCGGCAGCTGGAGAAGGCGTCGTTCCGCGACCTCGGCACGATGGTCGACCAGATCATCGAGCTCGCCGAAAAGCAGGGCGAGCTGCTCGTCAACGCGGCCGCCGAGCGGGCCGCCGCCCTCGACGCGCAGGCCGAGAAGGCCCTCGCGGACGCCCGTGACCTGGCCGAGCGGGTGCGGGCCGCCGGCGAGGCCGCCCACGAGCGCAGCCTTCAGGCGGCCCAGCAGGTCGACGAGGAGGCGGCGCAGCGGGCCGAGCAGGCGCGCGCCGACGCCGAGGCGATGCTGGAGGCGGCGCGGGCGCAGGCGCAGCAGGAGATCGACACCGCCCGGGCCAACACCCGCCAGGAGCTGACCCAGTGGCAGGCCACTGTGGAGCGGGAGATCGGCGACCGGCGCACCGCCGCCGAGCGCGACCTCAACGAGCAGCTGACCGCCGCGCAGGCGAAGATGGCCGACGAGCGGTCACAGGCCGAGCAGAGCGCGGCCACCCTGCTGGCCGAGGCGCAGCAGCACGCCGCCGACATCCGGCGGCGGGCCGACGAGCAGCAGGCCTCCCACCAGCAGCAGCTCCAGATGGTGCAGCAGGAGATCCAGATGCGCCGGCAGGCGCTGGCCCAGATGCAGAGCGAGCTCGACAGCGGGCAGCAGCAGCTCACCCAGGTGCGCCACGACGGTGACGTCGCCGAGCGCGAGGTGGCCGAGCTGCTTCAGCAGCTCGGCGCGGTGCGGCAGGATCTGGCCGGCGAGCTCGACCGGCTGGAGCACGCCCGCGGCGCGGCCGACTCCGCCGAGCGGCACGCCAAGGAGGTGCGCGCCCGGGTGCAGCGCGAGGCGAAGCGGGTCGCCGACCTCGCCGCCGCCGCGGTGATGGCGGCCGCGGCCAGCAACGTGCAGACGGGGGAGTACCCGCAGGTGGGCCCGCCGCGGCAGAAGCCCGCGCCGGCCGCGGAGGAGGCGCCCGAGGCGGTGCCCGCCCCGGAGCCGGCCCATGCCGCCGAGCCGGCGCCCGCCCCCGCCCCCGCCCCCGTGCCGGCGCCCGCGCGCAGCCTCTTCGAGCCGGGCCCGCGCAACGGCCAGGTCGAGCCGGACCGCGACGGCGAGCACCGAAACGGCGCGGTGCCGGCGCAGCCCGGACACCGGGCGGCCGAGTAGCCGAGCCCTGGTGCGGAGGGCGACCCCTCCGCACCGGGGACTTCTCTCTTAGCTGGCGGAGCAGGTCGGCGTCATGCCGGTGCCGACCCCCGTGCCCTGGAAGCCGAACTCCGTCGTCTGCCCGGCGGCGATGCGGCCGTTGTAGCTCACGTTCGTGAAGGTGACCGGGCCGCTGTTGCCGCTGCGGTTGGCGCTCCACGCGTTGGTGACAGCGGCGCCGGACGGCAGCGTCATCGACACCGACCAGCCGTTGGTGCCGCTGGAGCCGGCGGTCACCCGCACGGTGGCGACGAAGCCGCCCTGCCACGAGTTGAGCGAGACGGTGGCGGTGCAGCCGCCCGGGCCCTGCGTCGGCGGGGTGGTGGGCGGCGTGGTCGGCGGGGTCGTCGGCGGCCGCGAGGTGGGGGCGGTCGTCGGCGGGGTGGTCGGGGGGACGCCGTTGTTCAGCTCGGCGAGCACCGCGTCGTAGGCCGGCTTCTTCTGGCCGCTGCCGTTGAACAGCAGCGGTGCCTCACCCGAGCGCCACGAGTCCGAGTCGCGGACGCCCCACACCGTGATGCCCTTGCACCGCGCGACCGCCATGCAGTCCCGGACCGTGTTGCGGTACGCGTCGGCCGGCGCGTTGCGGATGTCGAGCTCGGTGATGTGCACGTCGACGCCGAGCGCCGCGAAGCTGGACAGCGTGGTGCGGTAGTTGCTCGGGTAGTTCGAGCCACCGGTGAAGTGCGACTGGAGGCCGACGCAGTCGATCGGCACGCCGCGCTGCTTGAAGTCCTGCACCATCCGGTACACGGCCTGGGTCTTGGCGTCGGTCCAGTTGTCGATGTTGTAGTCGTTGTAGCAGAGCAGCGCGTTGGGGTCGGCGGCGTCGGCGGTGCGGAACGCCACCTCGATCCAGTCGTTGCCGGTCCGCTGGAGGTTGGAGTCGCGGCGCGCGCCGCTGCCGCCGTCCGCGAACGCCTCGTTGACCACGTCCCACGCGAACACCTGGCCGCGGAAGTGGGTGGCGACCTGGGTGATGTGGTTGTTCA
This sequence comes from Phytohabitans sp. LZ39, assembly GCF_059359075.1. Taxonomy (NCBI): domain Bacteria; kingdom Bacillati; phylum Actinomycetota; class Actinomycetes; order Micromonosporales; family Micromonosporaceae; genus Phytohabitans; species Phytohabitans sp. LZ39. The sequence goes on along the minus strand of NZ_JCADBM010000008.1, from coordinate 119,845 downwards.
TGGCGTTGCGCAGGGCGGTGCCGGACAGGCTCTGCATCCACGGGGGCTGCTGCGAGTGCCAGGCCAGCGTGTGGCCGCGCACCGACATGCCCTGCGAGCGGGCGTGCTGGACGATCCGGTCCGCGTTGCCGTAGCTGAACTGGTTCTGGTTCGGCTCGGTCGCGTCGATCTTCATCTCGTTTTCGGGCGTGACCTGGTTGAACTCGCGGTTCAGGATGGTCACGTACGCCGAGTCGCTGAGCTTGTTGGCCGGGACCGCCGTGCCGAAGAAGCGGCCGGTCTGCGCCGCGGAAGCGCCGAGCGTGGTCGCGGCCGTGGCGGTGCCCGCCATCACCATCGTCATCGCCGCCGCGGCGGCCAGGCCGGCCGCGACCACCGACCAGGTCGCGGCTATCCGCGTCCGCTTCCGCCGGAGTTGCTGTGTCATCGTTGCCTCTTTCGCACGTGGGGTGGGTGCCGCGATGGCACGGGGGGCCACGCGACCATGTGGGGACCGTCCCGCGCGCGTCTGCCCGCGCCGGGGACGGCGACATCGGCCGGGGTGCCACTCCGCCAGGCCCGTTGTGCTCGATCCGCACGACTGTCCGGACCACCGGCCCGGATCCAGCTCAGGTTACGGAAGATTTCCGGTAAATCCAAGCCCTCCGATGGATCACGCTGCCCTGGTGTGGCGGCCGCGTTCGAGGACCAGCGGGAACGCGACGACGAGCACCATCGCCGCGAGCTGGAGCCCGGCGTTGACCTGCGTGCCGATCGGGACGGTGGCCAGCACGGCGGCGGCTGTCAGCAGGCGCCGCCACAGCGGCCGCACACCCAGCGCATGCCGGGTCTCCGTGACGCTTGCCAGGTATGCCGCGACGCCACCGGCCAGCGCCAGCGCCTCCGGCCAGTGCGCGTGGTCGCCGGGGTGGGCGACCGCGGCGTGGATCCCGGCCGCGGTGACCACGATGCCAAGCAGCAGCGGGACGAGCGCGAGCCCCAGCCGCACGGCCAGCCGGACCGCGGCCCCGCCCTCGGTGCGGGCCAGGGTCTCCTCGGCGGCGCCGGCGTCGGTGAAGTACGTCCACCACAGCCCCGCCGGCAGCGCCAGCGCCAGCACGACCACCGCGAGCGTGCCGGCGCCCAGGTGGTCCACGTCGACACCCATGCCGATCGCCACCACCGACTCACCCAGCGCGATGATCACCAGCAGCCCGTGTCGCTCCACCAGGTGGCCCGGGACCAGGTGGAACGAGCGGGCCGCGCCCACCCACGAGTGGCGCGGCGCCACGTAGGGCACGACCATCTGTAGGACGAGCGCCGCCACCCACAGCGCCGTCCGCGCCGCGCCGCCCGCCAAGCCGCCGGCCACGAGCAGCGCGGCGGCACAGAGGTTGTACGCCGCGAGCGGCCGCAGTCCCCGCCCGACGTCCGCCTGGGTGAAGAGCAGCAGGTGTACGCAGATCGTCACCAGGTAGCCGACCGCGAAGACGAGCCCGGTGTCGTCGAACGCGTGCGGGATGCCGACCGCGGCGATCAGCAGGCCGGCCATCCCCACGAAGAGCAGCAGCTTCTGCGCCGGCTGGCGGGGCGGCACGTGGTTGGCGAGCCAGATGTACCCGTCGAACATCCACCACAGGATCCCGAAGAGCAGCAGCACCTGCCCGACCGTGGTGAGCGTGAGGTGCTCCTCCAGGAGCCGGGTGAGCTGGGTGAGCGTGAAGACGAACACCACGTCGAAGAAGACCTCGACCGGTGTCACCTGCTGGGCCGGGCCGCCGTTGTCCCGCCACCGCGTACGCGTCATGCCAACGGAGCATAGGTACCGGCCGGCCTGAGCGGGCTTCAACCCGGGTTCCAGCCGCGTTCAGGGCGGGGCGGTTAGCGTGAACGGCGGCCCCGATGCAGGGAGGTGTCGTGGACACGGAAACGCCTGGGCAGGACGTTGACGTCGTCGTTTCCCCCGAAGAGCTCGCCGCCGGTGAGCTTTCCCCCGAAAAGGCGCGCCTGGCCACGCTGCTGCTGCACACGCGCGGCTGCGTGGTCCTGCGCGGCGCGCTGCCGTCCACAGTGGTCGGCGCGGCCGACACCGCGTTCGACGAGGTCTTCGCCGACTGCGTGGCCAGCGGTGACGGCGAGAGCCTGGAGATGGCCGGCATCACGTGCCGGGTCGGCCGCGAGTCGCAGGCGGTCTTCTGGGAGCGTAACCACCGGTGGCGCATCTTCCCCCGGCTGCGGTCACCGTTCGACAGCCCGTGGCTGCTGGCCAACCCGTTCGCGATGGGCCTGATCCGGGGCGCGCTGCGGGACGACTTCCACTGCAAGTTCGTCTCCAGCGACACGTGCCTGGCCGGCGCCGTCATCCAGTCGCCGCACCGGGAGATGGATCCGGGGCTGTCGTGGGAGCCGCGCGGATACATCGTCAACATCCCGCTGCACCGCTGCGATCTGGACAACGGTCCGTTGGAGATCTGGCCGTGCGGCAGCCACCTGTGGCGCGACGACGTGCTGCGCGGGCTCGGCTACGACGACACCGTCCAAGATGGACGCAACCCGGACTTCGAGGCGCTGGCCGCGATGTTTCCGTCGCGGCGGGTCGAGCTGGAGCCGGGCGACCTGCTGATCCGCGACCCGGCGCTGATGCACCGCGGCACGGTCAACCACACCGACAGCCCGCGCACGATGCTCGCGATCTGCTACTTCCGCGACGGCCTGACGCACAACTACGGCCAGCTCGACCTCAACCTCGACCGCGAGCTGCACGAGCGCCTCGCGCCCGAGGTGCGGCCCCTCTTCGACGGGGTGCTCCAGGCGGTGTGATGCGCGTCAGCGCCGCCCCTCCAGGTAGGCGAGGACGGCGCGGACCCGGCGGTGGCCACCGTCGTCCGGCGACAGGCCGAGCTTGGTGAAGATGTTGCCGATGTGCTTGTGCACGGCGTTGCCGGTGACGAAGAGGCGGGCCGCGATCGTGTCGTTGTCGTGGCCCTCGGCCATCAGCGCGAGCACCTCCCGCTCTCGTGGGGTGAGCGTGGCCACCGGGTCGCCGCGGGTCAGCAGCTGGGCGACCACCTCCGGGTCGAGGGCGGTGCCGCCGCGGGCCACGCGGGTCAGCGCGTCGACGAACTCGTCGACCCGGCTCACCCGGTCTTTCAGCAGGTAGCCGACGCCTCGGGGCGCGGCGGCGAGCAGCCGGGTGGCGTAGGCCTGCTCGACGTACTGGGAAAGGACCAGCACCGGCAGGTCGGGATGGCGGCGGCGGGCCTCGATCGCGGCGCGGATGCCCTCGTCGCGGAAGCCGGGCGGCAGGCGCACGTCGACGATCGTGACGTCCGGACGGTGGGCGTCGACCGCGGCGAGGAACGCCTCCGCGTCGGTCGCGACGGCCACCACCTCACAGCCCTTGGTGCCGAGCAGCAGCTCCAGCCCGCTGGAGAGCAGCACGTTGTCTTCGGCGATCACGACCCGCACGGCAGCTCGACCTCCACGAGTGTCGGCCCGCCGGGCGGGCTGGTGACGGTGAGCCGGCCGTCGAGCGCCTCCGTGCGCCCGCGGATGCCGGCCAGGCCGGTGCCGCCGTCTTCGCGGGCGCCGCCGGCGCCGTCGTCGCGGACCTCCACCAGCAGGCGGTCGCCGGCGCGGCGCACCCGGACGGTGGCGCGGCTGGCCCCGCTGTGCTTGGCGACGTTGGTGAGCGCCTCGGTGACCGCGAAGTAGGCCACCGCCTCGACCGCCGCCGGCATCCGGCCGAGGTCGCCGACGTCGAGGTCGGCTGGGACGCCGCCGCGCGCCGCGACCGCGTGCAGGGCGCCGGCCAGGCCCAGGTCGGCGAGGATCGGCGGGTAGATCGTGCGGATCACCGCGCGCAGCTCGGTCATCGCCTCCTCCGTGCCCTCGTGCGCCTGCCGCAGCAGGTCGGCGACGGCCGGCGGCGCGTCGGGCAGCGCCTGCCGGGCGACGGCCAGCCGCATCGCGATCGCCACAAGCCGGGCCTGGGTGCCGTCGTGCAGGTCGCGCTCGATGCGGCGCAGCTCCGCACCGTGCGCGTCGAGCACGTCGGCGCGGGTGCGGGTCAGCTCGGCCACCCGCTCGGCGAGCCGCTCCGCCGCCGACGGGGCCAGCGCGGCCAGCGTGAGCCGGGCGTGCAGCGCGGCCAGCGGCGGGAACACCCCGGCCGCCACCGCGGCGAGGATCGCGAGCTGGGCCGCGCCGAGCGCCAGCGCCCGCCCCCAGCCGGTGACCGGCACCTCGACGAGCAGGCGGAGCGGGTCGCCGGCCGGAAACATCCACCACAGCGGCGCGGCGACGAGGGCGACCAGCGCGTTGCCGAGGCAGAAGAGCGCGAGCAGCCCGGCCGGCACGCCGATCACCACGTGCGCCGCGAGCCAGCGCAGGTAGCGGTCGAGGCGTGCGGTCGGTGGCGGCGGGTCGACACCGCGCAGGGCCGCCGCCCGCCGGAGGTGCGCCGCGGCCCAGCGCCGGCGCAGCGGGAACGCGACCACGGACACCACCAGATACACCGTCGCCGTCCGCACTCGCCGCACCCGTAAACGTCTACCAGGGCGGCGGCCCGCCCCGCACTACAGCCAGCGCTACCTTCCGACGGGTCGCTGGCGGTATCGGATCGGGCCCACCGCCGCACCTAGCGTGAGCCGGCATGCGAACCCTTCTCGCTCTGCTCGCGGTGGCGGCCGTCGCCACGCCGCCCACCGACCTCCAGCGGCACACCGACGCGATACACGCGCTCGGCCTGCCGGGCGCACAGGCCCGCCTCGTCACCGAGGACGGGCGCCACCACGTCGCGACGAGCGGCTTCGGCGATCTGGGCGCCGGCCGCCCGGTGCCGCCCGAGGGGCGCTTCCGGATCGCCAGCACCGGCAAGGCGTTCGTCGCCACCGTGGCCCTCCAGCTCGTCGGCGAGGGGCGGCTCCGCCTCGACGACACGGTCGAGCGGTGGCTGCCCGGCGTGGTGCGTGGCAACGGCAACGACGGCCGGCGGATCACCGTGCGGCACCTGCTCCAGCACACGAGCGGCATCCACGACGACTTCCCCGACTACACGACCGAGGCCGACTTCCTGCGCCACCGCTACGACGTCTACACGCCGGAGCAGCTCGTCGCGCGGGCGATGGCGCACCGGCCGCACTTCAAGCCGGGCAAGGGGTGGGGCTACTCCAGCGTCGGCTACATCCTGGTCGACATGATCGTCGAGCGGGTCACCGGCAACCCGTGGTGGACCGAGGTCGAGCGCCGCGTCGTGCGGCCGCTCGGGCTGACCGCCACGTCCTGGCCGGGCCTGTCACCCGAGGTGCCGCGGCCGCACGCGCGGGGGTACCAGATCCTCGACACCGGCCGGCAGTTCGACGTCACCGAGCAGGTGGTGGTCGACCCGGAGGCGGCGATCACGTCCACCACCCGCGACCTCAACACGTTCTTCCGGGCGCTGCTCGGCGGGCGGCTGCTGCGGCCGGCCCAGCTCGCCGCGATGACGCGTACCGTGCCGGTCGACCCGGGCCTGGCGGAGATCCTGCCCGGCGCCCGCTACGGCCTCGGCCTCATGCGGCGGCCACTCCCGTGCGGCGGTGTCTACTGGGGACACCCCGGCGGCGGGGCCGGCTACATCACGGACAACGGCGTCACGGCGGACGGCCGGCGCAGCGTGGTCCTCTCCGTGAACGGCACGCACCCCGACTTCACCCAGCAACAACAAGCGGCCGACGCGCTTGTCGAGGGCGCGCTCTGCGGCGCAGGAACCACTCGGCCACGGCGAGGTTGACCAGCCAGGCGAGGAGCATCAGCCCGGCGCGGGCGTTCGCGCCGGGCTGTTCGCCGGTCGCCACCATGTAGGGCGCGAGCGTGAACGCCTGGGTGCCCGCGCCGAGGCCGATCGCGTAGCCGCGGGCCATCCACGCGCGGTGCCGGGTGAAGTCGCGGCGCAGCGCGGCGGCGAGGCCGAGCAGGATCGACAGGGCCATCGCGGAGCCGAAGAAGAGGCGGATCCAGGTCAGCACGCCGTGGTCGTGCGCCGGCAGGTCGTACGCGAAGGTCATCCACAGGCCGCTGAGCGCGACGGTCAGTCCACAGGGGACGAGTATCCGCCCGGCCCGGCGGTGCCAGCGGTGGCGGCGCAGGCTCGGCACGAACTGGAACGCGCCGAGGATCGAGTACACGACCGCGCCGACGATGTGCAGCACGACCGGCACCGGGTCGGCGACGAAGCGGGCGTTGCCCGCGGTCACCTCGGGGCCGGTGCCCAGCTCGGTCACCCGGGCCGCTCCGGCGATCACCGGCACCAGGCTCAACAGGATCAACGCGGCCGGTAGCCGCCACTCGCGCCTCGTCATGCCGTCGATCGTCGCCGCCGCGGCTGCCGCGCCTCATCGGTACATGGGCCGCGATCCGGCTCGCCTATGGTCGGGCCCGGCGGTCGTACTTTCAGCGATCACCGGTCACCAGCCACTCGTCGCCGACCTTCGTGACCCGCAGCACGGTGATGCCCAGCGGGTTGGCCCCGACGGTCAGCGCGTCCGCGTCGCCGCTGAGGCGCGCGTCGCCGACCTTCTCCCGCTGGGCGCCGGAGAGGCCGGCGAGCATCGCGTCGACGCCCCGCGGGCAGTCGCCCACGGAGTGGCGGGTGGCCAGCTCCTGCCCGAACGGCTCCGTCACCAGCGTGCACGCCAGCTCGCCGTCGCCGGTGGCGAGCGCCTTGAGGTAGTTGCGCGCCGCGCCCTCCGCCGGGTCGGTGCGCTGCCAGAGGTACGCGAAGCAGCCGAGGACGAGCACCGCGGCGAGGACGACACCGATCAGCGCGCGGCCGCGGGCCGTCATCCACGCGCCCGGGTGCGGTTGGTCTCGTACGCCCACATGGCGATCTCGACCCGGTTACGCACGCCCAGCTTCGTCATCAGGCTGGTGATGTGTGACTTGACGGTGCTGAGCGTGATGAAGAGCTCGTCGGCGATCTCCTTGTTGGTGCGCCCCCGCGCCACCGCGACGAGCACCTGCTCCTCCCGGTCGGTGAGCGCCTCGATCGGCTGCGCCGGCGGTGCGGCCGGACCCGCGTCGGCGAACGCCTTCAGCAGGCGCGTCGTGACGCTCGGCGCGATCAGCGCGTCACCGTCGGCGGCCGCGTGCACCGCCTGGGCGAGCAGGGCCGGGCCGGCCTCCTTGAGCAGGAAGCCGCGGGCGCCGGCGCGCAGTGCCGCGTACACGTAGTCGTCGAGGTCGAAGGTCGTGATGACGACCACCGCGAGCGGGTCGGCGACCGACGGTCCGGCGAGCGCCCGGGTGGCCTCGATGCCGTCCATGCCCGGCATGCGGATGTCGAAGAGGCACACGTCGGGGCGGAGCCGCCGGGCGAGCTCGACCGCCCGCCGCCCGTCGCCCGCCTCGCCGACCACCTCGATGCCGGGCTGCGCGTTCAAGATCATGGTGAGGCCGGTGCGGACGATCTCCTGATCGTCCGCGACGAGCACGCGCACACTCACTGTGTCTCCTGGTTCGCTCGCTCGTGCGGCGCCTTCGTCGCTCGCCGCGGCACGGCGGGGCAGCCTGGTCCGGACGCCACCCCGGCCGGCTCGCTCACGCGGCCGCTCCGGTGCGGGGCAGCACGGCGGTGACGGTCCACCCGCGGTCGGGGTTGGGGCCGGCCGCGCAGGTGCCGCCGAGCAGGTCGGCGCGTTCCATCATGCCCATCAGGCCGAACCCCGGCGCGCCGGACGGGCGCGCGGCGCTGGCCTCGCCGTCGTCGCTGACCCGCAGGCGCACCGACGTGTCGTCGGCGGCGACGCTGACCTCGATGCGGGTGGCGTGGCGGGCGTGCCGGCGGGCGTTGGTGACCGACTCCTGGGCCAGCCGGTAGATGGCCGAGCCCACCGACGGCGGCAGGTCGTCGAGGTCGCCGCGGATCTCCACGTCGACGGCGGGCCCGGCGCGGAACCGGCCGGCGAGCCGCTCGATGTCCGTGACGCGCGGGCTGGGCGCGAGGTCGGCGGGCTGGTCGCGGCGCAGGACGCGGACCATGGCGCGCATCTCGGCGAGCGCGCGGGAGGCCTCGGTCTCGATCACGCGGAGCGCGTCGACCGCGGCGTCCGGCTGGGTGGCCGAGGCGGCGATGCCGGCCTGGGCGCGGATCGCGATCGCCGACACGTGGTGCGCGACGGTGTCGTGCAGGTCGCGGGCGAGCCGCTCGCGCTCCAGCAGCTTGACCCGGTCGCGCTCGCGTGCCCGCGCGCTGGCCCGGAAGCGGAGCGCGGCGCCCAGCGTGGAGACGCCGAACATCACCGCGAAGCCGGCGATCATCTCGCCGATGCTGATCGTGCCGGCCAGGGCGGAGAGGCCCACCTTCGCCGCGACGAAGGCCGAGCCGATCACCGCCTCCCGGCCGCCGCCCCAGCGGAGCAGCGCATACGGCAGGACCAGGAACCACGTCATCGTGTACATGACGCAGGGGTCGCCGGGCAGCACGAACGGGGCGACCGCGGTCACGCCGAAGGCGATCGCCACCGTCGCGAGCGGGTGGGTGCGCCGCCACAGCAGTGTGGGCAGCAGGGCCAGCCCCATGACGACGGAGCCGGCCCGCCACTCCAGGTCGGGCCGGAAGATCCCTTCCAGCACGATCGCGGGCGCGAACACGGCGACGAGCACCCAGTCGCGCCACACCCGGGCCGGGGCGTCGGGGACCCGCGGCTCCTCCAGCAACGCGCGCAGACGTGGATGCACGGTCCCATGGTACGAACGGGCGGTCCTACTCCAGATCGGCCCAAAGTACGACTGTTTTGTCCCGGTGCGAGGGCCCGGTCAGTAGGTGTCGGTCTCTACTTCCTCGCACACCAGGAAGTCCGGCGGCGCGTCCATGCCGGCGCGCTGCTGTGCCTCCTTCAACGCCGCGCTCCGCGTGAAGGCGCGGGCGTCGTCGGCCGTCGCGAACTCGGTGACGACCACGACCCTGTTCGGGTCGTCCACGCCGCGGTGGAGCCGATGCGCGGTGGCGGCGTGCTCCTTGCGTACCGGACGCATCTCGTCGAAGACGGACTTGAACCGGTCGTAGTCGGTGACATGGAGCTGGACGATGAGCTTCGCGGTCATGATGAACCCCCCGACCCGCATGGGTGTCCGAAATGTCGCATACGCCGTCAGTGTACGCCCGGTGCGCGGGCTACGGGAGGCCGAGCAGGTGGAAGGCGGCCCAGTCGACCGTGCCGGCGAAAGCGGGTGTGTCGTCCGCGTGGCTTTCCCAGCCGGCCAGCGTGGCGTTCAGCGCGTCGTCGGCTGGTTCGGCGGCGGCCCACTGCCGCAGGATCTTCACGACGTCCGCGTTGGACATCTCGGCGCGCATGGACTTCTGGGCCGCGGCCAGCGCCGTGGCCGCCGGGACCGCGCCGTCGTGCCAGCACCGGAAGAACTCGCCGACGAGCAGCGCGGCCGGCAGGTCGCCGACCGTCCAATGTGTCGCGATCACCTGCCGCGCGCCGGCCGCGAGGAGCGCCTCGGGCGGGCCGACCGCCTCGGCGGACAGGACGACGAGCGACGCGTCGACCGGCCCCGGGACGCTGAGCCCCGGATCGTCGGTGGCGAGGTGCACCACGTCGTACGCCCGCAGCAGCTCGCTGACCGCCGGCACGGTGACCTCGGCGCCGGCGAGGGTGGTAACCGGCCCGGCGACGTCCGAGGTGAGGCTCGCCGCCTGCCGCCGCAGGAAGGGCAGTGTCACGGCCTGCCCAAGGCCGCGCCGCGCCGCCGGCCGCTCCCCGGTTTGGCGGAGCAGGGCGAGGCTGGGCGCGTAGGAGACGCGGATCCGCTCGCCTACGTGGTGGCCGTCGGGCAGGAGGGCCGCCGCCAGCGGGAGGCCGGCAAGGCGCGGAGACGGCAGCAGTACGACGCCGGTCGTGCCCTCCGGCACCAGCTCCAGCACGGGCGCCCACAGCTCGCGCCCGAGCAGCCGGCCCATGGCGTCCAGCCGGCCGGACGGGAGCGGTGCGCCGGTCGCCACCGGGAGGTCGTCCGGTGCGACGGCGGGACGCTCGCTGATCGCAGTCCACCCGCCGCGCCCGGCGCAGAGGACGGTGAGGGCGGGTGCCAGGTCGACGTAGGCGGCGACCACGCCCGGCGGCAGCACCGCCGTCATCTCCTCCAGCGCGGGCAGCGCCGTGCTCCGGACGGACGTGGCCCGCCGCGCCTCGGCGACCTCCACCGCGAACGTCGCGTCACCGGCCCGGACCGCCGCCGCGCCGCCCAGCTCGTACGCCCGGTCGCCGCCGGCGTCCCGGGACAGCGTGTCGAGGTACTGCCGGATCGCGGGGCGGGCGCCGGCCCAGTCGCCCCGCTCGGCCCGCAGCAGCGCGGCGAGGAAGTACGTGCGGCTGGCGAGCGTGATGATGACCGGCGCGTCCGGCGCGAGCAGGGGCTGGAGCACCGCCTCGGCCGCGCCGGTGTCGCCGAGCCGCAGGTGGCATTCCACGAGGTGCAGCAGGGCGGTGCGCTCCTCCTCGGCCGCGCCGAGCGCGCGGTACTCGCCCGCCGCCCGTTCGTAGTAGCCCACCGCTTCGGCCAGGCCGCCGGCTCCCATGTGGACGGTGGCGAGGGAGCTCGTCGCGGCCGCGTGGGCGGCAAGGTCGCCGGCCTCCTCCGCGAGGTCGGCGGCGCTGCGCAGATGCTCCCGCGCGGCGTCGAGGTCGTCGACGGAGAGGGCCACGTCGGCGCGGATCGCCATCGTCCGGCCCAGCCCGTGCGGGTCGCCGTCGGCGCGGAAGATCTCGGCCACCCAGCTGAGCACCCGCTCAGCTCCGGCGGCGTCGCCGCTGGCGTGGAGCGCTTGGCCGAGGGCCTGGCCGAGGAACGCCTCGGCGGTCGGGTGTCCACCCAGCGCGCGTACCCGGGGCAGGCATCCCTCGAGCACCTCGACCGCCTCGCCGGCCCGGCCCGCCGCGGCCAGCGCCACGCCCCACTGGTGGGTGGCGGCCACCCCGGCCGGTGAGGGGTCGCCGGCGAGGGCGAGCCGGTGCGCGTCGCCCAGGCTCACGAGCATGGCGGAGGCGTCGTTGCCGGCGCGGTGGGCGAGCCCTTCCGCGGTGAGGAGCGCGATCCGCAGCTCGTCGTCGCCGCTCGACTCGACCCGGCCGCGCACCGCGTCGAGCACCGCCATCGCCGCGGCCGCGCTGCCGGCCAGCGCGTGCTCCCGGCCGAGGGCCACGCCGGTGGCCGGCTCTCCGGTCTCCAGCCACGCCCGCTCCAGCCGGTCGAGCTCGCTCTCCGGCTCAGGCACCAGCTCGGTCTCCGGCTCGGTCTCTGGCTCGGGCACCGGCTCGTCGAAGGCCGCCGGCTGATCGGTCACAGGCTCCTCGTAGGCCGCCGGCTCGTCGTAAACCTCCGGCTCACTGAAGGCCGCCAGCTCATCTGGGGCCGCCGGTTCATCATGGGCCGCCGGCTCGTCGTAGGCCGCCGCTTCATCGTGGGCCGCCGGCTCGTCGTGGGCCGCCGGCTCGTCGTGGGCCGCCGGCTCGTCGTAGGCCGCCGGCTCGTCGAAGGCTGGCGGCTGATCGGCCGCCGGCTCGTCGTAAACCTCCGGCTCGCTAAAGGCCGCCGGCTCGTCGTAGGCGGCCGGCGGCGCGTCGGGAGCCGGTGCGTCGTGCAGCTCGGCCAGCAGGAGGTGGGCGCGGACGGCGAGCGGGCACTCGTCGGCGCTCGTAGGGTCCGCGAGGCGTACCACCGTCCGGAGCGCGGCCGCCGCCGGTGCCCGGTCGTTCTCCCGCCAGAGCGCCTCCGCCCACGCGAAGTGGGTGACCACCGTGTCCCGCCGCACCGCGTCGGCGAGGGCGGGGTCGTCGCCGGCGTGCTGCCCGGCCCGGACCAGCCGGTCGGCCGCCTCCGCGTAGCTCTCCCGCGCGGTCAGGTACGCCGCCGTGTACCTCTCCGCCGTCGCGAGCCGCTCCGGCCGCCGGGTGCGCTCGGCCGCGTCCCGCATCATGGCGAGGAGTGGCTCGGCCTCGTCGAGCGCGCCGCCGGTGACCAGGAGGCCGACCAGGTTGGCGGTCCACCGGCTGAGGTTGAGCACGTCGCCGTACCGCAGGCAGAGCTCGATCGCGCGGTCGTACGTCTCGATCGCGGCCCGGGTGTCGCCGGCCCGGTCGTACGCCATCGCCTTCTCGCCGAGCAGCGCGCACAGGCCCGCTTCCAGGCCCTGCGCCCGCGCCACCTGCTCCGCCCGGGTGAACCGGTCGACCGCGCCCGCCAGGTCGCCGGCGTGCAGCAAATCGGCACCCTGGCGCGACAGCGCGGCGAAGTCGGGGGCGGCGACGAGGTCCGTCGCGTACCGGGCGGCGAGCCCCGGGTCGGCCGCGAGCACCTCCATGACGGCGGTGGCGATCCGCGCGCGGTCGGTGTCGCCGACCATCGCGGCCACGGCGGCGGCGTTCTGCGCGACCACGCGGGCCTGCCCGACATAGGCGCGGTCGCCGGCGGCGAGGGCGGTCAGCCGCGGCAGCACGGCGAGCAGCACATCCTTCGCCACCGTGACGCGCTCGTTACGCAGCGCGACCTCCGCCGCGAGCAGGTCGAAATACGTGGCCAGGCCGCTGTGGCCGGCCTCCGCGGCGAGCGTCCGCCCGGACGCCACGTCGGCGGGGTCGAAGCCGTCGGGGTCGCTGGCGATCCGGTCGTGGACGCGGAACGCGGCGAGCGCCAGCACGGCGTCGGGCCGCCCGTCGACCAGCCGGGAAACCCTGTCGTACCGGTCGGCGCCGGCGACTCCGGGCCCCACGTACGCCTCGAGCAGCTCGTAGACGGCATCGGCCTCGTCGGTGCCGACGCCGCCGTAGGGCGGGGATCCGGCCACCGACCAGACCAGGTCGGAGTAGGCGTCCTCGTCGCCGTTGGAGGCGATGAAGCGCAGCATCCAGTAGGGCCACGGCTGAGCCGCCGGCTCCGGGTGCTGGCCCATTCGTTCACCGCCGATGCAAAGAGGCTCCTTCAACATATGACGGATGGCGGCCGGAGGTTAGCCGGGTACGGGCGCTCGACGTACCGGCCGCCGGTTTCGCGAGAGGACTAGACTCGGACACCCACGACACGAGGAGTGCGTCGGTGGTGACGGCTCTGGATCCACCATCGCTGTACATCGGCCATGATCCCGCGGTGACGGTCGTCTCGACGCGGCCGTTGAAGGTCGAACGTGGCGGGGTCCGCACCTACCGGTGGGGGCATGTCGCGGAGCTCTTTCCCGGGGGAGCGCCGGCCGGCTTCACGAAGGCGCAGCAGGTGCTGGTGCTCAGCATCGTGCTGTTCGTGCTGGCGGCCGTCTTCGCCGCCTTCGGCACCGCGTGGACGTTCGTGCCGGCACTGTTCGGGGTGGCCGCCCTGATCGTGTCCGGCCAGCTCGAAGGGGCACAGCGGCGGCCGGGCCGGATCCTCGCACCGGAGTCCGACCGATGGGCGGAGCAGTGCTATCTGCTGGTCGACCACCGGGAGCGCCGCGACCTGTGGACGGCGGTCACCGTCGGAAAGCGGGTCTGCCGCACGCTGCCGGCCCTCGCCGGGATGGTCGACACCGGCGCCGCGGAGCGGCTGCTGGCGTCCGCGCTGTTCGACATCGCCAAGGTACTCAACCAGCGGCAGGAGGTGCGCCGCCTGATCCACGAGCTCGGCCGGCAGCGACACTACGGCCTGCCGGCCGACAACCCCGCGGTGCGCAAGCTGCACCGCCAGCGCGAGCGGTTGGTCCAGGCGCTGTCCGACCTCGACGCGGAGGTCGCGCGGAAGATAGCGGGCCTGGAGGCCACGGCGGTCGCCAGCGAGACGTTCATCCGCGAGCGGGAGATCCACCAGGTGACCAGCAGGGTCGACCAGACCCTCGCCAGCCTGGCGCCGGCCGAGGTTCTGGGCACGCCGGACTCCGGGCTCGCGCTGGCCGACGAGGTCGAAGCCGTCCTGGCGGTGTACCGCGAGCTCAACGAGCGGTACGGCACCAGCTGAGCAGCTCCGGGTGGGCGCGGCTCAGCCGAGGGAGGCGGTCGCGGCCGTGACCGTGGGGTAGACGTGGAAGCGGCGATCCAGTTCCGTGGTCTGCATGAGCCGTTTCACGATCGGGTTGAGGGCGGCGAGGTGGAGCCAGCCGCCGCCGGCCTCCGCCCGCTCGTGCACCGAGAGCAGCAGGCCCAGCCCGGTCGAGTCGACGAATGACACGTCGCGCAGGTCGAGTACCACGCGCGGGTGGGCCTGGAGGGCGTCGTTGAGCCGCTCCTGCATGGGCCCGACGCTCCAGAAGTCGATGACGCCTCGCGCGGTTACCACGCTGACGTCGTGGCGCTCCTCGACGTCGACGGCGAGCCCCAGCTCACCGTAGGCGTCGCCCGCCGGATACCGGCGCCGGTCGGCGTGCAGGCTGTCGTTCATCACCCATCCCATGATCAACCCCCGTTTCGTGCCGGCGTGGTTGCCCGCGGACAGGTGAGGTCAAACAAGGTTGTGGCAGGAAACGCAACTGGCACACCCGCCGTGAATGGAACCGACCGAAGGGGGTAGCCACCCCGTCCTCACCCCCAACTGATGAGCAGGGAGCACGTGATGACGGACATTGCCACGTCGCGCTCACCCTCGGGCGACCATGAGTCGACCGCGCAGGTGGCGAAGGAACAAGCCGTGAACGTGGGGCAGACCGCCGCCGACAGTGGCGGTCAGGTGCTGCGCACCGCCGCGGAGCAGGGCCGGCAGGTCGCGGAGGAGGCCGGCCACCAGGCCCGCGACCTCTACGCGGAGGCGCGCGAGCAGGTACGCGGCCAGGTCGGCGACCAGCAGCGGCGCGCCGCCGGCGGCCTGCGGTCGGTCGGCGAGGAGCTGCGCCGGATGGCCGACCAGGGCGGCGGCTCGGGGCCGGCCACCGAGCTGGCCCGCCGGGCCTCGGGCACGGTGGACCAGGTCGCCGGCTGGCTGGAGGGCCGCGAACCGGGCGCCGTGCTGGACGAGGTCAAGCGGTACGCCCGCCAGCACCCGGGCGCCTTCCTGGCTGGCGCCGCCGTGCTGGGCGTGCTGGCCGGCCGGCTCACCCGCGGCCTGACGGCCGGTGCCGGCTCGGGGTCGGGTAGCCGCACCGACTCCGGCTCCGGTGGCGGCATCGACTCCGGCGAGGGCACCGGCACCCTGTACGCCGGCGGCGCGTCCGGTGGCGTACCGGGGATCGCCACGCCGGTGACCGGTGCCGACGACCGGCCGATCGACCCGGTGCTGCCCGGCGAGGCGCGGCTATGAGCACCGCCGTCAACCAGCCGCAGCCCGACCCGGCGCAGCGCTCCTTCGGCGAGCTTGTCGGCGAGGTCGCACAGGACCTGTCCACGCTGGTCCGCCAGGAGATGGACCTCGCCAAGGCCGAGCTGCGCGAAGAGGCCGGCAAGGCGGGACGGGCCGCGGGTGCCTTCGGTGCCGCCGGTCTCGCCGGGTACATGGTGCTGCTATTCCTCTCGATCGCCCTGTGGTGGGCGCTCGCGAACGGGATGGACGAGGGCTGGGCGGCTTTGATCGTCGCGCTCGTGTGGGCCGTCGCCGGCGCCGTCCTCTACGCGGTGGCCCGGTCCCAGATGCGCCGCGTACGCGGCCTGACCCGGACCGCGGAGACCGCCAAGCAGATCCCCGACGCACTCAAGCCAGAGCCAGGAGGCTACCGATGAGCACAGACCCCGACCAGATCCGGCGGGAGATCGCCCGTACCCGGGAAGAGCTGAGCGACGACGTCGACGCGCTCGCCTACAAGGCCGACCCCCGGCGCATGGTCCACGACCGCAAGGAGCGCGTCCGGCACACGTTCCGGCGGATGAGCGACACCGTCATGGGTACCGCGTCGCAGGTGACCGCGAAGGGCGGCGAGGCCGCCTCGGGCGCCTCCGACAAGGTGTCCGCCGCGGTCTCCACCGTCGGTGACGCGGCGGCCGCGGCCCCGGGCCAGATCAAGCGGCAGGCCGAGGGAAACCCCATCGCGGCCGGCCTGATCGCGTTCGGCGTGGGCTGGCTCGTGTCGTCGCTGCTGCCCGCGAGCGAGCGCGAGAAGGAAGCGGCCGAGCGGCTGAAGGCGGTCGCGCAGGACCACGCGGACACCATCAAGGAAGAGGTGGGCGGCGTGGCTCAGGAGATGCGCGACAACCTGCGCGAGCCGGCGCAGCAGGCGGCCCAGTCGGTGCGGTCGACCGCCGAGGACGCCGCGCGGTCCGTCAAGGACGAAGCCCGGTCGGCCACCGACGACGTCCGGGACGAGGTCCGCGAGGCGGGCCACCAGGTCCGCTCGTAGCGGCCAGCCGGCCGGCACCCCGCGGGGGCGCCGGCCGGCTACGACCGTTCCTACGGCTCCTCGACCTCGTGGATCGCGGCCTCCTCGGCGCTGGGCGCGCCGCCGGCCGCGCCGGCGTCCCGGGCGATCGACGAACCCTCGGTATCCGCGCGGACGCCCTCGTCCGGCTCGACGAGCCGGCCCACCGAGCCGGTGCCGGCGCCGGTGTCGTACATGGAGACCGGCGAGTCGGTACGCGGGTCGACCGGGCCGGTGTCGTCCAGCGGGGTCTGGTCGTCCACCCGGTCAGTCTCCTCGGACAGGGGGTCCGGGTCGAAGGCCTCCGCCTCGATCGGGGACGGGGTGGCGTCGCGGCGTTCGCCGACGTTTCGCATCGCCGGGTCGGCGGTCTCGCGGGTGAGCTTGTCGTCCAGCGACTCGCCCTCGCGCTGCTCCTCGGCCGTGGTGCCGAAGCGGTCGATCGCCTCGGGACGGTCGTCCCGGTCGAGCGGGATCGCGGCGGGCTCCGGGCCGTCCGCCTCGCGGACGGTCTCGACCTCGTCGCGGGCGGTGGAGTCGTCGTCGGCGACGTCGGGGATGCCGAGCGCCTCGGGATCGGAGAGCAGGTGCGGGTACTCGTCGCTCATGCCGGTCTCCTACCCAGGGAGGTCGCCTTTATACGACCCTTCAGCACACCAGGATCGCGGGCGTGGCGGCGGACTCGCCGATGGCCTCCATCGCGGCGTCGGGGCGCAGCGGCGCCGGGGTGGGCAGGTCCGCCGCCTGCCCGCGCAGGACGCCGGTGGCGTGCCGCACCGGCAGCGGAAACATGCCCAGGTTGGTGGCGGCCGGGTCGACGTGCGCGCGACGGGAGCCGAAGCGGGCGGCGGCGTGCCACTGCGACGGGTTGGCCGTCGCCGCGGTGGGCACCCCGAAGCCGTCCACCAGCACGTCGATCGAGCTGAACGTCGTGCTGCCGGCCAGCCACCAGCACAGGGCGTTCGCGGCGCGGCTGGCCGGGGTCTCGCACCAGTACGGCACCATGCCGGCGCGGAGCACCTGCGCCGGGTCGAGCAGGCGACCGCTCTCCACCACGAGCCGGTTGCCGGTCTTGCCGGCGCCGCGCAGCCACCGGCGGTACAGGTCGGCGACCGCCGCGCTGAAGGCCTCCGGGGCGGCGTACAGGACGCGGTGCAGGCGCAGCCGGCGGGCCCGTGCCCACGAGCGCACGCTCTCCTCGAAGCCGGCCTCGACGCCGGTCTCCGTGTACCGCTCGGGGCAGGAGATCGTGGGCGGCCGCCACCGCACCCGGTCCGCGTCGAGGTAGCGCAGCGCCTGGCACAGCTGCGGTCCGGCGGTGCGGAACTCACCCGCGTCCAGGCCGCTCGCCGGGCTGCCGAGCTGAAACGTGTGGCCGGCGCCCACGTCGAGCACCGGCCAGGTCCGCATGTCGCGGACCACGATCACGGCGGCGTCCCGGCTCAGGTAGGCGGAGAGGAACTCGCGGTACGGGTCGGGCAGGTGCTGCCAGCGGGCGTGGAGGGAGACGGTGGAGCCGGCGAGCACCCCGCGCAGCACCGGGTCGTGCACCTGGCGGATGGCGAGGGCCGGGTTGGCGGCGAGCAGGCGGGCGGCCACCGAGGCGCCGTGGGTGAGGGCCGCGTTGGGGTCGTCGGGCGAGCCGTCCGGCCACCGCACCGCCATCTCGAAGCCGGAGGGTAGCCACGGCACGCCGGCCGCGGCGGCGAGGTGCACCGCGGCGCCGTGCGGGGAGCCGACGACCACCGACGGGTACTGCCGGCGTGGGTACTGGCCGACGACCCACCGCGCGACCTCGTCGGCGTCGACGCCGTTGGTGGCCGCCACGGGGACGGCCGCCTGGCTGGCGTGGCGTGCGGCGGCCCGGCGCGCGCCGGACGGCAGGACGCCGCCGTAGCGGGCCACCATCGGCCGCCGGCCGAGGTCGCCGCAGTCCCGGCCGTGCAGCGCCCGGGCGGTGGCGGTCACGAGAACCCGGGTCAGGCTGTCCGGGCACACGACCCGATCCGGCGTGGCCGCGGTCGCCGCGGTCGCCCGTGCCGATTCCTCCAACATCACCCACGTCCTCTTAGGTCGCCCGGTCTCGCACGAGATGGCCGCGATCCGCTGGTCCAAACGTCGACCGCCGGTTGTTTCGGCGCGGCGCCACCCCCGGCGACCGGCGCACCCCCGGTCCTCTGTCACCCGCGGACCGCGTGCTCCCGCGGGCACAGCTCCGGCCGGTCGACCCGGTCCGGCCCGGCACAGCCCTCGATCGACGGGCCACTCGTGGAGGTCTCCTAGTGGCCGATGTCGTACGCGCCGGGCTCGACGAGGCCGCTCTCGTACGCGAAGACCACGATCTGGGCGCGGTCGCGCAGGCCCAGCTTGGTGAGGATGCTGGAGACGTGTGACTTGACCGTGGCGGGTCCGATGTAGAGCCGCTCGGCGATCTCGGTGTTGGTGGCGCCGCGGGCGACGCCGGCGACGATGTCGCGTTCGCGGTCGGTGAGGCGCTCCAGGCGGTCGGCGACGGCGGTGTTGACGCCGGGGCGCGTGGCGAAGCGGCTGATCAGGCGGCGGGTGATCGACGGGGCGATGAGGGCGCCGCCGTCGGCGATGGTGCGTACCGCGGTGGCCAGCTCCCGCGGTGGGATGTCCTTGAGCACGAAGCCGCTCGCGCCGGCGCGGAGGGCCTGGTAGACGTACTCGTCCGGGTCGAACGTGGTGAGGATGAGGATCCGCACCGGCCAGTCGGCCTCCCGGAGGATCCGCGCGGTCGCTTCGAGGCCGTCGAGCTCGGGCATGCGGATGTCCATGAGGACGACGTCCGGGTGGTGCCGGTGTGCGGCGTCGATCGCCTCGAAGCCGGTGCCGGCCTCGGCCACCACCTCGATGTCGGGGTGCGCGCCCAGGATCATGGCGAAGCCGCCGCGTACCAGGGCCTGGTCGTCGACGACCACGACGCTGATCGTCATGGCTCGCCCGTGCGGGGGAAGCGGGCGAGGACGCGGAAGCCGCCCTCCGGGCGCGGGCCGGTCTCGAGGCTGCCGCCGAGCAGCGTCGCGCGCTCCCGCATGCCGATGATGCCGTGGCCGGGCGCCTGCGGGCGGTTCGGGGCGAGCGGGGCGTGGTCGACGACCTCGATGGTGATGTCGGTGCCGTCCTCGCACAGGCGTACCTCGGTGCGGGTGCCCGGCCCGCCGTGCTTGAGCACGTTGGTGAGCGCCTCCTGGACGATGCGGTAGGCGGACAGCTGCACCCGCGTGGGCAGCGGTGTCCGCAGGCCGTCGGTGACATCGATGTCGAGCCCCGCCGTGCCGAGCTGGGCGACGAGCCGGGGCAGGTCGGCGAGTCCGGGCTGGGGGCCGAGGCCGCCCCGGTCGGCGTCCGGGCGGAGTACGCCGAGCAGGTGGCGCAGCTCGTCGAGGGCCTGGCGGCCGGCCTGCTCGACCGCGGCCATCGCCTGGCGGGCGCGCTCCGGATCCGCGGCGGCCACGGCCTGGGCCGCCCCGGCCTGCACCGTCATCATGCTCACCTGGTGGGCCACCACGTCGTGCAGCTCGCGGGCGATGTGGGTGCGCTCCTCGGCGACGATCCGGCGCGCCTGGTCGGCCTGCTGCCGGCGCCGCTGGGCGGCCCGCTCCTCGCGCGACGCCATCCGCCGCCCGATGTACCAGATGACCAGGAAGAACACGACGCCGAAGGCGGTCTCCGACCACGGGCTGGACAGGACGAGGCCGTCGAGGACGAGCAGGGCGACCGCCGCGGCCACGCCGGCCAGTCCCCACCGGCTGTCTCCCGCGTAGCGGCCGACGGCGTAGAGCCCGAAGAGCGTGATCAGACCCACGTTGGTGTCTTCGGTCGGCAGGGCGAGCGCCCAGCAGGCGACCGCCACGCCGAGGACCGCGACCGGCGCGCGGCGGCGCTGGGAGAACGCTGCCGCGGCGACGGCGTAGGCCACGAACGCGACCGGGGGCACCTCGGTGATCGACCGGAGCGCCGGCGCGTCGCCCTGCCCCTCCGTGACGAACACCGTCGTCAGGAACAGCACGGCAGCGAGGACCCCGTCGGCCGCCCGGGGCCAGCGGGCGAACGGGCCACGGCGGCGGCGTGTCCGGTTCATCGTCGCTCACGGTAGGGCAGCGCACGCCGTGCCGTCATCCGCCGCCGGGCGGAGGGAAACGCCCCCGGTCGCCCGCCCGGCGGGGGAGGGGCCACCCCGTCCGGCGCCGGGAGACCGGGCCCGGTGCCGCCGCCGACGATGACGGCCATGAACTCCTTCACCCGGCGCATCGGCGTGGCGAGTGCCCGCCGGCCCTGGATCACCATCGCCGCCTGGATCATGGCCGCGGCGGCCGTCATCGCGCTGGCCGGCACGGCCGGGGGCGCGTTCGCCGACGACTTCGTCGCTCCCGGCAGCCAG
Source organism: Phytohabitans sp. LZ39 (assembly GCF_059359075.1). NCBI lineage: Bacteria > Bacillati > Actinomycetota > Actinomycetes > Micromonosporales > Micromonosporaceae > Phytohabitans > Phytohabitans sp. LZ39. The sequence continues at coordinate 99,176 of NZ_JCADBM010000008.1, read as the reverse complement.
AGCGAGCAGGCGATGGAGCTGCTCGAGGAGCGGTTTCCCGAGGCGGCCGGCGGCGCCGCCCTCGCGGTCTTCGCCGTGCCCGAGGGCCAGCGGCTGGACAGCCACCGGGCCGCCGTCGACGCCGCGGTCGAGCGGATCGCGGCCGGCGCGCACGTGACCGCCGTGGCCAGCCCGTTCGCCGCCGGCACCGTCTCGCCCGACGGGCGCATCGGGTACGCCGAGATCACCTTCGACACGCCCGCCACGGAGCTCGGCCCGGCGCCCTTCACAGCGATCGCGGGTGCCCTGGAGCCGGCCCGGCAGGCCGGCGTGACGGCGGAGCTCGGCGGCGACGCGACGTTCATCAACGCCGAGACGGAGGCCTCGGGCGCGGAGGCGGCCGGCCTCGTGGTCGCGCTGATCGTCCTGCTCGTCGCCTTCGGCTCGGTCGTGGCCGCGCTGCTGCCGATCGTACTCGCGCTGTTCGCCGTGGCCGCCGGCGTCAGCGGCATCGCGCTGCTGGCCAACGCCATGGACGTCTCCTCCGTCGCACCGGTGATCGCCGGGATGATCGGGCTCGGCGTCGGCATCGACTACGCCCTGTTCATCACCGCGCGTTACCGCGAGAACCGCGCCACCGCCCCCGACAACGCCGCCGCGCTGGCCGGTGCGATGGCCTCGGCCGGGTCCGCCATCGTGTTCGCCAGCGGGACCATCGTCGTGGCGATGACCGCGTTCGCGCTGACCGGCACGGGTTTCCTGATCTCGATCGGGCTCTCCACCGCGCTGGTCGTGCTCGGCGTGGCCGCCGCCGCCCTGACCCTGCTCCCCGCCCTGCTCGCACTGCTCGGCGACCGCATCGACCGCGGCCGGCTCCCGCTGCCTCGGCGGCGGGCCACCGGCGCCGCCTGGGGGCGCCTGGCCCTCCGCGTGTCCCGGCGTCCATGGGTGTACCTGCTCGCGGCGGCCGCGCTCCTGCTCACGCTGACCGCCCCGGCGCTGGCGATGCGGACCGGCTTTCCGGACGCCGGCGGCGACTCGACGGGCACTAGCCACCGGCGCGCGTACGACCTGCTCGCCGAGGGCTTCGGCCCGGGGGTCAACGGCCCGCTGCTGCTGGTCGTGGACCTGCGCCGCCCCGGCACCGGTGCCGGTGACATCGCCGCGCTCTCCGCACGCGTCGCCGCCGACCCGGGCATCGCCTCGGTCGGCGAACCGCAGGCCTCTCCCGCCGGCGACGCGGTCGTCATCCGCGCCGTCCCCACCACCGCACCCGCCGACGCCGCCACGTCCCGGACGCTCGAACGGATCCGCGCCCTGGTCCCGGAGAACGCCTCCGTCTCCGGACTGACCGCCCTGACCGACGACCTCAGCCGGCAGCTCACGCGTACCCTGCCGATCTTCGTCGGCGCGATCCTGGCCGCGTCGTTCCTGCTGCTGATGCTGGTGTTCCGGTCGATCCTCGTGCCGCTCAAGGCCATCCTGATGAACCTGCTCTCGATCGGCGGCGCCTACGGCGTGATCGTGGCCGTCTTCCAGTGGGGGTGGGCCAAGGAGCTGTTCGGCCTGGAGGAGACGGTCATCATCCCCTCGCCGCTGCCCATCATCTTCTTCGCCGTCCTCTTCGGACTGTCGATGGACTACGAGGTGTTCCTGCTGTCCCGGATCCGCGAGGCGTACGACGAGAGCGGAGACACCGTGGGCTCGGTCGCCCGCGGCATCGCCGCCACCGGTCGGGTCATCACGTCGGCAGCGCTGATCATGGCCGCCGTGTTCCTCGCCTTCGTCGCCGACCCCTCACCCTTCGCCCGGATGCTCGGCCTGGGCCTGGCCACCGCCGTGCTCCTCGACGCGACCGTGGTACGCCTGTTCCTCGTGCCGGCCCTCATGACGCTGCTCGGCCCCGCGAACTGGTGGCTGCCGCGCTGGCTCCACCGGCGCATGCCGCACCTGAGCGGCCGTCAGCGGCCGAGCCTGTCCAGGTCGGGCAGCGGGCGCTCGCCCAGCACCGTCCCGGCCGAGTCGTAGCCGACGAGCGTGGGCGGGGCGACCCGCTCGTTGGCCTCGTACCAGAAGAAGAACATGCCCGCGGCGGCGAGTGCCGGGCGGACTGACCCGTCAGTCAGGCGCAGCTCGGCACGGACCGCACCGCCCGCGCTCGCCCACATCGTGTGGATCCCCTCCGGGGTCGACGAACCACCCGTCGAACCGAACACCGGCTGCGACCGCATATCCGCGGGCTCGCACTGGCCGCCGGCGAGCCGGAAGTCCGCCGGCGCCGGCCGGTCGACGGGCCCGGGTGCCTCGAACATCGGGGCGACGCAGACCGTGCCGTTCGCGCCCCGGGCGGACCACACCGACAGCACCGTGCCGTCCGGGCCCGGCCCCTGCGCCACCCGCCGCGCCGTCTGCACGTCGACCCCGCCGTCCGTCTCGCTCGTCCAGAACGACAGCGACCCGGTGAACGACTCGGGCAGCAGCCCGCCGGCGGTGGCGGCGCCCGCACCCACCGCGAGGATGCCCGCCGTGAGCGCGGCGGTGACGAGAAGGCGCGGCCGGCGCCGGGCCGCCGTCGGGGCAGGCGCGAGCAGCAGCCGCTCCAGCGCCGCCGCACGCGCCGCGGGCGGCCACTCGTCGTCGACCGCGGTGACCGGCCGGAGCTTCTCGAGGATCGTCTGTTCCCTGCTCATCGGGTACCTCCTGGTGCGGGAAGCGGGTGGGTAATGGGGCGCGGTTCACTGTCGAAACGCAGCCGCCGCCGCGCGCGGAAAAGGCGTACGTGGAAGGCGGGCAGCGAGCAGCCGGCCACCTTCGCGGCCTGCTCGGGCCGCAGGCCGTCCCAGGCCACGAGCAGCAGCGCCTCCCGCTCCTTGGGCGTCAGCTCCGCCAGCCCGGCCAGCACGGCCGCCCGCTCGGTGGCCAGCACGTCCGCGGCCGCGGCCGGCTCGGCGACCTGCCGCCACCGCTCCAGCTCGGCCGCCAGCCGCGCCTGCCGGTGACCGGAGCGGCGCAGGTTGGCGATCGTGTTGCGGGCGACCACCAGCAGCCAGGGCAGGGGATCGTCCGGCACGGCCGCCAGCCGGCGCCAGGCCACCAGGAACGTCTCCGACACCACATCCTGCGCGGTGTCGGAGTCGAGATGTCGCAACGCGTACGCCATGACGCGCGGGCTGTGCTCTCGCCACAGCGCCACGAACCGCTCTTCGTCTTCGCTCACACCATGTACTGTCCGGCGGACCCCAGAATCTAACGTCGGCTTGTCTTGGCCCATTAAAGATCAAGATTTGAGCTACCGCGACGTTCGTCATGGTCGCTGCCGTTGCTCCCGCGGCCCCACCCGTCCGCTGTTGGTCGCGGTTACTTCGGCGCCTCCGCCGGAGGCGCACATGGGCGTCCGTGGCGAGAAATTGCCCCTCTAGGGGCCACAGATCGCCACGGACGCGGCGATCAGTCACGCCGCGAGCTCGGGTGCGCGTGACCAGCGGCGGATGGGTGAGGCCGCGGGAGCGGCGGTCTGGACCACGACGGGCGTCGCGGTAGCTCGAGTCTGATTTGAACCGGGGTTTCGGGACCGTTGTTTTGCGGTGCGCTTCTACCAGGTGGTCGGCTTTACGGGCTGGTAGAGCCAGGTGTCGAAGAACGCGTCGAGTCGCTTGCCGCTGCGCTTTTCGGCCAGGCGGACGAAGTCGGCGGTGGTGACGTTGCCGTCGCGGTTGCGGGCGTACCACTCGCGGAGGATGCGGAAGAAGGTCTTGTCGCCGACCTTGACCCGCAGCGCCTGGAGCGTCGCCGCGCCCCGGTCGTACACCGTGCCGGAGAAGAGGAACTCGGGACCGCCCACGTTGCCCGGGGGCCGGGTCCAGATCGAGCTCGTCGCCGGGCGCGCGTACACCTCGTCGAACGACGCCTGCGCGGTCTGGCCGCCGTGCTTTTCGTCGTAGATCCACTCGGAGAACGTGGCGAAGCCCTCGTTGAGCCAGATGTCCGGCCATACCGTCAGGGTCACCGAGTTGCCGAACCACTGGTGCGCCACCTCGTGCACGACGGTGGTCGGGTTGGGCGTGCTGTCGTACTGCACCTTGGTCTGCGACTCCAGCGCGTACCCGACCTCGGGCGCGTGGTCGACCACCGCGCCGCCGCTGCTGAAGGGGTAGGGGCCGTACAGCCCGGCGAAGAACTCGATGATCTCGGCCTCGGCCGCCAGCCGGTCGAAGGCGCCGTTGGGCACCTCGACGGGGTCGACCGCGTGGTAGAGCGGGATGCGCCCGGCCTTGCTGACCCGCAGCTCGAAGACGCCGTTGGTGGCGGTGGCGAGGTACGGGGCCATCGGCGAGTCCTCGTACCAGTGCCAGGTGGTCTTGCCGCCGTGGTCGCGCCGGGACAGCAGACGCCCGTTGCCGATCGCGGTGATGCCCTTCGGCACGGTGATGGCCATGTCGTAGGTGGCCTTGTCGCGCGGGTTGTCGTTGGCCGGGTACCAGCCGGGGGAGCCCTGCGGCTCGTTGACCACGAACGCGCCGTCGGCGGTGGGAACCCACCCCTCGCTGCTGCCGTCGGGGTCGATCACCTCGGTCGGCTCGCCCTTGTAGTCGACCTTCACGACGAACGCCTTGCCGCGCCGCAGCGGGACCTTCGGCGTGATCACCAGCTCCTGGCCGTCCCGGGTGAACGAGGCGGGCAGCAGGTTGACCGTCACCCGCGTGACCGTGAAGCCGCGCAGGTCGAGGTCGAACCGCCGCAGGTCCTGCGTGGCCCGCGCGGCGATGACGGCGGACGCGTCGAGGTGGTTGGTGGCGCGCACGTAGTCGAGGTCGAGCGAGTAGTGGCGCACGTCGTAGCCGCCGTTGCCGGCCAGCGGATAGTACGGGTCGCCGAGGCCGGGCGAGCCGACACCGGGCGCCGCGGAGGCGGGTGTGGCGACGACCAGCGAGATGGCGGCCGCGGCCACGCCGGCGGCGGCGCGGACCACGTGACGTCGGGCCATGGGGGACTCCTCTCGCCGGGCTGGCCTGCCGATGCTCCCAGAAGCCACGACCGCCGTCCACAACCGGCCTCAGAGTGCGGGCTGGACCCTGAGGCCGAGGGCTTCGGCGAGGACGACCGCCTGGTCGGGGTCGATGACGGCCTCGCGCAGAGTGACCGTCAACGGGTCCAGTGTGGACAGGTCGGAGCCGCGCAGGTCGGCGCGGGTCAGGTCGGTGTGGTGCAGCAGCGCGCCGGCGAGGTCGACCTGGCGGAGGGTGGCGCCGGCGCACTTGGCTCCGGTGAGGTCGGCCTCGCGCATGCGTACGCCGGCGATCTCCGACTTGCTGAGGTCGGCACCGGGCAGCCCGACGAACGACCAGTCGCCGCCGGTCACCTTCAGGAGGCCGAACGTGCACCGGTCGAACATGCTGCCGACCAGCTTGCAGCCCGTGAAGGCGGCATCGAAGAACGAGCAGTTGGTGAACGTGCAGTTGACGAACGCGGCGTCGCTGTGCGCGGAGGCGTTGAAGCGGCAGTCGCTGAACGTGCACTCGGCGAACGACGCGCCCTGGTTTACCACCTCGGTCAGGTCGACGTCGTGGAACGCGACCCGGGTGTGCTCCTGCCCGGAGATGTCGTCGCACGCCCAGTCTTCGTGGCGCACCTCGGTCTCGGTCGGCGGTGCCGGTGCCCCGTACCTGCGCTCAGCCATGGTTGTTGACCCTAGCGAGCCACCCGTCGAGGTAGCGCGCGAGGGCGGCGACGGCAAGCGCGATCGCCAGCACGCCCGCGACGTTGCGCAGCGCGACGGCGTAGCCGAGGTCGGTCACGTCGAGGAACGGGTACGGGTACCAGTCGGTGGCCGCGCCGCGCACGAGCGTGTACGCCACCCAGGCCGCCGGCCACGCGAACGCCCAGCCCACCACGCGCCAGGTGACCCGGGGGCGGGGGCCGAACAGCAGCCAGCCGGCCACGGTCCACAGTGGGCAGAAGTAGTGGAAGGCGGCGTTGAGCCACAACGCGAGGCCCTCGTGCGACACCTGGCCGGCGAGCACCGTCGCGTACACGATGCCGGTGATCGTGATGCCGAGAAGGCCGTCGAGGCGCAGGACGCGCCACCAGCGCCCGTCCCTCAGGGGGTTGGCGGCGAGGGTCGCGGCGGCGGCGAGCACCAGCAGGTTGCTCTGGATCGTGAAGAAGCTGAGCAGGTTGACGACGCGGGTGCCGGTGCCCGCGGGCGCCTCGCCTTCGGCCGCGTTGACGTCGGCGCCGCCGCGGAGCACCAGGACGAGCTGGGCGACGAAGGCGGCCGCCACGACGGCGAACAGGACGGCGTGCCACAACCGGCTGAGCTGGCGGCTATTGCCCACAAAAGGAACATATCAGGCAAGGGTCCGCGCGAGTGCCACGAGGGCGTTGGGGTCGTCGGCGTAGAAGCGGACCTCGTCCACCGGATCCTCGTGCACGGGCAGCGTGAGCGGCTCGCGCAGCGTGACGTCGATGCTCGTCTGCCCGCCGGTGCCGAGGTGGAGCACCGTCCCCTCGACCTGGACGCCGCGGCTCGACGGCAGCGAGCGGTAGCGGTGCCGGACCGAGGCGATCGCGTCCCACGGGATCGTGATGTCGATCGAGGTGCCGTTGCGCAGGCGGATGCCGGCGTCGCCCACGACGTGCGGGTTGGTGAGCAGCGCGCCGAGTGCGCCGATCATCCAGATCAGGCCGTAGACGCCGGCGACGAGCGCGGCGTACCGGACCGTCGACCACGGCACGAGCCGGCTGATGACGAGGTCGAAGATCGGGATCTCCAGCGCGGACAGGACGATGAAGACCGCGAAGATCGGCTTGACCGGGCCCGCGTGCCCGAAGGCCACGTCGCCGGGCGCCAGCTGGACGGGGCGCCGGGTGAGCCAGCGGAACAGGCCGCGCCACATCGCCGTCTCGTAGCGGATGACCGTGCGGAGCACCGCACACCTCCTTTCGCGTTGCAACTGCAACGTAACACGCGTGACGTTGCACTCGCAATGTGAAAGCATGTGGGCATGCCCAAGGTGGTCGACCACAACGAGCGCCGCACCCGCATCGCCGAGGCGCTGCTGCGGGTGGCGGGGGAGCGCGGGCTCGAAGCGGTGAGCCTGCGCCACGTGGCTGCCGAGGCCGGCGTGACGTCCGGGATGGTGCAGCACTACTTCCGCACGAAGGACGAGATGATGGCCTTCGCGCTCGCGGTGGTGCGGGAGCGGAGCGAGGCGCGGCTCACCGCGGCGGCCGCCGCGCTCGGCGCCGACCCGCCGCCCCGCGAGGTGCTCCGCACGATCGTCGCCGAGGTGCTGCCGGTCGACGAGCCGCGGCGCGCCGACGGCCGGGTGGCGCTGGCGTTCCTCGCGTACACGGCGGTGCGCCCCGAGGTCGCCGGCCCGCTGCGCGCCGACACCGCGGCGATGCTCGCGTTCGTGGCCGAGCAGATCCGCGCCGGCGGGCCGCGTCCGGGGACCGATCCGGACCGGGCGGCGGTGGGCCTGCTGGCGCTCATGGAAGGGCTGGGCCTGCACCTGCTCGGCGGCCACTACGGCCCGGAGACCGCGCTGGCCGCCCTCGACGCCCACCTGGACACGATCTTCGCGTAGGAGTTTGCGCCCGCGCGGCGTCGGGCATCCGGGTGCATGCTCGGGTTCTTCCTGGAGGGGTACGGCTGGTTGCCCAACCGCCGCCGGCGCGCCGGCGAGCACGTGGTCGAGACCCGCGCGTTCGGGTGGCGCGTGACCGCCCTCTGCGGCCCCGACGCGGCCCGCTTCTTCTACGACGAGACCAACATCCAGCGCCATGGCGCGGCGCCCGGGCCGGTGCAGGACACGCTCTTCGGCCGCGGCGGCGTGCAAGGCCTGGACGGGGTGTACCACCGGCTGCGCAAGGCGATGTTCCTCGCGATGCTGACCGGCGAGGGCGTCGCGCTGCTGGAGCGGTACGCCGCGGACGCCTGGGACGCCGCCGCCGAAACGTGGTCCACGCGCGACAGTGTGGTGCTGTTCGACGAGACCGCGGAGGTGCTCGCCCGCGCGGTCGCGCCGTGGGTGGGCCTACGCGCGGACGAGTCGCTCGCGGCCGACCTGGTGTCCATGGTGGACGGGTTCGCCACGCCCGGGCCCCGCCACTGGCGCGCCCGCCGGGCGCGGGCCCGCCGCGAGCGGTGGCTGTCCGATGTGGTCACCCGGGCCCGCGGCACGTCGCCCGCGCCGGCCGGCTCCGCGCTGGCCGCGATCGCCGAGCACACCGACTCCGCCGGCGACCCGCTCGACCCCCGCGTGGCCGCCGTCGAGCTGCTCAACGTGCTGCGGCCGACGGTGGCGGTGTGCTGGTACGTGACGTTCGCCGCACACGCCCTCCACCTCTGGCCCGAGCACCGCGACCGGCTGCGCGACGGCGACCCCGCGTACGCCGAGGCCTTCGTCCACGAGGTGCGGCGCTTCTACCCGTTCGCCCCCTTCGTGGGTGGCCGCGCCACCCGTGACCTGGAGTGGGACGGCCACCGCATCCCGGCGGCCTCGCTGGTGCTCCTCGACCTCTACGGCCAGAACCACGACCCGCTGCTGTGGCCCGACCCGTACGGCTTCGCGCCCGGCCGTTTCCTGGAGCGCCGGGTGGGCGCCTACGAGCTCGTCCCGCAGGGCGGCGGCGACCCGCTGACCGGCCACCGCTGCCCCGGCGAGATGGTGACGATCGCGCTGCTCCGCACGCTGCTGCCGAGGCTGGCGAAGCTCGACTACACGGTCCCCGACCAGGATGTGGACATCTCCCTGCGCCGCGTCCCGGCCCGCCCGGCCAGCGGCATGGTCCTCACCGACGTCCGGGTGCCAGCGCACGTTGGAAGTTGACACGCGGGGTCACGTGCCCGCATCGTCGTGCGCACCGGGCGTCGAACGGGAAAGGGCCGACCTTTGGTGGACCAGCGCACGCGCCAGTACGTCATCGTCGGGGCCGGTCCGGCCGGTTTGCAGCTCAGCTACTTCCTCCAGCGCGCGGGGGCCGACTACGTCGCGCTGGAGCGGGAGCCGGGGCCGGCCGCGTTCTTCCAGCAGTACCCGCGGCACCGCCGGCTGATCTCGCTCAACAAGGTGCACACCACCAGCACCGACCCTGAGATCAAGCTGCGCTGGGACTGGAACTCGCTGCTCAACGACTCACCCGACCTGCTGTTTCCCAAGTACAGCACCGAGTACCTGCCGGCGGCCGACGACCTGGTCCGCTACCTCGCCGACTTCCAGCGGATCCACGAGCTCGACGTGCGCTACGACTGCCCGGTCGACCGGATCGTGCGCCGCGACGGCGGGTTCGACGTCCACTGCGGACCGGAGACGTGGCGGGCCCGCGCGGTCATCGTCGCCACCGGGTGGGGCCTGCCCTTCGTGCCGGACATCAAGGGCATCGAGCACGCGGTCGGCTACGAGGACGTCGCGACCAAGCCCGAGGCGTTCGCCGGCCAGCGGGTGCTGATCATCGGTAAGGGAAACTCCGCGTTCGAGACGGCGAGCGCCATCTTCGGGCACACCGCGATGGTGCACCTGGCCAGCCGCCAGCCGCTGCGCCTGGCGTGGAATACCAAGCACCCCGGCGACGTGCGCGGGCAGTACGGCGCGATCCTCGACAGCTACCAGTTCAAGACGCTGCACTCGGTGCTCGACTGCGTGATCGACGAGATCCGGCCGGTCGACGGGGGTTACGAGGTGGACATCACCTACACCCACGCCGACGGCGAGCGCGACACGTTGGTGTACGAGTCGGTGGTCCGGTGCACCGGCTTCCGGATGGACACGTCGCTGTTCGACCCCAGCTGCCGGCCGGAGATGGTGCGCGACGGGCGGATCCCCGGGCTGCGCCCGGACTGGCAGTCGACCAATGTGGACGACCTGTACTTCGCCGGCACGATCGCGCAGGCCCGCGACATCAAGCACGCCTCGTCCCCCTTCATCGACGGGTTCCGCTACAACCTGCGCACGTTCGCCCGGCTGCTGCGCGAGCGGTACGACGGGGTGCCGCTGCCCAGCGGCACGGTGGCCGCCGACCCGGAGGCGCTCACCACCCACGTGCTCGACCGGGTCAACTGGAGCTCCGCGCTGTGGACCCAGTTCGAGTACCTGTGCGACTCCTACGTGCTCGACCCGGCCACCGGGTGCTTCCGCCACTACGAGGACCTGCCCGAGGACTACGCGGTCGAGCGCTTCCGCGACGAGCCGCACCACTACACGGTGGCGCTGCGGTGGGGGCGCGAAGAGTACGGCGACGTCTTCGCGATCGAGCGGCACCCGACGCCGAGCCGGGCCCGGGAGAGCGCGTTCATCCACCCGGTGGTCCGGCGCTACCGCGGCGCGGAGCTGGTCGCCGAGCAGCACCTGCTGGAAGACCTGCTCGCCGAGTGGCGCCGGCCGGAGCGCCACGTCGAGCCGCTGCTCGCCTTCTTCCGCGCGGAGCTCAGCAGCGCACCATGACCTCGGCCAGCGGCTTGCGGGTGAGCGCGGGCACCCGGGCGCCGGGTGCCGGGCGGCCGACCGGGATCACCAGGTAGGGGCGCTCCTCCGGGGGCCGCTCGCAGACGTCGTTGAGAAAGCGCATCGGGCTGGGCGTGTGCGTCAGCGTGGCGAGGCCGGCCTGGTGGAGCGTGGCGAGCAGCAGCCCCACCGCGATGCCGACCGACTCCTTCACGTAGTAGGGCTTCGGGCTGTGCGGGCCCTGATGCACCTCGAACACGACGATCACCGCCGGCGCGACCTCCAGAAACGGCTTGCGCCAGTCGGTGCCGAACGGCGCCACCGCGTCGAGCCACTCGGCCGGCGCGCGGCGGCTGTAGAACTCGCGTTCCTCGGCCTCGGCGGCCTCCCGCAGCCGCCGCTTGCGGGCCGGGTCGCTCACCACGACGAAGCGCCACGGCTGCACGTGCGCCCCGCTGGGCGCGCTGGCGGCCGCCTGGATCGCCGCCTCCAGCACGCCGTCGGGCAGCGGCTCGGGGGAGAAGTCGCGCACCGAGCGGCGCCGGGCCATCTGGTCGGCGAACCGCTTGGCCGCCTGCGTCGCGTCCACAGGGGACAGTGGCGGCAGGTCGAGTGGCTCGGTCGGCAGTGGTGCGCTCACAGACCAACGATGGCACGGCTGGCGCGGCGTGTCGTTATCGCGCCGTGCTCTCTGCGGGCGCGGTGCTGGCGACGAGGTGGTCGACCGCGGCGGTGAGGCCGCCGGCCGCCGCCCGCCGCTGCCGGGTGGCGCCGTCGCCCTCGGCGGCGAGCCGACCGAGCCAGTCGCGGACCCGGTCGAGGTCGCCGAAAGCGGCCAGCGCCGGCCGGGCGCTCTCGACGAGCCGCTCGGCCAGCTCGATGGCGGGCACGAGCCGCCCACCGGGGAGGTCGACACCGTGCCCGGCGATGCCGTCGCGGGCCGCGCGCCAGTAGGCCAGCCGCATCAGCTCCGGCGCCACCTCCGGTGCGGGCTCGCCCCGGTCGACGGCCGCGCCGGCCGTCACCACGAGGCCGCGCACCAGAGCGGCGAAGGCCGCGGACTCCTCCGCCGTCGGTGGCACGTCGGCGACCCGTACCTCCAATGTGGGCTGACGCGCGGAGAGCCGGATGTCCCAGAAGAGCGTGCCGATGTCGACCATCGCCCCGGCGTCGAGCATCGTGCCGACGACGTCGTCGTAGTGTGCGGCGGACGCGAAGACCGGCGGCGGCCCGGCGACCGGCCAGCGGTGCCAGGTGACGGTGCGCCAGCTCGCGTACCCGGTGTCCCGCTCGTCCCAGTACGGCGAGTTGGCGGTGAGCGTGATCAGCACCGGCAGGTGCGGGCGCAGATGGTTGCCGACCCGCACGGCGCGGTCGCGGTCGGGCACCTCGACGTGCACGTGCACCGCGCAGATGCCCAACTCGTCGTGGAGGCCGCGGAACGTGGCGGTGCCGCGGTCCTGCCGGGGGCCCTCGGTGATCGGCGGCGGTGCGGCCCGGCCCACCACGGGCGTGCCGGTGGCCACCACGCGCAACCCCTCGGCCGCCGCGGCAGCGGCCAGCTCGGCCCGACCCTCGGCGAGCTGGCCGTGCAGGTCGGCCGCGGTGTGGCAGGGCGCCGTGCGGGTCTCCACCTGGAGCTTGGTGATCTCGCCGCCGACCCGGTCGCCGAGCCGCTCGCGGGCCCGTGCGATCACCCGGGCCGCCTCGGGGGCGATCACGCGGGTCTCCGCGTCGACGACCAGAAACTCTTCTTCCACGCCGAAGCGGGGCGCGCCCCCGTCGATCCCCATGCCGGGGACAGTAGCGGGTCGCTAACGGGCCGTGGCGAGCAGGCTCTCCATGACGGCGGCCAGCAGCGCGGCGCGTTCCGGCAGGTGGCGCACCTCGATGTACTCGCCGCGGGCGTGCGCGCCGCCGCCGACCGCGCCGAGACCGTCCAAAGTTGGCACACCGAGCGCCGCGGTGAAGTTGGCGTCCGAGGCACCGGGCGCGTACGCGCCCTCGACCGGGGGCAGGCCCAGATCCTTCGCGGCCGCCGCGGCCACCTCCAGCAACGGGCGGGCGACGTCCGGGGTCATCGGGTACCGGTTGACGCCGCCCTCCAGGACGAGCTTGGCGCCGCGCACGTGCGGCCGCAGCGCGCGCAGCTCGCGGTCGACCCGGTCGAGCTCGGCGGGGGTCCAGGCGCGCACGTCCACGGCGAGGGTGGCCCGCTCCGGCACGGTGTTGGTCGTGGTCCCGCCGGCCAGCAGCGTCGGCGTCACGGTCGTGCCCGCCGTGGGTGAGGCCAGCGCGGGCAGGGCGAGTACCTGGTGGGCGATCTCGACGGTGGCGTTGACGCCGCGCTGGGGCTCGACGCCGGCGTGCGCGGCCCGGCCACGGGCCACGAGCCGGTACGCCGAGCCGCCCTTGCGGGCCACCTTCAGCAGCCCGTCCGGCGTGCTCGGCTCGCACACCAGCACGGCGCCGGAGCGGCGGGCCTGCTCCTCGATCAACGCGCGGGAGGTGGCCGAGCCGGTCTCCTCGTCGCAGGTGAGCAGCACGCCGACGCGCGAGGTGCCGCCGAGCAGCTCCAGGGCGGCGAACATCTGCACGATGCCCGCCTTCATGTCGCAGACGCCGGGCCCGGTCGCGAGGCCGTCGCGCACCGCGAACGGCCACGACGCCAGCGTGCCCGCCGGCCACACCGTGTCGAAGTGGCCGAGCAGCAGCACCCGCTGGTCCGGCGCCGTCCACAGTAGATGCGGGAGCCCGTCGCGCGTCACGCGCTGGGCTGGGCGGCCCAGCGCGGCCTCGCCCCAGCCGGCGAGCAGGTCGGCGCAGGCGGTCAGGTGTGGTGGCGAGCCAGGTGGCGACTCGTGCCGGACCAGCTCGCGCAGCCGTAGGACCATCGCCTCGGCGCCGTCCCGCGCCGCCCGCACCATCGCGGTGCCCCGTTCACCGTCCACGCATCGACGATCGCACCCGCCGCCGCTCGACGCCTTCGCGGAAAGTGCCGTCATACCGCACATCCGCGTATTTCGCCGGCGGCGTCCCTCGTCTACATTGGCGGGCGTGGCACACATCGATCTCGGCGTCGACGAGCAGCTGTTTCCGGGCATCAGCGGGCCGATGCGGTTCCGGCCGGAGACCGCCAAGCCGCTCAACGAGCTGGCCGAGGTGCTGCTGCGCGGGCCGCACACGCTGTCGCGGGGCGAGCGGGAGCTGATCGCCGCGTACGTCTCGGGCGGCAACGAGTGCGCGTTCTGCCGCGACTCGCACTCCGCGTTCGCGGCGGCCCAGCTCGACGGCGGCATGAAGGTGGTCGACCAGGTCGTGTCCGACCCGGAGAGCGCGCCCATCTCGGCCAAGCTGCGCGCCCTGCTGCGCATCGCGGCGGCCGTGCGGGTCGACGGGCGCGCGGTGACCGCCGAGCTCGTGGCGGCCGCCCGCGACGAGGGCGCCACCGACGTGGAGATCCACGACACGGTGCTGATCGCCGCCGCCTTCTGCATGTACAACCGCTACGTCGACGGGCTCGCCACGCTCGTGCCGGCCGACCCGGCCATGTACGAGATGAGCGCCCGCAGGATCGTCGAGCGCGGCTACGGCGCCCCCTAGCGCGGTGGCCGCAAACCTTCACCGGTGGTGAGTGGTGGCCTCGGCCGGCCCTCGCCCGGGCCGGCGAAGCCGGCCAACGGCCCCAGGTAGGCGAGGACGGCCAGCACGCGGCGGTGGTCGTCTGCCGACGGGGGCAGGGCGGCCAACCCCGGACGCGACAACGCTCCGCTGTTCGATCCTCTCCCTCCGGCGCACCCAAAAGGTAGACTCCGATCGATATGTTGATCGTTCCACTGGAGGAGGTTTCGTGCGCGCGAAAACCCTTTTCACCGCCGTGGTCGTCGCCGCGTCCCTGGCCGCCGCCCCGGCGTCGGCCGGCTCGGCGGCTCCCGCCGACCCGGTGGCGCCGACCGGCTGCGCGCCCACCGATGCGACCGGCCGGCCGATCCAGCTCGGACACGCCGACAACGGGCGCACCATCTGCCTGCAACGGTGGCAACGGCTGTACGTCACGCTCTCCGTCGACCCGGTGCGATACCCCAACCCGCACAACTGGTGGACCCCAGTCCAAGCCAGCGGCGACGTCCTGGTCGCACTGCCGCTGCCGGCGCCCCCACCACCCGGCACGACCGCAGCCGCATACCGCGCTACCCGGCCCGGCCGCGGCGGCCTGGCCTCGTACCGGGACTTCTGCCCGCCCGAGATCCCGTGCGGCGCGCCGGTGCTGCCCTGGCGGGTGACCGTCGACGTGAACTGATCCCGGGGCGGCCCGGCCGGCGGATCATCATTGGGATCATGCCGGAGAGGATCGGCCCGCTGCGGCCAACTGTCAGCATCATCGCGCGGTCACCCGGTGACGCGTTACGTCGACCTGGTCGTGTGCCAGTCCGCGCAGAACTCCGCCAGGCTGCTATGACGCCGTTCGGGCTCGGTTTCGCATGCTCGCATCGCGACGCTCCAGAGCCTGTCAGGACCGCGGAACGCCTCCCGGTTCATCGTGCCGTCACCGAGCAGAACCAGCACTGTACGCCCGAGTGTGAATACGGAGGTCCGCTGGTCGATCATCGCGCCTTTTACGAACTCCTCCGGTGCCATAAAGCGGGTAGACCCAAACATCCGACCCATCTCGTTACGGAACGGGCCAGAATGGTAGTTGTCCAGGTCCATAATAGACAAGCGGTGGGTAGTGAAGTTGTAGAGCAGGCACCCGTCGTAGAAGTCGCAGGCCACCTCGCCGCCTCGGCCGAGCAGGTCGTGAACGTCGACGACGGTGTCGAGCGCGGCGACGATGCGCTCGATCGGCAGGTGCCGGAACCTGTAGAACGTCGACGCCGGATCATCGCGGGTATCGCGAGGGACACCGAGCAACTCGCCATCAACCCAGCCGTAGACCAGCATCGGTCCGTGCGGCGACTCAATCACGCGTTTCAATAGCGGCAGGGCCGCATGCCGGTAAGCCTGACCGATTCGGGCCGCGTTGCGCAGCAACCTGACCCGCTGCTCGTGGGTGAGATGCGGCAGGTCGAGTTCGGGGCTTCCGGCGGTCTTGACGAAGTACCGTCCACCGCCGACCTCTACGCCGTACGACACGTTGCCAGAGTCTTGGTGGTCAAACACCGCGAAGATCGCTCCGGCATCGCGGAGGTGCTCTTCGGGGGCGCAGTCGATCCAATCCAAACTCAACATGCGAGCCAGATGCCCTTCCTTCACAGCCGCGAGTATCGCTCAGCGTCATATGACGTACGGGATCAGAGCGCGCCGCTTCGCCGGGTATTCGGGGAACCGCTGGTGGTACCAGGCATGGTGGTCTATGGCCCGGGGCGCGAGATTCGCCACCGTGTAGACCACGAATGCGAGTCCGGCGGGTGACCAGGTGGCGAGTGCCCAGCCGGTCCATTCCACTATCTCGCCGAGATAGTTCGGGCAGGAGACCCATCGGTACGCGCCGCCGTACGGAATGTGGTATCCATCGCCGGCGGACGCCCGCAGGCGGCGGAGTTTACGGTCGGCCCACACGTGCAACGTCAGGCCACTGGCGAAGAGCGCCACGCCGATCAGAAACCGCGGGTCGGCCAACCAACCAACCGGGTACTGCCCGAGCGTGCCAATCCAGTAGGCATTGATCGAGGCGTTGAGCACATTGAACGCGATGGCGAGCAGGACCACCACAACCGGCATACGTCTTCCACCCCGCAGCAGAAACGGGTAGACAAAGGCGCGGTACAAATAGTGGCTCTGCCACATAGCGAACAGCACCAGCGCCACCAGATCGGTCCGCCTCGGCCCGGACCAGAAGACAACCACGAACAACAGCGACGAGACGCTCTCCATGACCAGCCAGCCGGCCCGCGCCGGCACGGTAACGCCCCACCCCTCGCGTAGGTGGCGACCGTACGGCGCGGTTATGAAACGCAGCGCGACGAAGGTGACCACGGCGAGCGCGAACTCCAGAAACACCAGCATCCAGTACGAAGTCGGCACCAACGAAGTGTAGTTACACATCGATGACCGCGAGGACCTCATGAGCTTTGGCAGCGACCCGACCGTAGGGCCGCAGCGGAGCCTCAGACACGTTTGGCGCTCCGGGCGGCAACGATGGCTATGAGGCTGAACAGCCCCACCAACACGCGATCGAAGGCACGGTCGGGCAGAAGCCACCGTGCGAGCAACGCCGCTTTCGCACCACGCCCGACCGCGTACCGAGCACGCGGCCGCCGCACCGTAGCGGCCCGGCCGATCGCCCGGGCGACGACCGAGGGCGATGAGATGCCCTTAGCCTCCGACAACAGCGCGGCCGCGTACCGACGGGCGTACTCGGCATAGGCGCCGTTGCCGGAGACGGCGAGCAACCGATCGCCGGCGACCCCAGGGAACTCGGTGGCGATGCCGCCGGGCCGAATCAAAACCACGTCGATGCCGAACGGCCTGAGCTCAACCCGTAGACAGTCGCTAAGGCCTTCGACCGCGTACTTCGTCGCGTGGTACCAACCACCCAGCGGCTGGTACATCCGCGCGCCGACCGACGAAACATTGATAATGCGTCCGGAACCCTGCACCCGAAGATGGGGCAGCACGAGCTGGCACAGCCGGGCCACGCCGAAGAGGTTGACATCGAACTGCCGCCTGGCCTCGTCCAACGACACGTCCTCGAGCGCGCCGAAGGATCCATATCCGGCGTTGTTTACCAGCACGTCGATACGGCCCGACTCCCTGACCACCCGATCGACCAGCGCCACCAGGTCGTCCTCGTGGGTGACGTCCACCCTGACCACACGGATACCAAGGGCAGCGAGCGGAGCCATCCGATCCAACCGGCGGGCGGCCGCGTAAACCTGGAACCCTCGCTCGTGCAGCCATCGGCTAGCGGCCGCGCCGATCCCCGAGGACGCACCGGTCACAATGGCGACCCTGCCCATATGCCCACCCTTCGCTGGCCGCACGGGGACCGACGAGGTGCTCAGGGTATCGACGTCCACGACGGGCCACAGCCGCTGCGGCACATGTCCGACCAACAACCCCACAGAGCGCGGCTATGGACGCCTGCCGCCCGGCCACCGCGGCGCCCTCCGCCAACCTTCGGGTGCCGCATGGCGTGGCGGCCTTGCGTACGAACGCGCACGGCAGACCCACGTGCCGGCCCAAGGCGGTGACCACCGCGATGCCGCCCATCTCCAGGCCGGCGAGTACCTCGGTGCCTTCCGGCACGAGACCGGCCATGCGTTTGGCCACCTCGTCGAGCGGTGGTGGGTCCGCTTCCACCTGCTATCCGGCCGGAGCGGAGTACGAAGTCGCCGGTAAGGCGGCAGGCGGTGTGGATCCGTGCGGGCAGGTCGCTGGTGCTGGTCACGGCGTCCCAGCATGCCAGGATGGGGCGTGGAGTTCACCTACGTGGCGCGCCGGCCGGAGGCGCTCGCGCCGTGGGTGGAGTCGGTTTGGTTCGCGCGCGGGCGGATCGACTACCGGCGCGAGCTGATCGCGCCGACGGGCTCCAGCGTCGCGGTTGTCGTGCTCGGCGACCCGATCCGGCTGGTGGCCGGGGACGGGGCGGGCTTCGTGGCGCGCGGCGGCTTCCTGCTCGGGCCGCACGATCGGCCGGTGGTCAACGAGCCGCTCGGTGAGACGTACTGCGTCGGGGTGGTGACGACGCCGGTCGGGTGTCGGGCGCTCTTCGGTGTGGCGCCGGCGGCGGTGCGGGGGCGGGTCGTCGACCTGCTCGCGGCGTGGCCGCCTGCCGCGGACCTGCGCCGCGCGCTGCTCGCCGACTCCAAAACGCCGACAGCGGAGGCGGCGACCGAGGTGGACCAGGCGAAGAAAGCCGAGGCGGCGCTCGATCTGTACCAAAGCGTGCTGGCGCCCGGCGAGCCGGGACCGGCAGTGCGGCGTTGTGCGGCGGCGGTGGCCGCGCTCGAAGAGGACCCGCTGCGGCCGATCGCGGGGCTGGCCGCCGAGTTGGGCGTGTCGCACGGGCACCTCGACCGGGAGTTCACGGCGGTCGTCGGGCTGTCGCCGCGCGTGCTGTCGCGGATCCTGCGGCTGCGGGCGCTCCTCGCGGCGATCGACGTCTACGGGACGGTCGACTGGCCGGGGCTGGCGGCCGCGTACGGCTGGTTCGACCAGAGCCACTTCATCCGGGACTTCCGGCGCCACACCGGGGTGACCCCTTCCCGGTACGTGGCCGCTCAGCGGGCCGCCTTCACGCCCGACCAGGCGGCGCCGGGGTTCGTGCCGGAGACGGGCGTCGATGTGAAGTCTGTCCAATACGCTAGCCGGGGTGGCCGGGCACGCTGACCGCCGTGACCACCGCCTTCACCGCCTCCACCACCGTCGAACGTCCCGTGCCCGAGGTGTGGGCGCGCCTCACCGACTGGCCGGCCGCGCCCGCCTGGATGCCCGGTGTGGACAGTGTGCGGGTGAGCGGGTCGGAGCTGACCTTCCGGGCCCGTGGGCGGGACCGCACCGGGCGGGTCGAGGTGGTCGAGCCGGGGCGCACGGTGGTGGTGCACTCCGCGCAGGGCGGCGTGACCGCCGCGTACACATACACCTGCGTGCCGGACGGCGACCGCACGCGGGTCACCCTGACCGCCGACTGCCGTGCCGGAGGGGTGTGGCGGCCGTTCGCCGGACTGCTGCGCGCGGCGATCCGGCGCGCCGACGGCGGCCAGCTCACCGCCTTCAAGCGGGTGGTCGAAGCCGGTTAGCGCGGTGGCCACAAACCTTCACCGGTGGGGCGGCGGCCTTCGGCCGCCGCCCCACCCGGGGCCGGCGAAGCCGGCTAGTGCGGGTGCGGATGCTCGTGGTCGTCGTGGATGCCGTGGCTCATCCGGAAGACGTGCCCGTCCGGGTGCCGGACGTGCATCTCGCGCACGCCCCACGGCATGTCGGTCGGCGGCCAGGTGACCTCGATGCCGGAGGCGACGCAGCGTTCGTACAGCGCGTCGACGTCGTCCACCCAGATCGACATCCACGCGCCCCGGTCCGCGGTCTGGTCGCCGTCCGGGCCGAAGGTCGCCGCCACGCCGCCGTGGCCGCGGCCGCCCTGGCCGTCGAGGCAGAGGAAGATCTCGCACGCGCCGGAGCGGACGCCGCCGAAGGTGGGCGGGTCGCCCCAGTCCCACGCCTTCTCCCAGCCGAGCGTCTCGAACCACCGCACGCTCGCGGCGAAGTCGCTCACGTTGAGGATCGGGTTGACCACGTGCGCCGTCATGGCAGCAGCGTAGGCGTCAGCCGGTGCGCCAGGGCACCACGCGGTGCATGGCGGCCAGGGTCAGGGCGGTGACCGCCGAGACGACGCCGGCGATGCCCGCGGCCGCGCCCCCGTAGGCGGCCATCAGCGTGCCGCGGCCGAGCTCGTCGACCGGGGTGGTGGCGACGCCGTCGACCCACCAGAGGGCGCCGGCGGACACCGCGAGCAGCAGGGCTGAGGCGATCATCAGCAGCGCGACGGCGAGCGGGCGGGCGTCGTCGGTCTTCACGCGGGCGTCCCGGCCGTGCGCGAGCACCAGCAGCAGGCAGGCGAGCGCGGCGCACCCGCCGACGACGAGCACCGCGCCGGCGACGTCGCTGGGACGGTGCCAGCCGAGCGACATGGTCGCCACACCCGCGGTGGTGGCGTAGAGGGCGCCGAGGACGGCCGCGACGCCGCGCGCTTTCGGTGGTACCACCAGGACGAGCGCGATGACCACGGACATCGCGACGGTCGCGTGGCCGCTGGGGAAGCTGTTGCCGGCGGTCACCCGCTCCGGGTCGACGCCGAAGTCCGGGCGGTAGATGCCCTGCTTGATGACCTGGGTGACGATGTTGGCGGTCGCCACGAACGCGGTGACCACCACCGTGAGCAGCACCCGTCCGCGGGCCAGCGCGATCACCGCGACGACGATGGTCGCCACCGCGAGCGAGCCGAAGGACACCGCGTTGAGCACGGTGCTGGCCAGCCCGTCGACCCGGTCCTGGCCGATGGCGTTGCCCTCCAGAGCGACGGTGTCGAGCAGCTGGCCCCGCTCGGTGCGCACGAAGAAGCGCCACAACAGGCCGACGCCCGCGGCCATGGCCAGCCCCAACACCACGAGCCACGCGGCCGGGGCCGTCACCCGGCCTTCTCGGACCCTCGTCTGCACCGCCGTCACGGCGCCATCTTTGCCCCAGTCGCTCACGTTTCAATCCCACCACGGAGATAGGCCAGCACAGCGCGTACCCGTCGATGATCGTCGGCGTTGGACGGCGGCAGGTCGAGTTTCGTGAAGATCGCGTTGATGTGCTTTCCGACCACCTTCTCGCTGACGGTGAGGCGGCGGGTGATGGCGGTGTTCGAGAGGCCCTCGGCCATCAGCCCCAGCACCTCGCGCTCGCGGGGCGTGAGGCGGGCCAGCGGGCTGCGCTGCCGGGCGAGCAGGTGGCGGACCACTTCCGGGTCGATCACGCAACCGCCGGCCGCGACCCGCTCGACCGCGTCGACGAAGTCACGCACCTCCAGCACTCTGTCCTTGAGCAGGTAACCGATCCCGCCGCTGTCGGTCGCGGCGAGCATGGTGTCCGCGTACGCGGTGGCCACGTACTGGCTCAGCACCAGGATCGGCAGCCGCGGGTGGTCGCGGCGCAGCGTGATCGCGGCGTGCAGCCCCTCGTCGGTGAACGTGGGCGGCATCCGCACGTCGGTCACCACCACGTCCGGCCCGTGCTCGGCCACGGCCGGCGCCAGCCCGTCCGCGTCGCCGACCACCGCGACCGCCTCGTGGCCGAAGCGGGCGAGCAGCGCCACCAGGCCCTCGCGGAGCAGCACCGCGTCGTCGGCGAGGACCACGCGCAGCCCGGCGGTCACCACGGCAGCTCCGCCCGCAGCACGGTCGGCCCGCCGGCCGGGCTGGCGAGCGTGAGCGTGCCGCCCACCGCGTCGGTGCGGTCGGCGAGCCCGGCCAGCCCGGTGCCGTGCGCCGGGTCGGCGCCGCCCACCCCGTCGTCGCGTACCTCCACCACGAGGCGGTCGCCCTCCAGGTGCCCGGTCACGGACACGGAGGCGGCCCGCGCGTGGCGGGCGGCGTTGGCGAGAGCCTCGGCGACCACGAAGTACGCCGTCGACTCCACCGTGGACGGCGGCCGGCGCGGCAGGTCGAGCGCCACCCGCACCGGTGCCGCCGACCGCTCGGCGAGGTCGGCCACCGCCGCCGCCAGGCCGAGGTCGGTGAGGACCCGCGGGTGGATGCCGCGTACCAGCTCCCGCAGCTCGGCCAGCGCGGACCGGGCCTGGCCGGCGGCCTTGCGCACGAGCGGGCGCGCCGCCTCCGGGTCCTCGTCGAGCTCCAGCTCGACCGCGACGAGCGTCATGCCGAGCTCCAGGAGGCGTTGCTGGGCGCCGTCGTGCAGGTCCCGCTCGATCCGCCGCCGCTCCACCTCGAACGCGTCCACCAGCCGCGCCCGCGACCGTGTCAACGTCCGGACCGCGGCCTCCGCGCCGGGCCCGAGCAGCTGCCGCGCCAGCGCGCCGTGCGCCGCGGCGACCAGACCCACCGTGTACAGGGCGGCGAGCGCGACCGCGAGCACGGCCACGACCGCGAGCGTGGCGACGGCGGCGGCGACCACCACGTCGAGCGTCGCGGTGTCCCCTTCGGACTGTGGCAGCGTCACCGCGCCGAGCAGCAGCAGCGGTGCGAACGCGAGCGCCGTGGCAGCCGCGTCGAGCAGCAGCAGGAGCGTGCCGTGCAGCACAAGGTAGGCCAGCTCGCGCCAGGTGACCGGCTCGGCGTGGCGGGCGCGCAGCCAGGCGACCGCACCGGGCCGGTCGGGCCGGCGGTGCGGGTCGGGGAGCGAGGGACCGCCGAGGAGGGCGAGCCGGCGGCGTTCGAGGGCGACGAGCGGCGCGGTGAGCAGCGGGGCGCCGAAGCCGAGGCCGAGGACCAGCGCGAGCGGCAGCCACACGAGCGTGAGCACGCCGGTGACCGTGCCGGATACCACGTACCCGAGCCCGCGCAGCCTGCCCTTCATGCCCGACACCGTACGCGGTAGGGCTAGCCCCCAGCTGTGGATGCGGGCCTGGGCTCACGCGCCGGCGCCGCGGCGCCGCTTCGATGGAGCACATGGGACCGATCGAATGCCAAGGGCTGCGCAAGCGGTACGGCCGGACGCTCGCCGTGGACGGGCTCACGTTCACCGTCGCGGCGGGCCGGGTCACCGGTTTCGTGGGGCCGAACGGCGCCGGCAAGTCCACCACCATGCGGATGATCCTCGGGCTGGACCGGCCGGACGCCGGCGCCGCGCTGGTCGGCGGCCGCCGCTACCACGAGCTGCGCGCGCCACTGCGCCACGTCGGCGCGCTCCTCGACGCCGGCTCGCCCGACCCCGGCCGGCGGGCCCGCGACCATCTACTGTGGATGGCCCACGCGAACGGCATCCCGCCGGCCCGCGTCGACGAGGTGCTCGAGCTGGTGGGGCTGGCGGCGGTGGCGCGGCGGCGCTTCGGCGGGTTCTCGCTCGGCATGCGGCAGCGGCTCGGCATCGCGGCGGCGCTGCTGGGCGACCCGCCGGTGCTGATGTTCGACGAGCCGGTCAACGGGCTCGACCCCGAGGGCGTGCGGTGGATCCGCGGGCTGCTGCGCGGGCTGGCGGCGCAGGGGCGGGCGGTGTTCGTCTCCAGCCACCTGCTCGCCGAGCTCGCCGGCACCGCCGACCATCTCGTGGTGATCGGGCGGGGTCGGCTGCTCGCCGACACGAGCGTGGCGGCGCTGACCGCCGGCGGCGTCTCGCTGGAGGACGCCTACGTGGCGCTGACCAGCGGCTCTGTCGAGTACACGGCGGGTGCGGCATGAGGCTGCTGCGGTCGGAGCTCACCAAGCTGTGTACGGCGCCGGGCCTGGTGTGGTGCCTGCTCGGGGCGGCCGCGGTCATGCTCGCCCTCCCGCTGCTGGCCTCGGCGGGAAACCCCGGGACCTACGGCCGCGCGGCCTACGTCGACGAGTTTCGCTTCGTGCACCAACCGCTCTCCGGCGACGGTACCCTCACCGCGCGCGTCCGCACGCCGGCCGGCGGCCACCCGTGGGCGATGACCGGGCTGATGGTGAAGGAGCGCGCGGTGCCGGGCGCCCGCTACGCCGCGGTGCTCGTCACGCCGGGCCACGGCACCCGGATGCAGGCAGACTTCACAGTGGACATCGCGGGCGGCGCGGCGGCCTCCTGGTTGCGCCTGGTCCGCACCGGCGCCACCGTCAGCGGGTACGCCTCGGCGGACGGCCACGCCTGGCGGCCGGTGGGCAGCGTGCCGATGGCGGGCCTGGCGCCGACTGTCGAGATCGGACTGTTCGCCACGTCGCCGGGCGCCACCCGCACGGTGGCCACCCGGCCGGTGCTCGTGCCCACCCGGCCCGCGACGGCGGTGTTCGACTCGGTGAGCCTGGGCGGCGCCTGGGTCGGCACGGACGTGGGTGTCCCCGGTGGCCAGTCCACGATGGACACGGCGGAAACCTACGCCGTCACCGCTCAGCCAGGTGACATCGTCGCCCAGGCCGACGACGGCAGCCGGGTGGTGGCGGCCACGGCCGGGACGTTCGCCGGGATGCTGCCGCTGGTGGCGCTGGGCGCGCTGGTGATGACCGCCGAGTACCGCCGGCACATGGTGCGCACCACGTTCGCCGCCAGCCCTCGGCGCGGGCCGGTGCTCGCCGCCAAGGCCGTGGTCGCCGGCGGTGCCTGCTTCGTGGCCGCGCTCGTCGCCACCGCCGGCGCATTGCTGCTCGCCCAGCCGCTGCTGCGGCGCAACGGGTACCGCCCGCCCACCTACCCCGACCCGTCGCTCGGCGACCCGCGGGTGCTGCGGGTCGTGGCCGGCACGGCCGCCGCGGTGGCACTCGTCGCGCTGCTGAGCCTCGGCCTGGGCGCGATCCTGCGGCGCGGCGCGGCCGCCATCGCCGCCGTGGCCACGGTCCTGCTGGTGCCGGCCGCGGTCACCCCGCTGCTGCCGGCCGGCACGGGGATGTGGGTCCAGCGGCTGAGCCCGGTCGCCGGCTTGTCGGTGCAGCAGGTGCGGGAGACCGACGACGTGTTCCTGCTCCCGTGGGCGGGACGCCCGTGGACCGGCCTCGCCGTGCTGGCCGGGTACGCGGCGGCCGCGCTCGCCGTCGCCTACCTGCTGCTGCGGCGGAGGGACGCGTGAGGCTCGCCCGCGCGTGCCACGCCGAGTGGACGAAGCTCCGCACGCTGCCCGCCACGGCCTGGCTCCCGCTGGTCACGGTGGTCGCGACGGCGGGGCTGGGCACGGCCGTCCGCGCCTCCTGCGAGACCGACTGCGACGCGGCCCGCCTCGGCCTTACCGGCGTCTACCTCGGCCAGCTCGCGGTGGTGGCGCTGGCGGTCCTGGCCGCGGCGGGGGAGTGCCGTGCCACGACGCTGACGGCGATCCCGGCCCGCGCGGTGGCGTTCACCGCGAAGGCACTGGCCGTGACCGCCGCGGTCCTGCCGGCGGCACTCGTCGCGGTGGCCGCCTCGACCGTGGCGGGCCCCGACCTGGACGGGCGCACGCTCCGGGCGGGTCTGGGCACCGTCGCGTACCTCGTGCTGATCGCTCTGCTCGCGCTCGGCGTGGCGGCGACCCTCCAGCGGACGGCGGCCGCCCTCAGCACGGTGCTGGGGCTGCTCTACCTCGCGCCGATCGCGACCCAGTTCGTGACCGACGAGCGCTGGCGGACCTGGATCGAGCGCGCCGCCCCCGGCAACCCGCGGGCCGGCCTGGCTGCCCTGGCCGGCTGGACGGCGGCCGCGCTGGCGGCCGGCGCGCTGACGTTCGTCCGCCGCGACGCGGCGCCGAGATGATTCGGTTAATCGTTTGCGGGGTCGCGGCGCGGTGGTTACCGTGGACGGCGATGTGATCCACAGGCACCCCACGCGCCCGCGTCCGAGGCACTGCCCGGCGGGCGGCAGCGTCTATCCCGCGGTGGTGTCCTGTGTCACGTCATCCCCTTGTCGCCCATGATCTCGTCCGCACGTTCGGTGCGCGCCGGGTGCTCGACGGCGTCTCGCTCGTCGCCGCGCCCGGTCACCGCATCGGGCTGATCGGCGAGAACGGTACGGGCAAGACCACCCTCCTGCGCATCCTCGCCGGCGTGGACGAGCCGGACGGGGGCAGCGTCGTGCGCCCGCCGGACCTCGGCTACCTGCACCAGGAGATGCCGTTCGACCTCGGCGCGACCGTGCGTGACGTGGTCGACGACGCGCTGCGTGACGCGCGCGAGGTGCTGGCCGCGCTCGACCGGCTCACCGCCGCGCTCGCGACCGAACCGGCCGGCGCCGGCGACGGCGACCTGCTCAGGGAGTACGGCGAGACGCTCGACCGGGCGCAGGAGACCGACGCCTGGGACGCCGACCGCCGTGCCGGGCTGATGCTGGCCGGGCTGGGCGTGGGCGACATCGCCTACGACCGCACGCTCGGCTCGATCTCCGGTGGGCAACGCGGGCGCCTCGCGCTCGCGGCGCTGCTGATCCGGCGGCCGTCGGCGCTGCTGCTCGATGAGCCGACCAACCATCTCGACGACGCGGCGGCCGCGTTTCTGGAGGAGCAGCTGCGGGGCCTGCCCGGCGTCGTCGTGCTCGCCAGCCACGACCGCACGCTGCTCGACGCGGTCTGCACCGACCTGGTCGACCTCGACCCGGCCGTGGACGGCCCGACCCGGTACGGCGGCGGCTACACGGCCTACCAGGCGGAGAAGCGCGCCGAGCGGGAACGCTGGCAGCGCCGCTTCGCCGAGGAGCAGGAGGAGCTCGGCGAGCTGCGGCACGCGGTCACCGTCACCGCGCACCGGGTGGGGTACGCGCGGCCGCCGAAGGACAAGAACAAGATGTCGTACGGCATGATCGGCAACCGGGTCGAGCAGCAGGTCTCCCGCCGCGTGCGCAACGCCACCCGCCGCCTCCACGAGCTCGAACGCGACCAGGTGCGCAAGCCGCCCGAGCCGTTGCGGTTCCGGGTGTCCACATTGGTCACCGGTGGCGCCGAGGGTTTGCTGGTGTCGGTGCGCGACCTGCGCGTGCCCGGCCGGCTCAGCCTCGACCGCCTCGACCTGCCCGCCGACGACCGGCTGCTGGTCACCGGCGCCAACGGCACCGGAAAGTCCACATTGCTCGCCGTGCTCGCCGGGACGCTCCACGGAACGGGCGAAGTACGGCGGCGGCGCGGGCTGCGGGTGGGGCTGCTGACCCAGGACACGGTGTTCGACCGGCCGGACCGCACCGCGCACGACACGTACGAGCTGGAGCTGGGTCCGGAGCGCGCGGAGGCGGTACCCCTGCGGTCTTTGGGTTTGTTGACCCCGCGCGACGCCGCGCGGCCGGTGGGTGAGCTGTCGGTCGGGCAGCGGCGGCGGTTGGCCTTGGCGCTGCTGGTGGCCGATCCGCCGGAGCTGCTCCTGCTCGACGAGCCGACGAACCACCTGTCGCCGCGGCTCTGCGACGAGCTGGAGGAGGCGTTGGGGACCGGCCCGGGAGCGGTGGTCGTCGCGAGCCACGACCGCTGGCTGCGGGCGCGGTGGCCCGGGCGGCAGCTCGCGCTGGACGGGGTCAGGTCGGCGTAGCGGTCGGTGCGGCCGGCGCCGCCGGCGCGGACGGCATCTCGACCAGGCCGAGCATGACGCCGGCGCCGACGACCAGCGCGGCGACGGAGAGCAGCCAGAAGAGCGCCACACCGATCGGCGGCGGGATCCAGGCGAGCTGCCAGAGCTTGACGACGTCGGATTTCTTGTCCGGCTTCTTGTCCGCCTTCATGGCGCGCCTGATCCGGCGCAGGTCGACGGTGTTCACGACGCCGCCGATGAGCAGGAACCAGACCCAGGTCACGGCGAACAGCTCCCGCAGGCCGTCCGGCGCGTACCGGGCGACGGCCCACAGGGCGACGCCGGTGAGGATCACCGCGATCCGGCCGAACCAGTTGGCGACGCTGAGCAGCAGGAGGAAGAGCAGGACGAGGCTGACCCACAGGACGGCCTCCACCTGTCCCTTCACGAGCAGGAAGCTGCCCAGCAGGCCGAAGGCGGGTGGCCCGGTGTAGCCCGACCAGG
This sequence comes from Phytohabitans sp. LZ39, assembly GCF_059359075.1. Classification (NCBI taxonomy): domain Bacteria; kingdom Bacillati; phylum Actinomycetota; class Actinomycetes; order Micromonosporales; family Micromonosporaceae; genus Phytohabitans; species Phytohabitans sp. LZ39. The sequence goes on along the minus strand of NZ_JCADBM010000008.1, from coordinate 71,680 downwards.
CGACCGCGAACTTGGCGAGCCAACTGCCGGGGTGCTCGTACTTGAGCAGGGCGCGCCCACGAGTGAGCTCCACGCCCGTGACCTTGCCGACGAACGACGCGGCGGTGGCGTAGCCGCCCAGGTGGGCCATGGCGATGATGTGGCGGAGTGTCGGCCAGCCGACCGTGGTGATCAGCAGTGCGAGGATGCCGGCCAGCACGACGACCGCCGCCGACGGCGGCTCGTACGCGGCGGCGAGGGGGAGGGTGGCCCGCACCGTCCACACGCTACGAAGAGGCCAGCCGGAATCGTCTCGCCCGAGCGTTCCAGCTGTTCCGTCAGCGGCGGCTGCGGAGACCCTCGACGATCGCGATGGCGGTGACCACCAGCACGCAGAACACCACCGGGACCGCGAGCGTCCACCACCAGCCGTTGACCGCGCCGAGCACGATCGCGACCGGGACGCCGAGCAGCATCGCGAGGAGGCAGGCGACGCCGTAGAGGGGGAGGTCGTCGGGGTTTGAACCCTTGCGCAGCGGCAGCGGCGGAGGAAGGCCGGGCAGGTCGGGATGCGGCTCCGGCAGGTCGGCGAAGATCCGCAGCAGCTCGCCCTGCGTGGTGGTCGCCTTGATCAGCTCCATCCGCCGCTCGTACTCCGCGGAGTCGATCCGCTTCTGTGCGACGTGCTCGGCCAGCGCCTCCTGCGCGGCGGCGAACTCCGGCGTCCCGACGCGCAACGCGAGCCGGGCCGCCGGAGTCTCCTGGAGATCGCTCACGACACCACAGTAGACGCTCAGAAGCCGGTCATGCCGGCACCGAACGGGTACAGGGGATTGCCGTAGCCGGTCGGCACCGGCTGCCCGGCGTCGATCCGCGCGCGGATCTCGTTGCGCTGGGCGGCGGTGGCGCCGAGGTCGTACGGCAGGTCCCACTGCTCGTTGGCGTCGGCGAGCACGTCACCGCCGCCCGGCCGCAGCACCTGGTCGAGGGTGCGCGGCAGCTGCCACGGCAGCTTGCCGCGCGGCTGGTAGTCGCCGAAGAGCAGCCCGGCCGCGGCCGGTCCCATCTCCTCGCCGCCGCGGTAGGTGACGACCACCGCGCCGGCCAGCTCGTGCCACTCGGTGATGACGTACGGGCGCGGCATCACGAGGAGCACGACGACCGGGATGCCCTGCCGCTGGAAGCCCTGGATGACGGCGAGCTGGTCGGCCGGCAGGTACGGCTGTTCCTTCACCCAGCTCGTGGCGTGGGTGTACGAACCCTCGCCGACGGCCACCACCGCCAGCTTCGGCGACGGACCGGTGTCCTGGTACACGTTGACGCCGGCCCGCGCCGCCCGCGCGCGGATCGCCTCGAGGATGTTCTGCGAGCCGTACTCCTGGTGGAAGTAGCTCGTCCATATGCAGCAGGCGCCGGAGTCGGTGGCGCGGGGCCCGGCCACCACGATGTTGTCGCCGGCGTTGAGGCGTACCGGCAGCACGCCGTTGTTGCGCAGCAACGTCATCGACTCCCGCGCCGCCTGGTTGGCGAGGCTCGTGTACTGCGGCGTGTGGAGGCGGTACGGGCCGTTGACCGGGTCGCCGTAAGGGTTTTCGAAGATGCCGAGCTGGAACTTCAGCCGCAGCACCCGGCGCACCGCGTCGTCGATCCTGGCCGCCGGCACGCCCGCCGTGAACGTGCCGATGCTGTACCCGGGCGCGCCCGGGTCGGCGCCGCCCATCACGTCCGAGCCGGCGCGCGCGGCGCCGACCCACGAGCCGGACGGGAGCCAGTCGGTGGTGATGAGGCCGGTGTAGCCGAGGTTTTGCCGCAGGTAGGCGAGGATCGGCGCGCTGTCGCCGGCCCCCGGGCCGCCCGGGTCGAGGTAGGAGCTGCCCGCGTAGCCGGGCATGATGTTGACCGCACCGGCCTCGATCGCGGCCCGGAACGGGATCATGTGGTACTTGATGGTGACGGCGTCGTACACGATCAGCGCCTCGCCGCCCGCACCCTCGCCGGGCCAGTGCTTGACCGTGGCGAGCACCGACGCCGGGTTGAGCTCCGGGCCGCCCTGAAGGCCGGCCACGAGCGCCCGCACCTGCGCGGCCGCGACCTCGGCGCTCTCCCCGTTCCCTTCCTGGATCCGCGGGTACAGCACCTTCGTGCCCACCTCGGCGAGCGGGCCGAGCACGCCGCGGGTGCCCACTTCGAGCTGCTCGCGCCGCTGCATGTCGCCGAGCTTGTAGTCGAGCGGGTAGTCGCGCCCCGCGGCGAGCGCGCTCTGCGTCGGGTAGGCCGTCTTGTACCCGTGGATGGTGTCGCCCGCCGAGACGAACGGGATGCCCAGCCGGGTGCCGCTCGCCCGCAGCAGGTTGGCGTGCAGGTCGGCCGCGTCGGCCGGCCCGAAGTGCCAACCCGACTGGGCGAAGGCCTGCGCGTTGTAGAACATCTGGTAGGCCTTCTCCTCCAGCGTCATCCGCCCGAGCAGGTCGCTGACCCGCGACTCGACCGGCAGCCGCCAGTCCTCGTACGGCTGGATGGCGCCGTCGCGGTTGAGGTCACGCGCGCCGCTCACGATCCCGACGCCGTCGGCGACCGCCTCCAGCGTGGGCACGTAGAGGCTGAACTGGCGGATGTTCGACGTGGCGACGGTGCCGCCGGAGCCGTTGACCGCGACCACGTACCACTTGTAGGTCCACCGGTCGGCGATGTCCCAGGTCGGTGTGTAACTGGTGCCGGTGGGCTCGGCGACCTTCGTGTACAGGTCGACGAGGTTGCCGGACGCGGCGAAGTCGTAGTCGGTCCGGCTGACGTTGAGCCACACCTGGTATCGGGCGGCACCGCCGACGGCGGCCCAGGACAGCGGCGGCCGGCGGGTGTTCGTGACCATCGCCCCGTTGGCCGGCGCGCTGAGCGCGAACTGCCCGGTGGTCGCCGGCGGCCGGGTCGGGCCGGAGAGCATCGGCGGCGTAGTCGCCTGCGTGTCGACCGCACCGAAGACCTGGAACTCCCACAGCGAGTACCCGTAGCCGGTCGCCCGTGCCGTACCGGTCAGCCGGATGTAGCGCCCTGCGCCGGAAACGGCCGGCCGCTCGGTGCCGCCCCGCCCGGCGGTCGTGGCGTATACCTGGGTCCAGGTGGTGCCGTTGGTCGAGGTCTCGATCCGGTACGCGGTCGCGTACGCGGACTCCCAGACGAGCGTCACGCCGGTGATGGTGGCCGCCCCGCCCAGGTCCACTTGGATCCACTGTGGATCGCTGAACTGGCTGGACCACCGGGTGGTGGTGCGGCCGTCAAGCGCCGCGGCCGGTGCGTTGCCGCCCTCCCACGAGGACGCCGTGACGTTCTTGAACTCGGAGATGGGTGTCCCGGTGGACGGGCCGGCCGTCCCGTACACCTGGAACTCCCACAGCGAGTAGCCCCAACCGGTCGCGCGCGCGGTGCCGTACACGCGCACGTACCGGCCGGAGCCGTTGACCGCGAGGGTCTGCGTGCCGCCGGTGCCGGTGGTGGTGGCGTAGATCTGGGTCCAGCTCGTGCCGTCGGTCGACGTCTCGACGCGGAACCCGGTCGCGTACGCCGCCTCCCAGGCGAGGACGACCTGGTCGATGCCGGCGGTCTGGCCGAGGTCCACCTGGATCCACTGTGGATCGCCGAACTGGCTGGACCAGCGGGTGCCCGGGTCGCCGTCGACCGCGAACGGCGCGGCGAGGCCGGCACCCTCGGCGGACGACGCGGTGGCCGGCCGGCCCTGCGAGATCAGCGGGCCGGCCGCGTCCGCCGGGCCCTGCGCGACGGCGACCGCGCCGAGCAGGCCGGCCAGGACCACGGTCAGGGCGGCCGCGAGCGTGCGGCGCGAACGGGCATGGGGGTACTGCGACATGACACCTCCAGGCGTCGGGCGATGGTGGGACACACCGCCCGTGGCGGACCCGCGAAGGGGCCGCCACAGCGCCGAAGAGGCGGTTCTGAGAATCAGGGTCATCGACATCCCTCCACGCGTCAAGGACTGGATTTCCGTAAGGCCCGCCCGGTGCACAGAACATGTGCATAAGACTTGTGCATAGGTTCTGTGCAAGGTACGGTGCCGGTATGGAACCCATCCGGCTCGACAGCAGGCAGCTGCGGGTGCTCGCGCATCCGCTCCGGTCGCGCCTGCTCAGCGCGCTGCGGCTCGACGGTCCGGCGACCGCCACCGGGCTCGCCGCGGCGATCGGCAGCAACACCGGCGCGACCAGCTACCACCTGCGCCAGCTCGCCTCCGTCGGCCTGGTGGAAGAGGACACCGGGCAGGGCCAGGGCCGGGAGCGCTGGTGGCGGGCCGCACACCGCGAGCACGGCTGGGACAGCCGCGACGTCGCCGACGACCCCGACGACCGGGCCGCCGCGACCTGGCTCACGGAGTACCAGGTGCGGGGGTTCACCGAGCTGCTCGTCGACTGGGTGCGCGACCACTACTCGCACCCGCCGGCCTGGCGCGACGCCGCCGAGGTCAGCGACTTCGGGCTCGTGCTGCCGCCCGACCGGCTGCGCGCGCTCAACGACGAGCTGCACGCGGTGATCGAGCGCTACCGGAGCGAGGCCACCGGCGAAGGGGAGCAGGTGCTCGTCTTCATCGCAGGCTTCCCGAGGCTGCCGCGATGAACGCGACCGGCGCCCGCCGGCGCTACATGTTTCTGCACGGCCTGCGCTGGCTCCCGACCGGCCTCATCATCCCGATCCTCGTGCTCCTGCCGCTCGACCGCGGCCTCACGCTCGCCCAGGTCGGCGCCGCCGGCGTCGCGCAGGGCCTCATCGTGCTCATGCTGGAGCTGCCCACCGGCGGGCTCGCCGACGCGATCGGCCGGCGCCCCGTGCTGCTCGCCGCCGGCGTGGTCAACCTCGCCTCGTTCGGGCTCCTCGCGGTCGCCGGCTCCCTGCCGCTGTTCGCCGCGGTCTTCGCGCTTCAAGGCATCTACCGCGCGCTGGACAGCGGCCCGCTCGACGCCTGGTACGTCGACGCCGCCCTGGCCGCCGACCCGGAGGCGGACATCGAGAGCGGCCTCAGCCGCGGTGGCGCCGTCGCCGGTGTCGCCATCGCCGGGGGAGCGCTCGCCAGCGGCGGGCTCGTCGCCCTCGACCCGCTTCCCGGGGTGAACCCGCTCGCCGTGCCGGTGCTGGCCGGGCTCGCCGTGCAGGTGGTCGCGCTGGTCGCGGTCGCGGCGCTGCTGACCGAGGTGCGGCCGGCACGCGGCGCGAGAGCGCTGGCCGCCTCGGTGCGCGAGGTGCCCGGCACGATCCGGGCCGCGTTCGGGCTGCTGCGCCGCTCCCGGATCCTGACGGCGCTCGTCGCGGTGGAGCTGTTCTGGGGCTTCGGCATGATCACGTTCGAGACGCTGCTGCCGGTGCGCCTGACCGAGGTGGTCGACGACGCCGACACCGCCGCCGCGCTGCTCGGCCCCGCCGGCTCGGCCGCCTGGCTCGCGTCCGCGGCCGGTGCGGCGCTGGTGCCGCTGGCCAGCCGCCGGATCGGCGCGCCGTGGACCGGCGCCACCCTCCGCGTGCTCCAGGGCGCCACCGTCGTGGGCATGGCGCTGCTGGCCGGCCCCGCCGGCGTGCTCGCCGCCTACCTGCTCTGCTACGTGGTGCACGGCGCCGCCAACCCGGTGCACATGGGCCTGCTGCACCGCCAGGTCGACGGCCCGTACCGCACGACCGTGCTCTCGCTCAACTCGATGATGGCCCAGCCCGCCGGCGCGCTCGGCCTGCTCGTCCTGACCGCACTCGCCGACGCGACCTCGGTCAGCACGGCGATGCTCGTGGGCGCGGGCGTGCTCGCCGCGGCCGCGCCGCTCTACCTCGTCGCCCGTCGCCCCGCCCCGCCGCGGCCGGCGGCCCGCGAGAAGGACGCTGTCGGTTTGTCGACATAGGACGGTCGCCGGCGGCCCGAATCAGCCTCGCGTCGAGGGCCGCCGCGGGTGGAGACCTTTCGGTTTCTGCCCTCAGGAGACATATTTGCCCGCGCTCGCGTCAGCTGTAGACCGTTTGCTCCCGCGGGCACCGCTCCCGGCCGGCGGCTCGCAGCGCTCGCCGAAACCCCCGGCCGTCCGCTGCCGGGTCCGCGGTGCAAGCCCAGGCTTCGTTCTTGGTTGCGGTTACCTCGGTCTGTTGCCGTCGCCTCGGCGGCGGAAGGGGTGAGGCCGCGCGTTGGGGCCTGGGTCTCGCGGCGGGCTTGTGGCGCGGGGCTGGCAGCGGAGGTCGGGGATTTCGGCGAGCGCTGCGAGCCGCCGACCTGCGCGGTCTCCGGCGGGAGCGGCGGTCCGCCGCTGACGCGGACCCGGGACAAATCTGCCTTGCGGGACGTCACGACGGGGGCCACCCCGACCGGATGGGCCGGGGCTGGTTTCAGGCGGCGTGTGCTGGGTACGGGACGACAGGCCCCTTCATGTCCAAATAGGACTATGGGCCGCTATCCGTTCAATCGCATTGATCGAGAATTAAATCGATGAAGTGCTATTGATGGATCTAATCGGGTGCAATATGGTACGGGTAGAGCCGCGCCAGGCAGCCGGCATAGAGCGATACGGGTCTCGTGGAGGGATCGTTCGCCGAGGGCTACCACAAGGGCACGGGGGGCGCTGGAGTTCGCCCCGCGACGGCCCCGCCGCTGACTGACGCATTGACAGCCGCCCGAGGTCCGGGCCCGGATGGCTGATTTCCGGTGGTGCGCCCGCGGCACGGTTGTCGCGCCCGGTTCGCGGGCCGCCGCCCCCGGGAGGGCCGCAGTGCGCGTGCGCGCGTGGTGCGGTCGTGGGTCCTTCCGGGGTCCGTACGCGACCCCAAGGAGTGTTACGTATGCAGGTCAATCGTCGGTTGCGCCGCGGCCTCGCCGTGGCCGCCGCGTTCACGCTGATGGCGGGTGCCGTCGCCGTCAGCACCGGCTCCGCCAGCGCGTTGGCGCGGGTCGACAACCCGTACGCGGGTGCACAGGTCTACGTCAACCCGGACTGGTCGGCGCAGGCCGCGGCGAGCGGCGGGGCGGCGATCGCCAACCAGCCCACCGCCATCTGGCTGGACCGGATCGAGGCGATCGAGTCGGGTTCCGCCGGGTCCAACACCATGGGCCTGCGGGATCACCTCGACGAGGCGCTGTCCCAGGGCGCCGACCTGATCCAGGTGGTCATCTACAACCTGCCCGGCCGGGACTGCGCCGCGCTCGCCTCCAACGGCCAACTCGGCCCGACGGAGATCGGCCGCTACCAGTCCGAGTACATCGACCCGATCGCCGAGATCATGGGCGATCCGGCCTACGCCAGTCTGCGGATCGTCACGATCATCGAGATCGACTCGCTGCCCAACCTGGTGACCAACGTCAGCCCGCGGGAGACCGCCACGCCCGAGTGCGACGTGATGAAGGCGAACGGCAACTACATCAACGGCGTCGGGTACGCGCTGGCGCAGCTCGGTGCGATCGAGAACGTCTACAACTACATCGACATCGGCCACCACGGCTGGCTCGGGTGGGACGACAACTTCCAGGCCTCGGCCGACGTCTTCCTCCAGGCCGCGAACGCCAACGGCGCCACGCCCGCGGACGTGCACGGTTTCGCCAGCAACGTGGCCAACTACGGCATCCTGGACGAGCCGTTCTTCGACGCGAACACCGTCGTGGGCGGCAAGGTGGTCCGTGAGGGCAACTCGTCGTGGATCGACTGGAATAGGTACGTGGACGAGCTGTCGTACGCCCAGGCGTACCGCAACCTGCTCGCGGGCATGGCGTTCGACGACAACCTCGGCATGCTGATCGACACCTCGCGCAACGGTTGGGGCGGCCCCAACCGGCCCACCAGCGCGAGCACGTCGACCGACCCGGAGACCTTCGTCGAGGAGTCGCGGCTCGACCGCCGTATCCACCTCGGCAACTGGTGCAACCAATCCGGGGCCGGCATCGGCGAGCGGCCGAGGGCTACGCCGGCGTCGGGCATCGACGCGTACGTCTGGATCAAGCCGCCGGGTGAGTCCGACGGCTCCAGCCGGTTCATCGAGAACGACGAGGGCAAGGGCTTCGACCGGATGTGCGACCCCACGTACGAGGGGAACGCGCGCAACCAGTTCAACATGTCGGGCGCCCTGCCGGACGCGCCACTCTCGGGCCACTGGTTCCAGGCCCAGTTCCAGCAGCTGATCGCGAACGCGCATCCGCCGCTGTAACCGGTCGAGGGGCGTCCCTTTCGCGGGGCGCCCCTCTTCGCGTCACCGTCCCTGTAGCGCCCGGACGTTGTCGCCGAACGTCCAGTTGCGCGAACCGTCCCAGTTGATCGACCAGGTCATCAGGCCTTTGAGCTGACCGTTGATCGAACCCCACGCCTGGCTCACCAGGCTGGGCGTCATGTACCCGCCGCCGGCACCCGCCTGGGCCGGCAGGCCGGGCACCTGCTTGTCGTACGGCACCCGGATCGTGGTGCCCTGGATGACCAGGCCGCTGTTGAGGCAGTTGGTCTGCACCGTGAAGCCTTGCACGGTGCCGGCTGAGTACGAGTCGCCGGAGCAGCCGTACATGCTGCCGTTGTAGTACTGCATGTTGAGCCACCACAGCCGGCCGTTGTCCGCGTACTTCTTGACGATCGGCAGGTACGCGCCCCAGATCGAGCCGTAGGTGACGCTCCCCCCGGTCACGTAGGCGGTCTCCGGCGCCATCGTGAGGCCGAAGTTGCCCGGCATCTGGGCGAGCACGCCGTCGATGATGCGGATCAGGTTGGCCTGCGAGGTGGAGAGCTGGTTGATGTTGCCGCTGCCGGTGAGGCCGGTCTCGATGTCGATGTCGATGCCGTCGAAGTTGTACCGCTTGAGGATCGGCACCACCGTGGCGACGAACCGGTCGGCCACAGTGGACGACGACAGGTCGATGCCGGCCGTGGCGCCGCCGATCGACAGCAGGATCGTGAGGCCGGCCGCCTTCGCCGCGCACATCTCGGCCGGCGTGGCCACCTTGACCCCGGCGTCCATGCCGTCCTGCCACAGCACCGTGCCGTCGGAGAGGATCACCGGGAAGGCCGCGTTGATCACGTTGTAGCCGTGCTGGCGGATCCGCGCGTCGGTGATCGGGATCCAGCCCAGCGGCGGGTGCACGCCGTTCGCCGCGCCGTCCCAGTTCTCCCAGTACCCGTGCAGGACCTTGCCCCCGGGCCGCGACTTGACCGCGCAGGTCGAGCCGGTCGGTGTCGGTCCCGGTGTGGTGGGCGTCGGCGAGGCGGTGCGAGTCGGCGTGGGTGTCGGGGAGGCGGTGCGGGTCGGGGTGGGCGAGGGCTGCCCGTCGCATGCGCCGAGGTCGCGCCACAGTGACGGGGTGGCCGCCGGGTTCCAGCCGGCGCCGGGGTGCGCGGTGTGCGTGACCAGGGCCTGGTAGAGCCGGCCGCCGTAGGTCACCTGGCCCCCGGCCGTGTAGGTGTTGCCCTCGGCCCACGCGGGCGCGTTGCAGACCACGAGCAGCTGGGGCGCCGCCCCGACGTTCGGCGCGAGGCCGATCCCGGCGACGACCGCCGCCGCCACCCCTGTCGCCAGGGCCAACACCAAACGCCGAGCGCCCATGAGAACCCCAATCATCGTCGATTGGGCAGGAAGCTTATCAGTTAACTTTGTTCATAGTAAGAGACTTCGGCGGCGCGATCGGGACGCCCGTACCCTGGAACCCGTGCGCCTGGCCACCTTCAACGTCCTGCACGGAAGGTCCCTCGACGACGGGGAGGTGGAGCGGGAGCGATTCGCCGCCGCGGTCGCCGGCCTCGACGCCGACGTGCTCGGCATGCAAGAGGTCGACCGGTCACAGGCGCGCAGCGGCCACCTCGACCTGACCGCGCTCGCGGCGGAGGCGAGCGGCGCCGTCGCGCACCGCTTCGCGCCCGCGCTGATCGGCACGCCGGGCGAGGCGTACCGCCGGCTCGCCCACGACGAGGACGGCGTCGACGAGCCGAGCTTCGGGGTGAGCCTGATCAGCCGCTGGCCGGTGCGGTCCTGGCACGTCACCCGGCTGGCCGGGGCGCCGGTCCGCGCGCCGATCATGGCGGCCGGACCGCCGCGGGGAAACGGGCTGGTGCCCGCCGGGCGGTTCATGTGGCTGCACGACGAGCCGCGGGTCGTCCTCGCCGCGGTGATCGAGGGACCGGACGGTCCGTTCACCGTCGCGAGCACCCACCTTTCGTTCGTGCCCGCGTGGAACGCCGGCCAGCTGCGCCTGGCGATCCGGGCACTGCGCCGGCTCCCGTCGCCGCGGGTGCTGCTCGGCGACCTCAACATGCCGGCCCGCGCGGCGGCCCTTGTCTCCGGGTGGCGGCCGCTCGCCCGGGTCGCGACGTATCCCGCCTGGCAGCCGCGGGTGCAGCTGGACCACGTGCTGCTCGACCGCCGTGGGGGAGCGCGGTGGTCGGCCGAGGGAGCCGCCGAGACGCCGCTGGTGCCCTTCTCCGACCACCGGCCGCTGGTCGTGGAGATGACCGCCGGGCCGCCCCCACGACGGCCCGGCACCAACGCTCGCTGAGCGTATACCTCCAGTTCGGACAGTGGTGCCCGTGGCCGCCTACGGCCGCTCGCGCAAAGGCTTGTAGCTCGTCTGGAAGAGCTTGACGCCCAGCTTGCCGAGCACGAGGTTGCGCAGCGGTGTGGGCAGCGAGCGGCTGCGGTCGCGGCGGTGCGTCTGCGCGCGCACCCACTCGGTGCGCGGCCGGCGCCGCTCCTCGAACGCCCGCAGCGCGCCGGCGATCGTGCCCGCGGCGGTCAGGCAGTCGGCCAGCACCAGCGCGTCTTCGAGGGCCATCGCGGCGCCCTCGGCCATGTTGGGCGAGGTGGCGTGCGCGGCGTCGCCGACCAGCAGCGTCGTGCCGCGCGACCAGCGGGGGAGGGAGACCTCCTCGACCGGCCCGCTCTGCATGCCCTCCTCGGCGGCGTCGAGGACCGTGGGCACGGGCTCCGCGAACCCGGCCAGCAGCTCGCGCGGCGGCACCCGCGGCGCGTCGAGCGGCCCGTCGCAGTAGACGTAGACGAGGCCGTCGCCGATCGGGATGGTGAGGAACGCGGAGCCGCGCCCCACCATCACCGACCACACAGGACCCGTCCCGGGCCAGCGGGCGAGAAAGCGCCGCGCGAACTGCCCGGTGGGACGGGCGGCGGCACCCGCACCGAAGATCAACCGCCGGACCGAAGAGTGCACGCCGTCGGCGCCGAGCACGAGATCGTACCCCTGGCGCGTGCCGTCGCTGAGCGTGACCCGCACGTGGTCGTCGGTGTCCACGATGGACTCGACCGTGCCACCCCAGCGGATCGGCACGTCCTTGGCGCCGGCGAGCAGCACCTGGTGCAGGTCGGCGTGGTGCAACGCCAGGCACGGCCCCACCCCGCGCCAGACGTCCGCCACCGCCAGGTCCATCAGCGACCGGCCCCGGTGGTCGCTGACGCGCTGGCGCTGGATCTCCACCGCCCGCGCGGCCACCTGCGTCGCGAGCCCCAGGTCGTCGAGCGCGCGGATCGCGTTTCCCGGCAGGTAGATGCCGGCACCGTCGACCCGCGCGGTCGGGCTCCGCTCGACCAACTCGACGTCCGCCCCCCAGGCCCGCAACGTGCGGGCGGCCGCCAAGCCGGCGATCCCCGCCCCCACCACGAGCACCCGAACTCCGTTCCCCCGCATGCCGGAAACTCTAGGCCGCGGACCTTCCGGATTCCTTATCGGTCACCCACAGATCGCCTTGTCCACGAACGCCTCGACGGCGTCGTCGGGATCACCGCGGAAGGCCGGCGTGATCGCGACCGTGACCTGGTAGCGCCCGTCCAGCGAGGAGAAGGAGTAGGCCTGGTAGGCCATGGCGTCGCCGTCGTTGCCGTACACGGTGATCCCGCACGGAGTGTCCCGCCAGGCCAGCCCGAGCCCGTACTTCTTGGTCTCGGTGCCCGGCGTCTTCATCTCGTCGAGCAGGCGGTCCGGCAGCAGACGCCCCCCGAGCAGCGCGGCGAAGAAGCGGTTGAGATCCCTCGTCGTGGAGATCATCTCGCCGCCCGCGCCCATCACCGACGGGTTCATCTCGGTGTAGTCGAGCAGCCGCGCCGGGCTGCCCGGCGGCGCCGGCACGTAGCCGCGCGGATGCGGCCCCCGAATCCACGGCGACGCACCCGGCAACGAGGTGCCGCGCAACGTCAACGGCCGGATGATCCGCCGCTCGATCTCCTCGCCGTACGACCGGCCGGTCACCGCCGTGATGATCTGGCCGAGCAGCACGTAGCCGGTGTTCGAGTACGAGTAGGCCGCACCCGGCGGCTCGAAGGTCGGCGGGTTGGCCAGCGCCCGCGCGACCAGCTCCTCCGCGGTCCAGGTGCGCCACCGGTTGTCGTAGAACTCCGCCGCGGGCGGCATCGGCAGCGTACGCAACACGTCGTACAACCCGCTGGTGTGGTTGAGCAGGTGGCGCACGGTGACCCGGCGCCCGTCCGGGACCACCCCGGGCAGCCACGCCTCGACCGGGTCGTCCAGCCGCAGCCGCCCCGCGTCGACAAGCTGAAGGACGACCGTCGCCAGGAACGTCTTCGTGATGCTGCCCGCCCGAAACCGCCCGTCGACCGGAACCGCCCGCGCCGTGCCCAGCGCGGCGACCCCGCTGCCGCCCCGCCACACACGCCGCCCGTCGCGCACCTCCGCCAACGCACCCACCGCATGGGCGGCCACGACGCCGTCCAACTCTCTCCGCAACTCATCCTTCGGCTCGGCGGCGGCGGCGGTCGGCGCCGCGACCACCGCCAACGCCGCCGTCGCGGTCACCAATGCCTGACGTACACGCTTCATCCGCAACCCCCGTAAACAGTCGGTCAAGATCGAGCCTCACGGACCCGGCGCGTCAGACCCATCCGGGATCGCCCTGGGTTCACCCCCGCTTCCGACTCGGGGTTCTGGACCCGCATTTTTTGCCCCTGTCCGTGTCACCTGCGGACCGTATGCGCGGGGCCGCCGGGGGAACGTGGAGCGAAGCGGAGCGTTTTCTTGGGGTGCTTTCCCGCGGGCACCGCTCCGGTCGGCGGCCAGCTTGGCGCTCGCCGAAATCCCCCGACCTCCGCTGCCCGCTGGCCACTGTCGGTGACGCATCGTCGGCGGGCTCAGGTAAGAAGTTTTCAGATCTAGGACAGTTAGGGTCGATATGGCGCCTAAACTCTCCAAGATCTCGAATCTTGGGCCGTGCACATGGGCGGCGGCGGTTACTCAGGGCGACGAAGCCCTGTTTCGATCTTCTGCCGCCTGTCGGCAACAGGCATTGTGGACAAACACCGCTGCATCCGCCGAGGCAAAAGGGGTGACCGCAAGCAACAGCGGACGGGTGAGGCCGCGGGAGCAGCGGCATGGACCACGACGGACATCGCGGTAGCTCGAATCTGCTTGTCGAAGCGAGCGCTCGGCCAGACCTGCACCGACCGGCCCGAGCCGCGGCGAGGGTGTGGCTTTGTGAGAGCGAAGTGAAAGCGCCCGACGCTACGATCGCGGCGCACCCGGACGGGCGGCGGGTGGCCTTGGTGACGGGGGTTGATCGTGTGAGCATCCGACAGTCGCCGGTCGTTGCCGCTCTGGGGCAGATTGTGGTGACGGGGCTGGTGGCGACGGTGCTCGCGCCGTTCGCGATGCTGCTCGCGTTGGCGGCGGTGATGGCGTTCGCGCCGCTGGTGGTCGTCCACATCTTTCTGGTCCTGCTGGCGCTCTTCGGGGTCGGGGCCGCCACCAAGGACGGCTCGCCGCTCACCGCTACGCCTGGCCCGCGGGTGGTCTGGACGCTGCTCGTCGTGCTGGGCGGCGTCGGCCTGGCCGCCCTCGGCTGGGTCAGCCTGCGCGACTCCGAGCTTGTCCCGGTGGGTGACCTGCGGGTCGGGTTGCCGCTCGTGGGTGTCGCGTTCGCGCTGGTGGCGGCGGTGCTGACCCGGCCGTGGGCGGTGCGGATCGCCGGTGGCGTGCTCATCCTCGCCGTCGTGGTCGTCTTCTCGGCCGGCTAGGGACCGTCGGGGCGGTCGCCGGTGCGCCAGGCGGCGCCGTGGCGGCAGATGTGGATCCAGGCCAGGCCCTCGGGGTCGCCGACCGCGCGGAGGTCGGGTTCGCCCTCGTCGCGGTGGCGGACGGCCTCGGCGTACTCGGCGCGGGCCAGGGCGGTGGCGGCCAGGTACATCAACGCGAAGCCGGCCTGGCCGCGGTCGCCGGCCGCCCTCGCCTGGCGTACCGACTCCTCCAGCACCCGCACCGCCCTCGGGTGGTCGCCGGCGTAGAACGCGGCCAGGCCCGACGTGGTCAGCGCGCGGGCGGCGCCGGCTCCGTCGCCGGCCTCGCGGCTCAGCCGGGCCGACTCCTCCGCGGCGGCGGCCGCCGCCGGCAGGTCGCCCTGGATCGTGGCGAGGCCGGCGGCGCTGTCGAGTGCGCGGGCGCGGACCAGCTCGGGCACGCCGGCGTCGAGGGCGAGGGCGCGGGCGAGCCACGCGCGGCCTTCGCGAGGCGCTGTGCGGGCTCGTCCAGCAGGTCGTAGCTCCAGTCGATGACGGCGCGGAGCGTCTGGTGGCGGGGCGAGGCGGTGCGGCTGCCGTGGGTGAGCAGGCGGAAGCGGTCGTCGAGGCGGGCGGCGATCCGGTCGACGCCCAGCGCGGGCACGACCGCGGCGGCCAGCTCGATCGCGAGGGGGAGGCCGTCGAGGCGCTGGCAGATCTGGGCGAGCGCGCCGGCCGTCGCCCCGGTGAGGGCGAAGCTCGGCTCCCCCAGCGGTTACCCGTTCCACAGTCTGCCAGCCCACGTGGGCACGCTCCCGCGACGCCGCTGTGCCACCAGGTGGGAAATCGATGTCCGAAAATACCCTTTCTATCGACTTGTGCGAATACCTGCGGCTTGTCCGCCCGGTGATCGGGCTGCTTAGTTCGGAAAAACTCCCCCCACGATCCGGTGTGTGCGCACCGGGGTCAGGAGGCCTCATGACGAGACGACTGCTCGCCTTCGCCGTCACCGGTGCCATGCTGGTGCTCGCCGCCGTCGGCGTGGCGGCGCCGGCCGGTGCCGAGCCGCTGGAGAGCGGCCCGTGGACCGCCTACTCGCCGTCCTTCACGGTGCAGGAGCGGGGCTGCGGCGTGGTCAACGGGCTGACCTTCCAGCTCACCTGCTCGACCGCGAGCGGTGACCAGCGGGCCGAGCGCCGGTACGCCACGTACAGCACGGGCGTCCGCCAGTTCGAGGGCTACTTCCGGATCACCAGCATGCCGGGTACGCGGATCAGCCTGAAGCAGACGTTCGGTCCCAGCGGACCCTTCTTCATGCTGGCGGTGGAGCGCGGTGGCCGGCTGTACGCGGTGCACGGCGGCACCACCCTCGCGACCGGCGCCACCGTCGGTGCCACGGTGCGGGTCAACACCGTGCACAACACCGGCAACGGCGCGCACCGCACGTACATCAACGGCTCCAACCGGCATTCCCAGACCGGCGGGAGCGGCGGCTACTACGACAAGTTCGGCGCGTACCGGACCAACAGCGGCGCCGGGCCGGCCACGGTCGTGTGGAGCGGTATCCAGTTCTGGCAGAAGTAGACCCGCGCGGCCGTCCCGGGCGGGGGACGGCCGCACCCGCTACGGAGGCGACGTGAAGGCACTACCGCTCGTCCTGGCCCTCTGCGCGGCCGGCTGCGCCGCGACACCGTCCACTTCGGAGCCGGCCGCCGCGGTCCGGTTGGAGGCCACGCTCACCACCCCGGTCGACGTCCGTCTGGAGTGGACCGGCGCGGCGCCGGGCACGACCGGGCAGATCGTGGAGTTCGCGACCGCGCCCGAGGGACCGTGGACGATCCTGCGGTTCCTGCCGGCGACGCGGCGCGGGTACGACCACCCCGACCTGATGCCGCGGACCCCGTTCTACTACCGCGTGCGCGCGCTGCACGGCCCCGCCTCGGCGCCGGTCGACGTGCGGTTCGCGGACGTACCGTACCCGGAAACGACCGATGTGGACGTCGCCTGGGCCGACCCGCGGCGCCGACCCGGCACGGCGGCCGGTGGCCACGCCCTGCGCGGCGGTGACCCGGCGGCCGCGCCGGCGGCCTTGGCGGCGCGGGTGATGAGCCACGACGCCGTGCTCTTCACGTGGCGGGACAACGCCGCGGACGAGGACGGCTACCTCGTGGAGGTACGCCCGGAGGGCGCCGCCGAGTGGGACGTGGCGATGATGCTCGACCCGGACGTGACGTCGGTCGGGCTGACCGCGCTGCCGCGGGAGCGGCGGGCGGCGTTCCGGGTGCGCGTCTACTACCACGGCGCCAGCTCCAACGTGGTCCACCGCACCACCGGCGAGGGCCGCTAGTGCGGTGGCCTCACCCGGGCCGGCTTCGCCGGCACGGGTGAGCGGCGGCCGAAGCCACCAGCCTCCTAGAGGCCGGCGCGGTCGAGGCGGACCTGGAAGAGCGTCTTGCGCTCGTGGTCGCGGCGCAACGCGACCAGCCGCGTGCGAAACTCCTCGCCGTCGCCACGGCTTTCGTAGGCGTCCTTCAGCTCGGTCAGCAGCTGGATCGCGCGGTCGTAGTGTCTCGACCGGCTGAGCTCGACGAGCCTGGTGACCTTCTGCCACGCGTCGAGCGCCCGGCCACCGGCGTGGCCCGGCGCGGTGACCGCGGCGATCTGGCCGAGCAGCCACTGTGGATCGGGCAGCACGACCGTTCGCTGGAAGCTGTGCGCCCCGTCCACCGGCTCGAGGGTCCACCGGCCGAGGTCGAGTGTCGATCCCCAGGGTGGCGGCCACCGGCCGTAGAACACGGGCGGGCAGTCCGGGACGACGTCGACGCGGAGCCGGCCGTAGCCGAGCAGGGCGCCGAGCGGAGAGCGGACGGCGGTCACGTCGGCGATCGCGGCGAGCGGCAGCTCGACATCCGGCTCGGAGTCGCGCGTGAGCACGATGCGCCGGTCGGTGACGACAAACCGGGTGGTGCGCCAGGCTTCGAACCGGAGTAGCCACAGCATCGCGCCGGCGAGCAGCCCGACAACGAGGAGGACCCCGGACACCGCCTCGGCGAGGAGGGCCGACACGGTGACGATCCCGCCCGCGACGACGCTGGACGCCGCTACGTGGACCGGATGTGGCCGCAGGTCGGCGACGATGCGTTCGACCGGCTGTGCCGCGCCGTCGTCCGGCGCGGTCCACCAGAGGTCGTCGCCCACCGTCCACCGAAACTCCGCCAGGTCCGTGCCGGCCGGCAGGCGGCGGCGCACGAAGCGGCGCGCGCGCTCCGGGTACGTCGCCCGCCGCAGGACGCCGGCGGCGAGCCGGATACGGGCCTTCAGCCCGTCCAGTCGGGTGGCGAGCGCGTCGGCCCGCCGCGCGGCCGCCTGGATCTCCCGGTACGCGTGCAGGCCGCCCGCCGCGCGCAGGCCCTCCAGGCGCGCGGGCAGGTCCGTCACGTGGAGGTGGTGCTGACCCCACTCGTGCCGGGTGATCGTCAGGCCGGCGGCGCGCGCCGTGCGGTCGGCTGCCGCGTGCAGCCGCTCCCACAGCGGGGCGATCCTCGCTTCGGCCCGCTCGCCGTACGGCGCGAGCTGCTCCGTCCATAGTGGATGCTTCGCCGCGAGGTGCTCCTGGAGGCGCAGGTGGCGGAACTGGTACACCGCGCCGCTCTGGCGCAGGACGCCGCGGCGGTGCGCGCCGGACAGGAACGCCATCGTCCGCCACGGGAGGCGGCGGGTGAGCGCGAGCCAGAACCGGGCGTCCGCGTACGACTGGCTGGCGCTGAACAGGCCGTTGACCGTCGCCGTGCCCACGGCGAGCCGGACCGGGAGCATCAGCAGGGTGCAGGCCAGGTACACCGCCGGCACCGGCAAGCCGCAGATCAGGTAGAGCCCGGCCGCGGTGGTGGCGTTGTCGAGCAGGCGCCTGACGACGAAGGCCGGGCGGTCGAGGCGGAGCACCTCGGTCGGACTCACAGCGCGGGTGACGTCGACGGGCTCGGTCACCGGCATCGACGCCATCGTCGCCGCGAGCAGGGCCAGCCAGGGCACCAGTGACCAGAAGGGCAGTTCGGTGCCGGCCTGTTCGCCTTCCACCACGACCACGCCGAACCCGGCGAGCGCGGTCAACATGGCGGCCAGGGCCAGCGCCTGCACGACGTACGCGCGCAGCAGGCGCAGCGGCCGCAGGCGCAGGGTGACCGGCCGGCGGTCCTTGGCGGCCGTGTCGAGGACGGCGTCGATGGCCGCCACGGTGGTGAGCACCGCCCAGGCGCCCAGCGCGAGCCACAGGACGGTGCGGGTGGGGTCGTCGTCGTGGAGGAAGCGCTCGACGGCGCCCTCGAGGAATTCCCCGACGTCGGTGCCGACGAGAACGTCCCACCACGGAAGCAGCCGCTCCCCGAGTGGACCGCCGAGAAGGAGGCCGGGAATGTCGGCTTCACCCTCGGGCGACCGGTCGTACCGGGCGAGCGACCACACCGCGATCGCCAGCACGGCGACCCGCAGGGCCATCTTGAGACCGACCGCTACCGGCAACCACGCGAGGAGCGCACGGTGCAGCCGCCACCACGCCAGCTCCGGCGTCCCGATCCGCCGCAGGTGGGCGGCCAGGAACGCGAGCCAGCGCTCGGCCCGGCGGCCGCCGGCGTCCCGGCCGTAGACCGCGGGCACGAACGCGTCGAGCAGGTACGTCTCGAGCGCGGCCCGATCCTGGTCGCTGCGGGTGAGCCGAGCCGGGGTGGTGGTCGGCTCCTCGTGCACGGTGCGGGCCAGCCAGAGCATGAGCGGGTTGGTCAGGGTGCCGGCGAGCGGACCGTCCGGCTCCCGGGTGAGCTGGTCGAACACCGGTTGCCAGCGCTCCGGCCGCACGGTCGCCTCCATCAGGTACTCGCGGACCTCGGGGAGGCGCAGCGGCCGCAGCTCGACGACCGCCGCCTGGGAGATCGCGCGGCCGGCGGCGACGGCGTCGTGGTACTCGTCCGGACGGCTGGTGAGCACCATCGGCTGGTCTGAGCCGTGCGCGTTGATCGCCGCGACCGCGCGCTCCCGTACTGGCTCCGGCAGCTCGTCGAACCCGTCGAGCAGGGGCAGGATCCCGCCACGTGCCAGCAGCGCGCCGGCGAGCGAGATCGTGCCGCCGGTCGCCGGGCGGATGTGGGCGCCGAGCCCCGGGTGGTTGCTGATCAGCTGGTCGGTGAGCCAGTCGTCGAAGGGCTCCTCCGCGTCCCAGGTCGCGATCGGCACGATCACCGCGACCGGCTCCGTGTCGCCCCGCGCCGCCAGCAGGTCGCGGGCCAGCCGGGTGAGAAGGACGCTCTTGCCCGCCCCGGCCGCCCCGAGGATCACCAGCCGGCGGGCGGGAAGCCGCGCGAACACCGGCTGGATGTCGGCGTACTCACCGGCCAGGTCGCCGCCGGCTGGCGTGCCGGACGCCATGCCGACGACCTCCCACCGCACGGGCAGCGGGCGCGGATCGTTGACCTTGCGGAGCCGCTCCTCCGCGGCCAGGTTGCCGCGCAGCACGGCCGCGAGATCCGCCATCGCCCGCGGCACGTCCACGTCGGACAGGGGCGCCCGCGACAACCACCGCGACGTCCGGCGGAAGGCCGGCATCGCCACGACGCCGAGGGCGAGGAAGAACGCCGCCACGCTGGCGGCCTTGTCCGCCCACTCCAGCCCGTTGCGCGACGCGACCTGGCTCGCCACGTAGAAACCCACAGCGAGCGGCGCGGCCACGGCGAGCACACCGAGCCACCGCAGGAGCACACCACGCACGCCGCCATGATGGTGCAGGCCAGCAAGCCGGACAATCCACCGATCCGGGAGTGTCAGGAGGGCCGCTCGCGCTCCAGTTTGGACAGCAGCGCGATGTTTTCCGCCTCGTCGGTGTCGGGCTCGGGCGTCTCGACGAACGCGCGAGCCACCTCGACGGCCACGTCCGGCGCGAGTCGCTTGAGGCTCATGGCGAGGACGTTGGCGTCGTTCCAGCGGCGGGCGCCGGTGGCGACCCAGGGCTCCCAGGCGAGCGCCGCGCGGACGCCGGGGACCTTGTTGGCGGCGATCGCGGTGCCGGTGCCGGTCCAGCACATCACCACGCCCAGGTCGGCCTCGCCACCCGTCACCGCGCGGCCCACCGCGGCGCCGATCTCCGGCCAGGGCCGGGCGGCGTCGACGCGGACCACCTCCCCGAGCCCGGACAGGTAGTCGACGACCGCCCGGGTGGTCTCGTTGTCGTCGTCGGCGCCGAACGCGATACGCACGCCGCCAGCATACGACCGGTCAGGCGGGGTAGCGGCGGACCCACTCGGTGCGCGGGCCGTAGTCGCCGTGCAGGTCGCGGGACTGGGCCTGCTCCATGGCGAAGTCGTCGGCGAGCTCCAGGATGGTGCCGCGGCCCTCGACGGCCGCCACCCAGTCGGGCGGCAGCGCCGTCTCGCCGTGCCAGGCACCGAGCAGGTTGCCGCAGATGGAGCCGGTCGAGTCGCTGTCGCCGGAGTGGTTGACCGACAGCAGCAGCGCCGCGCGCACCTCGGCCGGGTCCGGGTGGGACAGTGCACAGTAGACGCCGATGGCCAGCGCCTCCTCGGCCACCCAGGCGCCGCCCAGGCGCTCGATCTCCTCCGCGGAGCCGGGCCGGGCGGCGAGCGCGGCGCGCAGCGCGGCCACCGTCTCCTCGTGGCCCGGGCGGGCGGGGAGGAGGTCCAGCGCGACCGCGACGGCGTCCGCCAGCGAGGCGCCGTCGACGAGAGCGCGGACGATCGCTGCGAAAGCGCCCGCGGCCAGGTACCCGGTGGGGTGGCCGTGTGTCTGTGTGGCGCACTCGGCGGCCAGGTCGAAGACCTTCTCCGGGGTCAGCCACGGCTGCGGGTAGAGGCCGAACGGCGCGGAGCGCATCACGGTGCCGCAGCCCTTGGAGCCCGGGTTCTTCGGCTGGGCGAGCGTGCCCATGCCGGGTGAGCTGAGGCCGGAGAGGCAGGCGTTGCCGGGCGCGCGGCGGGCGTACAGCCAGGGCAGGGCGGCCAGCCAGCCGTCCGGCGACGGCGGCGGTGCCGGGAGGTGCTGGGTGTCGAGCCACCGCAGGTGGGCCCGGTGCACCATCGACGGCGGGTGGCTGACCCCTCGGTCGGATCGGACCGAGGCGCGGATCAGGCCCTCGGCGGTGAAGAGGGTCATCTGGGTGTCGTCGGTGACCGGCGCGACACCGGCCTCGTCCGTGACGATGTCGGTGAGGCCGTCCGGGCCGTACTCGGCGCGGACGCGGTCGAGCGACATGAACTCCACCGGCGCACCGAGCGCGTCGCCGACCGCGCCCCCGACCAGGCAGCCGCGCACCCGCGAGCGGTAGCGCTCCAGGCCGGCCCGATCCATCACCGCGGTGATCCTAGCAATCGGGCACCGGATCATGCCGGCCCGACCAGAATGAGCGACATGCGATGGTTGGTCGCTTGTGTCCTCGCCGCCTGCGGGCTGCTCGCGGTCAGTGGCGGGCAGGCCCGCGCGGACCTCGGCGACGAGACCGCCCTCGCCCAGCGGTACGCGCCGGTGGTGCGCCTGGTCGAGCAGGTGGAGGAGTGCGGCTACGGCGAGCCGTACCGGCCGATGGACGTCGACGTGCTCTTCGACCAGTCGACCGTCGCGCTGCGCGGGCCGTGGACCACCACCGACCTGGTGAAGATCGGGCCGAGCGCGGCGGACCTGTCGGCCGGGCGGTACGAGTACCACCTGGACTTCCCGGGCAACGCGCTGCACCCGGGGTGCGGCTACCAGCGGTGGGCGGACCGGGTCACCGGCGACGCGCCGCCCACGGTGTACGCGCACGTGGCGACCGACCCCGGCCACCCCGGCAAGCTGGCGCTCCAGTACTGGTTCTTCTACGCGTTCAACGACTTCAACAACACCCACGAGGGTGACTGGGAGATGATCCAGCTCGTCTTCGACGCGCCCGACGCGGCCGCCGCGCTCGGCGAGCGGCCGGTGGAGGTGGGGTACAGCCAGCACGAGGGTGCCGAGCGGGCCACCTGGGGCGACCGCAAGCTGGAGCTCGTCGACGGCACCCACCCGGTGGTGCACCCGGCCGCCGGCTCGCACGCCAACTTCTTCGAGGACGCGCTCTACCTCGGCAGCTCCGGCTCACAGGGTGTGGGCTGCGACGACGCGACGGCGCCCTCTGTGGAGCTGCGGCCGGCGGTGAAGGTGATCCCGAGCGACCCGGTGGCGGCGCGGGCGGCGTTCCCGTGGATCGGGTACGAGGGGCGCTGGGGTGAGCTACAGACGGCGTTCTACAACGGGCCGACCGGGCCGAACCTCAAGCGGCAGTGGACCGAGCCGATCACGTACGCGGAGGAGTGGCGCCACCGCAGCTACTCCGTGCCGGCCGGCGGGCTGCTCGGCACCGGGGCCACCGACTTCTTCTGCGCCGCGCTCCGCACCGGCTCCGACGCGCTGCGCCGCATGGTCGACGAGCCGGCGCGGGTGCTGATCGCGATCGGTGTCGTGCTCGCGCTCGGCCTGTTCATCGTGCGGCGTACCCAGTGGCGGCCGGCCGCGCCGCTGCGGGTGAGCCGGCGGCGGGCCTGGGGGCAGATCCTGGCCGCGTCCGCCCGCATGTACCTGCGGCGGTGGCTCCTCTTCGCCGGGATCGGCGTGGTGGCGCTGCCCATCGCCGTGTTCATCACGCTGATCCACTGGCTCGGGCTCGGCGCGCGGGACCTGCTCGGCGTCGAGCTGGAGGGGAGCGCCGCCGGGCTGCTGGAGCTGGTGGCGCTCGTGGCCGGCGCGACGCTCACGCTCGCCGCCCTCTCGCTCGTGCAGGCCGCCACCGTGCGTGCCCTCGCCGAGCTCGACGAGGGACGGCCGGTCACGCCGCTGGGCGCGTACGCGATGGCGGCACGGCGCCTGCCCCGCCAGCTCGCCGCGGCGGCGATCGCGGTGATCATGGTGTTGCTCCTCAGCGCCACGGTGCTGCTGCTGCCGGTCGCCGTCTACCTGGCCGGGCGGTGGGCGCTGGTGGCACAGGTCATCGAGCTGGAGGGCGCCACGGTGCCGGCCGCGCTGCGGCGCAGCGGCGAGCTGGTGCGCGGGCGCTGGTGGAAGGTGGCCTGGCTGGTCGTCGCCGGCGCCGCGATCGTGCTCGCCCTCGGCCCGCTGGTCGGCATGGCGCTCATCCTCGGCACGGACATCCCGTTCACGATGGTCGACATCGTCTCCGGCGTGGTCTACGCGCTGACGCTGCCGTTCGTGGCGCTCACGACCGCGTACGTCTACCACGACGCCGCGGTGAGCGAGGTGCTCGAGCCCCACCACGATTCCAGCGAGCTCCCGTCCGAACTTCCCGCCTGATCGCGGATACGATCGCGCTCGTGACTCGACTGGTGCGCACCGCCGCCGGCTGGGCCGTCTCACACGACGGCGCCCTGCGCGGGCTCGGCGCCACCCTCGCCGACCTGCTCGCCCTCCCGCTGGCCGAGGCCCGCGCCCGCTACGAGGCCGCCGCCGAGCCGATGGACGGCGCGCGCTCGCTGGCGCCGGTCGACGCGCAGGAGGTGTGGGCGGCCGGCGTCACCTACCAGCGCAGCCGCGAGGGGCGGCGGGAGGAGTCGGGGCACGCCGCCCTCTACGACCACGTGTACAGCTCGTCCCGCCCGGAGATCTTCTTCAAGGCGACCGCCGCGCGGGTGGTCGGCGACGGCGAGCCGGTCGGCATCCGCGCCGACTCCGGGTGGGACGTGCCCGAGGCCGAGGTCGGCCTGGTGGTCAACGCGGCCGGCGAGGTCTTCGGCTACACCGTCGGCAACGACGTGAGCAGCCGCTCGATCGAGGGCGAAAACCCGCTCTACCTGCCACAAGCCAAGGTGTACACGCGCTCGTGCGCGCTCGGCCCGGCGATCGTGCCGGTGTGGGAGGCGGGGCCCGGCCCGTTCCCGGTGTCGGTGCGGGTGGAGCGCGACGGCGCCGAGGCGTGGGCGGCGCAGACGTCGACCGCCCGGCTGGCCCGCACGCACGACGACCTGGTCTCCTGGCTGACACGCGCGCTGGACTTTCCCGCCGGCGTGGTGCTGCTCACCGGCACCGGCGTGGTCCCCGACCGGGACTTCACGCTGCGCGCGGGCGACGTGGTGACGATCGACGTCGGCGGGGTAGGAACTCTGCGCAATCCGGTGACGGTAGTCGGTACAGGGGGATGAAACGTGGACCACATCGAGAGCCGATCGCCGCAGTCGCCTGACGACCTCGTCGTCCGGGTGCCGGACGGTGGCGCCGCCGAGGTGTCCGGCGCCGTCGAGCGCACCCGCGCGGCCGGCGCCGGCTGGGCCCGCCGCCCGGCCACCGAGCGGGCCGCCGCGCTCGGCGCCTGCGCCGACGCGCTCGCCGCCGCGGCCAGCGAGGTGACCGCGCTGGTCGTCCGCGAGGTCGGCAAGCCGGTCGGCGAGGCCACCGGCGAGGTGGCCCGGGGCGTGGCGATCCTGCGGTACTTCGCGCAGGCCGCACTGCTGCCCGACGGCGACGTCTACCCGGCCGCCGACGGCGTCTCGCTGCTGCACACCCGCCGCCGCCCGCACGGTGTCGCCGGCCTGATCACGCCGTGGAACTTCCCGGTCGCGATTCCACTGTGGAAGGCGGCGCCGGCGCTCGCGTTCGGCAACGGGGTGGTGCTCAAGCCGGCCGAGCAGTCGCCGGCCGTGGCGCTGCGGCTGGCCGAGCTGTTCGCGGAGGCGCTGCCGGAAGGGGTGTTCACGGTGGTCACCGGCGGCGGCGCGGCCGGCGCGGCGCTGGTGGGGCTGGCCGACGCGGTGTCGTTCACCGGATCGGTCGGCGCCGGGTCGCACGTGCGGCGCGCGGCGGCCGAGCGGGGCATCCCGGTGCAGTGCGAGATGGGTGGCCAGAACGCCTCGGTCGTGCTCCCCGACGCCGACCTCGACGCCGCCGCCCGCGCGATCGCCGCCGCCGCGATGGGGTACGCCGGCCAGAAGTGCACCGCCACCAGCCGCGTCATCGTGGTCGGCGACGCGGACGGCTTCGCCGAGCGGCTCGTCGCGGCCGTCGAGGCGCTCGGCGTCGGCGACCCGGCCGAGCCCGGCACCGCGGTCGGCCCGGTCATCGAAGAGGAGGCCCGCGACGCGGTCACCGGCGCCGCCGACCGGGCGGCGAGCCACGGCGCGAAGGTGCTCACCGGCGGCCGGCCGCTCGACCGTGCCGGGTGGTTCGTCGGGCCCACCGTCGTCACCGCCGTGCCCGAGGGCGACGAGCTGCTGACCGAGGAGGTCTTCGGCCCGATCTGCGCGGTCGTCCCGGCCGCGTCGCCCGAGGCCGCGGTCGAGGCCGCCAACGCGGTGCGGCACGGCCTCGTCGCCGCGCTCTTCACCCGCGACCTCGGCCACGCGCTCACCCTCGCGCCCCGCTTCGACGTGGGCATGGCCAAGGTGAACGCGCCGACCGCCGGCGTCGACTTCCACGCGCCGTTCGGCGGGGCGAAGGAGTCCAGCTACGGGCCGCGCGAGCAGGGGCCGGCGGCACGCGACTTCTACACCCGCACCACCACCGTGACGCTCACCCCGTGAAGATCGCGGTCACCGGCGCGGCCGGCCGGGTCGGCGGCGCCGTCGTCGACCTCGCCCGCGCCGAGGGGCACGAGGTAGTGGCGATCGACCTGCCGGACGTCGACGTGACCTCGTACGGGCAGCTCCACGCGGCCCTCGTGGGGTGCGACGCGCTGGTGCACCTGGCCGCGCATCCCCAGCCCGAGGCGCGGCCCGAGCCCGAGGTGCACAACAACAACGTCACGGCCAGCTACACCGCACTGCGGGCCGCCGCCGACCTGGGCATCGACCGGGTCTGCCTCGCCTCTAGCGTCAACGCGATCGGCGGCGGCTACTCGCGCCGTCCCCGCTTCGACTACTTCCCGCTGGACGAGTCGCACCCGTCGTACACGGAGGACCCGTACAGCCTCTCCAAGTGGATCGCCGAGACGCAGGCCGACAGCATCGCCCGCCGGTTCTCCCACATGTCCATCGCCAGCCTGCGGCTGCACTGGGTACGCGACGAGCCGCCGACCGGCATCACCCCGGACGACGCGGATCGCGGCGGGTTCGCGGTCCGCGACCTCTGGGGCTACGTGCTGCGGCCCGCGGCGGCACGGGCCTGCCTGCTGGCGTTGTCGGCGGACTTTCGCGGGCACGAGGTCTTCTACATCGTGGCGCCACGGACCTATGTGGACACCCCGACGGCGCGCCTGTGTTCGACCTTCTACCCGGAGGTACCGCTGCGCCAGCCCTTGCGCGGCAACGCCGCCCTCTTCGACTGCGCCAAGGCCGAGCGCCTGCTGGGCTGGCACCACGACACCTGACCCCCGCACCTGTCCATAGTGGATCGACCGCGTCCGGACCGTATCCGAAGATTGGGCTACCGCGACGTTCGCCGTGGCCTATGCCGTTGCTCCCGCGGCCTCACCCTGGTTTCTTGGTTGCGGTTACCCCTTTGAGCCTCCGGACCATCAGGATTGGAATGGCACAGGCGAGTGGAGTGTGCGCAGACCCCCTCCTCTGACATCCTGACGCAGCGTCACCAGCCTCGGGGTCGGGTTTTGAGATTCTAGGGGACTTAGGGTTGAAATAGCGCCCTAGCTCTCCAAGATCTCGCATTGCGCGCTGTTCACACCGTCGCGGCGGTTACTCGCGGCATCGACGATGCCGACTGGGTGGCCGGGGCAAGACCGGGCCCGACCGCGTGTCGCCCACGCCGGAGCAGGCCGAGGAGCTCAGGCGGACGATCCCAGGCGCTGACCGGCCGGGATCCGGAGAGCGGGAGCGGATACACCGAGAATTCATCTTCGTGACTGGATTCGCCTTCCGCCGGACCGGGAAGGTGGGGCCATGCGTCCGATGAAGATGGTTGCCGCGGGGGTGGCGGCGCTGCTGATCGGCGGCTCAGCGGCGGTGGTGCCCAGCGCGCACGCCGGCGCGGCTGACGATGTCGCGATCACGCTGCCCCGACCGACCGGCCCTTACCCGACCGGCACGACGCTCGTCCACATGCGCGACGAGGGTCGGGTCGACCCGCTGGATCCGGCCGGTGGGGTGCGCGAGCTGATGGTCCAGCTCTGGTACCCCGCGCGGCCCGCGCCCGGTAAGCCGCTGGCGCCGTACGTCCCGCCGGGGGAGGCGGCCGCCCTCCAGCAGATGCACGCCGACGTGCCGGCCGGTGCGTTCACCGCCACCACCAACAGCCGCCTCGGGGCGCCGGCCCGGCCGGGCACGCACAAGGTGGTCTTCTTCCACCATGGACTGTGTGCCTCGCGTACCGATTCGACCGCCGTCAACGAGCAGCTCGCCAGCCTCGGGTACGTCGTCGTGGCGCTGGGCGGCACGCGCGAGTCGTGGGCCGTCGAGTTTCCCGGCGGGCGCGTGGTCGGCACCAGCGACCTGGCGTTCTGCCGCGCCGGCGGTGACCCGTTCTCCGAGGCGGGCCAGGCGATCCTCAACAGGCTGCTCGCCGTGCGGGTCGCCGACACCCGGTTCGTGCTCGACCGGCTGACCGCCGGGGCCGGCCTCCCGCCCGGCCTCGCGGGCGCGATGGACACGCGGCGGGTGGGCATGTTCGGGCACTCGTTCGGCGGTGGCACGGCCGCGGCGGTGCTCCACGCCGACCGGCGCTTCGTGGCCGGTGTCGACCTCGACGGCTTCATCATCGGGCCGGTGGCCGAGGCCGGGCTGCGCAAGCCGTTCCTGGTGCTCGGCAGCTCGTACCACGACACCGTGCTCGACCCGTCCTGGGCCACGTTCCTGCCCCGGCTGCGCGGCTGGCACCGGTGGCTGCGGCTGCTGGACGCCGGCCACTACCGCTTCGTCGACCTGGGCGGCAGCGCCGGCCGGTGGGGCCTGAAGGAGAAGATCCCACCGGAGGCCTGGCGGCTCAACTTCGGCGACATCGGCGACGCGCGCGGCCAGGAGATCCTGATCCGCGTGACGGTGGCGTTCTTCCAGAAGTTCCTCTGTGGACAGAGGGAGCCGGTCCTCGACCATCCGGAGCGCTTCTACCCGGAGATCGAGGACCGGACCGACCTCATCGACTCCTAGCCGTCCGGCGCAGGCCCGGGATCAGCACGGCGGCGGCCGCGAGGTGCATCGCCACCAGCGCGGCCGCGCCGCCGGCGGTCTCCGCGCCGCCGACCGGTCCGGCCAGCGAGAGCACCAGCACCGCCACCGCCGCCCAGGTCCAGGCGGTGGCGGCGCGCCGCATGGCGCGTTCCAGGATGGCCAGGAGCGCCCACGCGGCGAGGCCGACCACCAAGGTCACGACGACCACCGCCGGGAGCGTCACCGCCTGCCCGCCGGCGGTGAGATCGGCGCCGGCGCCGCGGCCAATCGCCCAGATCGTGCCGGTCGCGGCCGCCGCCCCCACGATCCAGACCGCACGGGTACGGGCGACGGGGCGGGACTTCGGGGCAAGAGTTGTCGTCATCGGGGCACCTTCCTGAGTCGATTGACGCCGACCACGATCCGCCGCGCGGGGCTCGTCCCGGATCGCCCGCCGGACCGGACCCGCCCTCGGTCGCGGGACGGAGACCGGACCCCCGCGCGGTCGGTCGCCAGTCCGATGGCGGCGCCCCGGCCGCCGCCTACCGTGAAGGTCATGAACGCCATCCGCTGCCGGCCCGCCCTCCTCGACGGGATGTTCGGGGCCGTGCTCGCCGCCGGCCTGATCACGCTCGTGCTGGGCGTGCCGGACGACCGGCCGGGTCCGGCGGGGCTCGCCGTGGCCGCCGCCTGCGCCGTGGCACAGGGCGCCTCGCTGTCGCTGACGCGCCGGCACATCTGGTGGGCGACCGCGGTGGCGCTGCTGGCCGGCGCCGGTTTCGAGGCGGTCACCTCGCACGTCGGCTGGCTGGGCCTGATCGCCGCGCCGCTCACCTACGTGTCCCGGCTCCGCCCGCCGCGCGAGTCGCTGTGGGTGCTCGGCCTGATCCTCGCGCTCACCCCGCTCGAACTCGCCACCGGCGGCTGGCAGAACTTCGTCATCGCGCTCTTCGGCACCCTGCTCGGCTGGAGCTGGGGCGAGCTAGCCCGGGTGCGGTCGGTGCGGCGGGCCGAGGAGCGGCGCCGCATCGTCGCCGACGAGCGGGCCCGGCTCGCCCGCGAGCTGCACGACGTGGTGGCGCACACCGTGTCGCTGATCGTCGTGCAGGCCGGTGCCGCCGCCGACGTGTTCGACGCGCGGCCCGAGAAGGCCCGCGCGGCGCTCGACACGATCCAGGAGCACGGGCGGGCGGCACTGGCCGAGCTGCGCGCGATGCTGGACACCATGCGCCCCGGCGACCCCGACCCGAGCGGGCCCCGGCCCGGCCTCGACGACGTCGACGCGCTCGCCGCCTCGCTCGGCTCCGCCGGCCTGGCGGTCGACATCACCCGGGCCGGCGTACCGCGGGAGGTGCCGGCCAACGTGAGCCTTTCCGCGTACCGGATCGTGCAGGAGTCGCTCACCAACACCCTGCGCCACGCGCGCGCCACCCGGGCCGGCGTCGACCTGCGCTGGACCGACGGCGCGCTGCTGGTGGAGGTGACCGACGACGGCAGCGCGGTGCCGGCGACCGGGGGCGGGGGAGCCGGGCTGATCGGCATGCGCGAGCGGGCGCGGCTGCTCGGTGGCACCCTCGAAGCCGGCCCGCTGCCCGCCGGTGGGTTCCGGGTCGCCGCCCGGCTGCCGCTGCGGGCCCACTTCCGTGCGGAGGTCTCGTGAGCGACGTGCGGGTGCTGCTCGCGGACGACCAGGAGCTGGTCCGGGCCGGGTTCGCGATGATCCTGGAGGCCCGCGACGACATCGCGGTCGTCGGCGAGGCGGCCGACGGGCAGGAGGCCGTCGAGCTGGCCGCCACCACCGATCCCGACGTGGTGCTGATGGACGTGCGGATGCCCCGCCTCGACGGCATCGAGGCGACCCGCCGGATCGTCGACTCCGGCAGCCGGGCGCGGGTGGTCATGCTGACCACGTTCGACCTGGACGAGCCGGTCTTCGCGGCGTTGCGGGCCGGGGCGAGCGGCTTCCTGCTCAAGGACATCCGGCCGGCCGAGCTGGCCGACGCCGTGCGCGTGGTGGCCCGCGGCGAAGCCCTGCTCGCGCCGACGGTCACCCGGCGGCTGCTCGACCGGTTCGCCACCGGCCTGCCCGCCGAGCCGTCCCAGTCCGCCCGGCTGGACGTGCTCACCGCGCGCGAGGCGGAGGTGCTGACGCTGGTGGCCCGCGCGCTGACCAATGCGGAGATCGGCGAGCGCCTCTTCCTCACCCAGGCGACCGTGAAGACCCACGTCTCGGCGATCCTCATGAAGCTCGGCCTGCGCGACCGCGTCCAGGCGGCCGTGTTCGCGTACGAAACCGGACTCGTCCGGCCCGGATCCGCAACGTAGCGGCGTCAACCTTTCGGCACCCGGTGCGCTCCTACTCTGTAGGACCATATGGACGGGGGCACATGCCTAGGGACGACGAGGGGTTCCGGGAGTTCGTCGACACGCGGTACGTCGAGCTGCTCCGGATCGCCTACCACCTCACCGGGTCGGCGCACGAGGCCGAAGACCTGGTCCAGTCGGCGCTGGTCAAGGTGCTGGGCCGGTGGGGGCGGATCGACGACCCGGTCGCGTACCTGCGGCGTGTGATGGTCAACCACCTGAGCAGCGTGTGGCGCCGCCACCGGATGCGGGAGGTGCTGACCGCGATCCTCCCGGACCGGCCGGCGCCGGACGCCGCGTACGGGATCGCGGAGCGGCAGGCCGTGTACGCCGCGATGCGCGCGCTGCCGGCCCGCACCCGGGCGGTGATCGTGCTGCGGTACCTGGCGGATCTTCCGGAGGCCGAGGTGGCGGCCGCGCTCGGCTGTTCGGTCGGGACGGTGAAGAGCCGGGCGTCGCGGGGCCTGGCGCGGCTGCGGGAGGCGCTCGAGGCGGATGCGCCGGTCATCGAGATCGAGAGGGCGCTGTGATGGTTGTGGAGGAGCGGATCAGCCGGATCCTGGCCGAGATGGCGGAGGACCTGCGGCCGCTGCCGGACCCGTACCAGCGGGCCCGGGCCGGCCTCCGGCGGCGGCGCCGGCGCCAGCTGATGGGGCTCGGGCTCGCCGCGGTGACGCTGCTCTCGGCGACCGGCGCGGTGGTGGCCGGCGGCTCGGCCCGGCGGGTGGACGAGACCGCCGTGCGGGAGCCGGACCCGGGCTGGCCACAGGTGGTGGAGTGGGCCCGCCGGCTGGCGGACTCGCCGCGGCGGGGCGCGGTGGCGGCCGACCGGGGCTACGTCGCCGCCGTCGAAGGCAAGCTGCTGGAGGACCACCGCCGCGGGTCGATCGGCCCGGCCGGCACCGCGCTCTCCAACGTCCGGGTGCTCTTCGCGGACGACGTCGGCGACCACCGGGTCGCGCTCGTCGCGCTGGTCCGCGCCGACCCGGCGCCCAACGAGTGGCCGGCCGCCGCCACCTGGCTCGTCGCGCCGAAGGGCACCGGCGCGGCCGAGCTCGCCTCGTCGGTGCGCGGCGTCAGCGACGCGCTGGAGCCGTACATGACACTGCGCGAGCAGGGCTATTACGTCGGGATCGCGCCGGCCGGATGCGAGTTCGCCAGCGCCGCCTGGCCGCTCGTGAAGGACTGGAAGGACGAACCCACCGGCTCCTACCTGGTGCGCACCGGCGCCACGCTCCGCCCGGAGTGGTGGCGGGTCACCTGCGGCGGCCTGGTCAAGGAGATGACACCCGGCCCGGGCGGCCTCCACGGCCAGTCGCTCATGGACGCCAACATGGCGGAGCTGGCGGCCAGCGCGCGGCGCGGGCCCGTCCCGGCTGCCTGGCGCGAGGCGATCTTCAACTTCGCGTCCGGCGTCGGCTACGAGGTGACCGCGCTCCCGAGGGCGATCTGGGCCGGACGGATCACCGGCACCGTGCCCGGACTGGACGGCTCCTACGACGGGCAGGCGAAGGTGGTGGCCGCCCCGGCGGTGGGCGGCGGCTGGATCGGCGAGGTCCAGATCACGTACGACCACGTCAACCCGGTGACCAACAGCGTCGGGACCGCGATCCGGTTCACCGTCAGCGGGTTCGACCCCACGGATCCGGACACCACGGTCGCCGTCCCGCTCGGCGACCGGGACAAGGCACGGAGCATCCTGGTGATCGCGCCGAGGGGGGCCTCCCACATCGTGGCCTACCGGAGCGAAGGGCCGTTGGCCACGGCCCCGGTCGTGGACGGTGCCGCGGTGTTGCCCGTGCCGGCCAGCGCGGACGTCGGGGTCAGGGCGTTGACGCCGTCCGGCGAGAACCTCGCGTTCGTCCCGCCGGGCGACTGGATGCGCCCATCGCTGGCGGTCTCGAGCTGGGGGCTCTGATCCTCAGAAGGCGGTGATCGTCCGCGGCGCGCGCTCGGCCCGGCTGAGCGCGCGCAGCACCGCGGTCGGGCCGTGGCGGCGGACGGCCAGGCGGGACAGCAGGTCGACGACCGTCTCGACCGCGGACGGCGGCACCGGCGGCGCCTCGACCCCCACGCTGACCGCGAGGTCGTCGGCGTGCACGGCGAGCTCCATCATGCGGGTCACCAGCAGGTCGTCCAGGCGCATCGACCACGGCCCCCACAGCGGGATGCGGGCGGCGCGGTCCGGCGCCGCGGCGGGCAGGCCGGCGGCGAGGGCGTCCACCGCGGCGTCGTACCGGTCGGCGAGCGCCCCGGGCCCCTCCGCGCCGATCTGGTCGCCGCCCCGCCGGATCCGCACGTTGATCTCGGCGTCGAGGTCGGCGCCGATCCACTCCACCCGGCCGTAGTGCTCCATCAGCGTGATCACCGGCTCGGTCGGCTCCGGCGCGGCCAGCACGTCCGGCAGCGCCAGCACCTGGTAGGCGAGATGCCCGGCCAGGCCGCCGACGCTGAACTCGGCCAGCGCGCTCGGCCCGCCCCAGGCGGCGGCCACCGCGGGATCACGGAACAGGGGCGCGACAGCGCGGGCGGTGGCGATGAAGTCGTCTCGGGTACCCGTCATGGAGAAGATTTTCGGATTTTCTCGCCGGCGGTGTCGATCCCGGGCCGGCCCGGTCGACGCGTGGATAGGGAGGCGCATCCGGCGCCGCCACGCACCGTAAGGAGATCGGACCATGCCGACCAAGGCCGGACCCCGCACCTGGCTCGCGCTCGCCGTCCTCTGCCTGCCCACGATGCTCGCGGTGGTGGACCTCAACGTCCTGTTTCTCGCGCTGCCCAGGCTCAGTGCCGACCTCGGCGCGGGCAGCACCGCCCAGCTCTGGATCATGGACATCTACGGCTTCATGATCGCTGGCTTTCTCGTCACGATGGGTAACCTCGGCGACCGGATAGGCCACCGCAAAGTGTTGCTGGCCGGCGCCGCGCTCTTCATCGCCGCGTCGGTGCTGGCCGCGTACTCCACGTCGGTGGCCTCGCTCGTCGGCGCCCGCGCGGTGCTCGGCGTCGCCGGCGCCACCGTGATGCCCTCGGTGCTCGCGCTGATCCGCCAGCTCTTCACCGACCCGAAGCAGCTCGGCGCCGCCTACGGCATCTGGGGCACCGCCATCATGGTGGGCGTCGTCGTCGGCCCGTCCGTCGGCGGGCTGCTGCTCGACGCGTTCTGGTGGGGCGCCGCCTTCATGATCAGCGTGCCGGTGATGGGCCTGCTGCTGGCGACCGGCCCGTTCCTGCTGCCCGAGTCGCGGGAGCGTACCGGCGGCCGCCTCGACCCGCACAGCGTCGCGCTGTCGCTGGCCGCCATCCTCCCGTTCGTGTACGGCCTCAAGGAGATCGCCCGCGGCGGCCCGGACACGCCGGCGGTGGCCGCGGTGGTCGCCGGCCTCGCGTTCGGTGTCCTGTTCGTGGCCCGGCAGCGGCGCCTGGCCAGCCCGCTGCTCGACCTGCGCCTCTTCGCCGACCGCGGGCTGCGCGGCGCGCTGACGCTGGCGTTCGTGCTCGCGTTCACGCTGGCCGGCGTCGGCCTGCTGGTCACGCAGTACCTTCAGGTGGTCAAGGGGTTCAGCCCGCTGGCCGTCGGCCTGTGGCTGCTGCCGCCGTCGCTGGCGATGATCGTGGCCGGCAACGTGGGCCCGGCGCTGGCCCGCACCGTCCGCCCGGCGTACATCTTCTCCGCCGGCCTCGTGCTCGCCGCCGCTGGCGCGCTCGCCATCACCCGCATCGGCCCGGCCGCCGGCATCGGGTGGCTGATCGCCGCGCTGTTCGTGCTGTACATCGGCACGAGCCCGATCGGCGTCATGGCCAACACGATCATCATGACCTCGGCCCCGCCGCGGAAGGCCGGCTCGGCCGGCTCGCTCTCGTCGACCAGCGGCGAGTTCGGGCTGGCGCTGGGCGTGGCGGTGTTCGGCTCGGTCGCCACGGCCGCGTTCCGCGACCGGATCGCGGTGCCCGCGGGCGTGCCGGCCGACCTGTCCGGCACCGCGGGCGAGAACGTCGTCGGCGCCACCACGGTCGCCGGCCAGCTCCCCGGCCAGGTGGGCGCAGACCTGCTGGATTCCGCGCGGGTCGCCTTCACCGGCGGGATGGATCTCGTGTTCGCGGCGGCGGCGGTGCTGTTCGTGGCGCTGGCGGTCGTGTCGGTGGTGACGCTCCGGCACGTGCCGGCCTCGGGCACACCCGCCCCGGCCGCGGACCCCGAGCCGGAACTCGCGCTGAGCGCCGCCTGAGGGTCGAGGGCGCGTGGCCCGCTGCCAGCACGCCACGCGCCCTCATCAAGACCCCGGCGCCGGTCACCGGGGACTGATCGCGCCGGTGAGGGTGCGGACCATCATGCGGAGGACTTGGTGGCGCGACTCGCCCTGCTCGCCGACGTAGCTCCACGCGGCGTACAGCTGGGACCACAGCACGGTCTCAAGCCAGCTCGCCGGCAGGTCGGGGTCGATCGAGCCGTCGCGGTGGCCGCGCTCGATCGCCGCCTTGAAGTGGTCTTGCGAGGTGCCTTGCTCGCCCCAGTCGACGTCCTCCAGGCACTGTGGATCGCTGAACACGACGGAGAGCACGTCGCCGAGGTCGAAGAACTCCTCGCAGAGACGGCGCAGGGCCTCGGCGCCGGTGCCCTCGTCGAGGCGGGCCCGCTCGGTGGCGCGCTTGAGCCGGACCACGCACTCGGCCTGGACGGCGTGGAGGAGGTCGGAGCGCTCCGGATAGTACCGGTGGAGGGTGGTGCGGCCGACGTCGGCGGCCGTGGCGACGTCGCCGAGTGGGGCGGACAGGTTTTTGCCCAGGACCGCGATGGCGGCGTCGATGATCGCCTGCCGGGTGCGGGCGCGGCTGGCCGTGTCGTGCGTGTCCACCACGTGAGCAGGCTATCAGTGTCCCTATACGGAATTCCACTTGACCGTAATGGAACAACTGTGTTCCACTCGGCGGATGGGGCCACGCATCCGCACTCTCGCGTCCTTTCTCACCCCGCACACGCCGACGCTGGTGGTCGGCCTCCTCCTCGGCCTGGTGGCCAACGCCGCCGGCCTCGCCACCCCGATGGTCACCAAGTGGGTGCTCGACTCGCTCGGCGGCTCGATGGCCTGGCCGCTCACCGCGCTGATCGCGCTCGTGGTCGTCGGGGCCGGCATCTCGCTGCGGCAGTGGATCCTGATGGGCACGCTCGCCGAACAGGTGATCCTCGACGCCCGGGTGTCGATCATCCGGCGCTACTTCGCGGCGACCGTCGGCGACCTCGCCCGCCGGCCGAGCGGCGAGCTCGTTACCCGGGCGACCTCCGACACGGGGCTGCTGCGCGAGGCGTCGAGCAGCATCGTCGGCATCGTCAACAGCTCCCTCGCCATGCTCGCCACCCTCGTGCTGATGGGCGTGCTCGACCTGGTGCTGCTCGGCTGCACGCTCGCCGCCGTCGTGATCGTCGGCGCCATCATGGCCACGCTCATGCCCACGATCGCCAAGGCGCAGGAGGCCGCGCAGGAGTCGGTCGGCCGGCTCGGCGGCACGCTCGACGGCGCGCTGCGCGCCATCCGCACGGTCAAGGCCAGCCGGGCCGAGGCCCGCCAGAGCGAGCGGATCGTCGCCGACGCGCGGGATTCCGCCGAGTACAGCATCCGCGCCGCCCGCCGCACCGCGGTGGTGTGGACCATCGCGTGGACCGGCATCCAGCTGTCGGTCATCGCGATCCTCGGCATCGGTGCGTGGCGGGCCGACCGCGGGCTGCTGGAGATCTCCAGCCTGATCGCCTTCCTGCTGTACGCGTTTCAGCTCATGGGCCCCATCACCGAGCTGACGCAGAACGTCACCGCCCTCCAGGCCGGCGTCGCCGCCGCGGCCCGCATCCGCCAGATCGAGGCCATCGAGGTCGAGCCAGCCTCACCGCCCGCGGCGCCCGCACCGCGCCAGGAGCCGGACCCGGCCGGCCCGATCCTCGCCCTCCGCGGCGTCACCGCCCGCTACGCGCCGGACACCCCGCCCGCGGTACACGACATCGACCTCGACATCCCGCGCCGCGGCCACACCGCGATCGTCGGACCGTCCGGCGCGGGCAAGACCACGCTCTTCTCGCTAATGCTCCGCTTCCTGGAACCGGAGAGCGGCGAGCTGTTCCTCGACGGGCGGGCCTACCGGGCGTACGGGCACGGCGACGTGCGCGCCCGTCTGGCCTATGTGGAGCAGGAGACGCCCGTCGTGCCCGGCACCATCCGCGACAACCTGCTCTTCACCCACCCCGACGCTACCGAGGAGGAGCTGCGGGCGGTGCTCGCCGCCGTGCGGCTCGACTCCAAAGTGGACGGCCTCGACGAGGGCCTGGACACCCCGCTCACGTCGAGCGCGGTCTCCGGCGGGGAGCGCCAGCGCATCGCGTTGGCACGGGCCATCCTGCGTACCCCCGACGTGCTGCTCCTCGACGAGGCCACCGCGCAGGTCGACGGGCTGACCGAGGCGGCGCTCCAGGAGTGCATCCGCGAGCGCGCCGCGGCGGGCGCGGTCGTCACCATCGCCCACCGCCTCTCCACCGTGCTCGACGCGGACTCCATCGTGGTGCTGGAGGAGGGCAGGATCCGCGCCCAGGGCACGCACGCGGAGCTGCTCGCCACCGACGACCTGTACCGCCGGCTCGTCGAGGCCCTGCGCATCGCGGGGTCAGGGCTCGTGGCGGCGGATGCATGACGCGTAGCGCTCCCTGAGGGCGGCGTTGTGCGCGTCGCCGGCCTCGACGTTTTCGGAGATGTAGACCGGCGGGTCGATGCCGCGGGCGACCAGCGCCGCGCAGATCTCCGCGGTCAGCAGCTGCGCGATCAGCACGCTGGTCATCGTCGAGGTGGGCACGATGCGGGCGCCACCGGGCAGCTCGTAGGCGGCGTCTCCGGGTACGCCGCAGTTGTCGATGACGACGTCGGCGAGCTCGAAGAGGCGTTCACCGGCCGGGTCGCGCGTGGGCACCGCCTCGCTGTGCGCGAGCGAGGTGACCGCGACGACCCGGTTGCCGTTGCGGCGGGCGAGCCGGGCCATCTCCACCACCGCGCCGTTGATGCCGGAGTTGGAGGCGATGAGGAAGACGTCGGCCGGGTGGATGTCGTGCAGCGCCCCACACCCGGTGGGCGAGCCGCGGGTCGCGTTCCTTGGTGGGGTCGAGGATCTCCTCGGGGTCGGCCCCGCCGTACATCACGACGTCCTTGATGGACAATCGCCTTGCGCAGCGTCATGCGGGCCACCGACCAGCGCGCGGCCAGCTCCCGCTCGGCGGGGATCCGCTCCCCGGTGGGCAGCGAGTCGATCAGGTCGAGCAGGCGGGCCCGCGCCTCCGCCGCCTTGTCGGCACCTCCGGTCAGCACGTCCCACCTCCTCCCGGACGATCACCGCTGAGGGCACCCGTAAGCACGCCAAGGGGCCGTGGGCTAGACCACCACGCCGATTCCCCTAGACCACGACCACGCCGCGCACGCTCCGCCGGGGTCCGTCTGGTCTAATCTGGTACAGCCCTTGTGGGCCCCGGCCAGGCTCGTGATGATGTTGCGATGCGCCGTGTGCTCTCCGCTGTCCTCGCGCTCCTCTTCGCCGGTACGGTCGCCGTGCTCGCCGCCGCGCCCCCCGCCCTGGCACACGGCACCCTCGCGATGTCGACGCCCGCCGAGGGGTCCACGGTGGCCGAGCCGCTGACCGCGGTGGAGCTGTACTTCACGGAGAAGGTCGCCTCGAACGCCTACTTCACGATCACCGCACCGGGAGGCGGGCGGGTCGACAACGGCTGGACGTACGGCTCGCCCAAGCCGCTGGACAAGCCGGTGCGCGAGTACTTCATGGTCGAGGGCAAGTTCGAGCCGCGCGAGTTCACGACGGGCTTTCCCGCGGTGGTGACGGTGGCGCACCTGCCCGCCGCCGGCCAGTACTCGGTGAGCTACCTGTCGGTCGCCTCCGACGGCGAGCCGGTGCGGGGCACGATGAGCTTCCGCTACAACGGCAAGGCGACGGCGGCGCCGCAGGGCTGGAGCCCACCGACCAACCAGCCCGACCCGTCCCTCGTCGCGGCCGCCGAGCAGCACGGCTCGACCGGCGGTTCCGCGCCTCCACCGGCGTCCGCCCCGTCGTCCGCCGCGGCCGCCCCGCCGCCCGCCGCCGCCCCGTCCGCCGAATCGGGGGACGGCGGTGGCTCGGGCTGGATCGCCTGGTCCGGCTGGGCGGTGGCGATCGCGGCCGCCGTGGCCGGCTTCGTGGGCTGGCGCCGCCGGCCCGCCCCGGCGGCTCGGCCCCGCCCCTCCGGCGCGGCGTCCGGAAAGCGCGGCGGCTCCCGCCCGAGCGGCTCCGGCCGCGGCGGCCCGGCCGGGTCGGCCCGTGGCGGCGGCTCGGCCGCGTCCGGCCGTGCCGGCGGCCCGGCCGCTTCCGGGCGCCGCGGCGGCTCGGTCGCGGCGGCTGCGGGTGAGGGTGGCGCCGGCTCGGGCGCGGTGGCCGCGGGTAAGGGTGGCGGCGGCTCGGCGGGCCGGCCGGCGGTGCCCGCGGCCCGGAAGACCGGCGCGGTCGTCACGGCGGCGGTTTCCGCGCCGCCGGAGGAGGCCTCCAGCCAACCGTCCGATGTGGATGAAGCCGCCACGGCGCCGTCCGGTGTGGAGGCTCCGGCGGGCGGCGGCCTGACGAACACGCGGCTGGCGTTGCTGGCGGGCGGGCTCATCGTGGCGCTCCTGGCCGGCTTCGGGCTGGGCCGGCTGGGCAGCGGTGACGACCGGCCCGCCGGCGCGCCCGCGGGCACGCCGCCCACCGCCACGGAAGGGGCGGTGAGCGCGGGCGACGGGCACCAGCATCCGGCCGGCACGGGCGCGCACAGCCATCCCGGCGACGGCTCCACCGGCGAGGCGCAGGCGGCGGGCACCACGGTCAGCGGCGGCGGATACACCCTTCAACCCGAACGCCGCACCCAGGCGGCGGGCGCGACCGTGGACTACCGCTTTCGCATCGTGGGCACGGACCGGCAGGCGGCCACCCGCTTCGCGGTCGTGCACGACAAGCCCTTGCACATGATCGTGGTGGGCCGCGACCTGTCCGGGTACCAGCACCTGCACCCCACCATGGCCGCCGACGGCACCTGGAGCGTTCCCCTCACGCTGGCGAAGGCCGGCGGCTACCGGGTCTACGCCGACTTCTCGGTCACCGCGGCCAGCGGCACCCAGGTCCCGCTCGTGCTGGGCGTCGACCACCAGGTGCCCGGCGCGCACACCCCGGCCGCACTCCCGGCCGCGGCGAAGCAGGCGACGGCCGGCCCGTTCGCGGTGTCGATGGAGGGCACCCCCACCGTCGGCGTGACCGCCCCGATGTTCTTCCGGGTCAGCCGCAGCGGCGCGCCCGGCCCGTCACAGCTGGAGCGCTACCTCGGCGCCTACGGCCACCTCGTCGTGCTGCGCGAGGGCGACCTCGGCTACGTCCACGTCCACCCGGAGGCGGAGCTCGTCGACGGGGCGGTCAAGTTCTGGCTGACGGCACCGAGCGCCGGCCGCTACCGCGCGTTCTTCGACTTCCAGGTCGCCGGCGAGGTGCACACCGCGGAGTACACAGTGGACATGCTCTAGAGACCTTTCGGGGTCGGGGTGGCTTTGACCACCGAATCCCCTATTTGGACAGAGATTTGAGCTACCGCGACGTCGGTCGTGGTCCAGACCGCTGCTCCCGCGGCCTCACCCGTCCGCCGTTGGTCGCGGCCGGGAGGAAAGGGGGCGGGGTGATGGAGCTCGTGCCAGGCGGTGGTCGACGTTTGTCCACAATGTCTGTTCCCGGTCGGCTATCCGGGAAAGCAACGGGGTTTTCGTCGCCGAGCGTAACCGCCGCGAGGGTGTGAGCGGCGCGAGGTTCGAGATCTAGGAGAGTTTGGGCGCTATCTCAACCCTAAGTCTCCTAGATCTCGAAGTCTGGCCCGTTTGGCTGGTTACGCCGCGTCAGGATGGCGGAGGAAGGGGCCGCGTAGACCCGTTCGGGCCCGCGGGAAAGCAACCCCAAGAAAACGCTCCGCCGCGCTCCACGTTTCCCCGGGGACCCCGCGCATACGGTCCGCCGCTGACGCGGACCTGGGCAAATCTGCCTCGACGCAACGCCACGACGAGCGGCGACCCTGACCCCGAAAGGTCTCTAGTTCAGCTTGTCGTCGGCCTTCATCCCGCTGCGGCCGGCTGCCATTTCGCGCAGGACGCCATGTGTGGTGTCGTCCAGCTCGATGGTCCCGGCTTCTTCGTTGCTCCGGCGCGTGGCCCGCGATCTCTCGCCCGGGACGACGACGGATCCTCCGCCCGGTCGCGGAGAGCTGTTTCGCACCTCCGAAAGCAGACGATCCACCATTTCGGGAGCGTCGCCACCCATCGGTTCGATCGCGATGAACACCGCGCCCAGATCGTACTCGTCATGTACCTGAAGCCCGGTGCGTGCTCCCGTCAGCGCCCCGACGAGCGCTTCCAGCGCTATGCACAGGGCCGACCCCTTGGCGCCTCCGAAAGCCATCACGGCCTCTGCCCGGCTCGGCTCGGCAGTCTCGTGACCGGCGGCGTCTAGAAAGGCTCCGGACGGCAGGGCCCGGCCCTCCAACTCCGCCTGGCGGATCTCACCCCAGACACGCTCGGCGGTGGAAAAGTCGACGACGAAGGGCTCGCCAGGTGTGGGAAATCCGAAAGCGATGGGATTGGTGCCGAGAATTGGCTCGCCCGATCCGAACGGAGCGACGGCCGGCGGTCCGGCGTTGTTGCTGACGATTCCGACAAATCCCCTGTCGGCTATGATCTTGGCATAGGGGATCAGTCGACTGAACCTGGCGAAGTTCTTGAGTCGCACGATCCCGATGCCACCCGCGACAGCCAGATCGACGGCGAGTGCGCTGGCGGTGCGCGCCGCCAGCTGGCCGATCTCCCTGTTTCCGTTGATCAGTGCGGTGGAGCCACGCCGCATTTCCACGACCGGTTCGCCCGCTCGGCCGCTCAGCGCGTTGTCCAGCACCAGGAACTTCCCGACGCCGTGTGTCCTCTTTCCCTCGAGCTCCGCGTCCATATAGTCGTCGACGACGAACTCCGCGGGCTCGCCAGAAATGCCACGATGGTCAAGGGCTTTGATCATCAGGTCCCTGACCTCTGCCACCGTCATTTCCATGTGGAGACCTCACCATCCCTCGGGGTCCGACAGCAACCGGCCGGTTCATCGAGCTCGTCGACGTGCCGCGAGTCTTCAGGGGCCGAGGATCTCGGCGACCGTGTCCTGGTCGTCGGCGTCGTGGGCCTCCAGGAGGGCGGCGAACCGTTCGGCGGACAGGATGCGGACGCCGAGCTGCTCGGCCTTCGTGGCCTTGGAACCGGCGCCGTCGCCCACCACGACGAGGTCGGTCTTCTTCGAGACCGAGCCGGACGACTTGCCGCCCAGCCGCTCGACGGCCTCGTTGCCCTCGTCGCGGGTGAGGCCGGGCACCGCGCCGGTCACGACCACGGTCATCGGGCTGCCGTCGGCGCGCTGCAACGGCAGTGCCGCCACCGAGGTCTCCAGCGGCTCGGCCATGTTGACGCCGCGCTCCACGAGCTTGGCGATGAGCGGGGTCAGCTCGACGAGCTCGGCCGCGATCGTCACCGCGCGCTCCGGGCCCACGCCGTCGACGCGTTGCAGGTCGTCGACCGAGGCGGCCAGCAGCGCGTCCATCGTGACGAAGTGTCTGGCCAGGCGGCGGGACATCGAGCGGCCCGTCATGCGTACCCCGAGGGCGGTCAGCACGCGCGACAGCGGCTGGCCCTTGGAGCCCTGGATGTTGGCGACCAGCTTGGTGGCGGAGACCTCGCCTAGGCGTTCCAGGGCGGCGAGGGTGGGGACGTCGAGGTCGTAGAGGTCGGCGGGGTCGGTGACCAGGCCCGCGGAGACGACCGCGTGGAGGATCTTGTCGCCGAGGCCCTCGATGTCCATCGACGTGCGGGCGACGTAGTAGGAGAGCGACTCCGCCGCGCCGCACGCCCGGCCGGACGTGCACCGCCACCGCTTCTGCGAGCGGTCGATCTCGCCGCCGCAGCGCGGGCAGTGGGTGGGCGGCTCGAACGCCACCGAGTCGGCCGGCCGCAGGTCGAGCTGGGCGCCGGTGACCTCGGGGATCACGTCGCCGGCGCGGCGGACGAAGACGGTGTCGCCGGCGCGCACGTTGCGGCGTACCAGGTCGTCGAAGTTGTGCAGGGTGGCCGAGGTGACGATCACGCCGCCGACCTGTACCGGCTCCAGCACCGCCACGGGCGTGATGACGCCGGTGCGGCCGACCTGCACCTCGATGCGGAGCAGCTTGGTGGTGCGGGTGTCGGCCGGAAACTTGTACGCGACGCCCCACCGCGGCGCGCGGCTGGACGAGCCGGCCCGCTCGCGGTCGGCTGGCTGGTCGGCCTTGATGACCGCCCCGTCCACGCCGTAGCCGAGCGTGCCCCGCGTCGCGGTGACCTCCTCGACCGCGGCGGCCACCTCGTCGACCGTGGCGCAGAGCTTGTAGGCGGTGGTGGCCACGCCCAGCTCCGCCAGCCAGGCCATCGCGGCCGACTGCGCCATCGGCTCGGCGACGCCGTGCACCGAGTACGCGAAGAAGGAGAGCGGGCATTCGTACACCCGC
The DNA here is from genome assembly GCF_059359075.1 of Phytohabitans sp. LZ39. Taxonomy (NCBI): domain Bacteria; kingdom Bacillati; phylum Actinomycetota; class Actinomycetes; order Micromonosporales; family Micromonosporaceae; genus Phytohabitans; species Phytohabitans sp. LZ39. The sequence goes on along the minus strand of NZ_JCADBM010000008.1, from coordinate 28,735 downwards.
TTGGGCGCGCGGAGGGTGCCCGCCGCGGCGCTGCGCGGGTGCGCGAACGCCGGCTCGCCCGCCCCGGTGCGCATGACCTGCGCGGCGGCGAAGTCGTCGTCGGTCATGAAGACCTCACCGCGCACCTCGACCGTCACCGGCTCGCGCAGCCGCTCGGGCAGGCCGGCCGCCCGGCGGGCCTGGGCGGTGACGTCCTCACCCGCGCGCCCGTCACCCCGGGTCGCCACCAAGGTCAAGATCCCGTCGGTGTACCGGGCGGCGATGGCCAGCCCGTCGATCTTCGGCTCGACCGTGTAGCCGGCGACCGGGCGCCCCAGGATCCGCTCCAGCCGCGCCGCCCACTTGTGCAGCTCGTCGGAGCCGAAGACGTTGTCGAGGCTGAGCATCGGCTCGCTGTGCGTGATGTCGCCGACCACGCCGCCGCCGGCGCCCACCGCCTCGGTGGGGGAGTCGGCGGCCTTCCACTCCGGACGGGCCGCCTCGGTGGCGGTGACCCGGGCCATCAGCCCGTCGTACGTCGCGTCGTCCATGGCCAGGTCGGGACCGCTGTAGTACGCCTCGGCGGCGGCCCGGATCCGCTCGACCGCCGCGCGGTACTCCTCGACGTCCGGGAACGGCGCCGCCTCCGCCGCGTCCACGACCGGATCGACCGGATCTACCAGCTCGCGCATGCTCCCCCGCCCTTCAGCCTCGCCTGTACCGCGCTCATTGTGGCTGCTCGGGGCCGGTTCGCGCGAACCGCGGCCCGGGCTGGGGTGCCGGGCCGGGGTGCCTCCGCGGGTGTCGGGCCGCCTCTGTTGGGGTGCTTGTGACAGCGCTCGGGGTGGCAGTATGCAGCCGTGCTTGAGCGACTCGACGATGTCGACTGGGACCGGATCTGCCACGCCTACGGGCCAGCCTCCGACGTGCCCGACCAGATAAGAGACCTGTGCGCCGCAGACCCCGACCGGCGGGAGAAGGCGCGCTGGCAGCTGTGGGGCAACATCTTCCACCAAGGCACCCGCTACGAGGCGACGGCCTACGCGGTGCCGTTCATGCTGGAGGTGCTCGCCGACCCGGACGGCGCCGACAAGGCCGAGCTGGTGCTGCTGCTGTCCGCCATCGCGGTGGGCTACGACTCGTACTGGCTGCCCGACGGGCTGCCGATCGCGGAGCACCGCCGCATGGCCGAGGGCGGCGGCATGCTCCTCGCCGCCGCGCCGCACCCGGGCGACGACGACTTCGACGAGGACGAGGGCGACGCGGAGTACATCGAGGCGCTGTCCGAGCGGGAGCAGGAGGCGATGCTCGCGCACGTGGCCGTCGCCGCCCACGAGGCCGTGCGGCAGGGCGTGCCGCTCTTCCGCGCGCTGCTCGGGCACACCGACCCGGAGGTGCGCGCGGTCGCGGCCTACGCGCTGGGATGGTTTCCGGAGGACGCCGCCGGCAGCGTGCCCGTCCTCGCCGCGCTGGCCACGTCCGATGTGGACGAGCCGCTCGCCGCCACCGCCCGGGTATCCCTCGGGCTGCTCGGCGTGGCGACCGGCTTCGACGACCCGCGGCCGTTGGTGCGGTGGGCCACCGCGGTCGCGCGGATGCGGGTGTACGGCGCGGGCGCGGGTCAGGAGACGGTCGACGAGCTGCGGACCTGGGCGCGCGGCTCGGGCCGCGACGAGCGGGTGCCGTACCTCGACGGCGACCTCGTCGGGTACGCGACGCTGGTGCTCGACGGCCTGGAGGAGCAGGCCTCCTGACGAACAGCGCACGTTGGAAGGTGCGCGCCCGGATCCGTCCCGGAAGACTCGGGCCGGTGTCCACCACCACGCAGCGGGCGGTCCCCGCCGTCGACGTCCGTCCGCGGTCGCCCCGGCTGTGGCGGGTGATCCCGCTCAGCGTCGCGGCGGGGATCGCACTGGCGGTCCTCTGGTCGTACGAGCTGGTCGACAAGGTGATCGGCGACAACGTCGCGAACACGCTCCTCGGCCACGACGCCAAGGAAACGGCGATCGGCGGCACGGTCGCCGGGCTGCTGTTCGCGTTCGTCTCCGGTCTGGCCGGCACGTTCACCGCGTGCAACATCGCCATGGCGGCGTCGATCGGCCCGATGAGCCACGCCGGCGCCGCCGCCGGTGACCGCCGCCTCGGGCTCGCGGCCCTGCTGCGCCCGGTCGGCTGGCTCACGCTCGGCCTGGTGGCCGTCTCCGGGGTGTACGGCTTCGTCGGCGTCCTGCTCGGCGACCGGCTCCCGCAGCTGTCCACCGGGACGGTCGGCGACATGCCGGTGCGGATCGTCCAGTCGTCGGTGGTCTTCGGCGTCATCGGGCTGGCGTTCGTCTACCTTGGACTCGCGGCGCTCAGGGTGGTGCCCGACCCGTTCGAGCGTCACCCGGCCGGCCGGGTGGTCGCCCTCGGGGTGCTCGTCGGCGGGTTCCTCATCGGGCGCCCGTACCCGCTGTTCAACAAGCTCTTCCACTGGGCGGTGGACACCGGCAACCCGATCTACGGCGCCGGGGCGTTCATCCTCCAGTCGCTGGGCAACGTGGTCGTCGTGACCGCCGTCTTCGCGCTGGTCGTGGTCGCGAGCCGGGGGCGGTTTCTGCGGTGGCTCGCGGCCAGCCCGTCCCGCACCATGCTGATCACCGGCTCGCTGATGGTCGCGCTGGGTGTGTTCACGGTCGTGTACTGGGACATCCGGGTGCCGTCGATGTTCGGGTTCGGCTGGTTTCCCCGGATGCCGTACAACTGACGGCCGTCGCCGGGTCGCCTCAGCCGAAGGTCCAGCGGGTGGGTGAGCCGGTGAAGTCGGCCTCCACCATGCCCAGCGCCCACGACGGCGTGAAGCGGTAGGTCGCGTTGGTGAGGAAGAAGTCGACGGTGAGCTCGCCGCCGTACTTGGCGTTGAACCGCTCGGCCAGCAGCGCGTTGGCGTCCCGCCCCGGCTCGCGCACCACTGTGCCCTCCAGGACGACCGGCTCGTTGGCGTCGCTGGTGGTCACGGTGGCGCGGGGATCGCGGTCGAGGTTGCGCGCCTTGCGCGAGCGCGGCCCGCAGCTGAACCACACCGCGTCCCCGTCCCACACGCCCCACACCGGGGTGACGTTGGGCCGGCCGTCGGGATGGATCGTGGCGACCCAGTAGTCGTGGGAGCGGGCGAGGCGCGCGGCCGCCCACTCCCAGGGCAGCAGCCCGCTGCCCCCGGTCGGCGCGGCGACGCCGTAGTCGGGCATGTGTGGCCGGCTCGCGGTGGGCACGCCGCCCACCCTACGCCGCCCCGGCGCCGGTGCGGCTCCGCGCGCCCGCCGGCCGTCGCCGCTTTGCCAACCCGCCGGGACCGGCGCGGCTATGCGCCCGCCGGCCGTCGCCGCTTCGCGAGCCCGCCGGGACCGGCGCCGCTTTGCGAGTCCGCCGGGACCGGCGCCGTCTTGCGAGCCTGCCGGGACCCGGGCCGTGATGACGCCGTCATGATCTGGCGCTGAGGACCCTCCGGAGTCTGGCCTGAGGCCGCCCGCCGCTGGGGCGCCGGCCTCGACCGAAGGAGTAGATCATGATTCGACGGATCGGCATCGTGGCCGCCACCATGGTGGCGCTGTCGATGGCCGCCGTGGGCGTGGCCTCGCCCGCGTCCGCGGTGATCACGTGTAACGGGCTGGTGGAGACCGTCAGCGGAAACACCGGCACGGGCGGCGACGACGTCATCATCGGCACCGACGGCAACGACGTCATCGACGGCCAGGGTGGCGACGACACGATCTGCGCGCGCGGCGGGGTCGACAACGTGTACGGCGGGCGGGGCGAGGACCTCATGTTCGGCGGCCCCGGCGCGGACTTCATGTGGGGCGACTCGGGCTCGCCGAGCGCGGTGTTCGGCGACGCCGACCGGATGTACGGCGGCGACGGCGAGGACTACCTCGACGGCCAGATCGGCGGCGACGACCTCAACGGCGAGGCCGACAGCGACACGCTCCTCGGCGGCGACGGTCCCGACGATCTGGACGGCGGCACCGGACAGGCCGAGACGACCGGACCGGTGAGCGACGTGTGCCGGGGCGAGGGCGGCGCCAACGACGACTACGTCAACTGCGAGCAGATCATCGACTGACACTCTCCGCGAGCCAACGCCGGCGGTACAGCCCATCGGGGTCGAAGCGTTCCGCTTGCCTCTCCGGGTTGAACCGCCGGTACGGCTTCGTGTCGTTGCCCGTGCCGGCCACCCACTGCCAGTTGCCCCAGTTGTTGGCGACGTCGGCGTCGATCAGCCAGCGGGCGAACCAGGCGGCGTCCTCCCGCCAGTCGATCTCCATGTCCTTGGTGAGGTAGCTGGCGGTGACGAGCCGGGCCCGGTTGTGCATGAAGCCCTCCGCGACCAGCTGACGCGCGCCGGCGTCCACGATGGACACACCGGTGCGCCCCTCCCGCCACGCCTCGAGCGCGGCCGGGTCGTCCCGCCACCGCTCGACCGCCCCGCTCCGGTAGGCCCGGCGAGGGACTCGGCGAGGAAGCGCCGCCGGTTGGCGGAGGACCGGATGCGCGGGTCGAGGACGAACAGCGGCACCACCCGCTCGGCTGCGGCGCAGGCGGCGTGCAGCGCGGGGTTGTCGCGTACGCGCAGGTCACGGGTAAACAGGACGACAGCGGTCCGCATCACGACCTCCTCGCGGCGGGCAGCCCGACCGGCGTGCCGGGCGGTGTGAGCAGGCACCGGGCCACCATGGCCAGGCGCCGCCGGTTGGGCACCACCGCCCGGCGCGCGAACACGTCGTAGTCGGCCCGCCGCACCTCGTCGAGGATGCCGCCGTACAGGTGGAACGCGGCCCGGATGCACGCCTGCGAGGTCGGTGCGAGCATCGGCACCCCCGGCGCCGCCGCGGCGTAGTGCGCGCGGGCACGCTCCACCTCGTACCCGATGAGGGCCTTGACGGCGGGTGAGGCGGCGCGGCGGTCCGCGGCGGCGCGGAGGTCGGCCCGGGTGACGCCGAAGAGCTCCAGGTCGGCGCGGGGCAGGTAGACCCGGTCACGGTCGAGGTCCTCGCCGACGTCGCGGATGAAGTTGGTGAGCTGGAAGGCGAGGCCGAGCTGGCGGGCCGGATCGCGGGCGAGCGCGCGGTCGGCCGGATCGAGGATGGGCAGCATCATCGTGCCGATCGCGGCCGCTGAACCCTCCATGTAGGACAGCACGTCGTCGTACCGCGCGTAGTCACGGACCTCCAGGTCCATCGCCATGCTCGCGAGGAACGTGGCGAAATCGGTGCGGTCCATGCCGAAGACCTCGATGGTGTGCAGCACGGCGGGCAGGAGCGGGTCGTCGACCCGCTCGCCGGCCAGCCCCGCCACGAAGCGGTCGGACCACGCGCGCAGCCGCCGGGCCCGCTCGGCCGTGGAGAGCCCGTCGGTGCTGTCGACGATCTCGTCCGCGTAGCGGGTGAAGCCGTAGAGCGCATGGACGTGGCGGCGCTTCCACGCCGGGAGCAGGCGGGTGGCGAGGTAGTAGCTGCGGCCGTGCCGGCGGTGCAGGGCACGGCAGCGCGCGTACGCGGCGGCGAGTGCTGGCTCCATCGCGCTTCGTTTCCCCAATCGACGTTCCACTAACCGACGCAATAAACGACGCAAGCCGGCCCTACGATACCCTGACCCAGTGAACACGGCGCCCGGAGACGGGCTGAGCGCGGGCGAGGTGGCCCGCCGGCTCGGCGTCGCGGTGACGACGCTGCGCAGCTGGCACCGGCGATACGGCCTGGGTCCCGACCGGCACGAGGCGCGGCACCACCGGCGGTACACCGGGGAGGACCTCTCCCGCCTCGAGGTGATGTGCCGCCTGACCGGCGAGGGCATGCCCGCCGCCGAGGCGGCCCGCGCCGCGCTGGCGGTGCACCCCCTCGACGAGGTGCGCGCCCACCCCGCGACCGCCGCCCGCGCCGGCGGCGGCAACACCATCCCCGTCGGCGGCGCCGGCCCGGAGGCGCGCGGCCTGGCCCGGGCGGCGATGCGCCTGGACGTCGCCACGATGACAAGTGTGATCACCCGCACGATCGCCGAACGCGGCGTGGCGCACACCTGGGACCACCTGCTCCGCCCGGTCCTGGCCGGCGTCGGCGAGCGGCACGCCGCCAGCGGCGCGCTGGTCGAGGTCGAGCACTTGCTGTCCCGCACGATCTCCGACGCGCTCGCCGCCGTGCCCCGCCCACCCGGCGCGCCCGCCCCGCGCACGCTGCTCGCCTGCGCCGACGACGAGCAGCACAGCCTCCCGCTGGAGGCGCTCGCCGCCGCCCTCGCCGAACGCGGCCACCGCTCACTGCTGCTCGGCGCGCGCGTCCCACCCCGGGCACTGGCCGCGGTGGTCGCGCGCCTGGGGCCGACGGTGGTGGTGCTCTGGTCACACGCGCCGCCTACCGCCGACCCCGGCCAGCTGGCCGGCCTGCGCGGGACCCCGCTCGTCGCCGCCGCCGGCCCTGGCTGGCCCCCGGAGGGCCTGCCCGCGGCGGTCACCCGCCCGTCCAGCCTCGACGAGGCGCTTGAGCTCACCCTCCGCTGGCTGCCGGCGGCCGGATAGGCCGTTCCCCGCCAGATCTTCTCAGGCGAATTTTCAGGCAGTTTGCCCACGTCCGCGTCACCTGCGGGCCGTATGCTCCCGCGGGCACCGCTCCCGGCCGGCGGCTCGCGGGGCGAGCCGAGTTCCCCGGCCGTCCACTGCCGGCTCCGCGTGACAAGCTCGCCCACCCGCCGGCATCCTGACGCAGCGTCACCAGCTGCGGGGTCGGGCTTCGAGATCTAGGACGCTTAGGGTTGAACTGGCGCACCAACTCTCCAAGATCTCGCATCGTGCGCCGTTCACTCCGTCGCGGCAGTTGCTCATGGTGACGACACCGTCGTTCGGTCTGTTGCTCGCCGTCTCGGCAAGGGGCATTGTGGACAAACGGCCGCCCGCGCGGTGCGGGCTTGTCGCGCGGACGTGGCAGCGGAGGTCGGGGGTCTCGGCGAGCGCTGCGAGCCGCCGACCGGAGCGGTCTCCGGCGGGAGCGGCGGTCCGCCGCTGACGCGGTCCGGGCAAAAGATGTCCCGAAGGTCCCCGTCCGGCGCGGTCGCGGGCGAAGACGGCGACAGGTTCGCGGCGATCGGCAATTGTGACGGCGGGTTTTCCAACTCTTGACGAGCGTGCGTCGTGAGGGCTAGCTTCCGCTCATGACATCGATGTCATCGTGCTGATCTGCTGGCAGGAGGCACCGTGCGCGCGGTCAGGACCCATTTCGCTGCCAAAAATCAGGACAACGGTGCCGCCATCGGTACCGGAGCATCGTGTGCTCGCCGTCACGTCAGTGAGCTGGGTCTATGACCACGATGACATCGCGGCCGTTGCTGATCGGGGTCGACGCGGGCACCAGCCGGGTCAAGGCGATCGCCGTCGACGAGCGGGGTGACGTGCGGGGCGACGCCGAGCGGGCGACGCCGTGGCGGCACGACGGCGGGCGCACCGAGCTCGACCCCGTCGCCCTGGCGGACCTGGCCCGCGTCGTGGCCGCCGAGGCGGTCGGCGTCGGCGGCGGCACGGCGATCGGCGTCGGGGTGACCGGGATGGCCGAGACCGGCGTGCTCGTCGACGGCCGGGACCGCCCGCTCGCCCCCGCGATCGCCTGGCACGACCCGCGCGGCGACCTGGACACGATCGCGCGGGAGCTGGGCGCGGAGACGTTTCGCGCGACCACCGGGCTGCCGGTGACGCCGATGCCCTCGCTGGGCAAGCTGCTGTGGCTGCGCCGCACCCACCCGGACAGCAAGGCCGCCGCGCGGTTCTACTCGGTCGGCGAGTGGATCGTGCGGCGGCTCGGCGGCGCGCCGGTCGCGGAGCTCTCCCTGGCCAGCCGGACCGGCCTGCTCGACCTCGCCGGCCGGCGGCCGTGGGACGCCGCCACCGCCCTGCTCGACTGGCCGCCCCTGCTCGCCGACCTGGTCGTGGCCGGCACCCCGGTCGGCCGGGTCTCCGGCGACGGCGCGCCGCCGTCCCTGCGCGGCGCGGTGCTGACCGTGGCCGGCCACGACCACCAGGTCGCCGCGTACGGCGTCGGCGCCACCACCGACGGCGCCCTCTTCGACTCGCTGGGCACGGCCGAGGCGCTGGTCCGCACCGTCCGCCCGCCGCTCGCGCCGGCGGAGGTCGGCCGGCTCGTCGGCCACGGCATGTCGGTCGGCTGGGGCGTGGTCGCCGAGCACATGTGCGTCATGGCCGGGGTGCCGACCGGCCTCACGCTCGGGCGGGTCGCCACGCTGCTCGGCGCGGCGACACCGGCCGCCCGGGACGCACTCGGCGAGCAGGCCCTGTCCGCGCCGGACCACCCGATCCTGCGCCTCGTCGAGCCCCGCAACGGGCAGTTCGGCCTCGCCGGCATCAGCGACGGCGTCACGCCCGCCGTGCTCTGGCGTACCGCCGTCGAGGGTCTCGTCGCCGAGGCCGCGCGGCTGCTGGCGCTCGTCGACGCGCACGCCGGGCCGTACCGCGACGTCGTCGTGGCGGGCGGCTGGCTGCGCAACCCGGCGCTCCTGGCCGCGAAGCGGCGGCAGTACCCGGCGATGCGGACGACCGCGCTCCCGGAACCGGGCGCCTACGGCGCCGCGATGCTGGCCGCCGAGGCGGCCGGCGCACCCCTCCCAACCGCCTCCGGAAGGTAGTTCGCATGCCCACCACCCTCGACCAGATCGCCGGCGACGCGGGAACGTTCGCCATCCTCGCGATGGACCAGCGCGGCACGCTGCGCACGATGCTGGACAAGGCCGGCCGGCCCTCCGCCGACGAAGAGCTGAGCGACTTCAAGGTGGACGTGATCGGCGCGCTGTCGCCGTTCGCCTCCGGGGTGCTCACCGACGTCGAGTACGGCGTCGGCCCGGTGCGGTCCGCCGGCGCGCTCGACGCGCGGGCCGGCCTGCTCGTCTCCAGCGAGCGGTCACCGCAGCCCAGGTGGAACGGCGAGCACCGCACCGAGTACGACAGGGCCGGGCGCGGACCGACGTTCGTCGCGGAGCACGGCGGCGCCGCGCTCAAGTTCCTGGTCCGGTGGCGCCCCGACCGGCAGGGCGAGCCCGACCTCGCGGGGGAGGCCCTCGACGCGGTCCGGGCGGTGGTCGCCGACTGCCGGGCGTACGGCATGCCGTCCGTCATCGAGCCGCTGGTCACCGTGTACCCGGGTGAGGGCGAAGAGGAGAAGAAACGCCTGGTGATCCGCTCGGCCGAGCTGCTCGCCGGGCTGGGCCCGGACCTGCTGAAGCTGGAGTGGCCGGGCGACGCGGACGGCTGCCGCGAGGTGAGCAAGGTGTGCGGCGCCGTGCCGTGGGCGCTGCTGTCGGCCGGCGTCGCGTACGAGCGCTTCGTCGAGCGCGTGCTCACCGCCATGGACGCGGGCGCGAGCGGCTACATCGCCGGGCGGGCGTTCTGGGGCGAGGCCGTGGGGATGACCGGTGACGACCGGCGGCACTTCCTGCGCACCACGGCGGTGGACCGCATGGCCGCCCTCAACGCGGCCATCGAGGGGCACGGGCGCGGCTGGCGGGAGGTGCGCTCATGACCCCGGTGATCGGCGCCTACGGCGTGGTGAAGACCTTCGGCCACGTACGGGCGCTGCGCCACGCCTCGTTCGAGGCCATGCCCGGCGAGGTCACCGCGCTGGTCGGGGACAACGGCGCGGGCAAGTCGACGCTGACGAAGATCCTGGCCGGCGTGTTCGGCCCGGACGAGGGCGAGGTGCGCATCGACGGCGAGCCGGTGCGCCTGGCCGACCCGCACGACGCCAAGCGCCGCGGCATCGAGACCGTGTACCAGGATCTCGCGCTCGCGCCCGACCTCGACGCGGCGGCCAACGTGTTCCTCGGCCGGGAGGTGCGCCGGTTCCGGTTCCTGCACAACCACCCGGAGATGCGCCGGCGCACGGCGACCGCGTTCCGCGAGCTCGGCGTCGGGCTGGTGCAGGACATGCGGGCGCCGGTGGCGGCGTTCTCCGGCGGGCAGAAGCAGTCGGTGGCGATCGCACGGGCCGCGATGTGGGCCACCAAGGTCATCCTGATGGACGAGCCGACCGCCGCGCTCGGCGTCCTACAGACCGTCAAGGTCCTGGAGCTGGTCGAGCGGATCCGCGACCGGGGCATCGCGGTCGTGTTCATCTCGCACAACCTGCCGCAGGTGCTCCAGGTCGCCGACCGGATCGAGGTGCTGCGCCTCGGCGCCCGGGTGGCCCGCTTCCGGCGCGGCGAGGCCGACGTCGACCGGCTGATCGCCGCGATCTCCGGCGCGTACGCGAACGAGACCGGGGAGGCTTTGGAATGACGCAGACCAAGCCGACCGACCCCGACACCCAGGAGCCGGTGACCCCGAGCGTGCCGCTGGTGCGCGCGCTGCTGCGCAACCCGACGATGGTCACGTTCGCCGCGCTGCTGGTCATCATCGCGGCGTTCTCGGTGCTGGCGCCGGACACGTTCACCCAGCGCAGCAACTTCGTCCAGCTGGCGCAGAACGTGGCCATCCTGACCGTGGTCAGCGTCGGCACCACGTTCGTCGTGATCACCGCGGGCGTCGACCTGTCCATCCCGAGCGGAATCGTGCTGGGCGAGGTCTTCGCCGTACACGCGCTCCAGCTGATCGGCACCGGCGGCGGCAACACGGCGGCCGACGTCGCGGCGGACCAGTCCAAGAGCTGGTACGTCCTGGTCGCGTTCGCCGGTGCGCTGCTGGCCGGGCTCGTCATCGGCACGGTCAACGGCCTCGTGGTGGCGTACCTGAAGGTACCGCCGCTGCTCGCCACGCTCGGCACGCTCGGCGCCGGTCTCGGCGTGGCGCTGATCCTCCAGGACGGCGTGAACACCGCGACCTACGCCCTCGACCCGGTCGGGCACGGCGAGTGGATACCGGGCGTACCCAACCTGATCCCGATCGCGCTGCTGGTCGTGGTGGCCGGGTTCGTGCTGCTGCACATGGCCGTCTTCGGCCGGCACACGTTCGCGATCGGCTCCAACCCGGAGGCCGCGCGGCGGGCCGGCATCAACGTCGAACGGCACCTGCTCAAGGTCTACGTCATCGGCGGCACGGCGGCCGGGTTCGCCGGCTTCCTGTCGCTGGCGTACTTCTCCACCACCAGCATCGGCGGGCACTCCACCGACAACCTCCAGGCCATCACCGCGGTGGCGCTGGGCGGCACGAGCCTCTTCGGCGGCGTCGGTTCGATCATCGGCACCTTGATCGGCGTGTGGATCCCGGCGGTGCTCAAGAACGGATTCGTCATCACGGGGGTCCAGCCCTACTGGCAGGACGTCGCGGTGGGCCTGGTGCTCATCGTGGCGGTCTGGCTCGACCAGCTCCGGCGCCGTTCCCGCGACCGGGGCTGACACCCAACCCCACTTTTTTTGGAGGCACCGTGAGAAAGATCGTGGCGGCCGCGGCCGCCGGGGCACTGCTGCTGGCCGCCGGCTGCGCCGACGACTCCGGCGGCGGCTCGGACACCGGCAGTGGCAGCGCCTCAGGCAAGAAGTTCGTGCTCATGGTCGGCGTCAAGGGCGACCCGTTCTACATCTCGATGGAGTGCGGCGCCAAGGAGAAGGCCAAGGAGCTCGGCGTCGACCTCCAGGTGCAGGGCCCGGACAAGTTCGACGCCACGCTCCAGAACCCGCTGCTCGACGCCGTGGCCGCGGCCCGGCCGGCCGCGCTGCTCGTCGCGCCGAACGACGTCAAGGCGTCGGCCACGCCGCTCAAGCGGATCCAGGACGCGGGCAGCAAGGTGGTGCTCGTCGACACCACTGTGGACGACACGAGCATCGGCGCCTCCCGGATCGCCACCGACAACAAGCTCGGCGGTACGAAGGCGGCCGAAGCGCTCAACGAGCTGCTCGGCGGCGCCAAGGGCAAGGTGCTCGTCATCTCCACCGACCCCGGTGTGTCCTCTGTGGACGCACGGGTGGCGGGCTTCGAGGAGGCGGTGAAGACCAAGTACACGAACTTCACGCTCGCGGCCGCCACCCAGTACTCGCACAACTCCCCGCAGACCGCGGCCAGCATCATCCAGGCCGAGCTCCAGCGCAGCCCCGACATCGTCGGCGTCTTCGCCACCAACCTCTTCTCCGCGCAGGGCACCGCGACCGGCGTGCGCGCGGCCGGCAAGAGCAACCAGGTCAAGGTCGTCGGCTTCGACGCCGGCCCGGACCAGATCAAGCAGCTGGAGGCCGGTGACGTGCAGGCGCTGGTCGCCCAGAAGCCGTACGACATCGGGGTGCAGGGCGTCCAGCAGGCGGCGAACGCCCTGGAGGGCAAGACGGTGGAGACGAACATCGCCACCGAGTCGCTGATCGTCACCAAGGACAACCTCAACGACCCCGAGGTGAATAAGTACGTCTACAAGGACAAGTGCTGATCCACAAAGGACCCCGGGTGTACGTCGTCGCCGGTGCGCCGGCGACCGGCAAGAGCGTGTTCGGCGCGGCGCTGGCCCGCGCGGCCGGCGCCGCACCGCTCGACCAGGACGTGCTCACCGGCCCGTTGACCGCCGTCGTGGCCGCCCTCGTCGGTGCCGCGCCGAATGATCTCGACGATCCACGGGTACGGGCCGCGACCCGCACCGCCACCTACGACGCGCTGCTCGACACCGCCGCCGGGTGCCTCGCCGCCGGGTTGCCCGTGGTACTCGTGGCGCCGTTCACCGCGGAACGGTCCGACCCCGGCGCCTGGGCCGCGCTCGAGGCCCGCTTGGGCGCCCCCGGCGGCGCGGTGCTCGCCTGGACCACCTGCCCGCCCGCGGAGGTGGCCCGGCGGCTCGCCGCGCGGGGCTCGCCGCGCGACCGCCGCAAGCTCGCCGACCTCGACGGTTTCCTGCGCTCCGGCGCCCTCGACCCGCCGAAGGTGCCGCATGTGGTGGTGGACACCACGGCACCCCTGACACCGCGTATCGCGGCCATGCTCACCCGGTAGCCTGCCAACGGCTTCATTGGAGGACCCTTGCTCATCGCGACGCCCAACATCACCGTCGACCGGACGGTCCGGCTGCCCGAGCTGCGGCCGGGGAGCGTGCTGCGGCCGCGCCGCGCGGTCGTCACCGCGGGCGGCAAGGGGCTCAACGTGGGCCGGGTCTCCGCCGCGTTCGGGCACCGCTCCACGCTGGTCAGCTTCCAGCCGGACGGCGACGCCGCCACGGTCGCGCGGCTCTTCGCGGCCGAGCCGGTCGAGTTCGTGGGCGTCGCGGTGCCCGGCGACGTCCGGGTCGCCACGATCTACCTGGAGGACTCCGGGCGGGTGACCGTGCTCAACGAGCCCGGTCCGCAGATCGCCGCCGACGCGTGGGCCCGCTACGAGGACGCGATCGCCGCCGAGCTGGCCACTGGGCGGCACCGCACGCTGGTGTGCTCGGGCAGCCTGCCGCCGGGCGTGCCCGACGACGCGTACGGCCGGCTGACCCGCCTCGGGCACACCGCCGGCGTGCGGGTGGTCGTCGACGCGGCGCGGGCCGCGCTGGCCGGAGCCCTCGACGCCGGCCCGGACGTGGTCACCCCCAACCTCGCCGAGGCCGACGGCGTGCTGGCGGGCCACGAGGTCGAGTCGGTACACGAGGACGACCCTTCGGTGCCCGACCGGGCCGCCGCCGCGGTGCGTGAGCTGTGCCGCCGGGGCGCGCGGACGGCCGCGGTGACCGCCGGGGCGGCCGGCACGGCATACGGCGACGCGGGCGACGTCGCCTGGATACCCACGGTGGCGGTCGAGGTGGTCAACCCGATCGGCGCCGGCGACTCGTTCGTCGGCGGCCTCGTCGAGGCGTACGAGGAGGGGCGCGCCGGTGTCGACGCGGTCGTCTTCGCCGTCGCCACCGCGACCGCCTCCGTCGAGCGGGAGCTGGCCGGCGGCGTCGGCCCGGCCCGGGCCCGCGAGCTCGCCGCCACGCTGCGCCCGGGGGTGTTCCGGTCCGGGGAGCGGAGCGACGAGGGCGGAGCGCGCAGGCCGCCCGGGGCGGTCAGCGAGCACGGCCCCGCCCGTCTGGAGGCATGATGTCCCGCCGGCCCACCCTCCGCGACGTCTCGGTGCTGGCCGGGGTGAGCGCGAAGACCGTCTCCCGGGTCGTCAACGACGACCCGGCGGTGGCCCCGGACACGGCCGAGCGGGTGCGGGTCGCCATCCGCGAGCTGGGCTTCCACCCCAACCCGGTGGCCCGCTCGCTGCGCGTCGGCCGCGACGACGCGATCGGGCTCGTGGTCGAGAACATCGCCGACCCGTTCATGGCCGAGGTCACCGGCGCGGTGGAGGAGGTGGCCCGCGAACGCGGCATGTTCGTGGTCATCGCCAGCGCCGGCTACGCCCCCGAAAACGAGCGGATGGTCGTCAACGGCCTCACCAACCGCCGGGTCGCCGGCCTCATCATCACGCCCACGTCGGGCGACCACTCCTACCTGGGCCACGGACCGGTGCGCTTCCCGACGGTCTTCGTCGACCGCCCGCCGATCCAGCACGACTCCGACACCGTGCTAGCCGACAACGAGGGCGGCGCCAAGGCAGCCACCCAGCACGTGATCCAGCACGGCCACCGCCGGGTCGCGTTCATCGGCGACCGCCTGCACATCTACACCACCCGCCTGCGCTACCAGGGCTTCCGCGCGGCGATGGCCGAGGCCGGCCTGCCGGTCGACGAGCGGCTGGTCCGGGTCGACGCGATGGGCAGCCAAAACTCCACCGCCGCCACCATCGATCTGCTCACCTCGAACCCGACCCCCACCGCCGTCATCTCGGCGAACGCACGCACGTCGCTCGGCGTGGTCCGCGCCCTACACCAGCGCGACCGCACGGACATCGCGCACGTCAGCTTCGACGACTTCCAGGGCGCCGAGTCGCTGAGCCCGCCGGTGACGGCGATCTACCAGGACCCGCAAGGGCTCGGCCGGGCCGCCGCTACGCTGCTCTTCGACCGGATCAACGGCATGGACGGACCACCCCGGCGGGTGGTCCTGCCGGTCAAGCTCATCGTCCGCGGTTCCGGCGAGCTGCCCCCACCCCCGGACCCGGCGTAGGTATGTTTCCGGTGTACGGCGCGGCCCCGCAATCCGAAGGATCACGCGGTGGCCGTCTCACCTCCCGCCGCCACGCCGCACCACGATCCCGACACCGCGAAAAGGGCTCATAGCGTGAACCGACCATCCACGCGAGGCCGGCCCTGGGCACCCACCGACCGCACCGGCGGCCCACTCGACGACGTGTTCGACCTGGTGCGACAACACGTCCCAAGCTTCACCATCGAGCGCCTCACCGCGACTCATCCGGCCGACGACGACAACGTCTACTACCTGGGCGACCACGCCGGACCAGACCAAGTCCAGGTCGACTCAGCCGACCACGGCCAGCCACCGTTCCACATCGAGGCGAACGAACGCCTCAGCACCTCCGACCCCACCAAAGCAGCCGATACCATCCGCGCCTGGCTCACCAAGCACCAGCACCCAACCAGCCTCTAGCGCAGAGAGCTTTCGGAGTCGGGGTGACTTCGACGTCCTACTTTAGACAGAGATTTGAGCTACCGCGACGGGCGTCGCAGTAGCCCGGATCTGCGTCTTTGATTGGGGATCCGGGGCCGCGGCGACGGGTTGAGCGGCCGCCGGGCTCCAGGCCCGGCGGCCGCCGGTGTTTCACGGGGTCAGGCGTGCGTGGCGACGCGCCTGTTCTTGGTCAGTAGCGGCACGAGGTTGAGCAGCAGCCCCGCCAGCGCGACGCCGGTGACCAGGTTGATCCCCGGGTGGTAGTCGCCGAAGTCGACCGCCCCGCCCGGCCCGCTCACCGCGATCAGCGCGGTGACGACCGCCAGGACCAGCGCCGCGCCGACCTGGCCCGACGTCTGCACCAGGCCGGCCGCCAGCCCCTGCTCGGAGTCGTCGATGCCCTCGGTCGCCTGGGCCATGATCGAGCTGAAGCCGAAGGCGAACCCGCCGCCGAGCAGCAGCATGGTCGGGAAGACCGCGACGAGGTAGTGCGGCGTCGTGCCCGCGGTCAGCAGGAACCACACGTAGCCCAGGGTCATCGAGGCCATCGCGGTGTTGATGAGCCGCTGCGTCCCGTAGCGGTTGATGAGCCCGCCCATCAGCGGCGACGTGAACGCGACGAGCAGCCCGGCGGGCAGCAGCGCGAGCGCCACCCGCAGCGGCGACCAGCCCCGCACGTCCTGGAGGTACAGCGTCATCATGAACTGGAAGCTCAGGTACGAGCCCATGAGCGCGATGATGCTCACGTTGGCCCGGACGATCGAGCCGACCCGGAGGATGCCGAGCCGGATCAGCGGGTGGGCGATCCGGTTTTCGGTGACCACGAAGGCGACCAGCAGCGCTACCGCGGCCGCGGCCAGACCGAGCGTGATCGGGTCGAGCCAGCCGCGGTCCGGTGCGGAGACCACGGTGTACACGGCGAGCAGCATCCCGGACGTCAAGGTGGTCGCGCCGAGTATGTCGTGACCGCCGTCCGCGGCCGGCCGGTCGCGCGGGATCAGCATGGCGGCGAAGAGCAGTGCGGCGAGCGCGAGCGGCACGGGGATCAGGAAGGTCCACCGCCAGCCGAGGCTGGTGAGCAGGCCACCGAGGATGAGGCCGGACGAGTACCCGCTGGCGCCGAACACCGTAAAGATCGACAGTGCCCGGTTTCGGGCCGGCCCCTGGTGGAAGGTCGTGGTCAGGATGGACATGGCGGTCGGCGCGGTGAAGGCGGCCGCGAGACCCTTGACGAAGCGGGTGATGATCAGCAGCGTCCCGTCGTCGACGAGGCCGCCGACGAGCGAGGCCACCGCGAAGACGGCGAGCGCGATCAGGAAGACCCGCCGCCGGCCGAGCAGGTCGGCGGTGCGGCCGCCGAGCAGCAGCAGGCCGCCGTAGCCGAGCACGTAGCCGTTGACGATCCACTGGAGCGAGGTGGTGGACATGCCTAGGTCGGCACCGATGGACGGGAGCGCCACGCCGACCATCGAGACGTCGAGGCCGTCGAGGAACAGCACGGTGCAGAGGACCGCGAGCACACCCCAGAGGCGAGGCGTCCAGCGTTGCTCGACCGGCGCGGTCGACGGGATGGTCGCGGTGGCCGCGGGAGCGACGGATACTTCGGTGACAGACACCCGACGAACATTAGATGCGCGTGCATTGAATGTCCATGCACAGGTTCTCCGTGCATGTAATGCGGATGCATTGATCGGCCGGGTTCGGTATGCTGCCCCGATTTCGGCGTTCGCCCTGCTAGATGCGCTCACCGACCCCCTCGCGGGCCGCTCGGCGGGACGGATCCGGCCCTCCAGCGGCCGACTGTGATGATCGCCGCACCCCCGATCTAGAGAGCTTTCGGAGTCGAGGTCGTTTCGACCCTGAACCACAGAGAGATGTGAGCTAGCTAGTGGCCGTCACCGGTTCGAAGCTGGCCAGCAGCTCCTCCAGCGCGTGCTGGTCGGGGCCGACGAACGGGTCCGAGCCGGGCGCCTCGGCGAGCATGTCGAGGAAGTCGGTGGTGCGGCCCAGCGCCGGCGGCAGGTGCGTGCTGAGGAACGCGCGCGGCTCCATCGTCCGGAGCGGCTGGATGGTGTCCAGGTACTTGGCGCGGTCGACGGCGTGCACCCACGGGCTGTCGATGGTGGCCCACAGCAGCTGCCCGGCCCGCAGGGCGTCCCGGGGGACGTCGACCACGTCGGTGGCGCCGGCGAGGTCGCTGGTCGGCAGCGGCGCGCCGAAGCAGTCGGAGCTGAAGCACACGCCCGACCGGTCGTCGTAGAAGCCGACCGTGGCGGGGCTGTCGAACAGCGGCGGCCGGAAGCCGGTGAGGGTCCGGTCGCCCACGTCGAGCGTCTGGCCCGGGTTGAGCAGGTAGACCCGGTCGAGTGGCAGCGGCCGCTCGGTCGACATGATGCCGGCGCCGATGAACGTGGTGACCAGCCGTGCCTCGGGTGCGGCGTCGAGGAGGGCGAAGAGCCCGCCGGTGTGGTCGCGGTCGGGATGGGTCAGCCAGATCCACCGCACGTCCCGCGGATCGACCACCGACCCGAGTGCCTCGAGGAAGTCGCGGTCGGGCAGGCCGAGGCCGGTGTCGACGACGACGGGCTCGGCCGCGTGCAGGACGAACGCGTTGACCGCCAGGAAGCCGATGCCAGGCACGGGAAGCTGGTCGTTGAGGACGGTGACGTCGCGCCCGATTTGATGGATGTGCATCGGGTCCTCCTTCCAAGGAGGGAAGTCTGTCCGTTTCGAGAGGATTTTTCCTATATCAGGATGATCAGGTCCGGGTGGCGGTGTCAAGAGCGCAGCGGAGCGTGGCCGGCGTAGGCGCTGTCGAGCACGCCCTCGCCGGCGGTCAAGCCGGGCAGCTCGCGCTGGAGCACGGCGACGCTCGCCGCGGGCAGCAGCGCCTCCACCGTGACCTCGTCGCCGCGGGACCGCTGGGCCTCCACCGTGGCCGCGAGGGCGCTGAGGGCGGCGAGCACGGGGCCGAGCGCGGCCGCGGGCGCCTCGATGTGTACCCGGGAGATCGGCTCGCAGACCGTGGTGCCGGCGGCGGCCAGCGCCTGGTGGACCACGACCGGGGTGAGCTTGCGGAAGTCGGCGGCCGTGCTGAGCGGTCCACGGGTCGCGGGCGGGCCGTCCGGCGAGCTGTAGCCGGACCGGGTCATGGTGACCACGCAGTCGGTGACCGGCCAGCCGCGCGGCCCGCGGCGCAGCGCCTCGCGCACGTACCCGTCCATGCTCGCGGCGAACTCGGCCATGTTGCGGTAGACGAACAGCGGCACCGAGCGGTAGTCGACGGCCACGCGGACGTCCACACCGGACCCGGCGGCGGCCGGCTCGACGCGCAGCCCGACCGTGGCGCGGAAGGGGTTGTCCGGCGTGTTGAGGAGCGCGAGCGCCTCGCCGGCGCGGGTGGGCCGTTCGAGGTACAGCGGTGTCGTCTCGCGAAACCCGACCTCGATGCCGTAGTCGGCGGCGAGCGTCGCCTGGATGACCTCCTTCTGCACCTCGCCGTAGAGCGAGACGGCGAGCTGGCGCCCGGTCTCGTCGGTCCGCACGTCGATGAGCGGGTCCTGCTCGGCGAGCTGGGCGAGCGCTGTGCGCAGCGCGACGTGGTCGCCGGGCCGCGCCGGCTCGATGACCGCCTCCAATGTGGGCGGTGCGAAGTGCCCGCTCGCGGCGCCGGCCGGCGGCCGGCCGACCGGGTCGCCGACCTTGTGCGTGGACAGGCCCCACAGCTGGCCGATCTCCCCGGCCGAAACGGCCGGGCGCCGCACCCACCGGCCACTGTGGAACACGTTGATCGCGGTCACCTTGTCCGGCCCGGGCGGCAGCGGGTCTCTGATGTGGAGGGTGCCGGCGAACATGCGGACGTACGCGACCTTCTCGCCGGCGGCGCCGCGCTCGACCTTGAACACGGTGCCGCTCGCCGACCCACCGGCCTCGCCGCCCGCGGCCGGCAGCAGGTCGACGAGACCGTCCATGAGGGAGTCGACACCGGCGCCGGTAGCCGCGGAGCCCACGTAGAGCGGGTGCACCAGCGCCTGGGCGGTCTGCGCGGCGAGCTCCGCCCGCAGTACGCCCGGGGTGACGCGGCTCTCGTCCTCGACGTACGCGGCGAGCAGCCGCTCGCTGTGCGTGGCCAGCTTCTCCACCGCATCCGCGTCCATACCGGACGGTCCGACCTGGACGGTGCGCCCGCCCTCGCCGGCCTCGACGCGGCTCATCGGCACGGCGGTGACGGCGAGGCGGCGTTCGACCTCGGCCGTGACCCGGGCCACGTCGGCGCCGGGCCGGTCCACCTTGTTGAGGAAGAGCAGGGTCGGCACCCGCAGGCGGCGCAGCGCGCGCATTAGCACGCGGGTCTGCGGCTGCACGCCCTCGACCGCGGAGACGACGAGCACAGCGCCGTCCAACACGCCCAGGACGCGGTCGACCTCGGCCACGAAGTCGGGGTGCCCGGGGGTGTCGATTAGGTTGACCGCGGTGCCGCGGATGGGCAGCGACACCACCGCCGCCCGGATGGTGATGCCGCGCTGCCGCTCCAGGGCGAGGGAGTCGGTGCGCGTGGTGCCGTCGTCGACGCGGCCGATCTCGTCGATGACGCCGGCCGCGTGGAGCAGCCGCTCCGAGAGCGTCGTCTTACCGGCGTCGACGTGCGCCAGGATGCCGAGGTTGAGGATGCGTGCTGACAAGCGCCGTGCCCTTCGAATCGACCGGTACGGGTCCGAGAGAGAACGGCGTCGCTCGCATCATTGCCTCCTTCGCAGGTGATCGGGCCAGCGAAGCAGGGCCGCCCCATCAGGCGCAACCGAATAACCGTGCATGATCTACCTGTGCCTTTCACCGCCTCGCGGGCCCTGAGCCGCCGTACCGAGCGCTGGTTCGTGCGGCGCGGTGTGCCGACCATGATCGAGGGGTACGGTTTCGCCACCCACGTGCTGCCCCGGATGCTGCCCTCGCTGGCGTTGGTGGCGGTGGCCAGCCTGGCCTGGCTGGTGCCGCTGCGCGCCGCCGGCTCCGGCCGCTGGGTGCTCCTCGGCGGGGTGGTCGTGGCCACGCTGGCCGTGCGGTGGGCGCTGAGCGCGTTCGCCCGCCGCGGGCTGCACCTCACCCGGCGTACCACCGTGGCCGTCCTGATCGGGTACGCGCTGATGCCGGTGGCGGTACCCCTGCTCCAGCTCGCCGTCGACGGTGTGGTCACGCCACCCGGAAACGAGCTGGTCGGGGTGGTGGGCTTCGGCATCTTCTTCGCGGCGGTCTTCGCCGGCACGCTGCTGGCGACCACCTACGGCGTCGGCGCCCTGCTCGGCCGGGCGGTCCGGCACACGATCTACGACCTGCGCAACAGCGTGCACCTGCTCGGGCGGGCGCTGCCGGCGTTGCTGTTCGTCACGCTGTTCCTGTTCTTCACCGGCGAGCTGTGGCAGGCGATGAACCGGCTCGGGTGGTGGCGGCTGGTGCTGGTGGTCGCGCTGTTCGCCGCGGTCACCATCCTCGCCGCGGCGGCCCGCCTGCGCGACGAGATCGGCCGGGTGGAGCAGGACCTCAGCCCGCCCCGGCTGTCGGCCGCGTGCGCGGGCACGCCCCTCGCCGACGCGCCGGTCGACGAACTCGCGCCGGACGGCCCGCTCCGCGCGGTGCCGCTGAACGGCCGCCAGACGCGCAACCTGCTGCTGATGCTGGCGACCCGGCAGCTGGTGCAGGCCGCGGTGGTGGGGCTGGCGCTGTTCGGGTTCTTCCTCGTGCTCGGCGTGCTGGTGGTGACGCCGGAAACCGCGGAGCAGTGGATCGGTGCGGAGCCGGCGCGGTCGGCGCTCTTCCCCGCCGTGCCGGTGGCGCTGCTGCGCAACGCGACGCTCTTCGCCGGGTTCGGCAGCATGTACTTCGCCGTCACCTCGATGAGCGACGCCGACCACCGGCGGCAGTTCTTCTCGCCGATCATCGACGAGGTGGAGCGCACGCTCGCCGTCCGCGCGGTGTACCTCGCCGTCCGCGCTGATGCTCAGGGGAGAATGATCTAGGAGCGGACGTGGGCAAGCCGCCTCACGGCGGGTTGGGTTTGGTCTTGCACCGCGGGCCCGGCGGCCCGCGGGAGCATACGGTCTTCAGCTGACGCGGACGCGGGCGAAAACTCTAAGGCAGGACCGTGTCGAGCAGGGTGACGATCCGGGTGGCGTACGCACCGTCTTCGTCGAGGTCGGGGCGGAAGTCGGCCACGCTCACGCCGAGCAGGTGAGGTGAGGTGGCAAGGGGGCGCAGGGCGGCGGCGAGCGTGTCCCAGCCTGGGCCGCCGGGCTGCGGGTAGGTCACGGCGGGGAGCGCGGCCGGGTCGAGCACGTCCAGGTCGATGTGGAGCCACGCGCCGTGGGTGGTGCCGGTGAGCCAGTCGCGCGCCCGCTCGCCGGCGGCGGTGGGGTCGGCGGTGAGCGTGGCGGCGTCGATGCGGCGGAGCGCCGGGGGTACGCGGGCGACCTCGGCGGCCGACGCCGGGTCGAGGTCGGTGGTGCGGTGGCCGATCAGCACGGCGGCGTCCGGCGGGACCATCGGTGGCGGGCCGGCGAGCGACACCAGCGGCTCGGGGCCGTCGCCGGTCACCAGCGCGAGGTCGAGGTCGGCCGTCTCGCCGGTGTCCGAGTCGGCCGGGGACTGGTAGTCGGGATGGCCGTCGACGAACCACAGGCCCACCTGGCTCGACCCGGCGTCGAGCCTCGGGCCACCGGCCCGGATCGGGCCGGCATCCGGCGCCGGAGCGAGCGGACCGAGGGCGCCTCGCGCGCGCAGCGCCGGGACGATGCCGAGCAGGATGCTACAGTCGCCGCCCGCGACCAGCGGGCGGCGGTCGGGCGCGCGGGCGAGCAGGTCGGTGAGGGCTGTGGTGAGCGCGTGCGCGGCGCGGCGGGTGTCGTCGAGCGCGCGGACGCCGGTGGCCGGGTCGCGGGCGGTGCTCGTGACGGCGGTGGCGGCGTCGCCCGCGTCGAGGCCGACCAGGTCGCCCAGGCCGGCGGCGCGGAGCGCGGCGGGCGCGCTGGCCTCGCCGCGGCCCTCACCCGAGCAGTCCCACGGCGCGCCGAGCAGCGCCCAAGCCGAGGCGTCCACCCGCCCCACCCTACGCGGATGGGAGGGCCTTGACCGGCCGAGACCGAAACGCATAGATTTGGGTCACTGCGGGATTCCGGGCATCCGTGCCGGTCGGTCATGACCGGCGGTTCCTCGTTGCCCCAGGTCCATCAAGGAGTGCCCGCATGTCCGCAACGCCCCCCGCCGAAGAAGAGGAGCCCAACGCTCCGGCGCACCACCGCAAGGTGCTGCGCCTCGATCGCCACGGCCGCACGATGATCGCCGCGACGGTCGTCTGCGTGTGCCTGGCGGCGGCCACGCTGGTCGCCTCGGCGCTCGACCTCGTCGGGCCGGCGCAGGACGCGGGCGCCACCGCCAACCGGGCCGGGCCGGCCTACCTCGACGCGGCGCAGCCGGTGCCGGCGCGGGTCGCCGACCTGCTCGGGCGGATGACGCTCGAAGACAAGCTGGGCCAGCTCGCCCAGGTCGACCGGGCCGCGCTGACCAGCCCGCAGGACATCGCCGCGTACCGGATCGGGTCGGTGCTGTCCGGCGGCGGCTCGGCGCCGGCCGACAACACGCCGACCGGGTGGGCGGACATGTACGACGGGTTCCAGAGCGCGGCGCAGGCCACGCCGCTCGGCATCCCGATCATCTACGGCGTCGACGCCGTGCACGGCCACAACAACGTGCGCGGCGCGACGATGTTTCCGCACAACATCGGGCTCGGCGCCAGCCGCGACCCGGGGCTGGCGCAGGCGGTCGGCCGGGCCACTGCCGAGGAGGTCGCCGGCACCGGCATCGACTGGACCTTCGCGCCCTGCCTGTGTGTGGCGCGCAACGACCGGTGGGGGCGCACGTACGAGTCGTTCGGCGAGCAGGCCGAGATCCCGACCGCGATGACCTCGATCATCGGCGGCTTCCAGGGCACCAACCTCGGCGAGCCCACCTCGATCCTCGCCACCGCGAAGCACTACGTCGGCGACGGCGGTACCACCGGCGGCCGCGACCAGGGCAACACGGAGATCTCCGAGGCCGAGCTGCGCTCGACCCACCTCCCACCGTTCCAGGCGGCCGTCGCGCAGGGCGTGGGCTCCATCATGGTCTCCTTCAGCAGCTGGAACGGGCAGAAGCTGCACAGCCACAAGCGCCTGCTCACCGACATCCTCAAGGGCGAGCTGGCGTTCCAGGGTTTCGTGGTCTCGGACTGGGCGGGCATCGACCAGATCGACGGCCAGCGCGGCTTCACCGGCGCGGAGATCTCCGCCGCCGTCAACGCGGGCATCGACATGGTGATGGTGCCGACGGACTACCGGCAGTTCCTCCAGCTGCTGCGCGGCGAGGTGGACGCCGGCCGCATCACGATGGAGCGGATCGACGACGCCAACCGCCGCATCCTGACCAAGAAGTTCGAGCTGGGCCTGTTCGAGCGGCGCTTCGCCGACCGGGGGCTGACCTCCACCGTGGGCAACCAGGCGCACCGCGACCTGGCCCGCGACGCGGTACGCAAGTCGCAGGTGCTGCTCAAGAACGAGGGCGGGGTCCTGCCGCTGGCCAAGAGCGGCGGCAAGATCTTCGTGGCCGGCAAGAGCGCCGACGACATCGGCCTCCAGTCTGGCGGCTGGACGATCTCGTGGCAGGGCGCGGCCGGCAACATCACGCCGGGCACCACGATCCTCCAGGGCATCCGCGCGACGGTCGGCTCCGGCGCCACCGTCACGTACAACCGGGACGGCACCGGCATCGACTCCTCGTACCGGGCCGCGATCGCGGTCGTGGGCGAGACCCCGTACGCGGAGGGGCAGGGCGACCGCACCGGCGCGATGGGGCTCGACAGCGCCGACCTGGCCGTGCTGACGCGGCTGCGCGCCTCGGGCGTACCCGTGACCGTGGTCCTGGTCTCCGGCCGCCCGCTCGACATCGCCGCGCAGGTCGACGGGTGGGCGGCACTGGTCGCCGCGTGGCTGCCCGGCACCGAGGGGCAGGGCGTCGCCGACGTGCTGTTCGGCGACTACAACCCGACGGCGAAGCTGCCGGTGACCTGGATGCGGAGCGTCTCCCAGCAGCCGATCAACGTGGGCGACGGCAAGCCGCCCCTGTTCGCGTACGGCTTCGGCCTCAACTACCCGGGCCGGCCCACGACGCCCTCGCCGTCGGTCCCGACGACCCGGCCGGCGCAGACCACCCCACCCGCCCCGACGACCCCGCCGGCACCAACCACGCGACCCGCGACGACCACCCGGCCACCGGCCACCACCGCCGTGCCGACGACGCCGGCCGGAGGCACGCTCTCGTGCACCGTCAAGTACACGGTGAGCAACCAGTGGGCCAACGGCTTCGTCGCCGAGGTGCGGGTCAGCGCGGGCTCGGCGCCGGTGAACGGGTGGACGCTGCGGTTCACGTTCCCGGGCGACCAGGCCGTCACCAACGCCTGGAACGCGAGCGTCACGCAGAGCGGCAGCCAGGTCTCCGCCGCCAGCCAGGAGTACAACGCGAACATCCCGGCCGGCGGCAGCGCCACGTTCGGCTTCCAGGCCAGCTACAGCGGCACCAACCCGGCACCCACCGGCGCCACCCTCAACGGCACGGCGTGCGCCAGCGGCTAGGCCTGGTTCACAGGTCGCGGCGGCGGAAGGAGACCGCGGCGAGCCCGAGGATCAGGGTGACCCAGACGGCGGCCCAGGCGACGTAGGGGACGGTGAGGCCGGCGTCGCTCAGAAACGGCTGACCGCGCAGCTCGGCGAACTGCGACAGCAGGTTCGGCTCCTGGAAGGAGCTCATCGCACCCCGCCAGAGGCCGTCGGTCGGCAGGATCATGCGGGAGACGGTGCCGACCCGGGCGACGCTCTCGTTGCCGAGGGCGTCGCCGAGCCCGCCGACCACGCCCGCGATCCAGGTGGCGCCGAAGAGGCCGACGGCGACGATGCCGGACGCCATGGGCGAGATCGCGGTCGACAGCAGCAGCCCGAGCGTGAGCAGCACCGCGGTCTGCGCGGCGAGCAGCGCCAGCCCGACGACCGGGCTCGGCGGCCAGTACCCCATCGTCACCCACACGATGAGGAACTGGGTCAGCCCGGCGAGTGCCACGAAGACGCCGCCGAACGTGACCAACCCCAGCCACTTGCCCAGCAGCACCGCCTCGCGGCGGATCGGCCGGGCCAGGATGGCGAGCGCGGTGCCCGACTCCATCTCGCCGGCCATCGTGGGGCCGGCGAGGAACGCGGTGCCGAGCGCGGCGATCATGCTGAGCCCGAACATGACCAGGTTGAGGACCACGGATGCGGCGATGCGCGCCTCACCGCTGGTCAGCCCGCCGAACTCGGCGTCCAGCCGGTAGAAGCCCCAGGCGCTGAGCGACAGCAGCACGACCGTCATGACGGCGAGCGAGCGCAACACCTTGCGGCGGGCGGCCTCGCGCAGCGTGAGGGCGGCGATGGTGAGCACGATCCGGGCGTTCATCGGTGGTCACTCCCCGCGCGAAGGATGTCCAGCAGGCGTTCTTCGAGGCTGATGCGGCCGGGCTCGACGGCGTGTACGCGAACGCCCAGCCGGACCAGGTCGGCGACGAGATCGGGCACGACGCCGACGTCCGGGAGGGCGACGGTGAAGTCGTCCCCGGTGCGGGTGAGCTGCCCCTCGGCGGCCAGCCGGGCCTCCGCCTCCGGGCCGACCCCGTCGAGCCGCAGCCGCAGCTCGCGCTGGCCGAGCAGCTCGGCGAGGGTGCCGGACGCGGCGACCTTGCCCTTGTCGAGGATGACGACCCGGTCGCAGACCCGCTCCACCTCGCCGATGAGGTGCGAGTTGAGCAGCACGGCGACCTGGCGTTCCTTCAGCGACAGCAGCAGGTCGCGCACGTCGGCCCGGCCGAGCGGGTCGAGCGCGCTGGTCGGCTCGTCGAGCACGATCAGCTCGGGGCGGGCCACCAGCGCGACGGCCAGCCCGAGGCGCTGCTGCATTCCCTTGGAGAAACCACCCACCCGGTCTCCGGCGCGGTCGGCGAGACCGACGGTCGCCAGGCACTCGCGGCGCTCCTCCTCCGGCACGGTCACGCCGGCGAGCCGTACGTGCAGCGCCATCACCTCGGCGGCGGACAGCCACGGCTGGTACCGGAACAGCTCCGGCAGGTAGCCGACCCGGGCCCGCGCCCGCGGGTCGCGCGCCGGCCGCCCGAGCAGCAGCACGTCGCCCGCGTCCGGCCGCACCAGGCCGAGGAGCATCTTGATGACGGTGGTCTTGCCGGCGCCGTTCGGCCCGAGCAGGCCGAGCACCTCGCCGCGGTCGACGGTGAACGACACGTCGTCGACCGCCGTCTGCCGCCGGTACCGCTTGCGCAGGCCCGAGCACCACACCGCCCGCGACGGGGGCAGCTCGTCGAGCAGCTGCCGCGTGGCCGTGGATCCGGCCGTCATCGGTCCCACCTCAGGTCGCGCGCGACGGACAGGACCTCGTCGGCGCTCAGCGAGCCGGCCACCGCGGTGAGCACACCCTCGTCGACCCAGACCACGCCGGCCATCGTGCGGTCCTTGGAGGTGAGCACCGTGGCCGGCCGCCCGCCCACGTCGGCGGACGTCGTGGTCTGCGCGTCGCTCGACACGAACAGCGGCAGCGTCGTCCCGTCGCCGGAGAAGCCGCGCAGCTGCGACGCGATGTTCTCCGGCACGCCGGGCAGCGACAGCACGTAGTCGCGGGCCGTCTCGAACGGTATGCCCGAGGAGTACGCGGTGGGCGCGATCGCCCGGACCACGACCATGGCCGGCACGGGGCGACCCTCGGCCCAGACCGCGGCGAGCCCCGGCCCGGCGGTCAGCCGGAACTTCGCGCCGTCCAGCCCCGGCGGCGGCGGTGGCAGCGCCCGCGCGGTCGTACCCACCGCCTCGGCGGCCTTCTCCACCGAGAACGTGAGGATCGCGCTGGCCCGGCCGGCCGCGTAGTAGGCGGGCTGCCCGGTCACCCCGCGAGGCAGGTCACCCACCCGCGGGACGGAGAGGCCGGTGGCCTTCTCGGCCTCCGCCGCGTCGGCGACCCGGCGCGGGTCGATCCGCTCGGTGACCACCATCTCGCCCAGCGCGTCGAGCTCGGGAATCTTGACCAGGTCGGCCTCGGGCGCGGTGACCGGGGCGATCCGCTCGGCGTGGAAGATCGGCAGCCAGTCCGCCGCGGCGGCCGCGGTGGCCCCGGTGACCAGCGCGACGGCGCCGACCACGGCGACCACCGGGCTGCGCAGCGCGTTGCGCCAGCGTCGGCCAGGGGCGGCCGCGGTGGCCCGGCGCGGCGCCTCGACGGCGACGGCGTTCGACAGCCGCCGCCACCCCGCGTCGACGTCCGCGGTGACCTCGACGTCCAATGCCGCGCCGGCGGCCACCGCGTCCCGCTCGGCGGCGGCCAGCCCGGACAGGCACACCGCACATCCGGCGACATGCTCGCGGTCGGTGTCGGCGACCCCGGCCGGCTCGTCCAGGAGCCGGCGCAGTGTGCCGTCAGTCGGATGACGCATGACGGTTCAACTCCTCGCGAAGGGCGGACTCGGCGCGCCGCACGGTGGTGCCCACGCTGCCGGGTGAAAGATCGAGGGCGGCGGCGACCTCGGCGTAGCTGAGGCCGCTGTGCCGCAGGACGAGCGCGACAGCCTGCCGCCGCGGCAGCCGCGCCAGCGCCGCCCGCACCCGGCGGCGCTCGTCGAGCGTCACGACCGCGTCGGCGACATCCGGACCCACGGCGCCGCCGTCCCCGGCGGCCTCCTCGCGGGAGGCACGCCGCCGGCCCGAGCGGAGGTGGTTGAGCGCGGTGTGCGCCGCGGCCACCGACAGCCACCGCGACGCCTCACCGGCCGGCACCGAAGACCGCCCGAACGTCAGGAACACCTCCTGCGCCACGTCCTCCGCCCCCTCCCGGGAGCCGAGCACGCGGGCGGCGACGGCGACGACCCGCGGGTAGGTCGCGCGAAAGACCTCTTCGAGGTCGGCCCGGACGGACCTCGACACCATGCCGTCCTTCCGCTCACCCCGCCCGGCGACGGCGGCTCTCACATCACCGGCCAGGGCATGCCCAACAACGTCCACATCTGTACAGCACCGCCGGCCACCCATGTGTGACAAGCCGCCGCGCCGCGATGCCTCTTCGCCCGCTCGGCTCTCTCCGGAGATTTGAGCTACCGCGACGATGCTCCTATGGTTGTCAAGCGGCGGGGTCAGGGTCGTTTGTTGTGATGATTTGGTAGAGCTCGCGGGCGATGTAC